>NZ_JAEBEJ010000006.1:0-569649 GCF_046548895.1 Amycolatopsis sp. cmx-4-54
GGAGCAGTGGGTGAGTTGCGAAAGCCACTTTCGCAACCTTCAACGTTGCGAAAGTGGCTTTCGCAACGTCGGTGGTGGTGGTGGTGCGTGGCCGGCCGGCGGGGCCGATCGCGCAGGTGGGGCGCGCTCGCGACCCTCGGCCGACTCAGTCCGGAAGCGCCGTGAAGGCCTCCTTCTCTACTTTCAGGGTAGGGAAGGAGGCCTTCACAACAGGTGCGCGTGAAGGCCCCTTCCCTCGGCTGAGCCGAGGAAGCTCGGCCTTCGCGGCGGTCCGAGTACATGAAGGTCCCCTTCACTGCGCCTGGCGCAAGGAAGGGGACCTTCACGTACTCGGCGATCGCCCCCTGCGCACCAGGAGTCACAACAGGTGCGCGTGAAGGCCCCCTTCCCTCGGCTGAGCCGAGGAAACTCGGCCTTCGCGGCGGTCCAAGTACATGAAGGTCCCCTTCACTGCGCCAGGCGCAAGGAAGGGGGCCTTCACGTACAAGCCCTACTGGCAGGCTTCGCAGTCCGGGTCGTCGATGCGGCAGGCGGCGCCATCGGTGAGCGGGAAATCGAAGTCGTCGAGCGCGGGGACGGCCAGAGTGGTTTCTTCCGGCGTGGCGGTGGCGGACATGTCACTCCCTTGGTACGGAACGGGTCTTATCTCTCTGTAGCGCTGAAGATCGCCGGTCATTCCGTGACGCGCGCCACAAGGCTCTGGCAGTCGCCCGGAACAGCGCCACAAGGCTCTGGCAGTCGCCCGGAACAGCGCCACAAGGCTCTGGCAGTCGCCCGGAACAGCGCCACAAGGCTCAGGCGGTCGCCCGGAACAGCGCCTCCGCGTCGTCCACAGCCTTGGCGAGGGCGTCCGGATCCGTGCGCAACCCCGCGACGACCGTGTCGATCTCGCGCAATCCCGCGCGCTGCAACAGCCGTTTCTCGTTGGTGACCCACTCGCCGCGGGCCGCGAGGACCGCGTGCGCCGTCTCCATCGCGGCGGTCGCCAGCGCGCCCGCGACCTCCGTGGCCTGCCCGCGCGGGACGAAGGCGCCGCGGGTGTAACGCAGCGTCAGATCGGCACGGCCTCGCCACATCGCCGGAGCCGTTTCCCGCAGCGCTTCCGGGAAGTCCGGCCGCGGCAGGTCGCCGCGCAGCACCCGGTTGACCGCGAGTTCGGCGACGGGCAGGTAGCTCGGGACGCCCGCGAGGTGGAACATCAACGGCTCCCAGTGGAACCGGCCTTCCCGCGCTTCGGCGAGATGGTGTTCGACGGAGCCGAGATCGCGGTAGTGGACGTCGACCTGCCTGCCGTCGATCGTGAGCCAGGCGCCGCCGTCGAACACGCCGCCGCCCCACGCGCCGAGTTCGGAGACCTCGCCGTCCCAGCCGACGGCGCGCAGGTCCGCCGGGTCGAAGCCGCCGCGGTAGTAGACGGCGAAATCCCAGTCGCTGCCGGGGCCGTGGGTGTCCTGCGCGCGTGATCCGCCGAGGGTGACGGCGTGCACCGCGGGGAGCGCGGCCAGGGTGTCCGCCACGTGGGCAAGGAAAGTGTCGTCGTTCATCGCGCGGACGAGCTTAGGGTCGAGCCCGCGCGGGCGCGACCGGGTTTTGAGCGCGCGAGGGCGTGTCCGCGGCCTTACCCTCGAAAGATGACCGCGATCCCAGGACGACTCCGCGCGCCGCTGGCGTTACTCCCGTTCCTGGCCGCGGTCGCGGTGGTCGCGCTCGTCGGCGGGCTCGCCGCGGCCGACGCCCGCTCTGTCTACAGTGGACTTGAACGGCCGTCGTTCGCGCCGCCCGCTTGGTTGTTCGGTCCGGTGTGGACGGTCCTGTACCTCGCCATCGCGGTGTCGGGCTGGCTGTACTGGAAATCCGGTGGCGAACGCCGCGCTTTGAACTGGTATGTTCTCCAACTGCTCCTGAACGCCGCGTGGACGCCGCTGTTCTTCGCGGCCGGCGCCTACGGCCTGGCCCTGGCCGACATCGTCCTGCTCGATGTCGCGATCGTCGTCACCGCCCTGTACTTCCGCCGGTCGTCCCGGCTTTCGGCCGCGTTGCTGCTGCCGTACCTCGCCTGGACGCTGTACGCGACCGCGCTCACCGCCGCGATCGTCGTGCTCAACTGACCCCGAGTGGCAGCGTGGCCGCCACTCCCTTGGCGTGCCTGCCATCGAGCCGGTCCAGGGTGAGCCCGCCCCGGCGGGCGGCGAGTTCCAGATCCCGCACCGCGTGGTCCACCGCCTGCGGTCCGGCGGCGGCGATCCGGATCGAGGCACTGACGCGCGGTTCGGTCTCGGCGGCGCTCCGCCGGGCGGTCACGGCGAGGGTCACCGCGGAACCGGGGGCGGCGGCGAGCAGCCGTCGCGAGAGATCCGCCGTGAGGACCGGCGAAAGCGCGTCCCAGCCGTCGAGGCGGAAGGTCGCCTGGCAGATCGGCCCGCTGTGCCAGAACCGCCAGTCCTCGCGGATACGCGCCCGGCCGGCCGTGACGTGCGCCAGCGAGGCGAGTACGCCGAGGACCTCGTTTTCGGCGAGCGCCCGCACCGGCAGTCCGTCGCGACGGAGCTGACGCCGCACCCGCCGGACCGTGTTCCCGAGTGCCTGCCGCACGTCCGCGTCGCGGTGGACGTCGACGGTGCGCAGCGCCTGCAACGCGACCCAGCCCCGCGGCGGCCGTGAACGGTCCGCGCCGACGTGGTGGATGACCTGCGCGGCGACGTCCGACGCCTGTTCGCGGGCCGGGGGCAGCAACGTCAGCGGTGACGGCATCGGCTGCTCGCGTGCGGCCGATTTCGGTTGCAGCACGGCGGTGATGCCGTCGGCGCGGCTGACCATGAAAACCGTCTCGTCGCCGATTTCGCCCGCCGTCCCCGTCGCTTCCGGCGACAGCAGGCGCAGCAGCGCCCGGCCCGCTTCACCCGCGTTCCGGAGATCCCGGTCGCGGTCACGCGTCAGATAGCCGGACGCCGAACCGAGCCAGGCGTAGAGCCAGCGTCCGCGGATACGCACGGCGGTCAGCGCGAGGACCACGACGGCGGCGGTGAGCACCGCGGCCACCAGCGGCCAGGGCCGCCCCGCCACCAGGACGACCGCGACGAGGACGAGTTGCCAGCAGACGATCTGCGGCACCCCGATCCCCCCGAACCGCCCGGATCGCCGCACCGGGACGGGCGCCGGCGGATCCGGTCGTGGCGCACCGGGCGCCGGGGCGGGGACGGGTACCGCCGCGGACCAGCGCGGTCGCTGCTCCGCCTGGCGAGCGGCGGTGAGCGCCGCCAGCGCGGCTTCACGTGCGGCCGCCCGCGCGGCGGGCGCGGCGTAGGCGAGCGGATCGGGTACGGCCGCGGCCCGCGGTGCGGCCGGTGCGACTCGGGGAAGCGGCGGGGGCGGCGCGTGGTACCGCCCGCTCGTCCTGGCCGCGCCGGGATCGGTCATCGTCCTGCCTCCTCAACCGTGTCGCCTCAGGCTGCCCCGGCCAACATGAGGTTTCGATGACACGGCGCCCGCGCGCGGCGAGACGAGCTGTTTCATCGAAATTTCATGGTCGCTCTCTAGCTTGATCGCGTGAACACCGAAAAGCGGTTCAGCGCGGTGGCCAGAACGAGAATGGCCGTGGCGCTGGTGGTCGCGGGCTGCCTGGCGCTGGTCGGCCTCGCCGTGACCGGACAGGCGGCGACCCCGGAACGGCTGGAGTTCGTCCAGGTCGGTCACTGGGTCTACAACGACGCCGCCCAGTCCGCGTTCCACGTCGACGGTTCGACGAACCGCGTCGACGCGCGCGCGGACGTGCCGGCGGCGAACGGCAGCCAGGTCGCGCAGGGGGACGGCTCCGGATACGTGGTCGAGCGGAACCGCATCACGGAGTTCGACAAGGCGACCTTGAGCGTGGAGGAGTCCGTGCCGCCGCCCGCGCCGGAAACCCCGTTCGTGCTGGAGATCGCGGGCGGCCCGTACCTGGTCTACCGCAACGCGGGCCAGATCGTGCGACTCGGGGACCCGGCCGCGACAGTGCCCGCAGGGGGGCCACTGTCCCGGCCGGTCGCGACGACCGAGGGAACGGTGTGGACGCACCGCGTCGACAACGGCTCGGTCTGCGAACTGCCCAAGAGCGCCGCCGTCATGACCTGCCCCGCGCAGCTCCCGCCCGGACACGGCGGCGGGCTGACGCTCGTCGGCGACCGGCCGGTCGTGCTCGACACCACCGGCGACAGCCTCCACCGCGTCGGACCGGACGGGCTCGGCGACGGACTCCCGCTCGGCATCAAGCTTTCGCCGTCGGCGCAGGTCGCGAACAGCGCCGTCGGTGACCGGCTGGCCATCGCCGACCCGGAGCGCAACCAGCTCCACCTCATCGACATCAGCGGTCTCGACCAGGATCGCCCGTCCGCGAAGCCGATTTCGGTCGAGCTGTCCAAGGGCAGCCGGTTCAACGGCCCGCTCTCCTCGTCGAACGTCGTCGCCATGGTCGACGAGACCCGCGGCGAGGTGCTGACCTACGACGCCACCGGCAAGCTCCGGTCCACCACCAAGGTGCCGGGTCAGGGAACGGCGCCGAGGCTGGCCAAGGGCGAGGACAACCGGATCTACGTCGACAGCGCCGACGGCTCGCACGTCCTGGTCGTCAACGGCGACGACGGCACGGTGGTCGACGTCGACGTCGACAAGGCGGCCAACAGCCAGACCGCGGGCGCGCCGTCGGCCGGTCCGGAACCGTCCGGCGGCCAGCCCCCGCCGCCACAACAACAACAACAGCAGGCTCCGCCGATCACCCAGAAAGCGCCCCCGCCGGTGGCGAAGGCGACTCCGCCCGGTGCGCCGAGGAAGGTGAGCGCGACCTCGGGAGATGGCTCGATCAAGGTCTCGTGGAGCCCGGCCGCCGACAACGGCGCGCGGATCACCGGCTACCGGGTGACCTGGACCGGAGGGTCCATGCGAGTCGGTGGATCGTCACGAGGGGCGACGATTTCCGGGCTGACCAACGGAACCCCGTATGTGCTCACCGTGGTCGCGGAGAACTCGGCGGGGATCGGCCCCGGCGCCAGCGCCAAGGCGGTCATTCCGGGACCCGCGAACCGGCCGGCCGGGGCACCGGTCGTCACCGCGAACGCCTCCGCGGACGGGAAGGTGTCGGTGAACTGGACCCAGCCCGACCTCCGCGGCGGCACGCTGGTGCACTACCTGGTCAGCGTGACGGGCAAGGGGCAGCGCACGGTTTCTGCCACGTCCGCGGAATTCACCGGGGTCAGCGGCGCCGCGACCGTCACGGTCCGCGCGGTGACGAAGTTCGGTTCCGCCACGCTCACCGGGGCCACCGGCAGCAGGAAGGTCACCGTCCCGGTCGTTTCGGGGCCGCCGACGATCACCATCACCCAGGTGCGGGGCAAGGACGACAAGCTGCTCGTCTCCGTGAGAGCCGACGGCAAGGGCGCCTCCGCGACCTGCACCGCCGAATTCTTCAGCGAGACCAAACCGCAGGTGTGTTCCGGCGCCACCACCCTGACCATCTCCGAGGTCACCTGGCTCGGCGCCATCACGATCACCGCGACCATCAGGACCTCCGCGGGTACCGCCTCGGACAGCTGGAGAGGCGTGCCGTCGGTGAACGGTGGCGCGCTGTTCTGGCTCGGCCCGATGGCACTGGTGGGCCTGCGCCGACGAAAGGACAAGGAACTTCTGTGACGCTCACGCCCAGGGTCGCCTACGAGCAGATCGCCGAGAACGTGCAATCGGTGGTGCGCGGTAAACCGGAGGTCGTCCGGCTCACCGTGGCGGCGTTGTTCGCCGAAGGGCATCTGCTGATGGAGGACGTGCCCGGCGTCGGGAAGACGACGATCGCGCGCTGTGTCGCCGCCAGTATCGGCGGCCGGTGGAGCCGGATCCAGTTCACCCCCGACCTGCTGCCCGGCGACATCACTGGCGTGATGGTCTATCACCAGAACGCCGAACGTTTCCAGTTCCACCCCGGCGGCATCTTCGCCAACGTGGTGCTGGCGGACGAGATCAACCGGGGTACGCCGAAGACGCAGGCCGCGCTGCTGGAGGTGATGGCCGAACGCCGGGTCACCGTCGATTCGGTCGGCCAGGCGGTGCCGAGGCCGTTCCTCGTGGTGGCCACGCAGAACCCGATCGAACTGGAGGGCACCTACCGGCTGCCCGAGGCGCAGCTGGACCGGTTCCTCATGCGTATTTCGGTCGGCTACCCGGATGTGGAATCCGAGATGCGCGTGGTCATGGGGGACTGCGCCGGGGTGACGCCGGACGAACTGAAGCCGGTGCTGGGCATCGCCGACGTCCAGTCGGTCATCGACGAGGTCCGGAAGTCCCACCTGGCCCCGGAGATCGTCAACTACGCGGTGCGGCTGGCCGCGTCGAGCCGGTCGCATCCGGACGTCCGCTACGGCGCGAGCCCGCGGGGCAGCATCGCGCTGATCCGCGCGGCGCAAGGGCTCGCCGCCACCTTCGGCCGCGACTTCGTCACCCCTGACGACGTCAAGGACGTCGCGCATCCGGTCCTCGACCACCGGCTCGTGCTGACCCCCGACGCGGAACTCAACCAGCGGCGGACCGCCGACATCGTCGACGAACTCCTGGGCGCGACGGCCGCTCCCATGGCCGCGATGGGGAGGTAGGCGTGCGGCTCACCCGCCGCGGCGTCATCGTGCTGGCCTTCGCCGCCGGGTCCTACGCCCTCGGCGAACTGGCCGGATACACGTTTTTCCGTGCCTTCGCGGGGATCGCGGCGGGGGCGGTGCTGATCGCGCTGGTCACCACCAGGTTCCGGCCGCGGGTGGAGATCGGCCGGACCGTCCAGCCGGACCGGGTCGAGCGGGGTAAACCCGCGCTGGCCTCGCTCGTCGTGCGCAACACCGGCTCGCGGCGGCACGGCGGTTTCGCCGCGGGGGACGGGATCGGGACCGAAACGCACCGCCTGCGGGTCCGCCCGCTCGCGCCCGGCGCCGAAGCGACGTACCACTACGAGCTTCCGACGACGACACGCGGGAAACTGCGCGTCGGCCCGCTCGTGGTGCACCGACCCGACCTGTTCGACCTCGCCCGCGGTGACCGGACGGTCGGGGATTCCGCGTGGTTGTGGGTGCATCCGCGACGGCACGCGGTACGCGCGGCGCAGGCCGGGCACCCGAGGCACCACCACGAAGGCCCGATCACCGACCCGCCGCTGCGTGGTTCGGCGGATCTGCGCTCGGTGCGGGAGTACGTGATCGGCGACGAGGTCCGGCATCTGCACTGGAAGGCGTCGGCCAGGACCGGGCGGCTCATGGTGCGCGAGTACGCCGACCCCGCCCAGCCCCGGTTCACCACCGTGCTCGACACGCGGCCCGCGTCGATGACCCCCGCCGTTTTCGAGGAGGCCGTCGAGATGGCGGCTTCGCTGTTCTACGCGTCGGCGTCGTCGGGGCAGCACTGCCGCCTGATCACCTCGGCCGGCGCGGACACGCTGACCGACAGCGGGGTGCGCGCGGCGAGGACGTTGCTGGACGAACTCGCGCTCGTCACACAGGACGCGACGGACGACGCGCCGTTGCTGCCCTCGGCCCTCGCCGCCGCCGAACGCCCCGGCGGGGTGCTCGTGGTGATCACCGGCCCGGACGCCGATCTCGGTCACGCGGCCCGCTGGCGGCCCGACACCGTGGTGCGGCTCGGTGACCTCCGGCCGTCGGCGGGCTCCGGCGGCGTGATCGTCGCGGTCGACGCCGCCGGCGCCGCGGCCCGATGGAACTCCTTGGTGGGGAAGGCATGAGCGCCCCGTTCGATCGGCTCGCGGTCGCCGGGCTGCTCGGCGCGACGGGGGTGGCCGGGCTGCTGTTCGCGCCCGTGTTCGGCTGGGCGGAACTGCTCGTGCCGGTGCTCGTGGTCGTCGTGGTCGCGTACGGCTGCGTCGAACTCACCGCGAAGTTCCCCAAGCTGACGCCGTATCGGCCGCTGCTCGTCGCGGTGCTCGGTCTGCTCGGGCTGATCGAGTCGGTCCTGACGTCGACCACGCTCGCCGCGCTGCCGACCGGCGCTTCGGTGCGCGGGCTGGCGCGCGGCTTCACCGAAGGCTGGCGGCTCACGCTGCAGTCCACCTGGCCCGCGCTGCCGGTCCCCGAGCAACTGCTGTTCGTCCCGCTGTCGGTCCTGCTCGCCGTCGTGCTCGGGCTGGAACTCGTGCTGCGCTTGAAGAAGCCGCTGGTGGCGCTCGTGCCCAGCCTGGTCGTCGCAGGGTTGGCGCAGGCGTATCAGGCGTTGACGGGACCCGTCGCGGTGGCGGCGGCGCTGGGGTTCGCGCTGCCCGCCGGGCTCCTGCTGTGGTCGGGGCGCCGCGTCCGGTCCGTGAGCCGGGCACCCGGCGTGCCGCGTTCGTGGCGGGTGACGGGGTCGGTGATCTGGCCCGCACTGTCCACTGTGGTCGCCCTGGTCGCCGGGTCGGTCGCGTTCGCCGCGCTCGATCCCGTCGGCCGCGATCCGCTGACGCTCAAGGACACTCAGGCCGCGCCGCCGCCCAAGAGCAGGGTCGGCAACCCGCTGGACGAGATCGCCCAGCGGCTCATCCGGCCCGGCGAGGAGGTGTTCCGCTACCGCGGCGACACCCCGGTCGACCAATGGCGCCTGATCGTGCTCAACGGTTTCGACGGCGCGAACTGGCTGTCCGATTCCCGGCTCCACCGGCTCGGCGTGGGTCTGGACGGCGCTCCCGGTGGTGCCGGCGGCAGCGCCGAACTCAAGGTGCGCGGGCTTTCGGGCCCCTGGCTGCCGAGCCATCGGGATCTGACCGGGGTGGACGGGCTGACCCCGCTGGTGGACCAGACCGCGGGCACGCTGATGCTGGAATCGCCGTCGGCCGGCTCGGTGCGGGACTACCGGCTCAACTGGTCCTCTCCCGAGATCGATCTCGGTTCCGGTGAGATCGACGCGCGCGCACCGGGCGGGCTCGGCGGACTCGGCGCGGTGCCGCCCGACGTCGAGCAGGTGGCGAAGGACGCCGTGCGCGGGCTGCGCCCGACGTTCCAGTCCGCGTTGCAGCTGGAACGGCTCCTCAGCACGAACTATCAGGTCGCGACGGGCACGGAGGAACTGCCGACCGGGCACGGCTGGCCGCAGCTCCGGCACTTCCTGCTGGAAAGCAAGCGGGGGACGAGCGAACAGTTCGCCGCCGCGTACGTGGTGTTGGCGCGGATGAACGGAATCCCGGCGCGGCTCGTCGTCGGGTTCCGCGGTGCGGCCGAGAAGGACGGCGACACGCACGTCGTCCGGAACCGTGATGTCCTGGCGTGGCCCGAAGTCGCGGTGGCCGGGGCGGGCTGGGTCGCGCTCGATCCCACCGCCGCGGCGGTCGGGTCGAGCCGGAACCAGGCGGGGCCCGGCAAGGCGGTCGCCAAGGCGAGGGCCCAGCTGCCCGCCGAACAGCAACTGCGGCCGCCTCAGCTGCCGCCGGGCACGCAGCCCGACTCCACCGAAGACCAGAACGCGGAGGCGGGGGTGAACTGGTGGTGGCCCGCCCTCGCCGGCGCGATCGTCCTTTTCGGACTCTTGTGGCTCTTGGGGGTTCCGGCGGCGAAGGCGGTCCGCGCCCGACGGCGTCGCCGCCGGACCGGTGAGGAAGGGGTGCTCGGTGCCTGGGACGAGATCCGCGACCGGCTGCGCGCGCACGGAGTGCCGTTCCGGATCGGGATGACCCCGCGCGATCTCGCCGAATCGGCCGGATCGCTTGCCGGGGAAGGGATCCGCGAGCCGGTCGCCAGGCTGGCCAAGGTGCTGGACGTGACGCTGTGGTCCGGCGTCCCGGTCGGCGACGGTGCGGTCCGGAGGGCGTGGCAGGAAGTCGGCGAAGTGCGTCGCGGCCTGGCCACCCGACCGTTCGCGGCTCGGGTGCTGGCGGCACTCGAGCCGCGAACCCTGGTGCCGGTCAAGGGCCGTAAAGAGGACTGAAGCGGTCCGCGGACCGTTGCGAAAGCCACTTTCCCAACCTTCAACGTTGCGAAAGTGGCTTTCGCAACACGCCATGTTCGCCGTACCCCTCAAAGAGAACGAGCGTTGTCACCCTTCGGCTCACGGGTTGCAGCGGGCGCCGCGGATCGAGACCGGCTCGGTGGTGTAGATGTGACGGCCGTCGGTCGCCCTGAGCTGGAAGCAGTACCGGCGCGCCGGGTCGACCGGGACGTCGAGGCTGCGCTGGCGGTGGGCGACGAGCTGTTTCGTCTCGAGCCGCTCGCCCGCCATGATCACGACGAAGTCCAGTTCGCCTTCCGCGGTCCAGGTCAGCTGCACGTGATCGCTCTGGTCGCGCGGCGGGGCGAGCGCCAGCTTGACGTCCGGCGCCGGAGCGGAAACCGGTGCGGGCGGCGGGATCGCGGCCGCGACCGGGACGGCCTGCCCGCCGACCTCCGCCGGGCCGAGTACCAGCGGCACCACGGCCAGCCCGGCGGCGAGCACTCCGGCGCCGGCCAGCGCGACGGGTTTCCAGGGAAACCGCCGCTCGGTCTTGAGCGGGCCGCTGAACTCGCGGATCAGGGTCCGGCCGCCCGAGGGCGGCGCCTGCACCACCTGGACCGGCGACGGGGCGGCGGGCTGCCGCACCACGGCGAAGTCGTCGAACTCGACGTCGGCGTCTTCTTCGGCCGGTACGTCGACGGGTTCCCCGGTGACGACTTCGCCGCCGGGCTGCCGCAGCTTCGTGAACAGCCGCGCCAGCGACGCGACGTCCTGCGGCCGGTCGGCCGGTTCCTTGGCCAGCAACCGGAGGATCGTGGCGGAAAGCTCCCTCGGGACGCCAGGGGCCTGTATGGGCGCGACCGGTTCCCGCAGCACCTGGAGGATCCGTTCGCCGGGCTGTTGCCCGGTGTGGCGCGGAAAGGGCGGTGTGCCGGTCAACGCGGCGTAGAGCACCGCGCCGAGTCCATAAAGGTCGGACGCGGGGGAAAGCGTGTCGTCGCGCAGGGTTTCCGGCGCGGTGTACTCGACCGCGTACATCGGATCGCGCGGGAACCGCCGCCGCAGGGCGACCCCGAAGTCGGCGAGCACGAATTCGCCGGAGGCGCGGTACAGCACGTTGTGCGGGCTCACCCCGCCGTGCACGACGTCCGCGCCGTGCGCCGCGGCGAGTGCCGACGCGATCGCGGCGCCGAGGGCGAGCACGTCGGGAACACCCAGCCTGGCACCGGAATCCAGCACGCCGGCGAGTGAACCAGGGCACAGTTCGCGGCGGACACCGGACCGGCCGCCCGCGTCGGTCAGGACGTCGTCGATCTGCAGCACCGATCGCGTCGCGCGCACGGCGGCCAGCGCCTTCCGCTCGCGTTCCAGCCACGCGGAGGTCTCACGGTCGAAGGCGCCGGGGAACATCTTGATCGCGAAGTCGTTGCCCGTGGCGGGATCCCGGCCCGCGTAGACGGTGGCGATGGGGCCCTTGGCGAGCAGCCTCGGTCCGCCGACTCCTGTCTCGATGCTCATGACCCCATTGTCGCGCAAGAAGACCGGATCCGGAGTACTTTCCCGGCGGCAGGTTCCTGCCGCGGGGGCCCGGCGGGCGGGCCGCTGGCCGACCCTTTTCCCATGCAGACTGCCGGCCTGGTCAGGGTCACCATCACCACTCCGCACCGGCGCATCGACATGGCGCTGCCGGAACACGCGTCCGTCGCCGAAATCCTTCCCGGCCTGCTCGCGCGGGCGGGCGAAGGAATGGCGGACGACGGGGTCGCCGGCGGCGGCTGGCAGTTGCGCCGCGCCGACGGGACACCCTTCGATCCGGACCGGACGCTGGGCGCGCACCGGGTTCGGGACGGGGAGATCCTCCATCTGACACCGCATCGGGCCGAATGGCCGGAACCCGAGTACGACGACCTCGTGGACGCGATCGCCACCGGTTCCGGCCGCACCGGCAAGGCCTGGGGGCCGAGGCATACGCGGCAGGCCGGACTGGCCGTCGGCGGGGTGGCGATGTCCTTCGGGCTGCTCGCCGTACTGCGCGCCGGTCCGCCGTGGACGGCACCGGCGTCCTGGGCGCTGGCGGTCTCCGCGCTGCTGCTGGCCGCGGGTGTCCTGCTCGCGCGGGCGATGCGCGACGCCGGTGCCGGGGCGGTGCTCGCCGCCGTCGCGCTTCCGTTCGCCTTCGCCGGTGGCGGGCTCTTGCTGGCGGGCGACGACCCGATCGGCGCGCTGTCCGCCGGCCATCTGCTGCTGGCGAGCGCGGCGTTGCTGCTCGCGGCCGTCGTCGGCCATCTCGGCGTGATCGCCGCCCCCGAACTGTTCGCGGGGGCCGCCACCGTCGGCCTGCTCGGGGTGCTCGGTGGCTGGCTCGCCACCTTCGACGATCTGGCCGGTTACCGGTCGGCGGCCGTGATCGGCGGCGGGGTCCTCGTGCTCTCGACCACGTTCGCGCCGCTGGCGCTGCGGCTCGGCCGGGTGCCGATGCCGGTGCTGCCGCGCTCGACCGCGGACCTGGTCCGCGACGATCCCCAGCCGCCGCTCGATCTCGTGCACGCCGCCGTCGCCAGAGCGGACGCGCTGCTCACCGGGATGCTGGGCGGCGCGGCGATCGTCGTCATGTACTGCCAGTTGCAGCTGATCCGCAGCGACAGCGAGGCCGCGGTCGTGCTCGTCGCCCTGCTCGCGGCCGGTTTCCTGGTGCGGGCGCGGTTGTACCCGATCCTGCGGCAGCGGCTGCTGGTGCTGGTGACCGGGATCTTCGGCGCCGGCTGCCTGCTGGCGGGTCCGCTCATGGCGGACCGCTCGATGCTGCTCGTCCTCGCCGGACCGCTGTCCTTGGCGGTGGCGGCGGGCGTGATCGCCTCCGGTGTCGTGCTGAGCACCCGCGCCGCGAACCCTTATCTCGGCCGGATCGCCGAGTACTTCGAGATCCTGGTGACGATCGCCGTCGTCCCGGTGGCGTGTTCGGTGCTCGGCCTGTACGGCTACGTGCGCGGGCTGGGGGGCTGAACCATGGCGTCCAAACGGGATCAACTGCAGGCGTACCAATTCCTGGTGCAGCGCGCGATCTCCGCGCTCGTGACGAGGGAGACCGACCCGGAGCAGCCACCTTTCCGGCGTCCGTCGGGCGCCGCGTTCGCCAGTGTCGCGCTGGCGATCGTGGCGCTGGCGTGCGTCGGGGTCTACGGGATGATCGTGCCCGGCGGGAACAACGCCTGGCGCAAGAACGCCGCCGTCATCGTGGAGAAGGAGAGCGGGACGCGGTACGTCTATCTCGACGAACGGCTGCACCCCGTCGCGAACTACGCGTCCGCGCTGTTGCTGCTCGGCGAACACGGCACCACGGAACGGGTTTCGCGCGAATCGCTCGCCGGAGTCCCGCGCGGGCCCCGGATCGGTATCGCCGACGCCCCGGACGGCTTGCCCGGCCCCGGAAAGCTGCTCACCGGAGCGTGGTCACTGTGCTCGGCGCCCGCGAGCGACCTGGCGGGCAGCCGGATCGAGGAATCGGTACTGCTGGCGGGCGCTTCGCCGTCGGGCGGCGCGGAGCTGGGAGACCAGGCGCTGCTGGTGGAATCGACGTCGACCGGCGACCGCTTCGTCGTATGGCGCGGACATCGGCACCGGATCACCGACTACGGTGCCGTCGGCACCGGGCTCGCGCTCACCGCCGAACCGTGGGCGCGGGTGGGCCGGGCGTGGCTCGACGTGCTCCCGGAAGGGACGCCGATCGGCCCGCTGCCGGTGGCGGCGGCGGGCGAGGTGTCCATCGCGGTCCCTGGCCGGACCGACATCCGGAACGGGATGCTGCTGATGGTGCAGACCTCCGGCGGCGGGCAGCAGCACTACCTCGCCGAACGGGACGCCCTGCGGCCCATCACCGAACTGCAGTACGACGTCCAGCGCGCGAGCGCCCAGATGGTGGCCGCCTATCCCGGCACGGAGCCGAAAACCGTGCCGCTGCCGCCTTCGCTGGCGACCATGTCCCGGCAGCTGGACCCGGTCCGTGCCGACGCCGGCGCGGCGCCCGTGACCCGTCCGGCCATCGCGCGCCTGCGCGACCAGGACGCCACCGTCTGCGCCACCTTCGGCGACGGTTCCGCGGCCCCCGCGCTGACCGTCGACCCCGTCCTGCCCGCCGCGGACCCGATGTCCACCACCGCCCGCCGAACCGCCACCGGGACGCCGCTCGCGGACCGCGTCCACGTGCCGCCCGGCAGCGCGATCGTCGTCGAGGCGATGCCCTCCGCGCAGGCCCCGGCCGGGACGCTGACCGTCGTGACCGACATGGGGCGCCGTTACCCGCTGGCTTCACCCGACGTGCTGAAGATGCTCGGCTACCCGTCGGCGCGCCCGGTGCGGCTGCCCGCCGGCCTGGTCGCGAGGCTGCCCGAGGGCCCGAGCCTCGACCCGGCCGCCGCACGGCGCCAAACCCTGGGCGGCTGACCCGTAACTCGCGTGATCCTGGGCGTAACTCGCGTGATTAAAGGCGTAACACACGAGTTACGCCTCCAATCACGCGAGTTACGCCTTCAGACACGCGAGTTACGGGAACGACGTGAAGGCCCCCTTCACTGCGTCCAGCGCAGTGAAGGGGGCCTTCACGGACAAGCGGTTCAGCGGGAGTTCGGCCGCCAGAGGTCTTCGTCGAGCATCTGCACCGAACCCGACTCCGACTCACCCGGCCGCTGCCCGCGCGCCAGCGTGAACCCCGCGTCGGGATTGCCGTTGGCGGCCCGGCCGCGCAGCTTCGCCGGGACGCCGTCGCTTCCCCCGGAGGAGGCCCGGCGACCGGACCCGTTCCGCCCGACCGGCTGGTCGTTCGACGACGGCCGGAGCGTGCTCGCCGTGTTCTGCCCGCCGGCGTGCGGCGGTGACATCGGTGACATCGGGCCCGTCGCCGCCTTCGCGGTGGACGTGCTCGCTGCCGCCGGCTGGATTTCGGCGGCCAGGCTGGGCGCCTTCTTCGTGCCGATCGGCTTCGCCGCGACCGGGAGACCGGCCAGCCCGCCCGCCGCGCCGATACCGCCGAGCAGCCCCGTCGGGACCGGCGGGGCGCCCGAGCCGCCGGGGACCCCACCGAGACCCGGGACCGCCCCGGCCGCGGTCGGGAGGGGGGCGAGCCCGGCGAGCGAAACACCTGACGTCCCGTCGTAGCCGGGGATTTCCGGCATCGAGACGTCCGTCCCGGTCCCAGTGCTCCCGCCGCCGACACCGAGCGACTCGGCCAGCCCCTGCACTTCCGTCAGCGCGTTCATTCCCGCTTCGGCCGCCTTGATGAAGTCGGCGGGCGAGTTCCCCTCCGCGGACGCCTGCGGTGTCTCGGGCATCAGATGGTCGGGCTGCTCGATCCCGGAAGCCGAGACGACCTTGAGCATCGACATGTCGAACTGCGCGCCGAGCGCGGTCATCCGCGCGCCGGAGGCCTGCTGGAAGAGCGGAGCCGCCCAAGCGGTCAGCGGGCTGGTCATCGCCGCCATGTATTGGCTGTGCAGGAACGACACCTCCTGCATCGTCTCCTGGATGCCGCTCGCCAGCGTCGTCAGCGTTTCGGCGGGCTGGGCCAGATCGATCCGCTCACCCCAGAACCGGAGTTCGGCGAGTGAGCGTTGCGCCCGTTCTTCGTGGGCTCGACCCGCGTCGTCCTGCCACGTCGGCGAAAGCTCGCCCACGCGGGTGTGCAGTTCGGTCGACGCGTTCTCGATCCAGGCACGGGATTCGGTCCACATACGGGCGGCGTCGGTGAGAACGGCGACGTTGGCCTGCTCGGCGGTGATCATCGCCAGATGCGCCTCGATCGGCAGCAGATTGTAGGGAACAGCCATGATCAGCTCCTCAGACCAGGTCCTGCGGGGCGCCGCCCGCGGCCGGGTCGGCCGGTTTTTCGGTGGTGGTGGACGGTTGTTGCACGGAGCCCGCCGTCTGCTTCACCAGATCGATGCCCTGTTTGAGCACCTTGGTGGCGGAGGTGGCCAGTTCGAGCGCACTGGTGACGTCCGCCGCGCTGTAGGTGATCGCGGCGGTCTTGACCTTCGTCGAGTCGGTGACCATCTCTTCGGTCATCTTCGTCATGAACGCGGCCACACTCGCGGTGGCGGCCTTGTCCAGTACCGACATCGCGATACCTTCGAAGAGACCGGTCAGATTCGGCGGTGTCCCCAGCCGTGCCAGCGACGGCGGCATTTCCGGGGCGGTGAGCTTGCTCGAGTAAGCGCTCATCGACTCGGTGTCCGCGTTGATTTGATCGGGCATCTACCCCTCCTCACTGTCCGGCGCGATAGCGCGGACCACTGTCTTCCTGGTTGACCTGCCACAACTCCTCGTCGAGCAGCTGGACCGTGTCGTTCTCCCGGTCCCACCGCCGCGGCGCGGGAGCCGGTTCGCCTGCCCGGTCGACCGGACGGCCACGTCCGGACCGGCCGAGCAGTGAAACCCCCGGCGTCGTACCGGGTTTGCGGTCCCGTGACCGTCCGGTGGCGGCGTGTTCGGCCGCGCCGGGTTTGATGCCGTTGCCGGTCTTCGCTCCGCCTTGCTGCGGTTGCTGCTGTGCCGGCGGCATCGCGCCGGGAGTGCCTGCCGCGCCGGTGCCGCCGGAACCCGTGGCCGAAAAGGAAGCCGCCACCGGGAAAGCGGCATTGCCGGCGCCGCCGGGTGTCGACTGGCTGATCGGCGTCGTCGGGGCAGTCGCCCCACCGGCTCCACCCGCCGGACCACCGACCGGGCTCACCCCGCCCCCGGCGAGGCTCGGCAGGCCCGACCCACCGTCGAGCCGGGCGAGCCGGTCCGCGATCTCCGCGGGGGTGAGTGAGCCTCCCGGCCCGAGTGGATCGATCGGATCGAGCGGACCGAGCGGCGTCGGGCTCGGGGAGGTGGTGCCACCGCCCAGCAGCTGTTGTGCCGACTGCATCGCCTGGCTCAACGCGTCCAGGGCACCGGGTGCCGCTTCGAGAGCGTCCTTGACCGGATCCGTCGCCTCCGGGACCTCTTCCTCCGTGGGGGTGGGTTCCTGCGGCTGCGGGGAAGAAGGTGAGGGCGCGGTGCCGGGAGACGCTGCGCCGGAGGCGGGAACGCCGTTCGTGGCCGGTCCGGGGCGTCCTTGTCCGGACGTCGCGGCGAGCGGGCCTTCCCAGGGCAGGCCGATGGCGTTCTTCATGGCCAGCGCCGCGTCCTGGTATTTCGGGCCGAGCTTGGTGATCTCGTCGGCGATCTTCGTTTCGATGGCCTGCCGCTGTTTCCCCCTGTCCTCTTCGGACAGTCTGTTGTAGTGGTCGACCTGGTCCTTCGCGGTGTTCAGGGCCGCCCAAAGAGCCAGGTTCAGGCTGTTGACCTTGTCGAGCACCTCCGACGCGGTGGTCTGCTTCTGCGGTATCGGAAGCCCGACGGTCGCCATCGACGTGACGATCCCGCTCGGGTCGATCCAACTCCGCATGACGGTGATGTCCCGGGTCACCCGTGCCATGAACTGGCGTCCGGCGGCGTCGGGCCACCGATCCTGGGTGACGAGCTGATTCGCCTGCTGGTGGAGGAGCGTCGCCTGCCCGTCGATCCAGGCCCTCGCGTCCCGCCACAGGTAGCCGGTGGCCACCAGCTTGGGGACGTGGGTGTGCACCTCGGCCGTGAGTTGTCCGTACATTTCCTCGATGGAGGCCATAAGATCCCCTCAGCGCTGTCCGTCTTGCGGGGTGAGGAGCCGGGGATCGATCGCCGGGAGGCCTTGAGGGCGCTGCGAGACGAAGGTGTTCAAGATCTCCTGGCGGGCCGTCTCGTCGGCACGGAGGTAGCTCGCGGCCGTCTGCTGGACGAAGGCGCTGTACGCGGCGAATCCCTGTTCGGCCTGTGTGATGAAGGTCTGGAGCCTGCCGATACTCTCGTTTTCCGCGGCGGTGAGATGCATGCAGAAGTCGTCCAGCCCGCCGAAGCATGGTGTCGTACTGTCGATCCGGGAAATGTTGCTGACCGGCGGCGTGTCGAGGCTGCCCATGATCCGGGACGCGAATTCCCGCATGGCGTCGGTGTCGCCGTTGATCTCGTCACCGCTCATCGTCACTCCTCACGTCGTTTTGCGGAAAGGCAACCACTTCCGGGCTCTCCTCCGGGGGTGGCGACAGGAACAGGTCATTCCCGCTCCGGGAGCCAGGCGAGTTGCACCAGCCCCTTCTGGCCGCGGCGGTCCACCAGCCAGCCACGTCCCGGGGGCAGGACCTGCGCTCGCATTCCGCCCAGCAGCGGGCCTTCGTCACGATCGCCGGACATCATCAGGCCGGGCGTGCCCACTTCCCGCAGCCTGCCGAGGAAAGGCTCGAACAGGCCGCGGCCCGCGCCACCGGTCCGGCGGGCCAGCACCACGTGCAGTCCGATGTCCGAGCCCTGTGCGGCCAGCGGCAGCAACGCCATGAGCGGGTGTTCCTTGTGCGTGGCCACCATGTCGTAGTCGTCGACGAGCACGAAGATCTCAGGCCCCTCCCACCAGTTCCTCTTCCGCAACTGCTCGGGGGTGACGTCCTGTCCCGGCAGCCGTTTCGACAGGGCCTTCGCCGTCTCGAGGAGCATTCGCCCGCTCTGCTCGTCGTTGGTGCCGTAACCGAGGAGGTGTTCCTCGCCCACTTCGCCGAGCAGGCTCCGGCGATGGTCGACCAGGATGATGCGGGCTTCGTCCGGCCGGTAGGCCTTCTGGATCCGTTTGGCGAGCACCCGGAGGAACGACGTCTTGCCGCTCTGGGTGTCGGCGAGCACGAAGAAGTGCGGGTCCTTGGCGAAGTCGAGCCGCATCGGGGACAGGTCGCTTTCGTGGATCCCGACCGCGAGCCCAGGTGCCTCGCCGTCCGCGCCGGCAACGCCATCGCTGGGCGGAAGCTCGTCGTACGGCAGGATTCCCGGCAGCAGCCGGACCGACGGCGCGGGCTCGCCCGGCCACGCCGTCTTCACCGCTTCGACGAGCGCGCCGATGCCGTCGGCGAGGTCGTCCGCCTCCGTGACGCCGTCGATACGGGGCAGCGCGATCAGCATCTGGTGCCCGCTCATGGCGATTCCGTGTCCTGGCGCGTCGGCCGGAACGCTCATCGCGGCACGCCGGTCGATGACGGAGTCGATCGGATCGCCGATCTTCAGCTCCAGCCTGCTGGCGAACAGGTCACGGACGTTCATCCGCAGATCGAACGAGCGGGAGCACCCGGCCACGACGTGGACGCCGTAGGAAAGGCCGCGCGCGGCGATGTCGCCGACCGTCTCTTCGAGTTCCGGGAAATCACCGCGCAGCGTCTGCCAGCCGTCGATGACGAGGAAGACGTCGCCGTGCCGTTCCGCGGGGAACCGGTTTTCGGCACGCAGCTTGCGATAGGTGACGATGCCGTCGATCTGCTGTTCGGCGAACAGCCGTTCCCGCTGGGCCAGGATCGTCGACACCTCGGCCACCGTCCGCCGGACGGCACCGGTGTCGAGCCTGCCCGAAACGCCGGCGACATGCGGCAGGCCCGCGATGGAGGCGAGCGTTCCCCCGCCGAAATCGAGGCAGTAGAACTGGACTTCGCGGGGAGTGTGTGTGAGCGCCAGGCTGGCGATCAGCGTCCGCAGCACCGTGCTCTTCCCGGTCTGCGGAGCCCCGATGACCAGCACGTGCCCGGCGGCGCCTGCCAGATCCAGCACCAGCGGGTCGCGTCGCTGCTCGAACGGCCGGTCCACGATGCCCAGCACCGGCCGCAGCGAACCGCTCGCACCGGCGGAGAGCCCGCGCCGGGAATCGGTGACCAGCGGGGGCAGCAGCGCGTCCAGGGTCGGGGACTCCGCCAGCGGTGGCAACCAGACCTGATGCGCCGGGGTTCCCCGCCCTTCGAGCCGATCGACCAGGATGTCCAGCAACGTTTCGCCGACGGCGGTGTCGTCGTCCGGCTCGGTGGACTCCTCCGGCTCGACGTCGAATTCCTCGGCGACGTAGGCCGTGGTGTACTCCTGCAGCACCAGGCGTTCCCCCGGGTTCGTGGGCACACTGCCCCCGGTCGCGCGCTGGTACACCCCGGAGACGTAGGCGGAGCGGAACCGGTCCATCGGCTCGGTACCGACCTTGAGGAACCCGTGCCCGGGTGCGCGCGGCAGTTTGAAGGCGTCGGTGACCCCGAGTACCGCCCGGCTCTCCATCTCGGAGAACGTCCGGAGCCCGACCCGGTAGGACAGATGGGTTTCCAGGCCACGCAACCGGCCTTCTTCGAGGCGTTGCGAGGCGAGCAGCAGATGCACGCCGAGCGAACGCCCGACCCGTCCGATTTGGACGAACATGTCGATGAAGTCGGGCTTGGCGGACAGCAGTTCGGAGAACTCGTCACAGATCACCAGCAACGTCGGCACTTCGGGCAGCGGTGCGCCCGCGGCCCGTGCCTTTTCGTAGTCGCGCAAGGAGGAGAAGTTGCCCGCCGCCCGCAACAGTTCCTGACGGCGGATCAGCTCGCCGTTGATCGCGTCGGTCATCCGGTCGACCAGATGCAGTTCGTCGGCGAGGTTGGTGATCACCGCGCTGGTGTGCGGCAACGCGTCCAGCCTGGTGAAGGTGGCGCCGCCCTTGAAATCGACCAGCGCGAAGTTCAGCGAGCTCGGCGGATGGGTGACCGCCAGCGCGAGGACCAACGTGCGCAGCAGTTCCGACTTCCCGGAACCGGTGGCCCCGATCAGCAGGCCGTGTGGCCCCATGCCGTCCTGCGCCGGCTCCTTGAGGTCGAGTTCGATCGGGGCGCCGTCGGCCTGGATGCCGAACTGAACCCGGAGCCGGTCCCGGTTCGGCCTCGGCTCCCAGGTGTCGGCCGGATCGAATTCGTACGGATCACCCAGTTCCAGCAGTTCCGCCAGCCCGAGTTCGGTGCTCATCGGGGCCTCGCCCCGCAGGCCCGCGGTCAGCCGCAGCGGCGCCAGCTGACGGGCGAGCCCTTCGGCGGCGACGGCGCCCATCAGGTCGGCTTTCCCCAGTGGGGCCTCACCGTCGATCGTCTCGCTGAGCAGTCCACCGTCCGCGTCGACGGCGAGCACGACGGTGGTGCGGTCCAAGGCCCTCGGCGGCATCGTGGTCAGGTCGACGACGGTCACGCCTTCGACACCGCCGCCGGTCATGAGATGGGACGAGCCGGCGACCGCGCCGCCGTCGAGCACCACCACCAGATGCGGTCCGGCCAGCCGGACGTCCGCTTCGGGGTCGAACCTCGGTCGTTTGGCCAGTTCCTCCTCCAGCATCGACTCCAGCGCCTGGATGCTCGGCGCCACCAGGCGAAGCGGGCCGAGAGCGTCCGAGCGCTCGGGGTGCAGCGCGTGCGGCAGCCACTTGGTCCACTCCCAGGCGGCCCGGTGTTCCTCGTTCACGCAGACCGCGACGCGCAGGTCGTCGGGGGAGTGCAGGGTGGCCAGCTGCCCCAGTGTCGCGCGCAGCATGCCGAGGACGGCTTCCCGGTCTCCACGCAGGTAGATCCGGCTGAAGCCGTTGATCGCGATGGCGATCGGCAGTCTGTCCACAGTGGAATAGGTGGTGATGAACCGGCGCAGCGCCAGCGCGGACAACGGCTCCAGCTCTTCGAGCGGTTTGGTGTCGGGAGTGACCAGGGTGGTCGCCGGGTTCTGGGCGCTCCGCCCGATGCGGGCGACACCGAAGTCGGGATCCTCCTTGCGGCGCTCCCAAAGGCGATAGCTTCCCGCCAGCGACCACAACGAGGCCGGGTCCGGGTGGAGGTACTCCATCGCCTCGCGCTGCTTGCGGATCGAACGCCGTAGACGTAACCGATGCTGGGCCAGATGCCGCAGGTACTTCCGGCGGGCGTGCCCCATTTCCCGTTTGCTCGGGCCACCGCCCTGGAGGAAGCCCATGACGACCATGCCGAGCATGCCGACGCCCATGATCCCGTAGATCGCGAAGCGCATCGACCCGTTCATGCTGCCGGAGTACATCAGCAGCATCCCGGCCGTCATCGCCACCATCGGCAGCACCATCAGCACCTGGGCCCACTGCCGCGCGGGCGGGGGCGGGATCTCGGGCGGCGGCTGAAGGATCAGCTCACCGGACGGCATCTCCGGGCCCGGCCTGCGGGTGGGGCGCTTCACCACGACTGTCGACACGACAACGATCGTCGGCCACGGCGATGGCTCCGGGACCGCGCTGGCAGGAAGCTGCCGAGCACCGGAAAGTGCCTCGATCGCTCACTAACTTGGCCAAGGTAAGGAACACCTGTGTCGTGGAATGGAGGATGAAATGAGCTTCGATCTCTACGGCGAAACCGCGGCGATGGCCGCGTACGCGGCGAAGACGCGGGCGATCGGTGAGGACATCAACGCTCAGCTGCAGTCGAGCCTCAGCAGCGTCCAAGGCTACAGCGCGAGCTGGAAGGGACAGGCGAGCCGGATGTCCGAGGCCGGTGAGATCACCAGGCACGAGAACTGGGGGAGGAACACCCAGAACGTGGACCTCATGTCCGACAACATCACTCAGGTGCACGTCAACTACGACGACGTGGACAGCGAGTGGGGTAACGCCATCGGCTCGGTCATCGGCTGACGTACCGGTTGAAAGGAAGATCAAATGCCTGACGGACTCATCTCGGCGAGGTTCGAAGACCTGCGTGCGATCGCGGGCAACCTGCAGAGCACGATGGCTCAGCACGGCCAGTCGCTGGACGACCAGCGCCACGAGGCGCTGCGTATGGAGGACTACTGGCAGGGCCAGAACAACACCGACGGTTACGCGGCGCTGATGTGCGACCAGAAGCTCGCCGGCGAGGACATCGAGCGCGGCCAGCAGAAGGGCGTGGTCACCAACGGAGCGGCCGACGGCTATCACGACACCGTCTTGAAATGCAGTGCCTTGTTCGGCCGGGCGTGATCCCTCGCCCATGAAGAATCCCCGGAGCACATCGCTCCGGGGATTCTTCATGGGCGAGGGAATCAGGGCTCGGAGATCAGGAAGACCTGTTCCGGCGGTTCGACTACGGCGGGCCGATCGGGCACCGTCTCCGCTCGGGCGGGCCGCCAGCGACGGCGGCGCCCGCGCGGCACGACGACCGCGATCAGCGCGGTCAGCACGATTCCGGTCACCGCGGCGACGGTGAGCCACTTCGCGATCCCCGCCGCGCGCTCGTCGGCGGCTTCCCTGTCGAGCCGCGCCTTGTCGGGCGGTGACGGGACGAAAGCGGGCAGGGCCGCGGGTTTCTGCGGATCGAGCCCGTCGGTCACCGCCCGATACGGATCGACCAGACCGGCCCCGTAGGCGGGGCTGCCCCGTCCGCCGCGGGCCGGGCTCGCCGTGGCCACCAGCCGTTGCGCGACTTCGGCGGCGCTGAGCCGGGGCCAGGCGGACCGCACCAGTGCGGCGGTGCCGGTGACGAACGGGGCGGCGAAACTCGTGCCGTCGACATAGGCGTGGCCTGCCGCTCTCGTCGCGGCCAGCACCTTGGCTCCGGGGGCGACGAGGTCGACATAGCGACCGACCTGGGAACCCTGGATCCGCGCGCCGTCGATGTCCACCGCGCCCACCGCGAGCACACCGGGGTAGGAAGCGGGATACGACGGCAGTTCGGTGTTCGCGTCCCGCTGTCCGTTGCCCGCCGCGGCCACCACCAGGGCGTCTCTCGCGACCGCGTAGGCGACGGCGTCACGGATGACGGCGAAGTCCTCGTGGCCCGACAGCGAAAGGTTCATCACCCTGGCGCCCTGGTCCGCGGCGTACCGGATCCCGTTGGCCACCACCTGCGGGTCGATCCGCAGCGACTCGCCCTGGTCGCCGACATCGCGATCGCTGATCCGCACCGGCAGGATCCGCGCGTCCGGCGCGACTCCGTGGAAACCGATACCGGACACGGGATCCGCGGCGGCGATGGCGGCCACCCCGGTGCCGTGGGAGACGCAGTCGAACGAGCCTGGAAAGGTTCCGGCGAGATAGAAGTCCCGGCCGGGGAGAACCTTTCCCGCCCGCTGGAGTTGCGGATGGTCGGCATCGACACCGGAGTCGACCACCGCGATGAGGACCCCGTCGCCTCGGCTGTGCGGCCATGCCCGCTGAGGATCGAGCACCTGCTGTGCCCAGGGCTGCGCCGGTACGGCGGACCTCGCCGGTTCCGGGTTGTGACAGGCACCCGGCGGGGGCGCCGCCTGGGCGAGGGGCGCGGCTACGACGAACTGGGCGGTCACGGCCAGTGCGGCGGCCGCGAGAGTGCGTTTCATGGGTTCAACTCCCGACGGGCGTCGCGTAGTGGTGGAGGATGTCGGTGAGTTGCTCGAACGGCGCCGAAGCGCCCCCGTCGAACCGGCACCAGACGGCTTTGCGGTCGCCGGCGCCCAGGAGCCGCACCCGCGCGGCCGGTGTCCGGTGCGCGTGCGCGACTCCGACGGCGGAGACGAGTTCATGTCCGAAGAGGACGCCGTAGGGCAACGCGGGCGGCGCCGGGATCGTGGAACGCACGCCGCCGGTCCGTCCGGGTGCCGCGCCGACGGTCATCCGTCTCGCGGTGCCCGCGCATTCGGCGGCCAGGTCTTCGATGCGGCGGGTATCCACGGATCCGGCGGCCGGTCCGCTGATCCGGAGCTCCTCGACGACGTCGTCGTCCACTCGGGACACCCGCAGCCGTCCGGTCACCCCCTCTCCGACGACGACCAGTGAAACGGGTCTCGGCGCCCGGGCGAGACAATGGGCCGAGATGCCGGTGGCGGACCAGGGTTCCGTGACCGGTTCCGCGACACCCCAGCCGTGCGGCCCGGCCCCGGTGAGCGCACGCATCGCGATTTCGGTGCTCCTGCCGAGCCGGAGCGGTTCCCCCGCCGGGAACGGGGTGCTGATCAGGACTTCGAGGTCCCCGCTGCCCGGTGAGTACTCACGCGGCGGAGGGATCGTCGCGCCGGCCTCGGGGACGAACCTGGTGCCGTTCCAGTCCAGGGGAAGCCCCAGGAAGCCGTCGCGATGCCCACCGCTTCCGTCACGGACGACCCAGCCGGCGCGCGCGTCGCCCAGCAGTGACTCCAGCGGGAAGGTGAGGCCGCTTCGCTCACCGGTGACGAGTTGCAGCACTCGTCCGCTTTCGACGGCGGTCTTGGCCGCGTCGACGAGCCAGGTGGAAGCCGGGACCACGGCACGGAACTGTTCGACGACGATCGCTTCGGACGTGGCGCGGTCGGCTGCGGGAGGTCCGTTCATCGGCTCGACCACGACGGTCCGCCGGTCGCGGCGACCAAGGCGGCGGTGAAGTCCCGCGCGGCCGTCTCCGCATCGGCGTCACCGTCCGGGGCCCGGCTTTCCACCCACCACACCGGCGGCGGCACGTCGATCCCGAGCAGCCGCCGCGCTTCTCCCGGTACCCGGACCGACCTGCCGTTCTCGATGGTCAGCACCACCCGCCCGCCGGGATTCCGCAGCAGGAAGAGCATGCGGTCCTCGTCCACTTCCACTTCGGACAGTGGGCTCGCGGCCCGGATCGCCGAGATCAGCGTCTCGGCATCGGGTTCCCGGCGGCACAGGCCGACGACGTCGAAGGTCATCCGGTCGGCTCCTTTCCCTCGTCCCCCATGGTCGTGCGCGAAGCGACGCGACGAACCCGCGTGACAGCAACAGGTCACGCGGCCCCGTACGGCGCCGGACGCGGACAAGCTGATCCGGACGCGAACAGAGGAGGTGCCATGGATTCGCCGTTCCAGCTGGACATGCGGGCCGAGTACGGGCGATTGGCCCAGGACATCCGTTCCACGCAAGGGAGAATGGCCGGGATCCGGGCCACCGCCGAATCGGACGACGGGCTGATCGGCGTGACCGTCGGCGGGGCCGGTGAGCTCATCGAACTGTGGCTGGACCCGCGGATCTACCGGGCGCCCGATTCGGCCGCGCTGGCGCGGGACATCACCGAGACCTTCCACCGGGCCGTCGAACGGTCCCAGGAAGAGGTCATGGAGATCGTCGCGGGCTTTCTGCCCGCCGACGCCACTCCCGAGACGGCGGACCTGCGCTTCGACCCGCTCCTGCACGAACTGGACCGGAGGCTTCGATGACCGGCATCGACCGCGACGGCGACGGCAAGATCGACATGCTCCCCGAAGAGACGGTGGGACAGCTGAACAGGCTGCGCGCCGCGGGAGACGATCTCGACCCGGCCTGGTTGCTCCAACGGGGCAAGATCGACGTTCCCGGGCAGATCGGCACCGGCCCCTTGGGGCGCGCCTTCACCGCTCTCTACACGACACCGAGGACCGCGGTGGCCTCTGCCATGGACCAGGTCCCGGGGATCTACCGGCAGCTGGCGGAAAACGGCGGCCAGGCGGTGCAGGCCTACCAAGCCGTCGACAGCACCGTCGCCGGCCGGTTCGCCCGGTGACATGACCGATATCGTCGAGCCGGACGGGGTCCTCTGGGACTGGGTGGTCCAGAACGGCGGCCAGACCAAGGAAGCCATCTGGCCCTCGGACAGCGAGACCGCCGCCTGGGATCTGGCGACGGCGTGGACCGCGTCCGCGAACGCCCTGCGTGCCGCCGTCCAGCTTTCCGACAGTGCCGCGGCGGAGCTGCGCAAGGTCTGGTCGGACGCCGCCGGTTTCGAGCTGTTCTACGCCATTCACTCCTTGAACAACGGTTCGCTCGGTGAACCGGGGGTCAAGGAGATGGCGGTCATGATGGACAGCCTGTCCGCGGCCTGCCGGGAGTACGGAAACCTCATCGTCGCCGCGAAACACGCGATCAGGAAGCACATCTCCGACAACAACGAACTTTTCGACCGATGCACCAGCTGGGCGTCCCGGACGGTTTTCGCCATCCAGGTCGCCCATCAGCTCAGCACCCTGCTGACCGAGTACGCGGGCAAGGTGGGCAAACCGGCGGGTGAGGAGACCAAACCGCCGAAGAAGCCGCGAGAGGGATTTCTCGGCGGACTCGTCGACAGCTTGGAAGAGGTCGGTTCGTTCTTCGCCGGTATGTGGGAAGGCGCGGTCGAGATGTTCGTGGGCTTCGCCGCGCTGGCGGGCTACGGTGACGGCCACTTCTCCTGGAACACTTTCGGTGAGGCGTGGAAGGGGCTGGGCAAGTTCGGCCTCGCCGTGGCGACCTATGCGACCCCGGGATTGGCCCAGCTCGACCAGACCGTCGGTCTCCCGGGGTTCGACCGCGGTGAAATGGGCTCGACGCTGGTCGAAGCGGGCAAGACGATGGTCGCCTGGGACACCTGGAGCGAGGATCCGTCCCGGGCGGCGGGCAAGACCACCTTCAACATCGCCAGCGCGGTGCTCGGCACCAAGGGCGCGGGCGCGGCGATCCGCGGTGCGGGCGCGGCGACGGCCGGGAGCAAGATCAGTACCGTCGCGGCCGCGGGCCGCGTCGCCGAAAAGGCGGGTACGGCGATCACGAAGATCCCCACCGGAACCGAACTGGCCGCGAAAGCCGTCCGCAAGATCCCGGGTGTCGACTCGCTGCTCGCGAAGGTCGGGCTCGGGCAATCGCCCGCCGGGGTGCCGGCTCATGCCGGGGACACCCCGCCCGCACCGCACACCCCGCGTACCCCCGACGAGACACCACCGGCGAATCCGCCCGGTGATCGGAGGCCGGACGGGCCGCCGCCCGAGGGACCGCCGAACCGGCCGCCCGGTGACCGGACACCGGACCACGTTCCCGACGAACGGCGGCCGAGCAGGGCTCCCGACGAACCGGCCCCGGTACGCCGGCCCGAACCCTCCGGTCGCCCTGAACCGTCGGTCCGGCCCGACCCGCCGACGCGGCCTGAACCTTCGCCCCGTCCGGACCCGCCGACGCGGCCCGAGCCCGTCACCCCGCCAGAGCCTCCGACACGACCCGGTTCGGTCGGCGAAGCTATGGACCCCGGCTCACACCGCACCCCCGGAACCGAGCAGGGTTCCCCCGCCCCCAAGGCGAACGAGGCACCGTCGGCCCGCGCCGAGAACCCCGCCGCTTCCGAAGCGCCGTCTCATCATTCCCAGACTGGGAGTCCCGAAGCGACAGGCCATCGCGCGCGGGACGCCGACGAACCGACGGCCACCATCAACCCCGAGACCGGTGAAGTCAGGTTGTCCGACCGGGTCGACCCGGCCGACACACGGGAACATCTGGGGCCCCCGGAGAAGGAAGCCGTCCGGAAGGCGCAGGAGGATTGGGCGGGGAGCACGCCGGTCAACCCACAGACGCCGAGGCAGAAGGGCCTCTACACGCTCGCCAGGGTGCTCGGCCTCGTGCACACCGTCGAAGATGCCGCCACAGGTCACTCCGCGCTGCCCACCAGCAAGCCGACGGATACGCCTCCGCCCAAGGAAACCACCCCGAAGGACAAGGACAAGGGAAAGGCGCCCGAGGAGACGGTCCCGCCCAAATCCCTGCCGGACGGTGATCCCGGACTACCGCCGCGGCCTGACACCACCCTCGTCGACGTCGACCTGGACGCCGGTAAACCTCGCCCGGCCGAGCATCCGGACACACCGCCCCCGAAGGGCGACCCCGAACTGGCCGGGCAAACTCCTTCGGCCGGGCCGGCGGCACGCGCGGAAGGTCCGGTGCCGGAGACACCGCGGCCGCCCACCCGCTCGCCCGTGGGCTCGGGAGGCCTGTGGCCGGAACCCGGGCCGCGCCGCCCGGGTTCGAGGATGCCGATAGGCGATCCTTTCCTGGACCGGCATTCCGGGTCGTCGAAGCCCCCCGTTCGAGGGGGCGACCATCCCCGGCATCCGCAGCCGGCACGCACACCCGACGGGGACGTTCCTCCGCCACGGGCTCCGGAGGAGCACGTTCCTCCGGTACGCGACATCGACTCCGCCATCAACCCGGAGCCGGCGCGGGCGCATCCCGACGCAGAGGGACCGCACGAAGGCGGCCACCGTGACGGTGACGACCGTGGGGACCAGCACACTCCGCACGAGGACACGCATGTCCCCGATGACACCGGGCGCCCGCCGTACGACGAGGTACCGAAGCCCCGGACGATCGACCCGGACTCGCCGGAGTTCTCCGAGCGGTTCGCGGACTGGAATCGTCCGGACGACTCGACGTTCGACGGGCCGAGGGAACGACCTGATGGCCACGGACCGATCGACTCGCCCAAGGTCATCGACGAGGTCGAACCGCGCACGCGGAACCGCAAGCCGCATCCCGATGGGATCCCGCAGCCGCTGCGAGGTGAGAAACCGCTGGCGGCGAACGCCGAATACGATGTCCGGTACAAGAACGGTGCGAGCAGCCGCTTCTTCACCGACGCCGACGGCAAGGTGACGCACGTCGAGACGACACTTGCGCACAAGAAGCCCTTTCACAACCCTGATCTACGTCATCCCTTGCAGCCCAATACGCAGTATCGCGTGCCCAACTTCCATGATCCGAACAAGCATTGGACCTTCGAGGTCGGTGAGAACCGGAAGCCGATCGCGATGACCGGCGAACCCGTCTTCAAGGGAAAGCACGACGACTTCCGCGACAACGCGTCACAGAACAGGTCGGGTAAAGAAGGAGAGGCGTCGTACAAGAACCACCCCGTGTACAAGAAGCTGTTCGGGCACGTCAAATGGGCGGGTGGCCACTTGGCGGCGCATGAGATGGGTGGCCCCGGCGAGTACGTCAACATGCACCCCCAGATGGCCGCGTCCAACAGCGGCCACTACAAGGACGGGTGGATCCATGAGGCGTCTTGGCGGGCTCAGGAAGCGGAGCTGGGCAAGTTCGCCGACGGCCCGGGCCAGAAGATCGAGAACTATCAGGTCCGGATGGAAGGCGACAGCAACGGCGTTCCGGAGAACGTGACCATGCGCTGGCAAGAAGTGGTGCACAAGGTCGACGGCCAGGGCGATCTCGTCCTCGGCCCGGACGGTAAACCGGTCGAGCTTTCCAGGGTGACCAGACAGCGGGACTTCCCGAACGATCCTTCCAACATCAACTACGGCCCACGCACGCGATACGGAGAGAACGAATGACCGACGAGCTCACCGGCGGCATCGCGTCCGCGCTGCTGGAGGCCGCACCGGATGCCTGGGTGCGCATCAGCCTCACGGTGTCCGCGACCGTGATGGCCTACGACTACGCCACCGAAATCCAGCTGGCCGATGGCCGGAACGGGGACGTCGACCTGCCCCCCGAAGTGCGCGGCGGCTTTCGGGAGCTGCGCGCTCGGATGTACGAACAGGATCGTGGGACCTGGTTCTCGGCGACGTTGGTGCTGGAAGAGGGTGCGCCCCCGGAGTTCTCGTTCAATTTCGACGAGGACCCGCAGTGGTGGCCCCCGTTGCACCCGACCGCCTTCACCCGCGATTTGGAAGCCTTTCCTCGCGATGAGACAAATATCCCGCAGTGGTTGCGGGATCTGCTCGTCCAAGGCGCCGAACTCGAGCGGGAACGAGAGACCCGGGGCTGAACGGTCCCGTGCCATGATGAAACGCCGTGCCTGATCGGTGACGGTTGAACGGGAGGACGTACCGGATGGCTGCTCAATGGCCTCAGCTCGACCCCATCGCCCAGAACGAGCTTCTGGGCGAGATCACCCTGTCTGTGGTCGGTGCATTGCCGCCGGGGTGGCGTGAGGTGATGCTGGACTACCGGGCGGTCGGCAAGAACATCGACGTCGCGGTCGGCGTGCTCGACCCGAACGGTTCTTACCAGGTGTGGGAACCGTCCGTCGAGACGTGGCGCATGTTCCAGCGGCTACGCGGCGGGATGTACCAGGACGGCGAAGGAACCTGGTTCTCGGCCAGGCTCGTCATCGAACCACCGTCGCGATTCCGCGTGCAGTACAACTGGCTGAACGAGCCGGACTTCCAGCCGTACCCCGCCCCGGACGAGTTCGCGCTGGAACAGGAACGGTTCCCTCGCGACGAGGCGTACATGCCGGAATGGTTCAAACGCGGCTTGGCCGCCGCGGGCACGAACAACCAGTGAGGCGACGCGGTAGCGCGCTCAGTTCGGGCTGACCGGGAATCGCAGTTCGAAGATCGCGCCGCCCTCGTCGGCGTTGTACACCGCGAGCGTGCCGCCGTGCGCCTGCGCGACCCACCGCACGATCGACAGCCCGAGCCCGGAGGATCCGCCGGTGCTGGCGAACCGGTCGAAGGCGTCGCCCGCCATCGTGGTGTCGATACCCGGCCCGTGGTCCGCGACGGTCACGGTGCCGCCGGCGACGGTCAGGTGCACGAACGCCTTCGAGCCGGGGTGGCGGCCGTAGCGCATGGCGTTGTCGAGGAGGTTGCCGATCGCCCGTTGCAGCAGTGCGGGATCGGCGTTGACCTTGGTGGGCGCGGCGGTGACGGTGACTTCGGCGCCTTCGGTCGCGGTGTCCTCGACGATCCCCACGACCAGCTGGTCGAGCCAGATCGGCTGGATGCTCAGCTGTTCCACTCCGGCGGCGAGCCGGGCGCGGACGAGGAGGTCGTCGATGATCCCGCCCATTCTCGCGGCGAGCCGGACGGTGCGCGGCAGGAGTTCCGCCGACTGCGCGGGGTTGGCCATCGCGGTTTCGGCGAGCGCGCGCAGGGCGGCGACCGGGGTGCGGAGGTCGTGCGCGGTTTCGGCGAGCAGGACCTCCTGCTGCTGCAAGGCCGCCGCGGCGGGGCGGATCGAGCGGCCGGACAGCAGGTGGCCCGCGAAGCCCAATACCGCGACCAGCAGCACGGAACCGCCGATCACCAGCAGCTTGAACCGGGTGTGCGCGGCGTCTTCGGCCTCGGTGGACTGCACCGCGACGACGGCCGCGAACGTCTTGCCGTCGCCGCCGCGCAGCGGTTCGGCGCGCACCTTGACCATGTCGCCGTCGTCGGCCCTTTGATGTCCTTGCACCAGCTTGCCGGTCTTCACCGCCTCGGTGGCGAGGCCGTTCATCAGGTGCGCGCTCATCGGGACGCAGTTCGCCCGCGAAAAGTGCGGCTGGAACGCGGGCGCCCCGCCGGGCAGGATCGCGAACTGGGGGCAGCGGTCGTTCAGCACGTCGGTGTTGACCAGACCGAAGCCGACGGTGCCGTCGTCGTAGGCGACCAGCCTGCTGACCGACGACGTGACCTGGTTCAGCGCGGCGTCGATCCGTTCCTCGCCCTGGTCACCGTCCTCGGTGATGAGCAGCCACGCGAAGACGACCAGCCCGAGGGTGTTCATCACGGTGAACAACGCGGTCAGCGTCCAGCGCAGCTTGCGCAGCCGATCGGCCGAGGAGTGGGTGTTCACCGCGAGCCCAGCCGGTAGCCGAGGCCTCGGACGGCGTGGATCAGTTCGGGTTCCTTCAGCTTGCGGCGCAACCGCTTCACCACCACATCGACCACATTGGACATCGGATCGGCCTGTGCGTCCCAGCAGTGCTCGATCAGGTCGGCCCGCTGCACCGGCAGGCCCGCCCTGGTCAGCAGATATTCGAGCACCGCGTACTCCTTGTGGGTCAAGGTGAGCAGCACGCCCGCCCGGCGCACTTCGCGCCGCGCGCAGTCCATCACCAGATCTTCGTGATGCAGCACCGAGGGCCGGTCGAAGGCCGACCGGTGACACAGGTTGGCCACCCGCTCGGTCAGCTCGGCCATCACGAACGGTTTCACGAGGTAGTCGTCACCGCCGTGCTCGAACCCGGCCACCCGGTCGGCGAGCGCGTCGCGGGCGGTGAGGAACAGTACCGGCGCCCGCCAGCCCAGTTGCCGTCGCATGTGGACGTACTCGATGGCGTCGCCGTCCGGCAGCATCCGGTCCAGCACCACGCAGTCGTGGTGCGTTCCGCGCAACAGCCGGTCCGCGGTCGCGATGTCACCCGCCTCGCCGACGACGTAGCCGGCCGCGCGGAGCTGCGTGACCAGCGCGAGCCGCAGATTCTCGTCGTCTTCGACGACCATCACCCGTGTCATCAAAACCTCATGTTCGGACAGCGAAAGTAGACGCGTGCAGTTCCCGGAGCCCCTGAACGCTAACGCGTCGGGTGCCCCCGGCCGCCCGGGCGGCGGGGAACTGGCATGAACAGGACGTCGTCGGCGGCACCGCGCCGGGGGAAGAGGGAGGTACCTGCGATGACCGTGCAGACCGGCCAGCTCAGCCTGGTCACGGGAACGGGCCAGGGTGGCGACCGGGCGGGGCTCGGCGAGCTTCTCGCGGAAGCGACCGGCGAGGTGCTCGTCATGAGCACGGGAACGGACACCGCCTTCCAGCGGATCGCGCTCGGATGCGTGCGCCCCGGCGTGCGGCACAAGGTGCTCTTCCCCGACTCCGCGCGGATGTCCGGCGCGCTCAACCGCATGTCGCGGGCGGGCGCCGAAGTGCGGACGGACGCCGAGGTGCCGATGGACGCGCTGGTGATCGACCGCACCTCGGTCGTCCTCCCGGCGGAAGGCAGGCAGGCCGGTTCCGCGGTGTTCCGGCTGCCCGGCGTGGTCACCGCGACGGTCGGGCTGTTCGAGCGGATCTGGCAGGCCGCCGCCCCGCTCGTGCCGCTGGATCTCCCGGACACCGGGAACGCCTCGATCCTGACCTGCCGCGAGCAGGAGCTGCTGACGCTGCTCTTCTCCGGTACCACCGACGAATCCGCCGCCGCACGCCTCGGTGTCTCCGTGCGCACGGTGCGCCGGATGGTCGCCGACATCATGAACCGGCTCGGCGCCCGCAGCCGGTTCCAAGCGGGCGCCAAGGCCGTCGACCGCGGCTGGCTGATGGCGAAGGCGGGCTGATGACGACTTCGACTCCCGGCCGTGTCCTGCTGGTGGCCCAGCGGCCAGGCGCGTATCCGACCATCGGCGACGCTTTGACGGAAGCGTCCGACGGCGCCGTCATCACCATCGCCGGCGGTGAATACGCGGAAACCGTCGAACTGACCGGCCTCCGGGTGACGTTGGCCGCGGCGGACGGCGCCACCGTCGTCGTCGACGGACGGGGCGCGGACCGGCCCGTTTTCCGCGGCACCGGCGGGGCGCTCGTCCTCGAAGGGATCGAAGTGCTGGCGGGCGGCGCGTCCGCGATCCAGGCCGACGACACGGAACTCGCGGTCCGGGACTGCACCGTCTCCGGCGGACGCGGCCCGGCGATCGCGATCCGCGGCACGACGGCGTTCACCGTGAGCGGGTGCGTGATCTCGGGGGCGGAACAGGGGATCGTCGTCGACGGCTCGCCAGGCCGGATCGAAGACACCACCGTCGAAGACGTGACGGGCGACGGCATCACCCTCGGCCAGGGCGCCGATCCGATCGTGCTCCGCTGCACCGTCACCGGGTGCGGGCTGCGGGGAATCTACGTCTACCAATACGCCCGGCCGGTCGTCGAAGGCTGCACCGTTTCGCACACCGGTCACGAAGGCATCGCCGTCGCGCACCACGGGGTGCCGGTCCTCAAGCGGTGCACGGTCACCGACACCCGCGGACCGGGGATCGCCTTCGCGTCCGGTTGCGGTGGCGAGATCTCCGGCTGCCGGGTCTCGAACACCGCGGAACCGGGGATCGCGATCGCCGAGGGGGCGACGCCGACGATCGCCGACGCCGCGGATCCCGGCACCGTGGGGGACAACGCGCTGGACGAGATGCTCGCCGAACTCGACGCGATGATCGGCCTTCCCGGGGTCAAGGAAGAGGTCCGCTCGCTGGTCGACGAGTTGCAGGTCAACGAATGGCGCCGCCGGGCCGGGCTGCCGGTCGGCGCGGCCGGGCACCATCTGATCTTCGCGGGCGCGCCCGGCACCGGGAAGACGACGGTCGCGCGGATCTACGGCAAACTGCTGAAGGCACTGGGAGTCCTGCCGGTCGGCCAGTTCCGGGAGGTGTCCCGCCGGGATCTCGTCGGGCAGTACATCGGGCACACCGCGGAGAAGACCGCGACGGTGTTCGAGGAGGCCAAGGGCGGCGTCCTGTTCATCGACGAGGCGTACACGCTGACGCGGCTCGCCGGCTCCGGCGGCGATTTCGGCCAGGAGGCGATCGACACCCTGGTCCCGTTGATGGAGGAACATCGCGACGAAGTGGCCGTGATCGTGGCCGGGTACACCGGTGAGATGGTCGACTTCCTCGCCGCCAACCCCGGTCTCGCGTCCCGCTTCGGCAAGACGATCGAGTTCGAGAACTACAGCCCGGACGAACTGCTCGCCATCTTCGGGCGGATGGCGTCGGCCGGTGACTACGAAGTCGATCCCGCCGCCGGCCCGGTGCTCACCAGCCACTTCCGGCGCGTTTCCGGCGACGTCAACTTCGGCAACGCCCGGGACGCGCGCCTGCTGTTCGAGAAGGCGCGTACGGCTCAGTCACAACGCTTGCGGCTGCTGGGCCGGATGCCCGCGCTCGAAGAACTGCGCGGGTTGCACGTGGCCGATGTGGAGGCGGCCATCACGCGATGACGCCCCGCGGAAGGTCGATCGCTGACACGGGTTCACCAGTAAAGGCTAGAGTTCCCCGGTGCGGGTGCTGGTGACCGAGGACGACGAAAACTTGCGGGTGGCGCTGGAATTCGCGCTGCGCGGGGACGGGTTCGCGGTGGACACCGCCGCCGACCTCCCCGGCGCGGACGAGGCGCTGATGGTGAACGCCTACGACTGCGCGGTGTTCGACCGGATGCTGCCTTCGGGTGACGCGCTGGCCTATGTGCGCAATCGGCGCGGCGCCGGTTGGCCGATGCCCGTGCTGTTCCTGACCGCGCGCGACAGCGTCGCCGACCGGATCGACGGCTTGCGCGTCGGCGGCGGTGACTACCTGGTCAAGCCGTTCGCGATGCCGGAACTGATCGCGCGGGTGCGCAGCCTGTGCCGCCGCGACATGGCCCGGCAGGCGGTGGTCCTGCGGTGCGCCGACGTCGAACTCGACACCGGCAGGCATCAGATCTCCCGGGCGGGCGTGCTGCTCACCGTGACGCGCAAGGAGTATCTCGTCATGGAGCGGCTGATGGCCGCGACCGGGTGGCCGGTCTCGCGGCGGGAACTGATCCGGTACGCGTGGGACGAGATGGCCGATCCGGCGTCCAACGTGCTGGACGTCGTGATCGCGCGGCTGCGGCGCAAGCTCAAGGACCCGCCGCTGATCCACACCGTGCGGGGGTCGGGTTACCGGATGGCGCCGCTCTAGCTCCGCGGCACGGTCGCCCGTCCGCCGTTCGCGGCCACCCCGCCGTGACGGGTTGCGAAAGCCACTTTCGCAACCTTCAGCGTTGCGAAAGTGGCTTTCGCAACGTGCGACCCCGCTCAGGTTGCCCTTGGTGAACCCCATGGCCGAGGTGTGTCGCGAAAGCCACTTTCGCGGCACGGTCGCCCGTCCGCCGTTCGCGGCCACCCCGCCGTGACGGGTTGCGAAAGCCACTTTCGCAACCTTCAACGTTGCGAAAGTGGCTTTCGCAACGTCCGGTCGCTCCCAGCCCGCCCGAAACCCCGCCCGAACGAGACCGTCGACACTCCATCCGCCCTGGATGTGCCATGCTCGACAGCGCACGAGGCGGCGAAACCGAGAGGTGACGAGGGTGTCCATCTGGGCAGGCGTGATCAATTTCGTCCGGGCGCGGTACGAGGTGCTCGAAGAGCGGGACGGCTGGCTCCGGTTCCGGGTCGACACCGGCGATGGCCGCGGCCAGCAGGTGTCCTTGCACCACTTGCCCGACCACGACGGCGCGGAATGGGTGGAGATCTCGTCTCCGGTGGGCTGGGCCGACAAGATCGATCTGCGGCGCCTGCTCGAACTGGCGGGCGGGGATTCGGTCGGCGGCGCGGCGGTGGTCGACGGTGTCGCGCTGCTCAAGCACACGATCCCGCTGGTCGACCTGAACCTGGTCAACGAGTTCGAACACCCGCTGAAGGCCCTCGTCACGCGTGCCGACACCTTCGAACACGAGCTCACCAAGGCCGACGAGTTCTGATCCTGCCCGTCCTTTCGGGACGGGAACGGTGAAGGCCCCCTGCAGCCGCAGGGGGCCTTCACTCGTTTCGAGCTCAGAGACGCTCCTGCAGCGCGTCCGCGGCGGCGAGGAGGTCCGCGGCCCAGCGCGCCCCCGGTTTACGCCCTATGCGTTCGATGGGCCCGGAAACCGACACCGCGGCGACGACGGTGCCCGTCGAATCCCGTACCGGCGCCGAGACACTCGCCACACCGGGTTCCCGCTCCGCCACGCTCTGGGCCCAGCCGCGGCGGCGGACTTCGAGCAGGGTGCGCTCCCCGTACACCGCCTCGGTGAGGATCGTGCGCTGGGTGTGCGGGTCCGACCACGCGGCGAGCACCTTCGCGCCGGAGCCCGCGGTCATCGGCAGCCGTGAACCGATCGGCACCGTGTCACGGAGCCCGCTGGGCGGCTCCGCGGTCGAAACGCAGACGCGCTGGACGCCGTCGCGGCGGTACAGCTGAACGCTTTCGCCGGTGATGTCGCGCAATTTCGGCAGCACCGAACTCGCCGCGTCGAGCAGCGGGTCGGTCGAACCGCCCGCCAGTTCCGCGAGCGCGGTGCCCGGACGCCAGCGCCCGTCGGGGCCGCGGCGCAACAGGCGATGCACTTCGAGGCCGACCGCGAGCCGATGCGCCGTCGCGCGCGGCAAACCGGTCCGCGTGCACAGTTCCGCCAGGCCACAAGGATCTTCGGCCACGGCCTGAAGCACGGCCACGGCCTTGTCGAGTACTCCGATACCGCTATGCTGTCCCACAAGCCGATACTATCTTCCCGAAGTTTGAGATGTCCAGATGGTGGGAAGTACCGATTTCACCGCATGTGAGGAGCCGGAAATGCCCCGGACACTGGCCGAGAAAGTGTGGGAGTCGCACCTGGTGCGGCGCGGCGAGGGGGCCGAGCCCGATCTGCTCTACATCGATCTCCATCTGCTGCACGAGGTCACCAGCCCGCAGGCGTTCGACGGACTCCGCCTGGCGGGCCGGAAACTGCGCCGCCCCGACCTCACCATCGCGACCGAGGACCACAACGTCCCGACGATCGACATCGAGCTGCCGATCGCGGATCCCGTGTCCCGCACCCAGGTCGACACCCTTCGCGCCAACTGCAAGGAGTTCGGCGTCCGGCTGCACCCGATGGGCGACGCCGAGCAGGGCATCGTGCACGTCATCGGCCCGCAGCTGGGCCTGACGCAGCCCGGGATGACCGTGGTGTGCGGCGACAGTCACACCTCGACGCACGGGGCCTTCGGCGCCATGGCGTTCGGCATCGGCACCTCCGAGGTCGAACACGTGATGGCCACGCAGACGCTGCCGCTCCGTCCATTCAAGACGATGGCGATCACGGTCGATGGCAAACTGCGCCCCGGTGTCACGGCGAAGGACGTCATCCTCGCGGTGATCGCGAAGATCGGCACCGGCGGCGGCCAGGGCTACGTGCTCGAGTACCGCGGCGAAGCCATCGAAAAGCTGTCGATGGAAGCCCGGATGACGGTGTGCAACATGTCCATCGAAGCCGGCGCGCGCGCCGGGCTCATCGCGCCGGACGAGACGACGTTCGCGTATCTGAAGGGCCGTCCGCACGCTCCGCAGGGCGCCGACTGGGACGCCGCCGTCGAAAACTGGCGCGAACTGCGCACCGACGACGACGCCGTCTTCGACGCCGAGGTGCGGCTGAACGCCGACGAGCTCACGCCTTTCGTGACCTGGGGCACGAACCCGGGCCAGGGGCTCCCGCTGGGCGCCGAGGTGCCCGACCCGGAGCGGATCGGCGACGAGAACGAGCGCATCGCCGCTGAGAAGGCCCTGTCCTATATGGACCTGAAACCGGGCACGCCGCTGCGCGAGATCGCGGTGGACACCGTCTTCCTCGGCTCGTGCACGAACGGCCGGATCGAGGATCTGAGGGCCGCCGCGGACGTCCTGCGCGGGCACAGGGTCGCCGACTCGGTCCGGATGCTCGTCGTCCCCGGCTCGATGCGCGTCCGCCAGGCGGCCGAAGCCGAAGGGCTGGACCGGGTCTTCACCGAAGCGGGCGCGGAATGGCGTCAGGCGGGCTGCTCGATGTGCCTCGGCATGAACCCGGATCAGCTCAAGCCGGGCGAGCGGAGCGCGTCGACGTCGAACCGCAACTTCGAAGGCAGGCAGGGCAAGGGCGGCCGTACGCACCTGGTCTCGCCGCTCGTCGCGGCCGCCACGGCCGTGCGGGGCACGCTGTCCAGCCCCGAAGACCTGCAGCCCGCCGTCGCTCGCTGACGGCGCTGACGGCACTGACATCGCTGACATCCGCGAAGGAGTTCCCAACATGGACGCGTTCACCCACCACACCGGCGTCGGGGTCCCGCTGCGCAGGTCCAACGTGGACACTGACCAGATCATCCCGGCGGTCTACCTCAAGCGCGTGAGCCGCACCGGCTTCGAGGACGGACTCTTCGCCGCCTGGCGTTCCGACGAGTCGTTCATCCTCAACCAAGAGCCCTTCAAGAACGGGTCGGTCCTGGTCGCGGGCCCGGACTTCGGCACCGGTTCCTCCCGCGAGCACGCGGTGTGGGCCTTGATGGACTACGGATTCCGGGTCGTGATCTCCTCCCGGTTCGCGGACATCTTCCGCGGCAACTCGGGCAAGCAGGGCCTTGTCGCCGCTCAGGTCGAGCAGGCGGACGTCGAACTGCTGTGGAAGCTGCTCGAAAACGAGCCCGGGACGGAGGTCACGGCGGACCTCGAGTCGAAGACGGTACGAGCCAAGGACTTCACCGCGCCCTTCCAGATCGACGACTACACCCGCTGGCGGCTCCTCGAAGGGCTCGACGACATCGCCCTGACACTCCGCCACGCGGAGGAGATCGACACTTTCGAGACCCAGCGCCCCTCCTGGAAGCCGGTGACCCTCCCGGCGGCCCACTCCTAAGGCCGGCCGAAGGGGGCGGATTCCCTTGCTGAGCAGGGAATCCGCACCCCGGCCGGGGTCCTCCACACCAGCCCCGAAACCACACCGAACGGCACCTCGAGAGGCCCTGAAGGGGTCCCTCGGGAGGCGGAACAGCCCCCGAGACAAGGGAAATTTCCGCGCGTCGTTTGGAATTTGTGCTGCATTGGTAATACCGTGTGCGCTAAGTCGGCCGACGGGGCCGTGTACAAGTAGTTCTTCTTGGAGGACTGGAATGGCCAACAAGGCCCAGCTGATCGAGGCGCTGTCGGAGCGCCTGGGCGACAAGAAGGTCGCGTCGGAGGCCGTCGATGGCCTTGTCGACATCATCATCCGGACGGTCAACAAGGGCGAGAAGGTGAACATCACCGGCTTCGGTGTGTTCGAGAAGCGCGCCCGCGCCGCCCGCACCGCGCGGAACCCGCGCACCGGTGAGACCGTTCGCGTCAAGAAGACCAACGTGCCCGCGTTCCGCGCCGGCACGACCTTCAAGGACGTCATCAGTGGTTCGAAGAAGCTGCCGAAGGCCACCGCTGTGAAGCGCGCGACCGCCGGCACCGCCACTCGCACCACCGCCACCCGCGCGACGACGACCCGGACGGCCGCCAGCCGCCCGGCCGCGACGCGTTCCACGACCACGCGGACCCGCGCCGCCGCCACGTCGACGCGTGCCGCCGCGAAGCCGGCCGCCAAGGCGACCGCGACCAAGACGGCGGCCAAGACGACCGCCGCCAAGGCCGCGCCGAAGACCGCCGCCAAGGCCACGACTCGCGCCACCACGGCCAAGAAGGCGACCGCCACCAAGGCCGCCGCGAAGCCGGCCGCCAAGGCGACCGCTGCCAAGGCTCCCGCGAAGAAGGCTCCGGCCAAGCGGACTTCGGCCGCCGCGAAGAAGAAGTAAGCTCTCTCGTCACGAGCGAGCCAACGGCAGGGCCCCGCGCACGGCGCGGGGCCCTGCCGCATTTTCCGGCCGGTATGCCGTGCGGCCGCCTGGTTTCCCCCGACGCGCTCGCTTCGGGCGTCTTGGGGATTCATGTCCCGGAATGGATCCGCGGCCGCTCAGTGGCGGATGTGACGCGATTCTCGTGCCAGTGAGCGAAGTCGCGGAAAAGAATCCGCTTCGACCCGGCTTCACCCCGATGGACGCGCCTTTCCGGTGGCTGGCTCCACAGTGGAGCGATGAGCGCGGGTTCGCGTCGACACAGCCGGAGTAGGCGCGTCACCCACGTGGGGGAGCCGCACGGCTTTTGCTGTGTCCAGACGCCGAACACCTGTGATCAAAGATGGAACTCACGTGATGGAGGCCGTAACTCACGTGATCAAAGACGGAACTCACGTGATCGAAGCCGTAACTCGCGTGATCGGAGCCGTAGCTCGCGTGACTGGAAGACGAACTCGTGAGTTACGGCTCCGAGCACGCGTGATACGGCTCCAGTCACGCGAGTTACGGCTCCAAGCACGCGTGTTCGGTGAATAGGCGCAGGCGAAGCGTGGGGTTGGGCAGGCCCCGGCCTCGCTCAGCAGGAGTTGCGAAAGCCACTTTCGCAACCTTCAACGTTGCGAAAGTGGCTTTCGCAACGTGGGGTGGCGGGCAGACAGGGCCCAGCCAGTCTCAAATCCCCCTGTAGCGCGTGAAGGCCCCCTTCCCTCGGCTCAGTCGAGGGAAGGGGGCCTTCACGCGCAAAGCGAAGCGTCAGGGGTGGGCGGGAGCGGGCGTGGGCAAAGGCGACGCGAAGTAGTCCGCGGCCACCAGCACCGGCCCGTCCTGTTCGGTCGGCGCCCGGAACGACAGCACCCAGAACGAACCCTTCTTCGACGGCACCTGACCGCCGCGCGCGGCGGTCAGGTCGACGCCGTCGCGGTCGGCCAGCGCGCTGACGACGTCCGGGATCACCCCGCCCTGGCTGGAGATCACCGGCGTCCCGCCGTCACCCGCGATGGCCAGCAGCCGCGCGACCCCGAGCACCGGGTCCGGCCAGTAGCCCTCTTCCGACAGCAGCGGCTCGTGCCGGACCTCGACCCCGAGGTCTTCGGCGAGCCCGTTCACCGTCTGGACGCAACGAAGCCGCGGCGCCGAAAGCACCCTGCCTGGCGCGTAGTGCCGCAGCAGGGAACGCAGCGCTTCGGCCTGGCGCTGGCCCGCGTCCGACAGCGGCCGCAGATCGTCGTCGCCGTTCCACTCGTCGCGTTTTCCCGCTTTGGCGTGCCGCACCAGGATCACCGTGGTGAGTTCGGGCGGCAGCGCGGAGAACTCGCGCAGCACCCGGACGTCCTCGGGCCGGGTCAGCAGTTTCTCCGCCGCTTCCGCGTCGAGCCAGCGCAGCTCGTCGACTTCCTCGTTCGGCTCGAAAGCGCCGGAAACGGCGTGCGCGGAGAAGTAGTCGACGGTCTTCGGCGCGCCCGCCACGGTGTATTCGGTCCGGACCAGATAGCGGCCGAGCACCGCGTCGAATCCGGTCTCCTCTTCGATCTCCCGGACCGCCGCGCCCGCGATGGTCTCGCCCGGATCCAGCTTTCCCTTCGGCAGCGACCAATCGTCGTAGCGCGGCCGGTGGACCAGCGCGACCTCGATCCGGTCCCGGTCACGACGCCAGAGAACGGCCCCAGCCGCCCGGATGACCCCGCTCATCCCGCCGCCCCGTGCCGCTTCGCCAGCTCGACCTGGTGGTCGCGGACGTCGTCGCCGGAGGCGGGGAACGGGCTCCACTCGCCGGTCGAGTTCAGCACCCAGCATCGGGTCGAGGGGTGCAGCGCGGATTCGAAGATGTAGTCCAGTTGCGCCGTCAGCTTCGGATCCTTGACCCGCACCAGCGCCTCGATCCGGCGGTCCAGGTTGCGGTGCATCATGTCCGCGCTGCCGATCCACCGCGTACCGCCCGCGAGGAAGGTGAAAACGCGCGAGTGCTCCAGGAAGCGGCCGAGGATGGACCGCACGTGGATGTTCTCGCTCAGTCCCTCCACACCCGGTTTCAGCGAGCAGATCCCGCGCACCACGATGTCGACCGGCACCCCGGCCTGCGAAGCGTGGTACAGCGCGTCGATCACCTGCTCGTCGACGAGCGAGTTGCACTTGATCCGGATCCCGGCGGTCTGGCCGGCGCGGGCGAGTTCGATCTCTTCGCCGATCGCGCGCACGATGCCGCGGCGGATCCCGTGCGGCGACGTGAGGATGTTGCGGTAGGTGTCCTGGCGGGAGTACCCGGTCAGCACGTTGAACAGATCCGTCAGGTCCGCGCCGATCGTCGGGTCCGCGGTCAGGATGCCGAGGTCCTCGTACAGCCGCGCGGTCTTCGGGTTGTAGTTGCCGGTGCCGATGTGGCAGTAGCGGCGGATGGTCGAACCCTCCTGGCGCACCACCATCGACACCTTGCAGTGCGTCTTGAGCCCGACGAGCCCGTAGACCACGTGCACGCCCGCGCGTTCCAGCGTGCGGGCCCAGGTGATGTTGGCCTGTTCGTCGAACCGTGCCTTGATCTCGACCAGCGCGACGACCTGTTTGCCCGCCTCGGCGGCGTCGATCAGCGCGTCGACGATCGGGGAGTCGCCGGAGGTGCGGTACAGCGTCTGCTTGATCGCCAGCACCTTGTCGTCCGCGGCGGCCTGTTCGATGAACCGCTGGACGCTGGTGGAGAACGAGTCGTACGGGTGGTGCACGAGGACGTCGCCCTCGCGCAGCGTCGCGAACACCGACTTCGGCGTCTCGCGCTCACCGAACGCCGGATGCGTGGCGGGAACGAAAGGGCGGTCCTTGAGTTCCTTCCGGTCGACCCCGGACAACTGGTGCAGACAGGTGAGATCCAGCAGACCGGGGACCTCGACGACGTCGCGCGGGTCGACCTCCAATTCGCGCAGCAGCAGTTCGAGCATGTGCTCGCTCATGTCCTGCGCCACTTCGAGCCGCACCGGCGGGCCGAACCGGCGCTGGGCCAGTTCGCGTTCCAGCGCTTGGAGAAGATCCTCGTCCCGGTCTTCCTCGACCTCGAAGTCCGCGTTGCGGGTGACCCGGAACGCGTGGTGCTCGGTCACCTCCATGCCGGTGAACAGCTCGCCGAGATGGGCGGCGATCAGTTCCTCCAGCGGAAGGAACGTCGCGGTGCGGCTCTCCCGCGGCTGCTGCTCGATCCGCATCAGGCGCGGCACGTTGCTCGGCACCTTGACCCGCGCGAACCGCTCCGTGCCCGCTTCGGGGTCCCGGACGGTGATGGCCAGGTTGAGCGAAAGGCCGGAAATGTAGGGGAACGGGTGCGCGGGATCCACGGCCAGCGGTGTGAGCACCGGGAAGATCTGCTCGCTGAAGTAGTTGGACAGCCGGAGCTGGTCGGCGCCGGTCAGGTCGTTCCAGCCGACGATGAGGATGTCCTCTTCCGCCAGCTGCGGCCGCAGGTGCAGTTCGAAGGCGTTCGTGTGCCGCTCGACCAGGTCCTGGTTGCGTTTGGCGATGTAGGCCAGCTGTTCGCGCGGGGTGAGCCCGTCCGCGCTGCGGACCGGGAGCCCGGTCTCGTCGCGGCGTTTCAGCCCGGCGACCCGCACCATGTAGAACTCGTCCAAATTGGACGCGAAGATCGCCAGGAACTTGGCGCGTTCCAGGAGCGGCTGCGACTCGTCCTCGGCCAGCGCGAGCACGCGCGCGTTGAAGTCCTGCCATGACAGCTCACGGTTGAAGTACCGGTCGTCGGGCAGGGTTTCGACGGCGGTGGGCGCCGAAGTCACCGCGGGAGGCGCGGCGGGCAGCGTGCGGAACTCCTGCGCGGGACGGCTCGCCGAACCGCCGCGCGTCGCGCGCGGGGTGGTCTTCGCCGCTGGAGTGGTCTTCCGCGCCCTGGCGGGTTTCGCCGTGCCGTTGTCCGGTTCCGGTTTCGCGGCGGAGGTCTTCCGCTTCCTTGCCGAGTTCGGGGTGCCGCCGTCATTTGTGCTCACGGGCTTCATTGTTCACCACTCGGGGCGATTATGTGCGCCGCGCGCGGGTCGCCAGGGTGAACTCTCGTCACATCACCACGCAGGGTGTTCCCAACAGCGTTGAAGTGCGCTTTCCGGCACCCAGGGTGCGAACGTGAGCGAGATCATCCGCGGTGTCCACGTCGGCCCTGAGCGATTCCGCGGCGATCGTGAGCGGGGTCGCACCGGAAGCGGTGTGCGCCCGCGCGGAACCGGCGCCGAACCGAGGTTCCAACGCGCGGCCCGCGCCCGCCAGCAACAGGGTCGTGCCCGTTCCCTGCCGGTCCGCGACGAACGCCCGATGCCCGGCCGCCTCGGCGAGGGCGGCGGTGAGGTCTTCGGTCCGCAGCGCGGGGAGGTCGGCCTGCAGCGCGCCGACGAGAGCGGACGGCGTGTCCCGGCGCAGCAGCTCTTCGCCGTAACGCAGGGCCGCGTTCAATCCGCCACGCGACGGTTCGGTGACGATCTCGACGCCCAGCTCGGTGAGATCCGCCACCGACGCCGGGTCGGCGGCGACCACGAGCACCCGGCGGACCCCGTCCGCCGAGGTCGCCGCGGACAGCGTGTCGTAGGCCAGCGCCAGCACCAGTTCGGGGTGCCGCTCGGGCACGACCGCGCCGCGAAGCCGGGACTTGCCCTCGGCGGGGCGTTTCATCGGCACGATCAGGTCGAAGCCCACACTGTCCACATCTGCATTCTTACCCGACCCTCCCTGGACCGCGCTCGGCTGCGCGCGGCAGGATCAGTGGCCTGGGACGACACGTGTGACTTCGAGGAGGACGAATTGGCCCGGCGTGAGAAGGGTGGCATCTGGGTGGGCATCGCCGCCGCACTGTTCTACCCGGCGACGGCCATCGGCAAGCGGATCTACCGCAACGTCGAGCGGATCCCCCGCGAAGGTGGCGCGCTGCTCCTGCTCAACCACGTGTCCCACATGGACCCGGCGGTGGACGCGGTGTTCGTGCACCGCCAGAAGCGGGTGCCGCGGTTCCTCGGCAAGGAGAGCCTGACCAGGGCACCGCTCTTCGGCAAGATCTTCGTCGGCGCCGGCCAGATCCCCGTCTCGCGCGGTTCGGCCGCCGCCGGTGACAGCCTCAAGGCCGCCCACCAGGCGTTGCGTGACGGCAAGGTCGTCGTGATCTATCCGGAGGGGACGATCAGCAAGGACCCGGACGGCTGGCCGAAGAAGCCGTTCACCGGGGCGGCGCGGCTCGCGCTGGAGACCGACGTGCCGGTGATCCCGATCGCCCGCTGGGGCACGAACCACATCTTCAACGGCTACACGAAGAAGTTCACGCCGTTCCCGCGCAAGACGATCACGCACCTGGTCGGCGAGCCGCTGGACCTTTCCGCGTACAAGAACGGTTCGACCCGCAGCGCGTCCAAGCTGCGCGAGGTCACCGAGCTGATGATGACCGAGATCACCGCGCTGCTCGCGGAGATCCGCCAGGAGGAACCGCCCGCGAAGAAACCGGAGGACGACGCCTGATGGCCGAGGTCCAGCGGGTGACCGTGCTCGGCGCCGGCTCGTGGGGGACGGCGTTCGCGAAGGTGCTCGGCGACGCCGGACGCGACGTGACCATCTGGGCCCGGCGGCCCGAGGTCGCGGCCGACATCCGGGAACGGCATCGCAATTCGTCCTATCTACCCGATATCGAACTGCCGGAGCGGATCACCGCGACGGCGGACCCGGCCGAGGCCCTCGACGGCGCGCAGGCCGTGGTGCTCGCGGTGCCGAGCCAGACGTTGCGGACCAATCTGTCGGAGTGGTCCGGTCTGCTGCCCTCCGACGCGATCCTGGTGAGTCTCGCGAAGGGCGTCGAACTGGGCACGCTCAAGCGGATGAGCGAGGTCATCGCCGAGATCGCCCGCGTCGACGCCGGGCAGATCGTGGTCGTGTCCGGGCCGAACCTGGCGAAGGAGATCGCGCTGGGGCAGCCGGCGGCGGCGGTGCTGGCCTGCACCGACCACGACAACGCCAAGGCGATCCAGCAGGCGAGCTTCAACCAGTACTTCCGGCCGTACACCAACACCGACGTCGTCGGCTGCGAGCTGGGCGGGGCGTGCAAGAACGTCATCGCGCTCAGCTGCGGGATGGCGGCCGGGCTCGGGCTCGGCGCGAACACCGTGGCCACCCTGATCACCCGCGGGCTGGCCGAGATGGCCCGGCTCGGCGCGAAACTGGGCGCCGACCCGCTGACCTTCGCCGGGCTCGCCGGCGTGGGCGACCTGGTGGCGACGTGCTCGTCGCCGTTGTCGCGGAACCGGACCTTCGGCGAGCGGCTCGGCCGGGGCGAGACGCTGGAGCAGGCGCTCGCGGCCACCGGCGGACAGGTCGCCGAGGGCGTCAAATCGTGCACGTCGATCCGGGAGCTCGCGATGGGCCTCGGTGTCGACATGCCGATCACCGACGCGATGCACCGCGTCTGCCACGAAGGGGTCGACCCGCGGCGCGCGGGAGCCGAACTGCTCGGACGGTCGCAGAAGCACGAGTGGTCCTGATCAGTCCACGCAGTGAGAGCGGTTGACCGCCGGGCTCCGTGCTGGTTCGCTGGGCGCATGTTCGCACGTGGGATGACTGTGTCGCGGGGCCTCTCGGGTCTTGGCGCCGTCTCGTGTGCGTCGTGTCGCTGTTGTCGGTGAACCAAGCCCCCGGCCCAGCTCGACACCTTCTTTCCTTTGCGAGGACCTCTTCATGTTCGCCGTCCCGGACAACACGCTCGTCATTCCCGAAAACCCCGCCCTGCGCCACCCGGTGCGTGTCGCGCTCGAGTTCGCCGCGGATCGTGACCGCTGGCGCCACCTGCTGCGTTACGACCCCGAGGAGCGTTTCTCCGCGCTCGTCGACGCGGACGAACTGCAGGAGATCTGGCTGATGAGCTGGCTGCCCGGCCAGCGCACCGACCTGCACGACCACGAATTCGCCGCGGGCGCGTTCACCGTGGTCAGCGGGAAGCTGAGCGAGACCGTCGCCCGGCGCGCCGTCGACGGGCGGGCCGTGACCGAGCTGCATTCGCTGTCGGAGGGCCAGTCTCGCGTCTTCGGCCCCGGCTACGTCCACGAAGTGCGCAACGACGGCCCGGATCCCGCCGTCAGCGTGCACGTCTACCGGCACCGGCCCCGCGCGATGCGGCCGTACCACCTGGACCCGGTCTCGGGCCCGGTACGGGCCTGATACCTCCCGCATTTCGTCCTCTGAATGCGGTCCTTGCGCGTGCATCTACCGCGTTCAGAGGACGAAACGCGGCTCAGGCGAGGTCGCCCCGGAGCCGGAATTCGGCCTCGACGCGGTCTCGCGAAGCGCCGGTGGCGAGCAGGGTGTGCAGCAGGAGCCGTGATTTGCGCGGGTCCAGCCAGCCCGCCATGGTCGCGCCCATCGCGATCAGATCCGATTCGGAACCGCGGAAGCCGTAGGTGCCGCGGAACGTCGGCCCGGCGCCGGTGCGGCCGGCGACCACGATTGGCACCTCGGGCAGGACCCGCTCGATCACCTCGGCGGACCCCGCCGAAACGTGCCCGGCGCCGTTCGCGGCGAGCACCACGCCCTTCACCCCGGCCTTGACCAGCGTTTCCAGGAGCTCACCGGTGTCCTCGACACCGCTCTCGACGATCGGCACCAGTCCCGAGAAGTCCGCGTCCGCCAAGGACAACGCGGCCGGGCGGGCGGCGACCGGGTGGAAGTAGTGCACCAGGCCCTCACTGAGCAGCGCGAGCGGCCCGGCGGGATTCGAGGAGAACGCCTCGACGTGGCTCGAATGCGTCTTGCGGACCCAGCGCGCGGCGTGGACGTCGTCGTTGAACGCGACCAGCGAGCCGCGGCCCCGGCTGCGGGGATCGGCGGCGACGGTCAGCGCGGCCAGCAGGTTCCCCGCGCCGTCGGCGCTGGGCAGGCTGGGATTGCGCATCGCGCCGGTGATCACGATCGGCGCGTCGGAAGCCCACGTCAGTTCGAAGAAGTACGCGGTCTCTTCGAGCGTGTCCGTGCCCTGGACCACGACGACACCTTCAGCGCCTTCGTCGACCGCCTTGGCCGCCCAATCCCGCGTCCTGATCAGGGTCGCGAAATCCATCGAGGCACTGGAAATCCCCGCGAGCGTCTCCGCGCGGACGTCCATCTCGAGGTTCTCGCCCAGGTCACCGAGCAGGTCGGCGGCGGTGAGCCGGGGGACGGCGTGGTCTTCGCCGTCGCCGGGGACCATCGAAATGGTGCCGCCCAGGGCGGCGACGGCGACAAGGGGCCGTTTCTCAGGGGAGACGCTCATGCGGACATTCTTCCAAAGTCTCGTGAGTGGTAAGGACGGTTCTATTGAGGGGTAAGGCAAACGTGTCGTGTCGGGTGGACGGTCCGTGAAGGCCTCCTTGAGGGACCCAGAGTCCCTCAAGGAGGCCTTCACGGACTTCGGATCGCCATCCGCAGCCCCAGCAACACCACCAAGCCCCACAAGTCACAACGACTGCGCGTGAAGGCCCCCCTTCCCCCGGCTCAGCCGACGAAACTCGACCTTCGCACCTTCCCGAAGTACATGAAGGCCCCCTTCCTTGCGCCTAGGTACAGGAAGGGGGCCTTCATGTACTTGCAGGCCACTTATCGAGGGGTAAGTCAATTTGGCGTGGCGGCCTCCCTTGTCACGGTCGCGGCTGGCCGTGAAGGCCTCCTTCCCTACCCTGACGGTAGGGAAGGGCCCTTCACTACTCACCGTGTGATCACTGGTGCCATTGGGACAGTTGTGACGTCCGAGGCTCAGGCCGCCTTCACGGCCTCGATCGTGAAACTGGCCGCCAGCCGCCGAGGCTCCTCCGTCAGCCGCCATTCCTCGGTCGCCTCGTTCAGGGTCATGAACCCGGGCAGCGCGTTCCACGGCACGCTGTCGTGTTCCACCAGCCGCGTCAGGGTCAGGCCAGCGTCGAGCAGCGAAGTGACGATCTCGCCGAGCCCGTGGTTCCACTCGTGCGTCCGGTTGTGCTCGAACGAAACGTCGGTGTCCACATAGGTCCCCGGTTCGTCGAAAATCAGCGGTTCGGCCTGCTCGAAGTACGGGTAGCGCGGCGTGATGAGCGGCTGCGTCTCGTCGAGGGTGCCCAGCATCGGGTGCATATCCCGGATGAACAGCCGTCCGCCCGGCTTCAGCAACTTCCCGGCGACCTGTCCCCAGCGGGCGATGTCGGGCAGCCAGCAGAGCGCGCCGATCCCCGTGTAGACGAGGTCGAACTCCCCGGCGCCCAGCACGTCGGCGGCACCGTACACATCGGACTCGTGGTAGTCGATCTCCGCGCCGGTCTCGGCGGCCAGCCGCCGCGCGATCTCCAGCGCGGGCGCGGAGAAGTCGAGGCCGGTCATCCGGGCGCCGAGGCGGGACAGGGACAGCGTGTCCGTGCCGATATGGCACTGCAGGTGCACGCCACGGGCGCCGGAAACGTCACCGAGCAGCGGCCGGTCGAAGGTGACCACGCCGCTGAGGTGCGTGGGATTCGCGACGAACTTCTCGTAGCCGTAGTCCGCCGAAGCGGCGTGTGCCGGAGCGCGTTCGTCCCAGTTCGCCCGGTTGACGGTCAGGTAGTCCGTCACGAGGTCGCGGCCTTTTCGGCGGCGCTGCGCAGCACGCAGAATTCGTTGCCTTCGGGATCGCCGAGGACCGCCCAGCCGGTGCCGTCCGGATTTCGCCGGTCGTGCAGGAGGGTCGCGCCGAGTTCCAGCAGGCGCTCCACCTCCTCGTCGCGCGGGATGTCCGGCGTGAGGCAGAGGTGGATCCGGTTCTTCACCGTCTTCGGTTCCGGGACCTGCCCGAAGAACAACGTGACTCCGTTGTCCATCTCGATGATCGCCTCGGGATCGCCCGGCACGTCGTCGTCGGCCATCGGTTTGCCGACGACACCACTCCAGAACCGGCCCAGTTCGTAGGCGTCGGCGCAGTCGAAGAAGAAGTTCTGTACGACAGAGGTCATGACGCCGCAGTCTGCCTGAGCCCGCGAAACCCGGCCAACGGTTTAAGCGAGCCGCAGTCCGGGCGACCGGTGCACCTGCCGTTCCGCGTCGATGACCAGCACCTGGCACCCCGGTTGCGAGGCGACCCAGGCGATCCCCTCGGTCCCCATCGCGAAAGCGGCCGTGGCGAGGGAATCCGCGGTGACGAGGTCGCCGGCCGCGACCGTGACGCTGAGCAGCCCGACGGGCGGACGCCCGGTCCTTCCGTCCAGGATGTGCGCGCCGCGTTCGTATTCCGCCGAAGTCGCGACGGCGCCGCCGGACGACTCCACCACCGCGCAGACCGCGCCGGGCCGTTCGGGATGCCGGATGCCGACCCGCCAGGCGCGGCCGGGTTCCGGTTCGCCGGCGGTGACGACGTCCCCGCCGGCGTTGAGACAGAACACGTCCAAGCCCTCGGCCAGCAGCAGGGACGCCGCCCGTTGCACCGCCCAGCCCTTCACCACCGCGTTCGGATCGAGCCTTCGCCCGGGGAGCCGGGCGGTGAACGCCCCGCCGGACAACCGTTCGTAGTGATCACACAGCGAAAGGACTTCCAGGAGGTCGTCGCTCAGTTCGGAAGGCGCGAGTTCGCCGCGGTCGTAACGGCACACCTCACTGTCGGCCTTGAAGGGGCTGAACCGCGCGTCGACTTCCCGCAGCCAGCCGAAAACGCCGTCGATCGCGTGTTCGACGAGGGCGCCGCCCGCCCGGACGTCGACCGAGACCGGCAGCCCCATCACCTGTTCGACGCGGTTCATCTGGCGTCCAGCGCCGCCTGCAGCGAATCGACGTACGTCTCGCTCGTCGACGTGGCCCCGGAGACGGTGTCGATGTCGGCGCTCTGCGCGGTCAGCGTCTCCTCCTGCAGGATCGGGAGCGCGGCGACCCCGCGGCCGCTGGTCGGCCGTTGCAGCAGGCGGACTTCCGAGATCCTGTCCTCGGCCGAGATCACCAGCCGCACCTGGACGGTGCCGTACCGGTTGCTCTCCACCGAACCGTCGATGGTGCGCTCGGCACCCTCCGAGACGCCACCGTCCGAAGTAGACGAACTGGGCGCCGCGGCGACGGCCACGGTCTCCGAGCCGAGCGGGCCGGGTTCGTACCGCCAGACACCGAGGAAGCCGGCGGCCGAAAGGGCGACCGTGGCGGCGACGATGGTCTTTTTCATGATCGGGACTCCCTGAATCAGGCGGCGAGGCTGAAGCGTTCGGCGTGGACCTGCTGTGACGGCACGCGCAGCTCCCGCAGGCCGCGCAGGGTCGCCGAGGTCATCCCCGGCGGGCCGCAGACGAAGACGTCCCGGTCGGTGATGTCCGGCACCATCCGCCTCAGGTTGGGTGCGCCGAGGACCGGACCGGCCTGATCGGACGGTCCACTGAGGACTCGGACGACGGCGCCGCGTGCCCGCGCCAGGCCGATCAGCTCGGGCAGGAGGACGGCGTCGCGTTCGTCGCGGACGCGGTAGAGCACCACGACATGTCCGGAGATCTCCTCCAGCAGCGCGCGGACCGGGGTGATCCCGACGCCGCCCGCGACGAGCAGCGCGTCCGGTTTCTGTCGGTGCATCGTGGTGAACGCGCCGTACGGGCCTTCGGCGAACACCCGGGTGCCGACCTTCAGCGACCGCAGGGACGCGCTGCCGTCACCGGCGGCCTTCGCGGTGAGCCGGAGCGTGCGGCCGTCCGGTGCGGCCGAGAGCGAGAACGGGTTCGCCTGCCACCAGCGGTCCCGGGTCATGAAGCGCCACAGGAAGAACTGGCCCGCCCGCGCGGGCATCTTGTCGAGGTGCTTGCCGGAGATGTACACCGAGACGACGTCGTGGGATTCGGGGACGACGGCGACGACCTTCAGCCGGTGACGCAGGTTACGCGCCAGCGGCAGGACCACCCGGCCGGCGACGACGGAGCCGAGCGCGACGCCCCACACTGCCCACCAGTAGACCTGGGCTCCCGGCGACGACGCGAACGATCCGCCCAGGGCGATTTGATGGCTGAACGCCAGCACGACCGCCGCGTAGGTGTAGAGGTGGAGGAAGTGCCAGGTCTCGTACGCCAGACGGCGCCGGGCGAACCGGGCGGAAACGGCGCCGACGAGCAGGATCAGCGCGAACGCGACGACCGCGCGCAGGATCCCCTCCAGTGCGGTCACCATCGTGACGAACTCGTCGGCCACGCCGGTGTCTTCGACCTGCGCGTAGCCGAAGACGATGAACACGAAGTGGGCGAGCAGCGTCCACAGCAGGCCGAAGCCGGTCCAGCGGTGCCAGCCGGTGAGCCGGTCCATGCCGAGGCGGCGGTCGAGCCATGGCAGCCGGGCGACCAGCAGCAGCTGGAACGCCATCGCCAGCGCCCCGTACAGCCCGGCGAGCCTGCCGATGCCGATGAGCACGTTGTCCGACGGCCCGGCGGCGAAGAAGAGCGTGGTCACGGCGGCCACGTTGGCGCCGAGGAAGAGGAAGAGCCCGGCGCGCGCGGCGATCCTGGGACGGATCGCCGGGCGCGGTCTCGCGGCGGTCTGCGTCATGGTGGTCACACGTGGCCCCTTCCGGTCCGGTTCAACCGGTGCCGCCCGGTGACCTTTCTTGGCGGAACCTGTCGGCTTCCTGTCGTGTGCGCGCCCGCCTCGCCCTCGCGCGCGCGTTCACGGAGGATGGCGTTGTGAACACCGAGAACCCCGTCCGCTTGCTGGTGGTGGACGACGAGCCGCATATCGCCGACCTGGTGGCCACCGTCGCCCGCTACGAGGGCTGGCAGGCCGTCACCGCCGGATCGGGTGAGGCCGCGCTCGAGCGCGCCGCCGAATTCGGGCCCGACATCGTCGTGCTCGACCTGATGTTGCCCGGGATCGACGGGTTCACCGTGCTGGACAAGCTCCGCGAGTCCGGGACCGCGGTGCCGGTGGTCTTCCTCACCGCGAAGGACGCGACCGCGGACCGGGTAGCCGGGCTCACCCGCGGCGGCGACGACTACCTCGTGAAGCCGTTCTCGGTCGAGGAACTGATGGCGCGGTTGCGCGCCGTCCTGCGGCGGAGCACCAACCAGGCCAAGGCGGCGGTGCTGCGAGTCGGTGACCTGACCCTGAACGAGGACACCCGCGAGGTCGCCCGCGGCGGCAGACCCGCCGAGCTGACCCCGACCGAGTACGAACTGCTGCGCTACCTCATGCGGCGTTCGCCTTCGGTGCTGACCAAGGCGCAGATCCTCGACCACGTCTGGGAATACGATTTCGGCGGCCGGTCCAATGTGGTCGAACTCGTCATCTCGCATCTGCGCCGCAAACTCGACACCGGCGACGAGCCGTTGATCCACACCGTGCGCGGCGTCGGCTACGTCGTCCGGCAGGCGGCGAGATGAAGATACTGCGCCGGTGGTACGACGCCTGGCGCCGGTCGAGGCTCGGCACGCGGCTGGCGCTCGGGCTCGGCGCGCTGGCGCTGGTCGTGTTCGCCGTCGTCGGGACCGTGATGGTCGGCATCATGAAGGGCTATCTGAACGACCGGCTCGACGAACAGCTCGCCAAGACCCAGATCAGCCAGGTGCCGTCGCTGCGCACCACGCACGGCGGGAAACCGCAGCAGGCCTACGGCTGGTTCTCCGCCGTTTTCGCGGTACAGAACGGGGACGCGCTGCCGCAGGCGGGCGGTTCCCTGCCACCGGACACGAAGGCGCTCGAAAAGGTCGCCGAAGACGCGACGCGGACCGAGGTCCTGCGCACCGTCTACATCGAAGACAAGGGCACTTACCGCGTCCGGGCCTGCCCGATCGAACCGGCGCGGAATATCGTGCTGGTCAGCGCCGCGCCGCAGGCCGATCTGGACCGGACGGTCAGCCAGCTGATCATGGTCGAGGTCGTCGCGTTCCTGCTGGCGCTGGCGGTGCTGGTGATCGCGGGACGGCTGGTGCTGCGGCGCGGGCTGCGGCCGCTGAGCGACATGGCCGGGACCGCGCACGACATCGCTTCGCACGACCTCACGGCGAACGCCGATCTCCCGGTGCGCGCGCAGGCGAGCGGCGGCGGTGCCGAGGTCGAGGAACTGCGGACGGCGTTCAACGTGATGCTGGCGCACCTCGATTCCTCGCTGGTCGCGCGCCGGGAGGCGAACGAGCGGCTCCGGCGCTTCATCGCCGACGCCTCCCACGAACTACGCACGCCGCTGACGTCGATCCGGGGCTACGCCGAGCTTTTCCGCTACGCCGCGGCGAACGAACCCGCCGAACGCGAGGCGCACCTGTCGAAGATCCGGGAAGAGACGCAACGCATGAGCGTGCTCGTCGACGACCTCCTGCTCCTCGCGCGCCTCGACGCGCCGGAGACCGAGGCGCCGCTGCGGCTGGTCGACGTCGACGTCGCCGAGCTGATCACCGACGCGGGGGAGGCCTGCGCCGCCGGCCGTCCGGAGCATCCGCTGATCATCGGCCCGCTACCGGAAGGTGTTGTCCTGCAAGCGGATCCGGTGCGGCTGCGGCAGGTGCTCGACAATCTGCTCGCCAACGCCGCGGTGCACACGCCGCCGGGGACACCGGTGACGTTGTCGGCTTCGGCTTCGGACTCGGAGGTCGTCCTGCGGGTGAGCGACGCCGGGCCCGGGATCCCGCCGGAGGCGCGGGAGCGGATCTTCGACCGGTTCTACCGGGTCGACACCGCCCGCACGCGCGGCAACGGCGGGACCGGGCTCGGGCTTTCGGTGGTGCTCTCGCTGGTTTCGGCGCACGGCGGGACGATCGAGGTCGAGAGCGTGCCGGGGGCGACGACGTTCACCGTGCGGCTGCCGCGCCACCGCCAGGGGTGACTCTGGCGGAACCCAGCCGCGGTCGTGTCGTCCATCCAGTCACACGTGTCGTCCGCCGGATCACACGTGTCGTCCGTCCAATCACGTGTGATCGCCGTTGCTGGACCTCGCGAGTGGTGATCGGTCGCGAGTCCCTTCATGCGCAACGGCTTGGGGCCGACGTTGCGAAAGCCACTTTCGCAACCTTCAACGTTGCGAAAGTGGCTTTCGCAACCCAGCCGGCCAGGAACCGCACGGCGCACGGGCTCATGAGATCCGCTACCCGACCCGCCGCTTCACGTGGTCCGGCACCGTCCAGTCACTGACGAGATCGGCCGACGGCTCCGGTTCCCCGAACACGGTCCGCACCGGCAGCACCCCCGCCCACGAGAGATCGGCCGCGACCTCGTCCTCGGGATCGTCGGGACCCTCGCCGCGCATCTTCACCGAAGCCTCGGTGAGGTCCAGTTCCAGCACCGAAACGGACGCGAACTCCTTCGCGTTGACGTCCCTCGCGTGCTCCCACGAACCGGGCGCGAGATGGTCGGTCAGCACGCGGAGGCCGTGCATCTTCCGGTCCGCGTCGGTGACCGCGGCCGCCCTGCCCAGGATCACCGCGCTGCGGTAGTTCATCGAGTGGTTGTTGACCGATCGCGCGTAGACGATGCCGTCGAGCAGCGTCACCGTGACACAGACCTCGACGCCGTCGGAGTCGCGCATACTCTTCGCACCGGTCGATCCGTGCAGGTAGAGCGTGTTGCCGTCGCGCCCGTAGCCGGTCGGGATGACCAGCGGGACGCCGTCGCGCACGACGCCGAGATGGCAGATCAGGCCTTCGTCGAGCACCGAGTACAGCGCCGAGCGGTCGGTGAGGGCGCGGTTCTTCTTGCGGCCGAGGGTGGTCCGGTCGGTAGGGGAGAGCGGCGTGGACATGCGAGTAGCCTCACCCAGGAGAGTGGCCTGTAATAATGTCCAATTCTCCTATACTTGAGAAGGCCACTTCGGGAAAGTTGCGGAGCACACCATGTCCGACACCGCTCTGCCGGTCAGCCTCGACCGCGATTCGCTCGTCCCGCTCGCGGTCCAGCTGGCCGACGCGTTGCGCGCGGCCGCGGGCGACGGACATCTGCGCGGCGGCGACAGGTTGCCCTCGACGAGGGCGCTCGCGAGCCGTCTCGGCGTGAGCCGCACGGTGACGTCGGCGGCGTACGAACAGCTTCACGCGGAGGGCTGGATCGCCGGCCGTCACGGCTCCGGCACGTACGTCACCACCACGCCGCCCGCGGACAGGCCGTCGAAAGGACCCGCGCCGGGCACCCCCGCCAAGCCGCCCACGCTGGTCGACCTCACCCCGGGCGTCCCGTGGGCCGACGGCATCGAGAAAGCCGCCTGGCGCCGCGCGTGGCGGGCCGCCGCCGACCCGCGCCCGACCTCTCGCGAGGACAGGGCCGGTCTGCCCGCGTACCGCGACGCCGTGTCCGAGCATCTGCTGCGGCACCGCGGCCTCGCGGCCGGGACGGTGCTCGCGACCGGCGGGACGACGGCCGCGGTGATCGAACTCGCGGGCGCGATGCTTTCGCGCGGTGACCGGGTCGCGATCGAGGAGCCGGGTTACCAGCGCGCGGTGCAGGCCTTTCGGCGGGCGGGGATGGAGGTCGTGCCCGTCCCGGTCGACGAAGAAGGCCTGCGCCCGGACGCCGTCCCCGCCGACGTGCGCGCGGTGTACTGCTCGCCCGCGCACCAGTACCCGCTCGGCAGCCGGATGAGCGCGTCCCGCCGCGTCGAGCTGGTCGAACTCGCCCGCGCCAACGGCATGCTGGTGATCGAGGACGACTACGACGGAGAGCTGCGGTTCGACGTCGCGCCGCTGCCGCTGCTGGCCGCGCTCGCGCCCGACGTCGTCGCGCATCTCGGGACCACGAGCAAGATCCTCACGCCGGCGCTGGGCGCGGGCTGGATGGTCGCGCCGTCCCAGGTCGCGGCCTCGGTACTGGAGTACCGCGAAGCGACCGGCACGCGTCCTTCGCCCGCCGGGCAGCGGGTGCTCGCCGAACTGGCGCGGCACGGCGATCTGGGACGGCATCTGCGGAAGCTCCGGCGCGAACTGTCCGAGCGCCGGTCCCTGGTTTCGGCCGCGCTGACGTCGGCGGGGATCCCGGTGCTCGGCGACGACGCGGGCGCGCATCTGGTCGTCCCGTACGGATCGGCCGCCGCCGAGGCGGCGCGGATGGCGGCGGCGGAACGCGCCGGGATCCGGCTCGACGGGCTCGCCCGGCATTTCGCCGGGACGCCGACGGTGTTCGGGAACCTCATCGGGTACGCGGGCTGTTCGCGCGAGGCGTTGCACTCCGCGCTCGAACCGCTGATCGCCGTGCTCGCTTGACCTCCAGCGAACTGGAGGTCATAGCTTGCGCTCATGCGTGAGATCAGAGTGTCCCGGTTCGGCGATCCCGGAGTGCTGGAGCAGGTCGAGGTGCCGACCCCCGAACCGGCGGAGGGTGAGCTCCGCGTCGCGGTGACGGCGGCCGGGGTCGGCTGGCTCGACGCCCTCATCCGGCGAGGTGACGGTCCCGACTTGTTCGCGGTCGAGCCGCCGTACGTGCCGGGTGGATCGGTCGCGGGCACCGTCGACGCGGTGGGTGCCGGAGTCGACGAAACCTGGCTGGGCCGCCACGTCCTCAGCCGCGCGCCCGGTGGGTACGGCGGGGGATACGCGGACACGGTCGTCGCGCGGCCGGACGACACGTTCCCCATTCCGGACGGGCTGGATCCCCGGCACGCGGTGGCCCTGTTCGACGACGGCAGTACCGCGCTGGCGTTGCTGGAGAAGACCCCGGTCGCGGCCGGGGAGCGGATCCTGGTGGCGCCGGGCGTCGGCGGGCTCGGCAGCGTTCTGGTGCAGCTCGCCCGCGCGGCGGGCGCGACCGTCTTCGCGGCGGTCCGCGGTGACGAAAAGGCGGCTATCGCACGGAAACTGGGGGCCGAGCCGGTCGACTACTCGGCGGCGGACTGGACGGGAGAGGTCCTCGCCCGCACCGGCGGCCCCCGTCTGGACGTGGTCTTCGACGGCGTCGGCGGCGAACTCGGCGCCGCTTCGCTGGCGTTGCTGAGGAACGGCGGCCGCTTCTCCGGCTACGGCATGTCCAGCGGCGCGGAGACCGTGATCGACGACACCGACCGTGCCCGGCTGTCCGTTGTGGACATGGCGCAGCTGGTCGGGTTCTGGCCCGACAACGCGTTCCGCGTGCGGGAAGTGCTGCGGCAGGCGGCCGACGGGAGGCTGACGCCGATCATCGGCCGGACGTACCCGCTGGCGGAAGCGTCCGCCGCGCACGCGGACATCGAAGCGCGGCGATACACCGGGAAGAGTCTTCTGCTGCCTTGATCAAAAGCGCAGCGGCACCGCGGGGAGAGTGGCGGCGATGACCTCGGAAACGGTCTGCAGTGGCCCGGTCCCCGCGGTGTCCGGCACGGTGAGCGCCGTGTAGACGGGACGGTCCACCACGAACCACGTCGCGGTGCCCTCACCCTCGACCTGCAGCCACTGGACGCCGTTGATCGTCCGCAGCTGCGAGGTCCGCGTGAGTTCCGGCGGCTTGCCGAGACCGCACCGCAGGACCACCGGGTCGCCGGTGCCCCAGCCGATCGTCGCCTCGGGGGCGGGATCGGCCAGCGTGCGCCGGACCAGCGTGTTCCCGGACGAGGCGAGCTCGTGCGGGAGCGCGCCGACGAGTTTCGCGCATTCGGGTGACCCCGACTGCGGTGCCGGGACCGGGACGAGCGGGAGCGGACCGTCGGCGGCCGGGGCGCCGGATTCCGCGCCGCGGGTCAGCCCGAAGACGGCCACACCCGCGACGAGCAGGATCGCCAGGCAGGCGGCCGCGATCAGCAGGGGTTTCGGCGGTGCGCCGGTGTCCGTGTCAGCCACCGGACAACTACACCACCTCGGAATTTCGGTGGTGAACCCGCGTCCGCGATCGACGTCGGCAGGACGCTGCCCGATCGTTCACGTCGCCGATGCGGAGACGGCGTCCTGCCACCGCGATAGCGGGGCCTTCGGCCAGGGCGGTTTCACGCGTATGGGCACTTTCGGAGTGCGTCCTCAGCTCCGCCGACAGGCACTCAGAGGTGCACGACCGGGCAGGTCAGCGTCCGCGTGATGCCTTCCACGTTCTGCACCTTGGCGACCACGAGCTGGCCCAGCTGATCGACGGTGTCGGCCGCGGCCTTGACGATGACGTCGTACGGGCCGGTGACATCCTCCGAACTGGTGACACCGGAGATGGTGGAGATCTCCGCGGCGACCGCGGCGGCTTTGCCGACCTCGGTCTGGATGAGGATGTATGCGTGGACCACGGCGCGCCCCTTCGTAAAAGTCGGCTCAAGGTAGGAACGTTGTAGCAACGTATCGCCAGCCCCGGGAAAAACCTAGGGCTTCCGACTATCGGTGATCGATATTTGTCCGGACAAGGGAAAGTGGAGGTGACGGGTGTCACCGAACGACGGCACGGTCGCCGGGACCGGTGAATTCCGGTTGATCGAGGCGGTGACCGCCGGCCGGAAACAGCCGGAGACGACACTGCTCGGACCGGGGGACGACGCGGCCGTCGTGGCCTCCCCGGACGGGCGGACGGTGGCGTCCACCGACGTCCTCGTGCAGGGCGTGCACTTCCGGCTCGACTGGTCCAGCGCCGAGCAGGTGGGGCGCAAGGCGGTCGCGGTCAACCTCACCGACATCGCCGCCATGGGCGCGCGCCCGACGTCCGTCCTCATGGGTTTCGCGTGCCCCTCGGACACACCGACGTCGCTCGTCACCGAACTCACCCAGGGCATGTGGTTCGAAGCCGACCGCGCGGGGATCGGGATCGTCGGCGGCGACATGGTGCGCGCCGACCAGATCGTGATCAGTGTCACCGCCCTCGGCGACCTCGGCGGCCGGGAACCGGTGACGCGGTCCGGCGCGCGTCCGGGCGACGTCGTCGCGGTCTGCGGACGGCTCGGCTGGGCGGCCGCCGGGCTCGCGGTGCTCGGGCGGGGGTTCCGTTCCCCGGTCAGCGTGGTCAACGCGCAGCGCTGCCCCGAGCCGGACTACGAGGCGGGTATCCGCGCGGCCGACGGCGGCGCGACGTCGATGATCGACGTGTCCGACGGGCTCCTGTCCGACCTCGGCCACATCGCCGAGGCCTCCGGCGTCGGGATCGACGTGCGGACGGCGGACCTCGACGTGTCGAGCAGGTTGACCGAGGTCGGCACCGCGCTCGGCGCCGACCCGCTGAAATGGGTCCTCACCGGCGGCGAGGACCACGCGTTCGCGGCCACCTTCCCCTCCTTCGTCGAGTTGCCGGAGGGCTGGACCGAGATCGGCGTCGTCACCATGCCGGATTCGGGGGTGACGGTGGACGGGAAGCGATACGGGCACGACAGCGGCTGGCAGCACTGGCGCTAGGAACGTGAGGCCCACCAGGTCGAGGGCGCGGCGACGGTGAAACCGAGGGATTCGTACAGCGGTCTGCCCAGCCGGGACGCGGTGAGGGTGACGGGCAGCCCCGCCAGCGGGGCGAGGGAGCCGAGCATCACGGCTCGCCCCACGCCGCGCGAGCGGAAAGCGGCCGGCGTGCCGACCCAGTAGTGGCTGCCGAAGCCGTTGTCGACGACGGTCACGCACGCCCCGGCGACCTCGCCGTCGAGCCGTGCGACGAACACGTCGACGCCCGGCTGGTCGAGGAGGGCCGTGGGGAACATCTCACCCGGCCGGAACCGCGCGAGTTCGAACCCGTCGATCACCGCGCGTTCGGCGGCCCGCAGCTCCGCCTCTCCGCGGACCCGGACCACCTCCATCGCGGGTTCGCCGACCGGGGCGGGTGGGCGAAGCATGACGGGCATCTGCCAGCTGCGCAGGTCCCCGAGATGGTTGAGATCGGTGACGCTGAAGGGATCCTCGGCCTCCACCGGCCCGGTCGCCCGTGCGGCGAGCTCGGTGATTTCCGCCAGCTCGCCGTCGGTGAGATCGGGCTCCTGGATCAGGACGCGCAGCCCCGCGCGTTCGTCACCGGCGACGGCGAGAAAGCCGCGACGGCGGATCACCTCGTGGCCGCGGGACCGGCCGGTCGCGGCCCAGAACGCGGCGGAATTGCGCGCCTGGCGCAGGGACGTCTCGATCGACATGGCCGCAATCTACTTTGGGGAATGGCAAGTCTTCTCGCTAATCTCGCGCTCATGGACCTTCGTGTGCTGGCCTACGATCACCCCGACGCGGTGAAGCTGCTGGCCGAAGCGCAGCTCGAGCTGGCCGCCCGGTACGGCAGCGAAGACGAGACACCGATGGACGCGGCGCAGTTCGCCCCGCCGAGGGGGCTGTTCATGGCCGCCTACCTCGACGACGTCCCGGTCGCGTGCGGTGCCTGGCGCGCGCACGACGGCCCGGACCCCTTGCTGCCGGGCGATGCCGAGATGAAACGCGTGTTCGTGATGGCTTCGGCGCGAGGCCGCGGGTTCGCCAGGGCGATCCTCGCCGATCTGGAACGGACGGCCGCCGAGGCCGGACGGCTGCGTATGGTGCTGGAGACCGGGGACAGGCAGCCGGAAGCCATCGCGCTGTACTTGTCGGCGGGGTACCGGGAAATCCCGGGTTTCGGGTACTACAAGGACGAACCGGAGAGCATCTGCTTCGGCAAGCCGCTGGTCTAGGAGAACGTATGCCGATCTACGCGCTGGGCGACCTCGAACCGTCGATCCACCCGGACGCCTACGTCCATCCCGACGCGACGGTGATCGGCGACGTCCGGATCGCGGCGTTCGCGTCGGTGTGGCCGCAGACCGTGCTGCGCGGCGACCACGGTTACATCGAGATCGGCGAGCGGTCCAACGTGCAGGACGGCTGCGTGCTGCACTGCACCCGCAAGGAGCCGACGATCATCGGGAAGTCGTCCGCCGTCGGGCATTCGGTGCACATCGAAGGCGCGCGGATCGGCGAGGGCTGCCTGATCGCTTCGGGGTCGGTGGTCCTGAACGGAACCGTCGTCGAGGACGGCGGGATGGTCGGCGCGGGCGCGGTTCTCTCTTACGGGTCCTATGTGGACAGTGGACACATCGCGCTGGGCGTCCCGGCCAAGACTCGGCCGAACACGTCGTTCGGCCCGGACATGATCAAGCTCGTCGTCGACGGCTATGTCGAGCGGGCGGCGAGGTTCCGGGTCGAACTCCGGCGACTCGACGGACGTGAGTAAGCTCGCACGCCGTGACCGCACGACCGCTGCAGGACATCGTCGAAGCAGGCTGGGCGCAGGCCCTCGAACCGGTGGCGCCGCAGGTCGCCGCGATGGGGGAGTTCCTCCGCGCGGAGATCGCCGCCGGCCGGACCTATCTCCCGGCGGGTGAACACGTGCTGCGGGCGTTCCAGCAGCCGTTCCACGACGTGCGGGTGCTGATCGTCGGCCAGGACCCGTACCCGACGCCAGGGCACGCCGTCGGGCTGAGCTTTTCGGTGGCGCCGGACGTCCGGCCGATCCCGAAGAGCCTGATCAACATCTACAAGGAGTACTGCGAGGACCTCGGGCACCCGCTGCCGTCGAACGGCGACCTGACGCCGTGGGCCGAGAAGGGTGTGCTGCTGCTCAACAGGTCGTTGACCGTGCAGCCCGGGAAGTCGAACTCGCACCAGGGCAAGGGCTGGGAAGCGGTCACCGAGCAGGCCATCAAGGCCCTCGCCGCGCGGGACGAACCGATGGTGGCGATCCTGTGGGGCCGCAACGCGCGGAACCTGAAGCCGATGCTGGGAAAGGTGCCGTGCATCGAGTCGGCGCACCCGAGCCCGCTTTCGGCGCACGCCGGCTTCTTCGGCTCGCGGCCCTTCAGCCGGGCGAACCAGCTGCTTGAGCAGCAGGGCGCCGGCCCCGTGGACTGGAAGCTCCCCTGACCTTCTTGTGTTGCGCGTGAAGGCCCCCTTCCTGTACCTAGGCGCAAGTAAGGGGGCCTTCATGTACTGGGCGCCGCCCAAAAGTCCGTGAAGGCCTCCTTGAGGGACCCAGAGTCCCTCAAGGAGGCCTTCACGGACTCCGGCGAAACCTCAGGTATCTCACTGGCTACTCGGGTCCCAGGAGTAACGTCGCCGGGCGGGCCACGTTGCGAAAGCCACTTTCGCAACCTTCAACGTTGCGAAAGTGGCTTTCGCAACCTCCCGCCCCGCGCCCCGCGAGCCGACCCGCGCACAAAAAATGGCGGGTGCTCCGAAGAGCACCCGCCATTCCCCAAAAACCCGGCTCAGCCGCGAACGACCTTGCCCGCCTTGATGCACGAGGTGCAGGCGTTCAGGCGCTTGCGCTGGGAAAGACCGATCTTGGCGTGAACGGTCTGGATGTTCGGGTTCCACCGGCGGTTGGTACGCCGGTGGGAGTGCGAGACCGACTTGCCAAAGCCCGGTCCCTTGCCACAGACGTCGCACACGGCAGCCACGTCGAACTCCTCTGGATCTGGGACAAAGAATGATGCGCCCAGCATGCTGGGCAACTCGACCATAGTAACCAGTGGCTCAGAGCCCTCCGGCACCGGGTCGATACCCTCGCTGGAACAGCTAGGAGGTTACGGGGTGCGGGTGCTGGACGTGGCGGCGGTGTCGGCCTGGTCGGCGGCCTGTGTGCACAGCTTGGCGGTGCTCCGGCCGGCCATCGACGGCATCAACGTCTACCCGGTCGCCGACTCCGACACCGGCTCCAACCTGCTGTTCACCATGACCGCGGCCCGTGACGCGCTGGCGGAGGCCGAGCCCGCGACGGCCGCCGAGGCGCTGTCGGTGTTCGCCAAGGGCGCGGTCGCGGCGGCCAAGGGCAACTCGGGCGTGATCATGTCGCAGGTCGTGCGCGGGATCGCCGAGGCGGCGGCCGCCAGGGAAATCGACGGGCCCGGGCTCGCGGAGGCGCTCGGGTGCGCGGACCGGGCCGCCACGGGAGCGGTGAGCCGCCCGGTGGCGGGGACGATCCTCACCGTCCTCCACACCGTCGCCGCCGCCGTCCGTGAGGCGACCGGGTCACTCGAAGAGGTGGCCACCGCGGCGGCCGCCGTCGCCGCTGAAGCCCTCGAAGAGACGCCGAAACAGCTGCCGGTTCTGGCGGTGGCCGGCGTGGTCGACGCGGGTGCCCGCGGGCTGGTCGCGGTCCTCGACGCTCTTTCCGGCGTGATCTCCGGCGGACTCACGGAGCCGGAGCACCCGCTCGAGGCGCATCACCATCACGCGACGATCGACGCGCCGACGGCCTGGGAGGTCATGTACCTCCTGGACGGCGTCGACGAAACCAGCCTTCCCGGCCTTCGCAAGACCCTCAGCGGCCTCGGCGACAGCGTCACGGTCGCCGGGGACGGCGCCGGCGCGTATGCCGTCCACGTCCACTGCGCGGACATCGGCGCGGCGCTGGAGGCCGGGATCGAACTCGGCCGCCCCCGCCGGGTGCGGGTCGAGCCGCTGATCACGCCCACCCCGGTCGAGGTCGGCGGCGGGATCGACCGTTCGGTGGTCGCGGTGGTCCACGGCGGGCCGCTGGCCGAACTCCTCCGCGCGGAGGGGGTCGCGGTGCTTTCGGTCCCGCACGGCGTCCAGCCGACGGTCGAGGAGATGCTGGGCCTGATCAACGAGGCCGCCGGGCATCACGTCACCGTCCTTCCCGGCGGCCAGGAGCTCACCGCGGCGGCCGACGCGGCCGCGGGTCATGCGATGGCCGCGGACCGCGACGTCGTCGTCATCCCGTGTGTGTCACCCGTCCAGGTGCTCGCCGCGCTGGCCGTCCACGACCAGGACCGCCGCACCAACGACGACGTGGTCGCGATGGCCGAAGCGGCCGCCGCCACCAGGCGTGGCGAACTGAGGATCGCGCGGGAGGAGTCGCTAACCTGGGTGGGCCGGGCGCAGGCCGGTGACGTCGTCGGTCTCGTCGACGGCGAGGTCGTGCTGATCGAGCCCGCGCCCGCCTCGGAGACGAGCCTGGTCGCGGCGGCGGTCGGCGTGCTGAACCGGATGCTGGCCCTCGGCGGCGAGCTGGTCACCGTGCTGACGGGGCCGGACGCGCCGGTCCGGCTGCCCGGAGAGCTGGCCGATCAGCTGTGCCGGGAGCATCCCGAGGTCGAAGTGACGAGTTACGCGGGCGGCCAAACCGACGCCGTGCTGCTGATGGGGGTGGAGTGACCGCATGACCAACCTGCGCGCGGACCTCAAGCTGGTCGTCGGCGCGGCGACGGCGAAGGCGCTCGCCAAGGGCCTCAAGATCGAGACGGTCAGCGACCTCCTGCGGCACTACCCGCGCCGGTACGCCGAGCGCGGCCAGCTCACCGACATCGCCGGGCTCGAACTCGGCGAGCACGCCACCGTGATGGCGCGCATCGAGCGCGTGAACAAGCGCCGGATGAAGGCGCGCAGCGGCACCCTGCTCGAAATGGTGATCACCGACGGCAAACGCCGTCTGCAGTGCACCTTCTTCAACCAGGCCTGGCGCGAGAAGGAACTCGTGCCAGGCAAGAACGGGCTCTTCGCGGGCAAGGTCACCGCCTTCCGTGACGTTCTGCAGCTGGCGAACCCCGAGTACGAGCTGTTCGACGCCGATCGCGCACCCGAGGCGATGGACGACTTCCTCGCCGAGATCATCCCGGTGTACCCGGCGGCGCAGGGGATCCCGACCTGGGTGATCGCGAAGGCCGTCCGGCAGGTGCTGGACGTGCTGGAGGTCGACGAGGACCCGATGCCGATCGAGCTGCTGGCCCGGTACGGCCTGCCCAGCCTGGAAAGCGCGCTGCGCGGCATCCACCGTCCGTCGAGCTGGCAGGCGCTGAACTCCGCGCGCGACCGGCTCAAATGGGACGAGGCCATGGCCGTGCAGCTGATTTTCGCGCAGCGACGGCATTCCCTGGTCTCGCGGCCCGCGAAAGCCTGTCCGCACACCGAGGGCGGCATCCTCGACGCCTTCGACAAGCGGCTCCCGTTCGCGTTGACGTCGGGGCAGCAGGAGATCGGCGAGGAGATCGCGCGGGATGTGGCCACCGAGCATCCGATGAACCGGCTGCTGCAGGGCGAGGTCGGTTCCGGCAAGACCGTGGTCGCGCTGCGCGCCATGCTGCAGGTCGTCGATTCCGGACGGCAGGCGGCGATGCTCGCGCCGACGGAGGTCCTCGCCGCGCAGCACGCCCGGTCGTTGCGCGAAATGCTCGGCGACCTCGGGCAGGCCGGCGAGCTCGGCGGCGCGGAGAACGCGACGCGCGTGACCCTGCTGACCGGGTCGATGGGCGCCAAGGAACGCAAGAAGGCGTTGCTGGAGACGGTCAGCGGCGAGGCCGGGATCGTCGTCGGCACGCACGCGCTCATCCAGGACACGGTGTCGTTCGCGGATCTCGGCCTGGCCGTGGTCGACGAACAGCACCGCTTCGGGGTGGAGCAACGGGACGCGCTGCGTTCCCGCGGCTCCGACGAGACCAGCCCGCACGTGCTCGTCATGACGGCGACGCCCATCCCGCGCACGGTCGCGATGACCGTCTACGGCGATCTGGAGATCTCCGCGCTGCGCGAGATGCCGGTCGGCCGGTCGCCGATCAAGACTTCGGTGGTGCCGGTCGCGGAGCGGCCCGCCTGGCTGGACAGGGCGTGGCAGCGGGTCCGCGAGGAATGCGGCAAGGGCCACCAGGCGTACATCGTCTGCCCGCGTATCGGCGACGAACCGGCGTCGGACAAGGGAGACAAGCGGCCCGCGCTCGCGGTCCTCGACGTGGCGCCCGAGCTGGCCGAAGGGCAGTTGAAGGGGCTGAAGATCGGCGTCCTGCACGGCCGGATGCCCGCCGACGACAAGGACGCCGTGATGCAGGCGTTCTCCAGAGGCGAACTGGACGTGCTCGTCGCCACCACCGTGATCGAGGTCGGCGTGAACGTGCCGAACGCGACCGCGATGGTGATCATGGACGCCGACCGGTTCGGCATCAGCCAGCTGCACCAGCTGCGCGGGCGGGTCGGCCGGGGCAGTGTGCCGGGGCTGTGCCTGCTGGTCACCGAAGCCCTGGACGGGACGACCACCCGCGAGCGCCTGGCCGCCGTCGAGTCCACGACGGACGGTTTCGAACTGTCCAGAATGGACCTGGAACTGCGCCGAGAGGGCGACATCCTCGGCGCCGCGCAGTCGGGGAAGAAGTCGACCCTGAAACTGTTGTCGCTGCTGCGCGACGAGGACGTGATCGCCGAGGCGAGGGCCCGCGCGTTGGAAATCGTCGAAAAGGACCCGGCCTTGGGTAATTACTTGGGACTGGCGCACATGATCGCCGACGTCGTCGACGAAGATCGCGTGGAGTACCTGGAAAAAAGCTGACGTGAACAGCTCTGCCCGTTCGGACCTTGCCGCCGGACGGGCAAAGGGGCTTTCCTCGTTCCGTACGGGCGAGGGAGGCCGGGGATGACAGCAACGGTGCGGGTCCGGCTCGGGGAGGACGGGGCCGACGCGGAACGGGTCGACCAGCTCGCCGGGTACCTTCGAGAAGCGCTGGTCGAACGCGGGATCGCCGACGTGAGGGCGCTGACGGCAGGCCCGGCGCCGCCCGGTTCGCGGGGGTTCGACGTCGCGACGGTGGGCGGGCTGCTGGTCACGCTGGGGCAGTCGGCCGAGGGGTTGCGTTCGGTCGTCGCGGCCGTGCGGGACTGGCTTTCGCGCGGCGGACGGGTGAAGCGCACGGTGCGGCTGGAGATCGACGGCGACGTGCTGGAACTGTCCGAAGCGACGCTCACCGATCAGGACAAGCTCGTCGACCTCTTCGTGAGCAGGCATTCGCCATGACCGGCGAGCGGCGTGCCTTGATCATCGCCAACGGGGAGTACGACAATCCGGGGCTGAGCGCGCTGCGGTCCCCGGCCGCCGACGCCGAAGCGCTCGCCGAAGTCCTCGCCGACCGCGCCATCAGCGAATTCGACGTCCAGGTGGTGCGCGACGAGACCGCGCACGTGATCGCGGGCCGGGTCGAGGACCTGTTCGCCGACAGCGCGCCGGACGACGTCCTGCTGGTGCATTTCTCTTGCCATGGCTTGAAAAGCGAGTCGGGTGAGCTGTTCTTCGCCGCCCGCAACACCCGGCCGGAGCGGCTCGCGTCGAGTGCCGTCCCCGCCGATTTCGTCCAGCGCTGCATGCGGATGAGCCGGTCCCGGAGCATCGTCCTCCTGCTGGATTGCTGCTACGGCGGCGCTTTCGGTCAGGGGGTCGCCGTGCGCGCCACCGGTGAGGCCAACGTGCTCGACGCGTTCCCGGTCGGCGGGTTCGGCGGCCGCGGCCGTGCGGTGATCACCGCGTCGAACTCCATCGAGTACGCCTTCGAAGGTGACCAGCTCGCCGACGACCACGCCCGCCCGTCGGTGTTCACCTCGGCCCTGGTCGACGGGCTACGGACCGGCGAAGCGGACCGCGACGAGGACGGCTGGGTGGCGCTCGGCGAACTGTACGACTACCTGTTCGACAGCGTCCGGGAGCGGAACCCGAACCAGACACCCAGCCGCGACATCGAGATGCAGGGCGAGCTGTACCTGGCCAGGAGCAGGCGCCGCCGGATCAAACCGTCGCCGGTCCCCGCCGATCTGCGCGCGGCGAGCGAGGACCAGAACATGTTCACCCGCCTCGGCGCGGTGACGGAACTCCAGCGGCGGCTCACGAGCGAGAATCTCTCCGTCGCCATCGGCGCGCACGAAGTGCTCACCACGATGGCGCAGACCGACATCCGGCATATCGCCGAGGCCGCCGACCTGGCGCGGCGGGACGCGCGTGTGCGAGCCGAGCCCGAAGTGGTCCGGTTCGGTGAGGTCGTCCGGGGATCGCGGCCGGTGGCGCGTATCCGGCTGGAGGGCCCGCCGATCGCGCGGGCATGCCGGTTCGCGTCTTCGCACACCTGGCTGCGGGTGACCGAGGACGACGACGGGGCCGAGATCCTGTTGGAGCAGACAGAACTCGGGGCGTTCGAGGCGCGGGTCACGGTGACCGGGCCGACCGGTGACGTGGTGGTGCGGGTCGAGGGGCAGGTCGTCCGGGAACCCGCGCCCGAACCGCGGCCGGTGCATACGCCCGCGCCGACCCCGGAGCCTTCCAGGAACCCTGATCCACCCGTACTTCCGAAGCCTGAACCGGCCGTGCCCGCGCGACCGAGGCCAGACCCGTTCGCCGTCGCCGCCGGACTGCTCGCCTTCGCGGCCGCGGTGTATCTGGTGGTCATCGCGTTCCCGCTCAGCAGCAGCGTGGAGGATTTCTTCGAAGACGGCGGCTGGACCGTCGTGCCGCTCGTCCTCTTCGCGATCGGGGCGGGGATCGCGATGTTCCTGCCAAAGACGCGCCGGATGGCGGGGCCGGGGGCGCTGTGCGGGCTGACGCTGCTCTCGGCGATCCCGTCCGGCCCGGTCCTTCTCGTCCTCGCCGACGGCTGCCTGGTCGCCGCGGCCGTCTGCGCGCTGGTGTCGGTGCGGCGTGACCGGAGTTTCCGGCTCGGGCTGGGGAAGCCACGGGGCGCGCTCGCCGTTACGGCTCTCGCTTCCGGGACTTGCGGCGCACTCGGTCTCGTGGTGCAGGCGATCGAACTCTTCGGCTACTCGGGGACCCGGGCCGACGAGGGCGCGGTCTACCTCGTGGTCTCGGTGACGCTCCTCGCCGGGACGCTGCTCGGCGTGTTCCTGCGGCCGGCGGCGTTCGGGATCGCGTTCCTCGGCGGCGTGGCCGGAGGCGGCATCGTCATGGTGTGCATGCTTTTCTACGCGATGCCGAGCAGTTCGAGCGTGACCGGCGCCGGCTGGGGGATCGCGCTGTCGATGGTGCTCGTGCTCGCCATCGTGACCGGTCTCGCCGTCCGCAAAGAGAACGGCTGACGATGGCCACGATCCGCCCCGCGACCGTCGAGGACGCCTGGCCGATCGCCGAAGTGAACGTGCGGTCGTGGCAGGCGGCGTATCAGGGCCTGCTGCCCGAGCTCTACCTACGCGATCTTTCCGTCGAGGGCAGGGCGGCTCGCTGGCAGCGGACCCTCGCCGATCCCGCCAACCAGGGCGACATCCTGGTCCTGGTCGAAGACGGATCGCTCCTCGGTTTCACCGCCGTCGACCGGATCCGCGGCGAACTGCGTGCCATCTACCTCGAACCCGGCCGCTGGGGCACGGGACTGGGCAGGCAGCTGCTCGACACCGCCGTCGCCGAGCTGCGGGACTCGGGACACCGCCAGGCGACACTCTGGGTGCTCGACACCAACAAGCGTGCCCAGCGTTTCTACGTGGCCGGGGGCTGGGCGCCGGACGGGGCGACCAAGACCGACACCATGCCCGGCGAGGACGTCCCGCTTTCCGAAGTGCGCTACCGGATCGACCTCGTCAGCGCCTGAACCAGGCGCTTTCCTCGGGTTTGTTGAGGACGACGATGACGCCGACGGCGATGCCCATCCCGATCAGCTGGGTGATCGCCCCGCCGTTGACCAGGCTGACCAGCCCCATGACCACGACCAGTCCTTCCACGACGACGACCGTCGGCCGCACCCACGGCGAACCACGGGAAATCCTTATCGCGCAAGCGATCAGCACGACCGCGACCACGAAACCGAGGAGCGCCAGCGCCAGCGCGAGGCCTGCCTCCTCGTTGCCGTGCTCGAGCTCGTTGATCGCGAGGGCGGTCACGAGCGCGCTCGCGAGGACGTTGAGGACCGCCTGCACCCAAAGGAAAGCGCGGACGATCTTGAGCCTGCCCGGCATCTCCACCGGCCGGTTCCGGACTTCCTCGGTCATGACGGTCCCCTCTCTTGGCACGGAGAGGTCAGTCTGGGGCCTGGAAGGCGTTGGCGTTGACGGTAAAACTGTCCGCATCCCGCAGTGGTCTCCCGGGGTGTGGCTGCCCATTCGGGCTCGATCACCCCGCTGGCCCGTGTTCCTGTGAATCTGTTCGATGGGCTTCGTGATCCAGGTGGTCCCTGACAGTGCGGGCGGCCTCGTACCGGGTTCACCCAGGCCGTCAGGGGCCAATCTGGGCGCGAAGCCCGCGAACGTGAGTTACCGGATAGCGCCTAGTTGTTTGGCGTAGTCGTCGTTTCGCACTCAAATCACCCGCCAGTGGTAAATGCGCCAATTAATAGTTACCCAAAATTACGAACACGTGTTCGGTTGATTGCGGTATTCTGGGGGTGTGTCCGAGACCTTCCTTCCCGAGATGCCGCAGGAGTTGTGGCGTGCTGGCAAGCTGGAGCTTGCTCATGGCGTGCAGCAGTCTTTGCGGGTGATTCGGATGGCTACCGCGGGTTTGGGGCGGTATTTGGCGGAGGTCGAGTCTCGGGGTGTCAAGGATTTGTACGGGTATGGCCGTACGGCTGCATGGTTCGCGGATGTGGCGGGGTTGTCGGTTGGTGAGGCGGGTGCGGTGGTGAAGCGGGCCATCGCGTTGAACCCGTCCCGTGCGTTGGATGGCACTGAGGTTCCGGCCGCGCTGCCCACGACCGCTGCGGTTGCGGCCGAGGGGTTGGTCGGTGATGAGCGGATCGATCAGATCCTGGAGATCTTGAAGAGGCTTCCGGCCGAGATCTCGGCGGAGGATCGGGCGAACGCGGAGAAGATTCTCGCGGACCTCACCCCGAGTGCCGGTCCCCGGCAGCTGGCCAAGGCCGAGGCGAAACTTTTGGCGTTGCTGGACCCGGACGGCAAGGAGCCGAAAGACCCGGAACCGAAGGAGCCGCGTCGGGAGATCACCCTGGAGCGCCGGAAGGACGGGTTCTGGAAGCTCACCGGTCTCCTGGATGACGAGACCGGAGCCCGCACGGCTGCCGCGCTGGAGGCCTACGCCCAGCCACGACCCGTCGACGAATTCGGCCAGGCGGACCTGCGGATGAAATGCGAACGCATGGGTGATGCGTGGGTCGACCTCCTCGACCTGGCGATCGCCTGCCCCGACCAGCCCGGCACCAGCGGGTATCGGACGTTGGTGAACGTCACCATCGGCCTTGAGGAGTTGAAGTCCGGTCTCGGGACCGCGTGCTTGGATTTCGTCGGGACGATGACCGCCCGGGAAGCCCGGCTGGCTGCCTGTGACTGTCTGATGCTGCCGGTCGTGTTGAGCGCCGCCGGAGAACCCCTCGACGTCGGACGACTCAGACGCTTCGTCACCCCAGGTCAACGCCGGGCACTGAACATCCGAGACGGCGGCTGCGCGTTCCCCGGCTGCCACCGGAAGCCGAAGAATTGCCACGCTCACCACATTCACCACTGGGCAGACGGCGGCCCTACCGATCTTCGGAATCTGGTGCTGCTCTGCGGGTTCCATCACCGCCTGATCCACCACGGCGACTGGCAAGTCCGCATGGCCGCCGACGGCTTACCGGAATTCATCCCACCCCAATACCGAGATCCGCTCCGACAACCTCGTCGCAACACCCTGCATCACGTCTGAACCCCGAGGAGCCCGCCAGCCACCCGGCGACGGGCCCCTCGCCATGCCCAATGCTCCGTGAAGGCCCTTTTTTCCCTACCCTGAGAGTAGGGAAAAAAGGGCCTTCACTACCTGCCGATCCCTCCCGACGGACTGAAGTGCATGAAGGCCCAGGCGCAAGGAAAAAAGGCCTTCGCTCGCTCCATTGCGACTGGTGGGTGCCACTGAGAGTTCCGCACCGTAAGGGGAACTTTGAGTCCCTTAAGAAGTCCTTCACGGACCGGCGACCAGGACCCCCACCGCATCGAGAAAACCAAATGCGTAGCCACCGCGGTCCAAGCGGAACCCCGCCCCGGGGCTAATCCTCTGACCGCACAAAAGCGCCCTCACGCGCCGCCACCGCCACCGCCCGCGCCGTCACCCGCGCCTCCGCCACCGTGACACTCTCCCGCGACAGAAAAAGCCGGTAGAAGATCGGCCCGCATACCGCCCGCACCAGTTCGTCCCCGTCCGTGCCGGAAGGGATCTCACCCCGCGCGACGGCCCGTTCCGTGATCGGCGCCATGCGCACGTGCCGGTCGGCGTAGAAGTCGTGCAGGGCCTCGGCCGCTTGCGGCGACTGGAACGCGGCAAGCACCGACGCCGTGGGCAGTTCCTTGAGCGCGGGCTCGGTGAAGTACCGCACGACCTCCGCGGCCACTTCGTACAGATCGTTCTCCAACGAACCGGTGTCGGGCGCCGTCCAGTCGTCCTCCGCGCCCATCTGCAGCGCGGCGGCGACGAGGCCGTCCGGCGAGGACCAGCGCCGGTACACGGTGGTCTTGTGCACCCCGGATCGCTCGGCGACCGCGTCCACGGTGAGTTCGCCGAACCCGCGTTCGGCCAGCAGGTCGAGGGTGGCGTGCAGGACGGCCTGGCGCGTGCGCTCGGTCCGGCCGCCGGGCCGCTGGGTACCGGAGGTTGCCAATTGCTACTCCTGTTGCGTTAGTGTGGGCAGTATGTCAGACCCAGCGAAGATCGCCGAACTCATCGGGGACGCGAAGATCGTCGCCATCGGTGAGAACAACCACCACATCCACGAATTCGGCGACCTGCGCAATCGTTTCCTCCGGCATCTCGTCGAGCAGCACGGCTTCCGGGTCGTGGCCTTCGAATCCGGCTTCGCCGAGGGGAAGCTCGTCGAGGACTGGCTGAACGGCGCTCCGGGCGACGTCGCAGACATCGGCCGCGAAGGCTTCACCTTCTCGCTCGGGGAGTCGCCGGAGGCCCACGAAATGCTCGCGTGGCTCCGCGAGCGGGGCGACGTCCGATATTACGGCCTCGATGTGCCGAGTTCCGCGGGCTCGCCGGCGCCCTCGCTCGACGCGGTCCGCGCCTACCTGTCCACTGTGGACGACGCCGCCACGGGCCTGGTCGACGCGGCGATCGAGGCGACCAAGGGGTACGCGTCGGTCAGCAGCGCGGAGGCGCCCGCCAAGTACGCCGCCCTCGACACGGCGGCCAAGGACAAAGCGACCGCGGCGCTCACCCGGCTCAAGACGCACCTGACGTCGTTGCGTCCCGTCTACGGGAACACGGTCGTCGCGGAGCACCACGTCGAAGGCGCACTGCGCGTCGACGCGTACCTCGCCGAGGTCGCCGCGATGATGTCCGGCGACGCGCCCGCCCGGCAGAGCGGTTCGCGCGACGCGTACATGGCGGAGACCGTCCGGCTGATCCGGCGGTCGCACGGTGACGACACGAAGATCGTCGTGATGCTCCACAACGGACACCTCCAGCGCGTCCCGTTCTCGCCGTTCCCCGGGCTCACCTCACCTTCGGCGGGCACACATCTGGCCGCCGAATTCGGTGACGACTACTTCGCGCTCGGGCTCACCGCCGTCGAGGGCGAGACCACCGGGCTCCAGCCCGATCCGGCCGCACGGCTCGGTTTCACCGTCCACCGCCAAGAACTGGAAGCACCCGCGGACGACAGCGTCGAAGCCGAGGGCCCAGGGCTGGTGGATCTCCGCGCACGACGGGGAACCGCCGGACCGCGGAGCATCCGGCACGCGCATCTGTTCAACGCCGTCGACGTCGCCGACGCTTTCGACGCGCTGGTCTGCTTCCCGAAGTCGACGGTCAGCGGTCATATCGGCCAAGACCAGTCGAACGGGTGACACTCCGGGGTTGCCGCCCCCGGTGCAGAGGCGTAGAGCCAAGGCATGATCATTCGACTGGTACGCGTCATGGCCGCGCTGGCGCTCCTGGTGCTGGTGGCGCCGCCCGCCTCCGCGACGGAAGTCCAGCAGAACCCGCCGAACTGGGGGCTGGACCGGATCGACCAGCGAACGGGTCTCGACCAGCTCTACCACTACGAGATCGAAGCGAAGGACGTCACCGTCTACGTGATCGACAGCGGGGTCGACGCGGCGCACCCGGACTTCGGCGGCCGGGTCAAACCCGGTAAGGACTTCCTCAACGGTGGCACGGATACCACCGACACCAATGGTCACGGCACGTACCTGGCCGGTGTCGCCGCGTCGAGGACTTTCGGTGTCGCGAAGGGCGCGCAGATCGTCCCGGTCCGGGTGATCGACGCGCAGGGCGGCGGCGCGACGGACAAGATCATCGCGGGTATCGACTGGGTGACGCAGAACGCACAACAGCCCGCCGTCGCCGTCCTCGGCATCGGTGGCGCGGCCAACGACCGGCTCGACGCCGCCGTCCGCGCGCTCGCGGCGGTCGTCCCGGTCGCCCTCCCGGCGGGCGGCGAGGCCACCGACGCGGGCAAGTTCTCACCCGGCCGGGTCACCGAAGCGCTCACCGTCGGCTCGACCGACGCGAGCGATCAGGTGGGGTCGACGTCGAACTACGGCGAAGTCGTCGACTTGTTCGCACCCGGCGTCGACGTGCCGGGACCCGACGCCGGGGGCAGCGGCGGCAGGATGCTCAGCGGGACGTCGTCGGCCGCCGCGCACGTCGCCGGGGTGGCGGCGCTCTACCGGTCCCTGCATCCCGCGGCCTCCGCGCCGGACGTCGCGAAGGCGCTTGTGGACCTCGCCGCGGTCGACGTGCTGACCGGGGTCCACGAGGGCACCGCGAACCGGGTGCTGCAGAGTCCCGGGGCGCAACTCGGCCAGGGATGATGTCCATCACCTGGGCAACAGCTCCCGTCCTGCGGGACCGAACAGGTAACGTGCCTCACCTACCGATCCGATGATGGGAAGGACCGGCATGTTCCGCAAGGTACTGGTCGCCAACCGGGGTGAGATCGCCATCCGTGCGTTCCGCGCCGGATTCGAGCTCGGCGCGGGCACGGTGGCTGTGTTCCCGCACGAAGACCGCAATTCGCTCCACCGGCTGAAGGCCGACGAGGCCTACGAGATCGGCGAACCCGGTCACCCGGTGCGGGCCTATCTGTCGGTCGAGGAGATCGTCGCGGCCGCCAAGAAGGCGGGCGCGGACGCCGTTTACCCCGGCTACGGCTTCCTCTCCGAGAACCCGGACCTCGCGCGCGCGTGCGAGGACGAAGGCATCACCTTCGTCGGACCGAGCGCGGACATCCTCGAGCTGACCGGCAACAAGGCCCGCGCGGTCAAGGCCGCGCGCGAGGCGGGCGTACCGGTCCTGGGTTCTTCCGAACCGTCCTCCGACGTCGACGCGCTGGCCGCCGCCGCCGAGAAGATCGGCTTCCCGGTCTTCGTGAAGGCCGTCGCCGGCGGTGGCGGGCGCGGTATGCGCCGCGTCCAGGACCCCGCGCAGCTGCGCGAGTCCATCGAGGCCGCCGCGCGCGAGGCCGAATCGGCCTTCGGCGACCCGACGGTGTTCATCGAGAAGGCCGTCGTCGAGCCGCGTCACATCGAGGTCCAGATCCTCGCCGACGGCGAGGGCAACGTGATCCACCTCTACGAGCGCGACTGCTCGGTCCAGCGGCGCCACCAGAAGGTCATCGAGCTGGCCCCGGCGCCGAACCTGCCGTCCGAACTGCGCGACCGGATCTGCGCCGACGCGGTGAAGTTCGCCCGCCAGATCGGCTACCGCAACGCCGGCACCGTCGAATTCCTGCTCGACCGGGACGGCAACCACGTCTTCATCGAGATGAACCCGCGGATCCAGGTCGAGCACACGGTGACCGAGGAGGTCACCGACGTCGACCTCGTCCAGTCGCAGCTGCGCATCGCCTCCGGCGAGACGCTGGACGACCTCGGGCTGTCGCAGGACAAGGTGTACCTGCGCGGCGCCGCGCTGCAGTGCCGCATCACCACCGAGGACCCCGCCAACGGTTTCCGCCCGGACACCGGGATGATCAGCGCGTACCGCTCGCCCGGCGGTTCCGGTATCCGCCTCGACGGCGGGACGGCGTTCGCCGGCACCGAGATCAGCGCGCACTTCGACTCGCTGCTGGTGAAGCTCAGCTGCCGCGGCCGCGACTTCAAGACCGCCGTCGGCCGCGCCCGCCGGGCCGTCGCCGAGTTCCGGATCCGCGGTGTGGCCACGAACATCCCGTTCCTGCAGGCCGTCCTCGACGACCCGGACTTCCGCGAAGGCCGCGTCACGACGTCGTTCATCGAGGAGCGCCCGCATCTGCTCACCGCGCGCCATTCGGCCGACCGCGGGACCAGGCTGCTGACCTACCTCGCCGACAAGACGGTCAACAAACCGCACGGCGAGCGTCCGCGCACCCTCGACCCGCAGGTCAAGCTGCCGAAGCTGCCCAAGGATCTCGAACCGGCGCCCGGGTCGAAGCAGAAGCTCACCGAACTCGGCCCGGCCGGGTTCGCCCGCTGGCTGCGGGAGTCGCCGACCATCGGCGTCACCGACACCACCTTCCGTGACGCGCACCAGTCGCTGCTCGCCACCCGCGTGCGGACGAAGGACCTGCTCGCGGTCGCGCCGGTCGTCGCGCGGACCACGCCGCAGCTGCTCTCGCTGGAATGCTGGGGCGGCGCGACCTACGACGTCGCGCTGAGGTTCCTGGCGGAGGACCCGTGGGAGCGGCTGGCGAAGCTGCGGGAAGCGGTCCCGAACATCTGCCTGCAGATGCTGCTGCGCGGCCGCAACACCGTCGGGTACACGCCGTACCCCACCGAGGTGACCAACGCCTTCGTCGAGGAGGCGACGGCCACCGGGATCGACATCTTCCGGATCTTCGACGCCCTCAACGACGTCGAGCAGATGCGCCCGGCGATCGAAGCCGTCCGCGAGACCGGGACCGCCGTCGCCGAGGTCGCGCTCTGCTACACCTCGGATCTGTCGGACCCGTCGGAGAAGCTGTACACGCTGGACTACTACCTCAAGCTGGCGGAGCAGATCGTCGGCGCGGGGGCGCACGTCCTGGCCATCAAGGACATGGCGGGCCTGCTGCGGGCGCCGGCGGCGGCGCGGCTGGTTTCCGCGCTGCGCAAGGAGTTCGACCTCCCCGTGCACATCCACACGCACGACACCGCGGGTGGCCAGCTGGCGACGTACCTGGCCGCGATCCAGGCCGGGGCGGACGCCGTCGACGGTGCCGTCGCGTCCATGGCGGGCACGACGTCGCAGCCGTCGCTTTCCGCGCTCGTCGCTGCCACCGACCACTCGGACCGGCCGACCGGGCTCGACCTGCAGGCCATCGGCGACCTGGAGCCGTACTGGGAGAGCGTGCGCAAGATCTACGCGCCCTTCGAGGCGGGGCTCTCCTCCCCGACCGGACGCGTGTACCACCACGAGATCCCCGGCGGTCAGCTGTCGAACCTGCGCACCCAGGCGATTTCGCTCGGTCTCGGGGAGCGGTTCGAGGACATCGAGGCGATGTACGCGGCCGCGGACAGGATCCTCGGGCACCTGGTCAAGGTCACGCCTTCGTCCAAAGTGGTCGGTGACCTCGCGCTGCACCTCGTCGGCGCGGGTGTCTCGCCGTCCGACTTCGAAGCGGAGCCGAACAAGTTCGACATCCCCGACTCGGTGATCGGCTTCCTGCGCGGCGAACTGGGCGACCCGCCCGGTGGCTGGCCGGAGCCGTTCCGCACCAAGGCCCTCGAAGGCCGCGCGCAGCCGAAGCCGGTGCAGGAACTGTCCGAAGAGGACCTCAAGGGGCTGGCGGAGAACCGGCGCGCGACGCTGAACCGGCTGCTGTTCCCCGGGCCCACGAAGGACTTCGAGGCGCACCGCGAGCAGTACGGTGACACCTCCGTCCTGCCGTCCAAGGACTTCTTCTACGGCCTGCGGCCGGGCGAGGAGTACTCGGTCGACCTGGAACAGGGTGTCCGGCTGCTGATCGAGCTGGAAGCCATCGGCGAGGCCGACGAGCGCGGGCTGCGCACGGTGATGTCGACGCTCAACGGCCAGCTGCGCCCGATCCAGGTCCGCGACACCTCGATCGCGTCGGACATCCCGGCGACGGAGAAGGCCGCCAAGGGCGACCCGAAGCAGATCGCCGCGCCGTTCGCGGGGGTGGTCACGCTGCAGGTGTCCGAGGGCGACGAGGTCGAGGCCGGCGCGACGGTCGCGACCATCGAGGCGATGAAGATGGAGGCGTCGATCACCGCGGCGACCGGCGGCAAGGTGTCGCGGCGCGCGATCAACGCCGTCCAGCAGGTGGAAGGCGGGGACCTGCTCCTCGTCCTGGAGTAGCCGCCGTTGCGCGTGAAGGCCCCCTTCCCTCGGCTCAGCCGAGGGAAGGGGGCCTTCACGCGCTTGCGGCCGCCGCTAACGTGGACCGGTGCTGATCAACGCCGTACCTCAGTTTCAGGGCGCTCTGACCGAGCGCGCGCCGGAGTTGCCCGAAGGCTGTGTCGCGCTCGCCGAGCTGGCGGGCCACGTGCTGGGCGCGCCGGTGCACCACATCCGGCAGAGCCGCGAGACGTCGCCCGTGGTCGACGGCATCGCCAACCGCGCGGTGCTCACCGGCGCGAACCGGGCCGCGCAGCTCGCCGCGCTGGAGGCACCGGGCGGACCGGTGCTCACCATCGGCGGGGACTGCGGCGTCGAGCTGATCCCGATCGGGGTCGCGCGCTACCGCTTCGGGCCGGGGCTCGGCGTCGCCTGGTTCGACGCGCATTCCGACCTCAACACCGCGGAGACGTCGCCGTCGGGCGCGTTCCACGGCATGGTGCTGCGGTCACTGCTCGGCGAGGGCGACCCGGAGTTCGCCGCGGATCCGCCGGTCGAACCCGGGCGCGTCGTCCTCGCGGGAACGAGGGCCTTCGACGACGCCGAGCGGGCCGTGGTCGAGCGCGGGCTCGTCGTCGAGACCGATCCCGCTTCCGGCCTGGCCGGAGCGGACAAGGTCTACATCCATCTCGACCTCGACGTGCTCGACCCGGCGGAGTTCGACGGGCTGAACTATCCGGAGCCCGGCGGCTTGACGATCGAGCGCCTGGTGGCGATGCTTCGCGGGCTGAGCGGGTTCGAGGTCGTCGGCGCGGGGATCACCGAATGCGCCGGCACCGAGGTCCGCGTGCTGGAGCCCGTGCTCGAAGTACTCGGGGAATTGCTCACCGGAAAGCAGTGACGCTCCGTACTCATCGGCCGTTCGTACGAACCGTGCGAGGCGTTTGCCGGGCACTTGTCATCAAAGTTCAGGGACGACCCGTGATTTTGTCACGATGATGACAAGAAATCGGTTTCTTCTGCGAAAGGTGACACATTCACGAGCGACTTCACGATGTGTTCGTTGTCACCCCACGACGATCGTGGGATGTCCGGACGCTGGGCGGAGCAAAGGAGCTGCGATGTCGGTGGAGCGCGGAATCGAACACGCTGCGCAGCCCCCTGCGGCCCTTCCCCGCAAGCTCGCCGACATTTTGCGACCGGAACTGGGCAGTCTCGCCAACGAGATCGTCGACGAGATCCGGGCGACCATCCCCGCGTACGCGCGCCCGCTCGACGGGCCGTACGGCAAGTCGATCCGCGCGGGCGTCGAGTACGCGATCACGTTGTTCGTCGCCCAGATCGCCGATCCGAGCGTCTCCAAGGAACAGTCGCACGAGGTCCACCACCGGCTCGGGCAGAACGAGATGCGGGAAGGTCGCAGCCTCGACACCCTCCAGTCGGCGTACCGGGTCGGCGCCAGGGTTTCGTGGCGGCGCATCATGCGGGTCGGCCGCCGCAGCGGCCTTTCGTCGGCGGTGATGTCGCAACTGGCCGACGCGATGCTCGCGTTCATGGACGAACTCGCGTCCGTCGCGCTGGACGGGTACCTCGAAGCGAAGGCGCGCACCGCGGGGGCACTGGACACGTGGCGCCGCAAACTGCTGCACCTGGTGCTGGAAACACCGCCCGCGCCGTCGAAGGCGATCGCGGAACTCGCGCAGCTGACCGGCTGGCCGGTGCCCGAGCGCGCGACGCCGGTGGTGCTGCACCCGATCGGCGACACCGTCAGGCCCCGGCGGCACAACGCGGTGGATTCGGACGTCCTCGCCGAACTCGACTGCGCCGAGCCGCGTGTGCTCGTCCCCGGCGAGCTCTCCATCGCCCGCCTGGCCACTTTGCAGGCCGCGCTGCCGGACTACCGGCTCTCGATCGGCCCGTGCCGGCCGCTGGACTCCGTCGCCGATTCCCTCCGCTGGGCACGCGAGGCCCTGCACCTGTCCGAACGCGGCATCATCCAGGCCCGCCGGGTGATCCGCGCCGAAGAACACCTCGCCACCCTGCTCGTGAACGCCGACGCCGCGCTGACCTGCCAGCTCCGAGATCGCCTGTTCGCCCCGCTCGCGGAGATGACCGGGAAGCAGCGGGAACGGCTGCTCGAAACCCTGCGGGCTTGGCTCGACAGCCAAGGCAACGTCGTCGACATCGCCGAGCGTCTCCAGGTGCATCCGCAGACCGTCCGATACCGCATGCGGCAGCTGCAGGCGACCTTCGGCGAGCACCTGCGTGACCCGGGGGCGCGGTTCGAGATGGAACTCGCACTGCGGGCTGGTGTCAGTCCTTCTTCGGCGTCAGCGGGATTCACGCTGCCGGAGGTGCTTCCGGTGCCGCGCAAGAGTCCACAGTGGACACCGAGTGGATCTTAGGCCTCGCAGTGAAGGCCTCCTTCCCTACCTTGAGAGTAGGGAAGGAGGCCTTTACGGAACATCGGGGTCGAACGAGTCAGCGGCGCGCCACCGGCGGATCGACGTTCGGGCACTTGCGCTCCAGGTCCCAGGGCAACCCCACCTGGTTGACCCCGACACAAGCCTGGTTCCCCGGCCCTGACGCCATCCCGCTCAACAGCGAGTCGAGATCCTCCTTCACGCCGCAGCCCGAGAACGGGGGCAGGGTGAAGTCCTGATAGGCGGGATCCGTCCACTTCGGATCGGTGCGCACGACGCCACCGGTGAACATGCCGTACTTCTCCCCGCGGAGATTGATCTTGATCGGCTCGGCGGTGAGGCAGTTGTCACCGACGTCGAGGCCGACCCCGTTGATGGTGACACCGCTCAGTTTCCCGTAGACCTTGAGCGGGGTGAGGACGGTCGAGCTGCCCTCCGGTTCCGGGATCGAGACGCCGTCGACGTCGATGATGTGATTGCCGGTCGCGTGGTCCTCCGGAAGCAGTTCCATGGTCGCGGTGATCGGGACGAAGCCGAACCCGAGGAAGGTCACCTTGCTCGGCGGCATGATCACGGAGCCGGTGATCTTGCCGGGCCCTTCGGTGTTCTCCAGGTCGACGTGCCACACCGCGTTGACCATGAACGCGGGCTTCAACCGGGCGAAGGCGCCGAGTTTCGTGATCGACGACGTGCCCTGAAGTTCGAACGGCTGCAACGCGATGGGATACAGGCCGCTGGCGTGGACGTCTTCCGCGGCCCGCACGTCGGCCCCGGGCTTGTTCGGCTCCCCGGGTTTGCCGGACTGTGGCTTGGGCTTCCCGAGTGGCAGGAGCGCCACACTGCCGAGCAGCGTGTTCTGGTCCGGCGCCTGGGTGCAGGTGATCGGTTCGAGCGGCGTCTCGGCGGCGGTCAGCGCGAGCGACGGCGCGCCCGTGCTCAGCCGCAGCTCGGACGGCACGTTCAGCAGGATGTCGGGGACGGTGCCGGTCGCGATCAGCTTCAGCTCGCCGGTGGCGGGCACCTTCGTCGTCGGGATCGTCAGGGTCACCGGGATCGGGGTCTTCTTGTCCCCGTTCGCGGCGGTGAGCTCGACGGTCGCGCCGCCCGTGACCTCGGTGACGGGGCCGAGTGATCCTTCGCCGATCGTGAAGGTCAGTGAGAAGTCCTTGACCTGTACGGGCTTTCCGGTCTGGACGACCTTCGGCAGCGTCGCCTTGACGTCCATGGTGACCGGTCGTTTCCCGGCGGGATCCGGGAAGACACAGGTGTTCGCGAGACTCTGGTGCGCGGACGTGGCGCCTTGCAGCGGTTCCGGCGGTGGTGTGGCCGGATCGGTGGCGGCCGAAGAGGACAGTGCGCCGCTCACGCCTGCGAGCAGGATCACGCCCGCCAGAACGGGAAACCTCCCGAGTGCCCGGCGAACCTGCTGCGTCATGAGTGTTCCTCTCCTGCCTTGCGCTGGTGTGTCACGTGATCGGGATCGCCGCGCCGAACACGACGGTCGCGGCCGTGGCGGCTCGGCGGACCTGCCGTCCCATGGGGATTCCCTTCACGTCACGTGGTGGAGGCCGTGCGGGGCGGGCGTCCCCGCCCCGCACGGATGGTTCATCAGGTGATGGTGATCGCCGGGCTGAACGCGCGGTTCTGCGCCGGGTTGGTGTTCTTCACGGTGCAGTTGAAGTTCCACGCCGTCCAGGTGCCGTCCTTCTTGTGGAAGTCCAGCGGCGCGTTGATCGTGGTACCGAGCGAGGCGGTCGACGAACCGGGGGTGCCCGCCGTGAACGTCGGGACGCCCGTGCCCGCGTCCTGGACGATGTTGAACGTCCGCGGACCCGGCACATACGGGTTGATCTGCGTCGGGACGTCCAGGTTCGTCACCGTCGCCGAAGCCGGTGAGGCGTTGGTGACCGTGACCGGCATGTTCGCCTTGCCGCGCACGCCGTCGTAGTTGGCGGCGTTGAGCAGCGCGTTGATGGTGGCGTTGATGGTGGCGGAGCCAGCGACGGACGCCGGGGTGAAGGTGCCGCCGGCGGCGACCGAGTCCGGTCCGGTGAAGTTCGCCTTCACGTCCAGCTGCTGCTGGCCGATTCCGGGGAAGTTGCACATGTAGGCGACGGTGCCGGTGGCGTAGGTGGTCGCGGCGGCGGCCGTGCCGGCGGTGAGCACGGCGACGGCGCCGAACACGATGCCGGTGGTGGCGACGCCGGCTGACAACTTGCCAAGTCTGCGGGACATACCTGTCATCTCCTTTGATCCAGTTTACGTCTCGGGTGGCTTTCCCCATGCGCCTTTCGGCGGATTTTTCTGATCGAATATGCTCGACTCGAGCGGCTTTCTCGGTGGTGGGGTAAACCGAGGTTACCCGCGAGTTATGTACGTAACAAGGATTCATGTCGACATGTTTCGGAGTGGGTGCGGGGCCCGTTCTTTCTTGTCAGCGTGCGCTGAATTCGATTATGAAGTTTGTCCGCGGGTGACAAAGAGGCGGCCGACCGGTGGAACCGGGTTAACATTCCGCCCATGTCTTCCGAGAATCGACGAATCCGATCACGGCGGGTAGCGGGCGTCGCGATTACCGTAATGATCGCAACGGTTTCCCTTTCCGGTACGGCAAGCGCCGCGCCGACCGGCGAAGCGCGGCCATGGGGAAGCAACGACTACGGGCAGGGGACCATACCGGCCGCGGCGCTCGGCGCCAGCGCGGTCTCCGCGGGTGCGATCACCCACCTCGCGCTCAAGGACGGCGGGGTGATCGCCTGGGGGAACGACAGTTACGGTCAGCTGGCCGTCCCGTCCGCGGCCACGTCCGGGGTTTCGGCGATCGCCGCCGGCTGGGCGCACGAACTCGCGCTGAAGAACGGCGGCGTCATCGCCTGGGGCAACGGCTTCTACGGTCAGAACGTGGTGCCGCCGGCCGCGACGTCGGGGGTCACGGCGATCTCCACCAGCGCGTACTTCAACCTGGCGCTCAAAACGAACGGCAGCGTGCTGAGCTGGGGTTCGAGGACGGCCGTGCCCACGACGGTTTCGTCCGGGGTCACCGCGATCTCGGCGGGCGGCGATCACGGGCTGGCGCTCAAGAACGGCGGCGTCGTCGCCTGGGGCAGCAACGGGAAAGGCCAGATCACCGTGCCCGCGGCGGCCACGTCCGGGGTGTCGGCGGTCTCCGCCGGATTCCGGCACAGCATCGCGCTGAAGAACGGCGGCGTCCTCGCGTGGGGCGACAACTTCTACGGCCAGGCCACGGTTCCGCCGGAGGCGCAGTCCGGCGTGGTCGCCATCGACGCGGGCTTCAACCACAACGTCGCGCTGAAAGCCGACGGGAGCGTCTTCGCCTGGGGCAGCAACGTGAAGTCGGAAAGCCGTGACACCAGCACGGAACCGCCGACGGATTTCTGGAAGTTCTCCGGCGTGTGCGCTCCGGTCTACTCCGTTTCCGCTGGTGACAGCACTGGGGTCGCCCTGGTGGACCCGACGGCTCCGTACTTCTGCTGACCGGCCGTGAAGGCCTTCTTCCCTACCTTGAGGGTAGCCAAGGAGGCCTTCACGGACCTGGGCGTCAGGACAGGTTGGACTTCATGCTCAGGTTGATGGTGTTGTCCGGCCCCGAGATCAACGCCCCCAGCGCGAGGTCGTTGATGAAGCAGTCCTTGAACTCCGGGATGGTGAACGTCCCCGAAGACGGGATGGTCGGCGCGAACAGGTCGACGTTCTTCGACACCAGGGTCAGGTCCAGCGGCTTGACCGTTTTGCAGGCGTTCGGCACCGTCGGCAGCGGGATGACCGGCCAGAACAGGCCGACCACGATGTTGTCGATCAGCATGTTCGCCTGCGAGTGGGTGGTCAGGTCGCCGTTGGCGAGCGTGCCGGTGACCGGGCCGGTCGGCTCGATCCGCACGCGGGCCTTGATCTTGAAGACACCCGAGACCAGCGAGATGTTCGCCGTCGAGGGCGGCAGGGACAGGTTTCCGCGGATGCCGACGTTGTCACCGTCGATGACCAGTGCGCCGTCGAGCTGGCCGGGGCCGAGGTCGAGGGTGCCGCCGGTCTTCTTCACCGTGGTCTTCCCGGTGACGGTGTAGGACACCGGGATCTCCACCGGATCGTCCGCGAGGGCGGGGGTCGCGGCGAGGCTGCCCGCCATGGCGAGCGCGGACGTGAGCGCGACGACCGTGCCGAGACGGCGACGGGCGGTTTTCGGGCGCGTTCGACCGAACATGGGTTTCTCCTCGTTTTCTCTCCTGGTTTACAAAGCGGACGAATGAGGGTTACCGGGGGACGAGATCGGTGATGACCCAGTTGTCGCCTTCGCGTTCCGCGGTGATCGAAAGCTGGGCCGCGGCCGTTGTCGAAGAATTGTTGTCGGCTCGGGTGGCCGCTTGATCGAGGAATACCAGCAGCCTCGCTTTACCGCCGCCGAGTTCCTGGACGGCGGATGAGGAGACGCGGGTGGTGAGGACGAGTTTCTGCGCCGGGGCCTTTTCCCGGACTTGGGCGAACAACTGGTTGTACGACTCCAGCGCCTTGCCTCTGAGCACAGACGCGGCCGCCTTTTCGGTGGCGTCGGTCCGGTCGTAGGAATAGGAGAAGATCTTGTCGAGCGCCACGGTCACCGCGGAGTTCACCTCGGCGGTCGCGCCGACGTCGGTGAGCGCGGTGTTGGCCGCCGACGGCGTCGCCGAGATCGACCTCGCCTCCAGCGCGAACCACACCCCGGCCGCCACCAGGACGGCCGCCGCGACCAGCAGGATCAACGGTACCTTCGGGCGGCGCGGCCGCTTTTCGGCGACGACCTCGGCGTCGGTTTCGGCATCGGGTCCGGCATCGGGTTCGACGGAAGCGTCGGCGGTGGCGGTCATCGCGCACCCACCGGCAGCTGGTCGAGCGCGCTGAGCTTCCAGCCCTCGTCCGTCCTGGTCAGCCCGGCGGCGAACCGGTTGCGTTTCGCCGCCGGCGCCGCGCCCTCCTTCGCCATCGTGATCTCCACCGACGCCAGCATCTTGGCCGTCCCCGCGTGGTCGTCCAGTTCGCTGATCGCCGCGTCGAGCACCTTGCCCGTCGAGACGGTCGCGTCCTTGGTGAGCGTCCGTTTCGTCGCGTCGTCGGCCTTGCCGAGCTGATCGCGCAGCGGGCCGGTGGACGCGGCGAGCCAGTCGGCGATGCCCTGGTCGACGCGGTGGTGGTCGAGGCTCGTCAGCCGGGCGACGAGTTCGCGCCCGGACTTCAGGGCTTCGTCGCGCGAATTCCCGTAGGCCACGGCCTCGGAACCCGTCGCGGTGAACCAGGTGTACCCGGCCCATCCGGCGAACGCGCAGGCCGCGGCGAACACGGCGATCGCGATCTTCAGTTGCGCAGCCACAACATCTCCTCGAGGCTGGTGGACGTCGGCTGGCCGTTCGCGCCGAAACCGCCGGGGATCGCGGCGGGCGGGACGCCGCCCTTCGGCGCGTTCTGCGAGCCGCGGACCGAACTCGCGTTGCCCCTTTCGAGCGTGCACGCGGCACCGGTGTTGAACGACAGCGGCGAGAGATCCCTGCTGTCGCGGATCGTTGTGTCTTCATAGCCCTTGGTGCACGGCATCGGATCGAAGAAGGTCAGGACCATCTCGGTCCTCACGGACCCCCCGTCGACGGCGGCGTCGACCGCGGACACCGCCTTCGGGGTGTTGATCAGCAGCTGACGGAGGCCGTCGGTACGCGCCGAAAACACCTGCGACGTGGTGAGCAGGTTCGCCAGCAGGATCGGCAGGCCCGGCTCGTTGTCCCGCAGCAGCCCGGAGAGCTGGGTCGCCGCGTCGGGCGCGGTCACGATCAGCCGCCGCAGGTCACCGTCCGAACGGGACAGCTGTTCGGCGAACTGTTTGGCGTTGCCGCTGAACTGCCGCCACGCCTGCGACGAGTCGACCTGGGTCTTCAGCACGGTCGAGCCGTCGGTGATCAGCTTCTCCGTCTGCGGCAGGTGGTTCGCGGCCTGTTTCGTGAAGTCGGTGGTGGAGTCCAGCAGCACCTGGAGGTTCGCGCCGGAACCGCGCAGGGCGTTGTCGAGTTCGTCGACCACCGTCCGCAGATCCTCGGTCGGCACGGACGCGGTCAGCGAGTCCAGGTCCGTCAGCAGATGCTGCACCGGCAGCGGAAGGGCCGTCGCCTCGCGCGGGATGACCGAACCTTCGGCGAGGTACGGCCCGTCGCCGGTCCGCGGCTGGAGGTCGACGAACTGCTCGCCCACCGCGGACCGGTTCGCCACGACGGCCCGCGAGTTCGCGGGAATCGGGGGCGCGTCGTCGTCGATCAGCAGATCCGCTTCCATGCCGCCGTCGGTGAGCCGCAGTTCGCCGACCCGGCCGACGGCGACGCCCCGGTAGGTCACCTCGCCGTTGGTGAACAGACCGCCGCCGTCGGTCAGCGCGAGCTTCACGGTGTACCCGCTCGCCCCGAAGAGCCGGTCGAGTCCCGCGTAGCTGGCGCCGACGAACGCCGTCGTCGCCAGCGCGAGGATGACGAACGCGATCACCTGGATCCGGACACGGGTGGTGAGCATCAGCTACCTCCGGATGACGGCAGCGGCAAGGTCGGGAGCCCCGGCGGGACCCCTTCGCCCGGCGGAGGGAGTTCGACGCCCGGCGCGGGGATGACCGAGGCGTAGACGTTCAGGTAGTCGCCCTTGATGCCGTCGCGGACGGCGTCGGTGAACGGGAACGTCGGCAGGATCTCCAGCGATTTGGGCAGGCTCTCACCGGCGTCGGCCAGCCGCTTGAGGATCGGCGCGAGCGCGGTGAGGTCCGCGACGAGGTCGGCCCGGCTCTTCTTGATCACGTCGACGCCGACCCCGGAGAGCCGATCCAGCGCCTGCAGCATCGAGACGAGCTGGGTGCGCTGGTCGGACAGGCTCTGGAGGCCGGGCGTGAGATCGGTGAGTGCGCCTTCGACCTGCTTTTTCCGGTTCGCCAAGGTCGTCGAGAGCCGGTTGAGCCCGTCGAGGGCGGAGGTGATGTCGGAGCGATGTGTGTCCAGGTTGGACACCAGCTGTTCCACAGTGGACAGGAACGAGCGGATCTCCTCCTCGTTGCCGTCCATCACCTTCGACAGCTCCCGGTTGATGGTCTGCAACTGACCGATCCCGCCGCCGTTGAGCAGCAGGGACAGCGCGCCGAAGATCTCCTCGAACTCCGGGTTGCGGTTCGTGCTCGCGACGGGGATCACCCCGCCTTCACCCAGCCTGCCCTCGGCCTTCGCCGCGCTCGGGGCGAGTTCGATGAACTTCTCGCCGAGCAGGCTGGATTGCCGCAGCCGCGCGATGGCGTTGGCGGGCAGGTGGACGTCGCCGTTGACCGCCAGAACGGTCTCGGCCGTCCAGCCGTCTTCGCCGAGCTTGATCGTCTCGACCCGGCCGACCGGGACGTCACCGACCTTCACCGCGGCCTGCGGGACCAGGTCGAGGACGTCGGCGAACCGCACGGTCACCCGGTACGGATGGTCGCCGATGTCCGCGCCGCCGGGCAGCGGCAGGTCGTAGACGCCCTTGAAATCCGAGGAACAGGCGGTGAGCGCGACACAGCACGCGGCGAGCGCGGCGATCGCCCGGTTCGTGGCCATCAACGCCCCCCGGTGTAGGTGGCGCCGGCGACGGGCAGCGGGAGCGGGGCGTATTCGAGCAGGTTGCCGCGGGTCTGCAGCTTGCCGGTCTTCGGGTCGACGGCTTCGAGCACGTTCGTCACCGCCAGCGGGATCGTGTCGAGGGTTTCGGCCAGCGCCGCGCGTTTGTCGACCAGCGTCCCGGTGGTCACCGTGAGCTTGTCCACATTGGACTTGATCAGCGCGCGGTTGTCCTTGATGAACTGCTGGATCTCCGCCAGCGCGCCGCCGAGGCCGTTGAGGGCACGGGCGAGCTCGTCCTTGTTCCGCGCGAGCGTGCCGGTCACCGAGGCGAGCTGCTTGTTGACCTCGCTGACGTTCCGGTCGTTGGTGGCCAGCATCGAGGTGAACCGCTGCAGTTCGTCGACGGTGGCGAACAGGTTCTGCGAGTTCCCCGACAGGGTCCTGGCGAGGTCGGCGAAGTTGCGCACCGACTCGTTGAACGGCTTGCCATTGCCCTGAAGGTTCTTCGCGCCGGTGCGGAGCAGCTCCGAGAGGGCGCCGTCGGCGTTCGCGCCCTTGGGGCCGAGCGCCTTGGCGAGGGTGTCGAGGCTGGAGTAGAGCTGGTCGAGTTCCACCGGCGTTCCGGTGCGCTCGACCGGGATCACCGCGCCGTCGTCCAGCCGGTTCCCGGCGCGGGTGAGCTTGGTGAACTGGACGTAGCGGTCGGCCACCACGCTCGGCGCCACGACCAGGACGTTCGTGTCGGCGGCGATCGGGGTCGACCCCTCGACGGTCAGGACGACCTTGACCCGCTCCCCTTCCGGGTCCACCGATTCGACCTGGCCGACGCGGACGCCGAGCACCCGCACGTCCGATCCGCTGTAGACGCCGACGGCGCGTGAGAAGTACACGGTGACACGGTCGAGCCCGCTGCCGGAGAAGATCCACCAGAGACCGCCGACGACGGCCAGCGCGAGTACGAGCGCGAGGGTGACGAATCTGCTGGTCACCGGCCACCTCCAGGGATCGGCGCGGTGCAGGGATCCCGGTTCTCCGGGACGAGCCCGCACAGATAGCCGTCCACCCAGCGCCCGTTGCCGAGCGAGTTGTTCACCACGCGGAAGTACGGCGCGGCGAGGTCGAGGCTCTTGGCGAGATTGTCGTTCTGCCGCCGCAGGATGTCGGTCACCTCTCCGAGCTGTCTGAGCGCTCCGCCGAGCTGGTCCTTGTTGTCCTTCACCAGTCCCGAAAGCTGGGTGGCGAGCTCTTGCGAGCCGGTCAGCAGGTCGTGGATCGCCTGCCGCCGGTTGTCCAGTTCGGTCAGCAGGAGGTTGCCGTCCGAGAGGAGTTTGGCGAAGTCGTCGTTCGAGTTCGCGAGCGTCGTGGTGAGGCCGTGCGCGTTGGACAGCAGGCTGGCGAGCTCGGTGTCCCTGGAGGACACGGTCTTCGACAACGAGGTCAGCCCTTCGAGCGCCTTCTTGATATGCGCGGGCGAGTTCTTGAACGTGTCGCTCAGCGTGGTGAAGCTCTCCGCGAGCTGGTCGGTGTCGATGGCGCCCGCGGTGTCGGCCAGCCCGTTGAACGCCTCGGTGACGTCGTACGGTGTCACGGTCCTGGTACGCGGGATGAGCTGCCTCGGGTTCTGCACCGTCTCGCCGGTCGGGCGCAGGGCGAGGAACTTCCGGCCCAGCAAGGTCTTGATCTTGATCTCGGCGGCGGTCCTGTCGCCGATCCAGGCGTCCTTGACCCGGAAGCTCACCACCACGTGGTCTTCGGCGAGCCGGACGTCGCTCACCTCGCCGACCTTGATCCCGGCGATGCGGACCTCGTCGTCCTCCTGCAACCCTGCCGCTTCGGAGAATTCGGCCTGATAGGTGGTTCCGGAGCCGATGATCGGGAGGTTCTCGTAGTTGAGCGTCGCGGTCAGCAGCGCGGCCGCGACGGCGCTGCCGACGACGCCGATGACGATCGGATTCCGCTCCTTGAAGGGTTTCACGACGTGCACCTCTCCGCCGTCGCCGGTACCCCGCGCGGAGGTTGGGTCCGCAGGACGGACGAGCACAGGTAGAAGTTCATCCACGATCCGTAGGAGCCGATCCGGCCGAGGTCGTTCAGCTTCCCCGGGAGCTCGGTCAGGACGCGGTCGACTTCGGCTTTGCCTTCGTCGGTCGTCAGCTGACCGGAGAGCAGGCCGAGGCCTTCGATGCTGTCCTTGAGCGGTTTCCTGCCCTGTTCGAGCAGACCGGCCGTGGCGGTGGTGAGATCCGCGAGCCCGGACACGGCCTCCCCGATCTCGGTGCGGTCACCGGCGAGCCCGGCCACCAGCTCCTTCAGCGTGGAGACCAAAGTGGACAATGCGTCACCCTTGCCGTTGATGCTCTTCAGCACGGTGTCCAGGTTCGTGATCACGTCGCCGATCACCTTGTCGCGGCCGGCGAGCGTGGTGGTCAGCGAACCGGTGTGCGCCAGCAGGCTTTCCACCGTGCCGCCTTCGCCCTGCAGCACCTGCACGATCTCGCCGGAGAGCTGGTTGACGTCCTTGGGCGACAACGCCTGGAACAGCGGTTTGAAGCCGTTGAACAGTTCCGTGAGATCCAGCGCGGGCGTCGTGCGCTCCAGTGGGATCTCCGCGCCGGGTTCCAGGAACTCGCGGGTGCCCTTGCCGCGTTCGAGCGCGATGTAGCGCTGGCCGACCATGTTGCGGTACTTGATCACCGCGGTCACGTCGGCGGGCAGCCTGCGCTGGGAGTCGAGGGAGAACCGGATGCGCGCCAGGCTGTGGTCAGCGATCTCGAGTTCCTCGATCTGGCCGACCCGGACCCCGGAGATCCGGACGTCGTCGCCGACGTTGAGCGACGTGGCGTCGAGGAACTTGGCGCTGTAGGTCTTCGTGTCACCGAGGCCGGTGTTCGTGATGGACACCGCCAGCAGCACCGTGGCCAGCGTCGTGACGACGACGAAGATCAGCCCCTTGATCAGCGGGCTCACGAAATTCCTCATCGCAGGGTCACCTCCGTGCCCCGGTAGAGCGGGCCGACGAGCACGCTGCCCCAGGCGGGGACCTGCGCCGCCGGGACGCCGATGGACGGCGCGACCAGGGTGGAGATCAGTTCCCGTTCCTGCGGCGAATTCGCCAGGCCGAGATCGCCCTGCGCGCCAGGGAGCGCCGCGGTCCGCTCACCGGTCGCCACGATCCCTTGGCTCATCAGGCCGTTCGACGGGTAGCAGCGCGGTTCGCCGGTGGCGTTGTAGACCGGGTCGTCCTTGCCCGGTAGGTACTTGCCGCGGGGCTCGGTGACGGTGATCTCCGCGTGCAGGCCCGGTTCGTCGGTTCCGGCGCCCAGTACCTTGTCCATCTGCGGTTTCAGCTTGGCGAGCGCGTCCAGCGTGCAGGCGAAACTCGGCGAGTACTTCGCGGCGACCTCCAGCGGTGCGCGGCTGTCGGCGGCGAGCGCGATGATGTTGGCGCGGTTGTTGGCGAGGAACGTCGTTATCTGCTGGGAGGACGCCGTCACCTGCTGGTACACCGTAGCCAGCTCGGCCCGTTTCTCCTTGACGGTGTCGAGGGTGACGGCCGAAGCGCTCAGCGCGTCGAGCAGATCCGGCGCGATGTCCCCGTACAGCCGCGAAACCGTGGCCAGATCGCGGATGTTGTCGTTCAGCTTCGGCAGGTTCGGGTTGAAGTCCTTCAGATAGGCGGCCGCGGTGGCGAGCGTGTCGCCGATCTGGTCGCCCCGGCCTTCCAGCGCGGTGGCGACGGTGGTCAGCGTGGTCGCGAGCTTCTGCGGTTGCACGGCCTTGAGCAGGGGCAGCAGATTGTCGAACACCCGCTCCAGCTCGATCGCGTTGGCCGAACGGTCCTGGCCGATCACGTCGCCGGAGGCCAGCGGTGCCGCGGTCGAACCGTCCGGAATGGACAGTTGCACGTACCGCTCGCCGAACAGCGTCTTCGGCACGAGCAGCGCGGACACGTTCTTGGGCAGTTTCGAGATCTTGCCGGGCTCCATGGCCAGATCGATCTCCGCGCCGCCCGGCGTCGCGCGGACGTCACGGATCTCGCCGACCACCACGCCGCGGGCCTTGACCTGCCCGCCCGTGCGCAACTGGTTGCCGACGCGGTCCGCCTGCAGTGTCACCGGCACGGAGTCGACGAAATCCTTCCGGTAGATCTTGATCGACAGCAGCACGAGGGCGGACATCACCACGAGGAACAGCACCCCGGCCGTCCTGACCCCGGCTTTGCGCAGCCCGCGCCGGCTCATCCGGCCACCTGCACCGTCGTGGTCGCGCCCCAGATCGCGAGGCTGAGGAAGAAGTCGAGCACGCTGACCGCCACGATCGCCGTCCGCACCCCGCGTCCGACGGCGACGCCGACGCCCGCCGGGCCGCCGCTCGCGCGGAAGCCGTAGTAACAGTGGGCGAGCACGATCACGACGCTGAACACCAGCACCTTGCCGAACGACCAGAGCACGTCACCCGGTGGCAGGAACAGCAGGAAGTAGTGGTCGTAGGTGCCCGCGGACTGGCCGTAGAACCAGACGGTGATCTGGCGTGACGCGAGATACGAGGTCAGCAGGCCGATCGCGTACAACGGGATGACCGCGAGGAAACCCGCGATGATCCGGGTGGTCACCAGGTACGGGACGCTGGGGATGCCCATCACTTCCAGCGCGTCGATCTCCTCGGAGATCCGCATGGCGCCCAGCTGCGCGGTGAAACCGCAGCCGACCGTGGCCGACAACGCCAGCCCGGCCACGAGCGGCGCGATCTCGCGCGTGTTGAAGTACGCGGAGACGAACCCGGCGAACGCCGACGTGCCGACCTGGTTGAGCGCCGAGTACCCCTGGAGCCCGACGACCGTGCCGGTGAACACGGTCATCCCGATCATCACGCCGATCGTGCCGCCGATGACCGCGAGCGCGCCGCTGCCGAAACTGACTTCGGCCAGCAGGCGGGTGATCTCGCGCAGGTAGCGGCGCACCGCGCGCGGCACCCAGGCGAGCGCCTTGAGGAAGAAGAGGATCTGGTCGCCGAGCGTGTCCAGGAACCCGAACCGGCGATCGACGGCCTCGCGGACCCGCGTCGCCCGGGTGCTCGTGGGGGGAGGTGTCGTCGTGACCATCAGCTGCCCTTCGCCGGGACGAGCTGCAGGTAAAGCGTCGTCAGCACGAGGTTCAACAGGAACAGGAGGAGGAAGGTGATGACCACGGATTGGTTCACCGCGTCACCGACGCCTTTCGGGCCGCCTTTCGGATTGAGCCCGCGATAAGAGGCGACGATCGCCGCGACGAAACCGAAGATGACCGCCTTGATCTCGCTGATCCAGAGGTCCGGAAGCTGCGCGAGAGCGGAGAAACTGGCCAGATACGCACCCGGTGTCCCGTTCTGCATGATGACGTTGAAGAAATAGCCGCCGAGGACGCCGACCACGCTGACCATTCCGTTGAGGAATGCGGCGACCCCCATCGCGGCGAGCACTCTCGGCACGATCAGGCGCTGGATGGGGGAGACCCCGAGCACCTCCATCGCGTCGATCTCCTCGCGGATCGTGCGGGACCCGAGGTCCGCGCACATCGCCGAGCCGCCGGCGCCCGCGATCAGCAACGCCGTCACGATCGGGCTGGCCTGCTGGATGATCGCCAGCACACTGGCCGCGCCGGTGAAGGACTGCGCCCCGATCTGCGCGGTCAGCGAACCGATGTGCAGCGCGATCACCGCACCGAACGGGATCGCGACCAGCGCCGTCGGCAGGATCGACACACTCGCGATGAACCAGAACTGCTGGATCAGCTCGCGTGCCTGGAACGGCCGCCGGAAGGTCAGGCGGACGACATCGAGGCCGAGTGAGTAGAGCCTTCCGGTCTCCCGGATCGCACCCGCGCCGGGGAATGAGGGTGCGTTAGTCCGGACGCCCACGCCGACCCTCCCGTTTTCCGGGCACGGCGAATACACCCCAGCTTGCGCAATTCCTTTGCTCCGAATGGCGGAACGGAATCGTTGAACAGTATCAACGGGGCGTTACCGTGCTGTTTGCTACTGGTCGGTACGCTAATCACGCGCCTGCCTGGTGACAAGAACTTCGGTGTGATCAAGACGTCACGTCCTGGTAACCGGAGAATTCTTGTCCTTTTCTGACAAAGGCGGGCTCGGGCCTTGTCCGTTCTTTCGTGTCCGGCGGCGCGTTGGTCCATTCGTGGCGCGGGGGTGGGTGAGAGCCGGTCCGCCTGGGTCGCTTGGACGCGCCGCCGGCCCGCCTCCGGATGCCATGAAAGGTCCTTTCCTTGCAAAATTCGCAAGGAAAGGACCTTTCATGGCACGGGGGACGGCCGCCTCAGCGAGCCAGTTCGGAGACCAGTTCGTACGACCGCACCCGGTCCGCCTGGTCGTGCACCATGGTAGTGATCATCAGCTCGTTCGCGCCGGTGTCGGCCAGCAGGGTCTCGAGTCCCTTGTGGACCGTCTCGGGCGAGCCGATGATGCTGCTCGCGGCCCGGTCCTCGATGAACACGCGCTCGATGTCGGTGTACGGGTAGGCCGCGGCCTCTTCCGGCGTCGGCAGCGGGATGGGGCGGCCCTTGCGCAGGCTGAGGAACGTCAGGCCGCTGGGGGCGGCGAGGTACTGGGCGCGTTCGTCGGTCTCGGCCGCCACCACGGAGACGCCGAGCATCACGTACGGCTCGTCGAGGACGTCCGACGGTTTGAACGAGTCGCGGTAGAGCGCCACGGCGGGGAGCGTGTTCTCGGCGCTGAAGTGGTGCGCGAACGAGAACGGCAGGCCCAGTTCGCCCGCCATCCGAGCGCTGAAGCCGCTCGACCCGAGCAGCCACACCGGCGGCTTGTTGCCTTCGGCGGTCACGGCGTTGACGGCGCGCTGGTCGGAGTGCTCGAAGTAGGCCAGCAGCTCCGCGAACTGCTGCGGGAAGTTCTCCGCAGTGAGCCCGCCGGGGCCGCGCAGCGCGAGCGCGGTCCGCTGGTCGGTGCCCGGGGCACGCCCGATGCCGAGGTCGATCCGGCCGGGGTGGAACGCCTCCAGGGTGCCGAACTGCTCGGCCACCACCAGCGGCGCGTGGTTCGGCAGCATGACCCCGCCGGAGCCGACCCGGATGCGTTCGGTGGCGGCCGCGACCTGGCCGATCATCACGGCGGTCGCGGAACTCGCGATACCGGGCATGTTGTGGTGCTCGGCGAGCCAGTACCGGTGGTAGCCGAGGGCTTCGGTCCGGCGCGCGAGGTCGAGGGTGTTGCGCAGTGAATCCGCGACACCGCCTCCGGCCACGACGGGCGAGAGGTCGAGCACGGACAGCGGGATGTCAGGCAAGGAGGTCACGCGTCGGTACAACGCCGCGGGCCCCCGATCCCTTCCCGTGCCTGTCGATCGATCGAAATTAACCGACTCGACGTACCCGGTACTGGGCGGAGTTCTCCCGTTTCCACGGTACGGTTGCCCCCTAATGCGAGCGTGGGAAAACCACTGAAAAGAAAGGATTGAAGGTGCCGCGTCCGGAACGACCGCTGGACCCCGGGGACGATCCGTTGCTGGGGTTCGCCGCCGATCTCCGGCGTCTGCGGGAGAAGGCCGGAAATCCGACGTACCGGGAGCTGGGCAGGCGCGCCCACTACTCCGCGGGCACCCTCTCCGAAGCCGCCGGCGGGAAGAAGATGCCCAGCTTGGCGGTCACGTTGGCCTATGTCCGGGCGTGCGGCGGCCCCGAGGAGGAGTGGGAGGCGCGATGGCACGACGTGACCGAGCGGACGCGCCCCGGAGTCGGCGATTCACCGGTTGCCCCGCTGAATGGGGAATCGGTCCCTTATATCGGTCTGACCGCATTCGGGCCGGATGACGCGAGCCGATTCTTCGGTCGCGAACGACTTGTCGGAAAACTCGTCACGAGGCTTTCGGGCCAACGATTCTTGGCCGTTCTGGGGGCTTCGGGTTCCGGTAAGTCGTCCTTGCTCCGGGCGGGTCTCCTCCCGGCGCTCGCCGAGACTTCCGTCACCCTGCTGATGACTCCCGGATCGCGGCCGCTGCAGGAGTGCGCCGTCCAGTTCGGCGCCGCGCTCGGCCTCGCGCCCGGCGGGCTGCTCGCGGAATTCACCGGGCATCCGCGCAACCTCGGCCTCGCCGCCCGTCAGCTGGTCGCCGACCGCGACGGAGACGTCGTGCTGGTCGTCGACCAGTTCGAGGAGGTCTTCACGCTCTGCCAGGACGCCGACGAACGGACGGCCTTCCTGTCGGCGCTGGTCACCGCGACGACCGAGCCGGAGAGCCGGACCAGGGTCGTCCTCGGTATCCGCACCGACTTCTACACCCACTGCGCGCGGCATCCCGAGCTGGTCGAGGCCATGCAGGACGCGCAGATCCTCGTCGGCCCGATGAGCACCGAAGAGCTGCGGCAGGCCATCTCGCGGCCGGCGATCGACGCCGGGTACCGCGTCGAGAACGCGCTGGTCTCGCGGCTCGTCGCCGACGCGACCGGGCAGCCCGGTGTCCTGCCGCTGCTCTCGCACGCGCTGCTGGAGACCTGGCGCCGCCGTCACGGCAACACCCTCACCCTCACCGGCTACGAGTCCACCGGCGGGATCGAACGGTCGGTCGCGCAGACCTCCGAGCACACCTTCACCGCGTTGACCGAACACCAGCAGCGGCTGGCGAACCAGATCTTCCTGCGGATGACCGCGCTCGGCGAAGGCACCGAGGACACCAAACGCCGCATCACCCGCGACGAGGTGGACGCCGACGACCCGGACGTCGCCGTCGTGCTGGACAGGCTGGCGTCTTCGCGGCTGGTCACGCTCGACGACAACGGCATCGAGATCGCGCACGAGGCGCTGATCCGGGGCTGGCCGCGCCTGCGCGAATGGCTCGCCGAGGACCGTGAAGGCCTGCGCGTGCACCGCCAGCTCACCGAGGCGACCGACGCGTGGGAATCCGTCGGCCGCGACGACGGCTGGCTCTACCGCGGCGCGCGGCTGGCCATCGCCAGGGAGTGGGCGGCGGAGCACGACAGCGCGCTTTCCCAGCGTGAACGCCGGTTTCTCGACGCGAGCGTCGCGATCGAGAACCACGAGCAGGCCGTCGCCCGGCGCCGCACCCGGCGGCTGCGTCAGCTCGTCGCCCTCCTGGCCGTCCTGCTGGTACTGGCGACGGCCGCGATGGCGTACGCCGTCCGCGCCGAACAGACCGCCACCAGCCAGCGCAACAGCGCCCTGGCGCAGAAGGTCGCCGGACAGGCCATCGAGATGCGCACGACGAATCCGGCGCTGGCCGCGCAGCTCGCGCTGGCGGCGTACCGCGTCGATCCGAGTGTGGACACCCGAGGCAGCGTGCTCGGGATGTTCGAGTCGCCGTACTCGACCCGGGTCCGCGGGCACGGTCACCGCGTCAACGCGACCGCCCTGCGCGGGGACGGCCAGGTGATGGTCACCGGCAGCTGGGACCACACCGCCAAACTGTGGGACATCAAGGACCCCCACCGCCCGAACGAACTGGCCACGCTCTCCGGGCACACCGCCAACGTCAACTCGGTGTCCTTCAGCGCCGACGGCGCCGTGGTCGCGACGGCGGGCTGGGACAAGACCGCGCGGCTGTGGAACGTCGCCGATCCGGCGAAACCCGGGCCGGGCGTCCTGGTCGGGGCGCATCCGAGCCGGGTCAACGCGGTGGCGTTCAGCCCGAAGGCGGCGGTGCTCGCCACCGCGGACGGTGACGGCACGGTGCGCCTGTTCGACGTCCGCGATCCCGCGAAACCGGTTCTGGCGGCCACCCTCCCCGGGCACACCGGCAACGTGAACGGTCTCGCCTACGCCCCCGACGGGCGGACGCTCGTCTCGAGTGGCGCCGACAAGACCGCGCGGTTGTGGGACGTCGCCGACCCGCTCAAGGCCAGGCCGCTCGGCGTGGCGAACGGGCACACCGCCGGTGTCCACTCCGCGACGTTCAGCCCGGACGGCCGGACGCTCGCCACCGCGAGCATCGACCAGACCGCGCGGTTGTGGAACGTCGCCGACCCGATGTCGCCGTCGCCGCTGGGGACCACGGCCGCGCACAAGACCATCGTGCGGTCCGTGGCGTTCAGCCCGGACGGGGCGACGCTGGTCACGACCGGTTTCGACCGCGCCGCACGGCTGTGGGACGTGACCGACCCGGCGAAACCGCGCGAGAAACCGGCGCTCGTCGGGCATACCGCGGCCGTGGTCTGGGCGGTGTTCTCGCCCGACGGCCGCACGCTGGTGACCGCGAGCGACGACCAGACGGTACGGATGTGGGATCTGCCGGGTCCCGCGATCAGCGGCCCCTCGAGGTCGGCCTGCCGGGCGGTGTTCAGCTCCGACGGGAGGCTGTTGGCCACCGGCAGCCAGGACGGAGTGGTGCGCCTGGTCGACGTCTCCGACACCCGGAACCCGCGTGAGGTGGGCAAGGTCGCGGGCTTCGGCCAGGGCGTCTGCGGTCTCGCGCTCAGTCCGGACGGGCGGACGCTCGCCGCCGGCTCCTGGGACCACACGATGCGGCTGATCGACGTCAGCGATCCGCGAAAGCCGGTCGACACCGGCGTCTTCTACCGGCCGTCGGAGGAGATCGACCCCGTCGCGTTCAGCCCGGACGGCCGGACGCTCGCGACCGCGGGCAGCGGGCACACCGTGAAACTGTGGGACGTCGCCGACATCCGGCGGCCGGTCGAACTCGCGACCCTCACCGGACACGAGGACGACGTCCATTCGCTCGCGTTCGGCCCGGACGGCCGCACGCTGCTCAGCGGCGGGTGGGACCACACCGCCCGGCTGTGGGACGTCTCGATGGCGAAGACACCGAAGCCACTGTCGGTGCTGAAGGGGCATTCCGACACGGTGTTCTCGGTCGCCTACAGCCCGGACGGCAAATTCGCGGCCACCGGCAGCGCCGATCGCACCGGCAAGCTGTGGGACGTGACGGATCCCGCGGCCCCGCGGGAGGCGGCGCTGCTGGCCGGGCACACCGACAACGTCATCTCCGTCGCCTTCGGCGGGAACGGGAAGACCCTCGCGACCGGCAGCTACGACCGGTCCGTGCGACTATGGGATGTCTCCGATCCGGGATCGGTCCGCGAATCGGCGAACCTGACCGACGACGTCGACCGGGTCAACGCCGTGGCGTTCGCGCCGGATGGCCACACCCTCGCGGGCTCGGTGGCGGACGGCAGCGTGCGGTTGTGGGAGACCAGTCCCGAACGGGCCGCCGAACGGATCTGCGCGACGGTGTACCCGCGGATCACGGCCGAGGAGTGGGAACAACACCTGCCGGGGCTCGATTACCGGCCTCCGTGCCCGTGACCACGGTCGATTCGTTGTTCGGCGTTGTTGTTCGGTGAGATCGCCGTGACACCGAACAACGAAGAGGCGCTAGAAATACCCCTGGACGTGCGATGCGTCCCCACATCGTTCACTCACCGGGGGTCTGAAGGGCTCCTTCAGGGCATTCACCAGTGTCCTGAAGGAGCCCTTCAGCTTTTCCACCCCCGTCACGCGAGCTACGCCCCCAATCACGCGTGTCGTCCATCCAGTCACGTGTGTCGTCCGTCTAATCACGTGTGTCGTCCGTCCAGTCACGTGTGTCGTCCGTTCGATCACGTGTGTCGTCCATCCCGGGCCGCCGAACTCGCGTGCTTGGGGACGTAACTCATGTGATCAGGGACGTAACTCGCGTGATCAGGCACGTATCTCACGTGATTGGGCGGCGAACTCGCGCATCCAGAGGACGAAACGCGTGAGGGGTCAGACGGCCGGGATCCAGTCCGGGTTCGAGGCCAGGACCGTCAGCTGCTGGGTCGCGCGGGTCAGCGCGACGTACAGCACCCGGCGCCCGGTGGTCGACTCCGTGATGAGGTCGTTGGGTTCCACGAGGACGACGGCGTCGTACTCGAGGCCCTTGGAGTCGAGGCTGCCGACGACCTTGAGCCGCTCGTCCGACAGCCCGTCGAGCCAGCCTTCGACCTCGGGCACCCGGTCCATGGCGGTGATCACGCCGACGGTGCCTTCGACGACACCCAGCATTTCCTTCACCGCGGCCTGCGTCGCCGCCTCCAGCCCGGCGGCCTCGACGGGCCGCACCTCCGGCGTGATGCCGGTCTGCCGCACCGCGCGCGGAAGCTCGTCGGCCTCCGCGTGCCCGGCGACGACCTTCGCGGCCAGGTCGAAGATCTCCGCCGAGTTCCGGTAGTTGGTGCGCAGGGTGAACCGGCGCCGGGTCGTCTTGAGCCCGAAGGCCTGGTCCCGCGCCATCGCGGCCTCGGCCGGATCCGGCCACGAACTCTGCACCGGGTCGCCGACCACGGTCCAGCTCGCGTACTTGCCGCGCCGCCCGACCATCCGCCACTGCATCGGCGAGAGGTCCTGCGACTCGTCGACGACCACGTGCGAGTACTCGTCGTAGTGCTCGGGCCGGGTCGGGGCGCCGCCGCGCTCCGGGTTGACCTCGATGCTCTGGCGGGTCCGCCTGCTCTTCGGCGGCGGGCCGATCAGGACGCGAAGCTCGTCGAGGAGCGCGATGTCCGCGATGGTCCAGCCGCGCGAGCGATCGGCGAAATCGGCCGCGAGCAGGCTGATCTCACCGCGGTTGAGCAGGCCTTTCGCCGCGGCCGCGAGCCGCTTCTCGGTGCCGAGCCAGCGCAGGATCTGCGCCGGGTACAGGATCGGCCACCAGACCACCAGGAACCGGTGGAACTCGATGCGCTCACCGAGTTCGGTGATCAGCTCGGCCTTGTCGAGCTGACGGCCGTCGTCCTTCGCGTGCTGCTCGGCCTTCGCGGCGAGCGCGTCGAGCAGCAGTTCGGCGGCGCGGATCCGCGACCGGTTCGGCGGCCCACCCGCGGTGTGCACCTTGCGGCGCACCTTGTCGAGCTCGCGCGCGTCGAGCCGCAGCACCTCGCCGCGGTAGACGATCTTCATGTCCTGGGGCGCCTCTTCCGGCGTGTCCCGCAGCGCGCGCAGCAGGATCTTGCGCATCCGCAGCGATCCCTTGATCGCCGCCAGCGGAGCCGGGTCCTGGCGCGTCGCTTCGAGGCCGTCGAGGACCTCACCGAGCGCCCGGAGTTCGACGTTCGTCTCACCCATCGACGGCAGCACCCGCGAGATGTAGCTGGTGAACACCCCGGACGGGCCGATCACCAGGACACCCGCGCCGCCGAGCTGGCGGCGGTGACGGTAGAGCAGGTACGCCGCGCGGTGCAGCGCGACCGCGGTCTTGCCGGTGCCGGGGCCGCCGGTGATCTCCGTGACCCCGCGCCACGGCGCCCGGATGACCTCGTCCTGTTCCTTCTGGATGGTGGCGACGATGTCCCGCATCTTCTCGCCACGCGACCGGCCGAGCGCGGCCATCAGCGCGCCTTCGCCGACGATCTGCATCCTGTCGGGGACCGCGTCGGCGATCAGGACGTCGTCGTCGACGTCGAGCACGTTCTGGCCGGAGCACCGGATCACCCGGCGCCGGACGACGTCCATCGGCTCCTCGGCCGTCGCCTGGTAGAACGCCGCGGCCGCGGGCGCGCGCCAGTCGGTGACGAGGTTGTCGAACTCGGCGTCGCGGATACCGAGGCGGCCCACGTAGATGTGGTCGTTGTCGAGGTGGTCGAGCCTGCCGAACACCAGCCCCTCGTACTCCGCGTCGAGGGTCTGGAGGGTCTGATTGGCGTGGAACACCATCATGTCCCGTTCGAACAGCATGGACGCCTGCTCGAAAATGGCTTCCCGCCCGGCGCCATGGCCGATCTCATAGCCCTTGGTACGCATGGCCTCAGCCTGGGCTCGCAGTTCGGCGAGCCGGGTGTAGACGGTGTCCACATGGGCTTGCTCGATGGCGATCTCGGCCCGTCTGACCCGAGGTTCGGACACGCAACGCTCCTAAACGCTTCTATCGCCTCCGAGGGCGAAGGACGACTCTACGCGAGCTGGGCGGCGGCTTCACCAAGTCCCGGCCAACGTCACGGCGGAAGGCGTTGAGGCACGATGCACGCATGACCAGGATCGTGGCGGGGACCGCGGGCGGCAGGCGGCTGAAGGTCCCGCCGAAGGGCACGAGACCCACGTCGGAACGCGTGCGCGAGGCGCTGTTCAACGCGCTGGAGGTCGCCGGCGAGCTGCAGGGCGCCCAGGTCCTCGACCTTTACGCCGGTTCGGGCGCGCTCGGGCTGGAGGCGTTGTCCCGCGGCGCGTCCGGCGCGCTGTTCGTCGAGTCGGACCGGCGCGCGGTCGAAGTGCTCAAGGGGAACGTCGCCGCGCTGGGGCTCGGCGGCACGGTCCGGGCCGGAGCCGTCGAGTCGGTCGTGGCCGCTCCGGCGACGGAAACGTTCGACATCGTCCTCGCCGATCCGCCCTACGCTGTGGATTCCACCCGTCTGGGGGAGGTCATGGCCGCGCTCGCGGCGGGCCGGTGGGTCACGGACGGCGCGCTGGTGGTGATCGAGCGCGCCGCGCGGGACGGCGAGCCGGACTGGCCGCCGGGCTTCGAGCCGATGCGGACGAAGCGCTACGGCGACACCGCGCTCTACTGGGCCGAATATCAGGTGTGACGCCGCACCGGGAAAGCGCGCAGGAGACCGTCGGCCTTGGTAGCGTCCGCGCCATGCGGCGTGCAGTCTGTCCCGGGTCCTACGACCCGGCCACCAATGGACATCTCGACATCATCGAGCGGGCGGCCAAGCTGTTCGACGAGGTCGTCGTCGCGGTGGGGGTGAACAAGAGCAAGAAGGGCCTGTTCACCACCGAGGAGCGGATGGACATGCTGCGCGAGATCACCGCGAAGCTGCCGAACGTGCGCGTCGACTCGTGGCAAGGACTCCTGGTCGATTACTGCCGCGAGAACGACATCATCGCGGTCGCGAAGGGCCTGCGGTCGGTCAGCGACTTCGACTACGAGCTCCAGATGGCGCAGATGAACCGCGAGCTGACCGGGCTCGAAACCCTGCTGATGGCCAACAATCCGACGTACGGGTTCGTGTCGAGCTCGCTGGTCAAAGAGGTCACCGCGCTCGGTGGCGACATCGAGCACCTGGTGCCGCCGGTAGTGTTCAAACGCCTCTCGGAGAAGTACTCCGAACGAGCTTGACCCGAACGGCCGAAGCCGTTGGTCGGTAGGCGGCGAGAGTTCATCTCGGCGCCTTCTGGTGAATACACGATCGGGTTACGGTCCGAAAATGACCAACAAACGATCGCGGATCGCCGCCGCGCTGCTCGTTCTGCTTGTCACGTTCTTCGGTGGGCTGAGTGCCGCGCAGGCCACGGCCGCCCCCGTCTCCATCCAGCAGAACCCGTGCGGGGATCTCACCGGGTTCAAGCACGTGTCGCTGTCGTCGCTGCCCGCCGAGGCGACGACGACCTACGACCTCATCCAGAAGGGTGGCCCGTTCCCGTACCCGGACAAGGACGGCACGGTCTTCTCGAACCGCGAGAACATCCTTCCGAAGTGCGCGTCGGGCTACTACCGCGAGTACACGGTCCCGACGCCGGGCTCGCCCGATCGCGGTGCGCGCCGCATCGTCACCGGTAACGCCGGCGAGCACTTCTACACCGCCGACCACTACAAGACCTTCTCCGTGATCGACGCCGACGGCACCCCGGCGCCGTCCTGCGGCGACACCTCGAAGCTGACGAAGATCGGCTACTCGACGCTGTCCTCCGCGGCGAAGTCCGTGGTGGACTCCGCGCGCGGCGGCGCGACCGGCACGGTCTACGAGAACCGCGAAGGCGTGCTGCCGTCGTGCGCCGCCGGGTACTACCAGCTGTTCCCGGTGGGCACGAGCGACCGCGTGATCTCCGGCAAGGGCGGCGAAATCGTCTACACGCCGGACCGCTACACGACCTTCAAACTGGTGAACCTCGCCGGTTGATCCGCTCCGTGCAACATTTCGCGCCTCCCCGTCCGTGAGATACACCGGAACACGGACGAGGAGGCACGATGCGGTCTGGGGACGATGCGAGCTTCAGGGAGTTCGCCAGGGAGAAGGCGCTACCGCTCCGGCGGACGGCATACCTGCTCTGCGGCGACTGGCACCTCGCGGAGGATCTGGTCCAAACCGCGCTCATACGCCTGTACCGGGTCTGGTCGAAGGTCCGCCGGAAAGGGCCCGTCGACAACTACACGAGGCAGATCCTGATGCGCTGCTGGCTCGACGAGCGGCGACGACCATGGCGGAGCAGAGAGAACCGCGATGGCGTCGTCCCCGAAGAGCCGGCCGTCCCGGCCGATGCCGGGATCTCGGATTCGCTGCTTCGCGCCCTCGCCGAAGTTCCCCCGAAACAGCGCGCCGCCGTCGTGCTGCGCTACTGCGCCGATCTCCCGGTCGCGGAGGTCGCCGTCGCGCTGCGCTGTTCGGAAGGGACGGTCAGGAGCCAGGCCGCGCGAGGACTCGATGTCCTCCGCGCGGCCCTGCAGAGACAGCACGACGAGGCTGTCTCCGGGAGGAGCGCGTGATGGACGAACTCGAGAACAGGCTGCGCGGGATCACCCTGGCCGAGCCCCCGCTCGGCTTCGACCCGGACGAGGTCGCCGTGACGGCGGCGAAGAAGACGCGGAACCGGCGGGCGGTGGCGCTGACCGGGGGAGCCACGCTGGCGGTGATCGCGGCGGCGGTGGTGTTCGCGGCGCCGGGAGACGATCCCGTGGTCACGCCCGCCGGGCCGACATCTCAAGTCACTGTTCCAGCGAAGCCGCCGATATCGCCGAAGTTGGATTTGACGGCTGAGAAAGCGCGGATCACCAGGCATCTGACGGCCATCCTGCCCGCCGTGCTGACCGGGGCCCGTGACATTCAGGTCCGCTCCGTCCACCAGCTGCGGACCGTGAAGGACTGGGACGTCCTCGTCGCCACGGCCGGGTACCGGGACGCCGGCGGCTTCGCCCGTGTCCTCGTCCTCACGATCAGCGGTACCGAGGCGGCCAAGCTGGGTTTCTCCCTCGCAGACAGCTGTAAGCCGGGACGAAAGGCCGTCGCCGGGCTCGACGCGGACATCTCCGGCGTGACGAGCGGCGAACCGGTGGACTGCGTGAAGCTGCCCCAAGCCGACGGAAGCACCGTCGTCCTCTCCGGGATCGTCCCGTCACTGCCTCCCGGTGAAGTCGAGGCGACGCGCGGGGCGGTCGTGTACCGGGCCGACGGCACGTCGGTGACCGTGACGGACAGCGCGATCGACGGTGGCTCGCCATCGTCCGACGACCAGCTGATCAGACTGGTCACCGATCCCGGGCTCGACCTGCGGTAGGCGGCGCGCGGTACCGGCGGGGACACGCCCGGTACCGCGCGCTTTCACCCCTTACGGCGGCGATGAGGGCAAACTGATCTCAGGGAATGTGGGGATCGCTGTAGCAGTAGGTAGGGAGTGGGCCGTGTACCGGGTTTTCGAGGCGCTCGACGAGCTCGTCACCATCGTGGAGGAAGCCCGCGGCGTGCCGATGACCTCCAGTTGTGTCGTCCCGCGTGGGGACACCTTGGAACTGCTCGACGACATCCGCGACGCGCTGCCGGGCGAGGTGGACGACGCCCAGGACGTCCTCGACAAGCGTGATCAGCTGATCCAGACCGCCCGCACCGAAGCGGCCGAGACGGTCGCCACGGCGAACACCGAGGCCGACCGCACGGTCTCCGACGCGCAGGCCGAGGCCGAGCGCATCCTCGCGGACGCCCGCGCCCGCGCCGAGCAGATGATGGGCGACGCGCACGCCGAGGCCGAGCGCATGGTCGCCGCCGGGCAGGCCGAGTTCCAGAATCTCACCGACCGCTCCCGCGCCGAGTCGGAGCGGATGATCCAGGCCGGCCGCGACGCCTACGAGCGCGCCATCGAGGACGGCCGCGCCGAACAGGCCCGGCTCGTCGCCCAGACCGAGGTCGTCCAGGCCGCGCACGGCGAGGCGGCCCGCATCGTCGACGAGGCGCACGTCGAGGCCGACAAGCAGCGCGGCGACTGCGACGCCTACGTCGACGGGAAGCTGGCCGAGTTCTCCGAGCTGCTGGCGACCACGCTGCGGACGGTCGACTCCGGGCGCAACCACCTGCGGTCCCCGGTCAACCTGCCGGGCAACAGCCGGACGTCGCTGTACGACTACCAGTCCTGATCGCCGAAGTACCTGAAGGCCCCTCGCGAGGGAGGTCGTGAAGGAGGCCTTCACGGACTTCGCCGACCGCGCCCGAAAGTAAGTGGCGGGCACTGCGTACCCTGGTGATCGATGTCTGAGAACAAGTCGCCGCAGGCCAGGCCTGCGCAACTGGACGGCCGGAGCCCGTGGGTGCTCGACACCCGCGAACTCGGCCGTCACGCCGGCCTGAGCAAGGCCGTCCAACGCTCGATCCCCATCGAGACCGCGCTCGGTGTGCCCGACGTCATCACCATCGACGCCGGTTCCGCCCTCGAACTCGACCTGATCCTCGAGTCCGTCGTCGAGGGCGTGCTCGTCAGCGGCACGGCGTCCGCCGTCGCGACGGGGCACTGCTCGCGGTGCCTCGACCCGATCACCGAGGACGTCGAGGTCGACCTGACCGAGCTCTTCGCCTACCCCGGCTCCGCGACCGAGGAGACCACCGACGAGGACGAGATCCCTCGCCTGGTGGACGACCGGATCGACCTCGAGCCGACGGTCCGAGACGCGGTGGTGCTGGCGCTGCCGCTGGCCCCGCTGTGCACCGAGGACTGCCGGGGACTGTGCACCGAATGCGGTGTCAAGTGGGCCGATCTCGAGCCCGGGCACGGGCATGAGAAGATAGACCCTCGGTGGGCCGCGCTGGTCGATCGTTTCGATGACGAAACGGACGACGACCAGGCCGATGGCCCCGGAAAGCAAGCCTGACGAGCACCAGCTCGTTCCGGAGAAGCAAGTTCGCTCGCGACCGCGGGCAGACCGTCTGAAGGAGATCTACTCGTGGCCGTCCCGAAGCGGAAGATGTCGCGATCCAACACCCGCGCGCGCCGCAGCCAGTGGAAGGCGGCTCCGGTTCAGCTGGTGCCCTGCTCCAACCGCGCCTGCAAGCAGCCGAAGCTCCAGCACATCGCGTGCCCGGCCTGCGGCCAGCACAACGGTCGCCAGGTCGTCGAGCCCGCCTGATCGGCAGCCGACGACATGGGGGGCAAATCTGCCGGTGGACCACCCGCGGACCCCGCACCACTGCTCGAAGCTCTCGGGATCACGATCGAACCCGAGCTGCTGACGCTGTCGCTGACCCACCGTTCTTATGCCTATGAGAACGGTGGGTTGCCGCCGAACGAGCGTTTGGAGTTCCTCGGCGACGCGGTGCTGGGCTTGGTCGTCACCGACCACCTCTACAACACCCATCCCGAACTGGCCGAGGGACAGCTCGCGAAGCTCCGGGCCAGCGTGGTCAACATGCACGCGCTGGCCAGGGTCGCGCGCGGCCTCGGTGAGGGCGGGCTGGGCAAGCACCTGTTGCTGGGCAAGGGCGAAGAGCTCACCGGCGGCCGGGACAAGGCGAGCATCCTCGCCGACGGGCTCGAAGCCGTCATCGGCGCCGCGTACCAGCAGCACGGCATCGACGTCGCGCGCAAGCTCGTGCACCACCTGTTCGACGACCTGCTCGCCGAGGCGCCGCTGCGTGGCGCCGGTCTGGACTGGAAGACCAGCCTCCAGGAGCTGACGGCGTCGGCCGGGCTCGGCGTGCCCGAGTACAAGGTCGAGGACACCGGGCCCGATCACCGCAAGGAGTTCAGCGCCACCGTCCTCGTCGGCGGGCGTGAACTCGGCTACGGCTCGGGAACGACCAAGAAGGAAGCCGAGCAGAAGGCCGCCGAGACGGCCTGGCGACAGCTTTCGGCCGAGCTCGACGTCGAACAGGCCCCGAAGACGACCTGAGTCCTCCTCAGCGGGACTTTGCTTTCCGACCGTCCTCACCACTCACGAGGGCCGGTGGGAGAATCGACGGCATGCCCGAACTCCCCGAGGTCGAGGTGGTCCGTGCCGGGCTCGAGGCGCATGTCTCGGGCCGGACGATCACCGAGGTCGAAGTCCTCCACGCCCGCGCGATCCGCCGCCACGAACTCGGCGCCGAGGACTTCGGCGGACGGCTTTCCGGGGTGAAGATCGCCGCCGCCCGCCGCCGCGGCAAGTATCTGTGGCTGGAGCTTTCCGACGGTCAGGCCATGCTCGCGCATCTCGGCATGAGCGGCCAGATGCTCGTCCAGCCCGATGACGCCCCCGACGAGAAACACCTTCGCGTGCGGTTCCGCTTCGCCGACAACGGGCCGGAGTTGCGCTTCGTCGACCAGCGGACCTTCGGAGGGCTGGCGCTCGCGGAACTCACCGAAGTCGACGGGACGGCGTTGCCGGGCACCATCGCGCATATCGCCCGCGACCCGATGGATCCGCGGTTCGACCTCGACCAGGCCGTCCGCGCGCTGCGGTCGAGGCGGACCGAGCTCAAACGCGCCCTGCTCGACCAGACCCTCGTCTCCGGGATCGGCAACATCTACGCCGACGAGGCACTCTGGCGATCCAAGCTCCACTGGGCCCGCCCGACCGACAGACTCACCGCGGCACACGGCCGCGCCGTGCTCACCGCCGCCAGTGACGTGATGGCCGAGGCGCTGGTCGCCGGCGGGACGTCGTTCGACGCGCTCTACGTCAACATCAACGGCGAGTCCGGCTACTTCGACCGGTCACTCGACGCCTACGGCCAGGAAGGACTGCCCTGCGGCCGCTGCGGGACGGCCATCCGGCGCGACCCCTTCATGAACCGGTCGTCGTTCTCCTGCCCGCGGTGCCAGCCGAAGCCGCGCGCGAGGTGAAAACTGTCGTGTACGCCGCGGGCTCCGCGTCAACTAGCATGAACGGGCACGACATGTAGGGAGTGGGATGGTGGCCGCGACCGAGCCCGGTAAGACGACGCTCGCCGAGAAGATCGACAAGCTGTTCCGGATCGTGCTGAGACCCGATCGCGAGCCGTACAGCCACGAGGAGGTCGCCAAGGCCTGCCGCGAGGCGACCGGCGAAAGCTTCTCGACGACGTACCTGTGGCAGCTGCGCACGGGGCGTCGCGACAATCCGACGAAACGCCATCTCGAGGCGCTCGCGCAGTTCTTCGGCGTCTCGCCCGCGTACTTCTTCGACGACGAGCAGAGCGCCAAGATCGCCGAGGAACTCGCGCTCCTCGGCGCCCTTCGCGACGCGGGAGTCCGCGACGTCGCGCTGCGGGCCGTAACGCTTTCCCCCGACGGACTCGACACCATCAGCGACATGATCGACGCGATCGCCCGCAGGGAATCCGGACGGGGCGGCCCGAAGAAGGAGTCGTGAGTGGACCGTCGCCGTAAGGAGTTGTGGCGCCGCTGCCGGAGTCTCGCCGACGGCGTCACTCTTCCCGAGCCCTTCGACGCCGAGTCCTTCGTCGCGGAACTGGCGGCCGAACGCGGCCGCCCCATCGAATTGATGCAGGTCAGCGTCCCTTCAAGCGGCCCGTGCGGGCTGCTGATGAGCACGGAACGCGCGGACTACATCCTCTATCCGACCAACACCACCGCCCTGCACCGACGGCATATCCTGCTGCACGAGGTCGGCCACCTGGTGTGCGGCCACGTCGGCTCCGACGCCGGGGCCGACGGGATCGTGCTCGACGCCGCCGCCGGAAAGGCCCTCATGCCGAACCTGTCGCCGGACCTCGTCCGCCGTGTCCTCGGCCGCACGAGCTACAGCGCCGTCGAGGAGCAGGAGGCCGAACTGCTCGCCAGTCTCCTCGCGCACCGTGTCGCGCGGACGACGGTGCGCGGCGCCGCGCGTCCCGACGAGAGCGGGAGCGATCTCGCCGGCGGGATGGCGAGGGTCGACGACCTCTTCGGCAGCCGGAAACGGCGCCTGCCGTGACCGAGACCATCGCGTACTTCTGCTGCGTGGTGGCCTTCGCGGGCTTCGGCTACAAGCTGATCCAGGCCCGCCACACCCAGCCGTCACGGCGGATGTGGTTCCTCAGCGGCTTCGGGATGTGCATCGCGGGCGGCATCATGCTGCTCACCCCGGCCATGGAGAACGCCGTCGGTGTCGAAGAACCCATCGGCAGCCTCCTCAACCTGGCGGCCGACCTGCTCAAGATCGGCGCGATGGCCTTCGCGGTCGCGTTCGCGCGTTCGCTGAAACTGGGGGAGGGCAAGCGGATCGGTTGGCACGCGGTGCTTTCCTGGACCGTGGTGGTCGCCGAAACCGCGCTCTTCTTCCTGTCCGACAGCTACCGGGTAGGCGACCACACCGCCGCCGGGCCAGGCAAGCTCGGCTGGTTCGTCGCGTACAACGTCCTTTTCCTCGTCTACGGTCTGATCAGCCTGCTGACCTTCTCGATCGTCTTCGCCCGCTTCGCGCGTCATGCCGACCCCGGTCCGCTCCGGATCGGGCTGTGGCTGCTCGTCGGTGGCGGGGTTTCCGCGCTGGGCTGGACTTTCTGGGACGTCGACGACATCTACATCCTCGCCACGACCGGTGCGGTCGACGCCGGTGAGGACACGTTCTCGGCGATCCTGGCGGCGCTGAGTGTCGGGCTCGCCGGGGCCGGCGCGACGCTCAGCGTGTGGGGGCCCGCGCTGGCCGCGCCGTTCCGGCTGATCGGCGCGTACCGGACGTACCGCCGGATCGAACCGTTGTGGACCGCGCTGCGCGAAGCCGTCCCGGGAATCGCGCTGGATCCGGGCCCCGGTATGCCGGGCGGCGTCGAATTCGCGTTGTACCGCAGGGTCATCGAGATCCGGGACGGTCTTCTCGCGTTGCGGCCCTACTTCGATCCGGAGGTCCCGGCGGTCGCGGAAGCCGAAGCGCGCAAGGCGAAGATCCCCGAAGCCCGGATCGCCGCGACGGTCGAGGCCGCGGCCTTGGCCGCCGCGCTCGTCGCCTCCGAGGCGGGCCGCCGGTACGCCCCCGACGACGTTCCGGCGACCTACCTCGACGAGCCGGACATCGCCACCGAAGCGGCGTGGCTGGTGGAGGTCACGCGCGCCTGGCGGCGGTCCGTCGTGGTCGGACGCGTTCGCGACCGAGCCCGTGAAACGCTTGTGGCCTAGGCCGTGTCCGGTAAGTCTGTTCGATGGGCTTCGTGATCCAGGTGGTGCCTGGCGGTGCGGGCGGATCGGCCTCGTGTCGGGTCGTACTCGGCCGCGTCCGCCCGTGCCGTCAGGGACCACTTGGGCGCGGAGACCGCGGGCAAGACTTGCCGGACACGGCCTAAGCGGAAACGATCGCGGTGATGGCGGCCGCAGCCGAGACCAGCGCGAGCCAGATCGGCGGGGCGACGTCCTTGATCCCGTCGCCCGCCCGCACGTGGAAGACCGCCGCGCCGATCAGCAACGCCATCAGGCCGATCGCCGCCGCGACCCCGAGCGGCCGCCAGAAGAACCCGGCCACCAGGCCCGCCGCTCCCGCGAGTTCGAGCGCGCCGATCCCCTGGATCTCCCGGACCGAGAAGCCGAGCCTCCCGGTCCGGGAGACCAACGCCTGCTGACGCAGGATCTTCGCCACCCCCAGCACGGCGAAGATCGCGGCCAGCAGTACCGACAGCACCACATGAGTCACGGCCATCACGGAACTCCTTGGTGTGGAATGGTTTCAGACCGTGACGCGGCGCATCGTGGCGAATCCGCCCACCCCCGCGAGGCAGACCAGCACGGCGAGCACCCCGCTCACGCCGCCGACGGTCAGCGTGCTGAAGAACGTGCCGACCTTCGGCCAGGAATCGGTCCAGCTGAGCAGCAGCACCCCGCCCAGCAGCACCAGGACCTGCGCGGCGCCGAAGAGGACGACACCCACCACCGCGGCGCGCCGGTAGATCAGGCCGTACCACATGCCGTAGACGAACATCAGCGTCAGGAACACGAACGACGTGAGCAGGGTCAGGTACCAGGGACCGTCGAGAAGCCACGGCACCCGGAAGTAGTTGAGGCCGAGCCCCCAGCCGCCGGTCGCCTCCTCGATCGCCTGGAACACGACGATCCCCACCGCGTACAGCGCGGACAGCCCGGCGACCAGCAGGATCGTGCCAAGGTAGTACGACCGTCGCGACACGCCCAGCGCGAGCCCGAACGGCAGCGACTTCGTCATGCTCAAGGCGCCACAGACGAGCATGAACACATACAGCGTGAACAGGCCGCCGGAGTAGTTCTCATCCGGTGTTTCGGGGAGCAGCGAGAAGATCGCGAGATTCACCCCGAAGGCGAAGAACGTGATGCCGACCGGGAGGACGACGTATTGGAGCCGGTCCACCAGGTGGTAGCGCGCGACGTTGATCAGGGTGTTCATGCGGACGCCTCCTCTGCGGTCTGTCCGGTGGAGGTGTGCACCATCAGTTGCTGCAAGGAAAGCGGCTCGAGTTTCAGGTGCAGGGCCTTGGCCTTCGCCTTCGAGGCGGCGTCGAGTGCGTCGGCGACGGTGACCGAAGCCCGCGAGCCGATCTTGCGGCGATGCAGCACCCGGCGCCCGGTGACGAAGTCGTCCACCGCGAGGGCGGGGCCCGAGACCGTGACGGCCGAGCCGCGCAGTTCGTCGGCCGCCGCGTCGAGGGCGACGCGGCCCTTGTCGATCATCACCACGTGCTCCAGCAGATCGGCCACTTCGTCGATCAGGTGCGTGGAGAGCAGGATCGTGCGCGGATGGGTCGAGTAGTCGTCGAGCAGCCGGTCGTAGAACAGCTGGCGCGCGACGGCGTCGAGGCCCGCGTACGGCTCGTCGAGCAGCGTGAGTTCCGCTCGCGCCGCGAGTCCGATCGTGATCGACAGCGCCGAGCGCATCCCTCGCGAGAGCTTCTTGATCGGGCGCTTCGTCGGCAGGTCGAAGTCGCGGAGCAGCGTGTCGGCGAGTTCCGCGTCCCAATTCGGATAGAACCACGAAGCGGCCGAAAGTGCGTGCCGCACCTTGAAATCCGGGAACTGCTGGTCTTCGCGGACGAGCACCAGGCGCTTCAGCACCCGCTCGTTCTCGACCGGGCTCTCACCGAACACGCGGACCGAGCCCGCGCTGGCGAACTCCTGCGCGGTGACGATGCGCAGGAAGGTGCTCTTGCCCGCGCCGTTGCGGCCCAGCAGGCCGGTGATCTTGCCTTCTTCGATGTCGACCGAGACATCGCCGAGCGCGAGATGGTCGCCGTAGCGCCGGGTCAGGCCGGTGGTCGAAATGGTCGGCGTCATGCGGCGGGTCCTCCGTTCCGGTGTCCGTTCCCGCGGATGAGCGAGATCAGGGTTTCGTCGTCGATGCCGAGGCGCCGCGCTTCGCTGAGCATCGGGTCGAGGTACTGCTCGGCGAACCGCTGCCGCCGGTCGGTGAGCAGCTTCTGCCGCGCACCGGCGGCGACGAACATGCCGATCCCGCGCCGTTTCTCCAGCAGGCCGTCATCGGCGAGCACGTTGATCCCCTTGGCCGCCGTCGCCGGATTGATCCGGTAGAAGGCGGCGAGTTCGTTGGTTGACGGCACGCGTTCCCCCTCGGCCAGGCTTCCCTCGGCGATGTCGTCGGCGATCTGTTCGGCGATCTGCACGAACAGTGGTGTTCCTTCGTCGAGCACGACACCTCCGTCCCAGTCTTCGTGCACCCGTGCGGGTGCGGTGGTTCATTACTGGACTAAGTAACCCATGAACCACCCGTTCGCCGCAAGTCGCTTCCGCCGTGCGCACTACTGTGCAATGCGTGGTACTTTCTGTCGCGTAAGACTGGGAGGGACGCGACTGTGGAGATCAGTCAGCTACTTAAAGGCGTGCTGGACCTCGCCGTTCTCGCGGTGCTTCGCGGAGAGGACGGCTACGGCTACGACGTACTCCGAAGACTTCGTATCGCGGGGTTGCAGGAGGTGGGCGACGCCTCGGTGTACGGGACGCTCCGGCGGCTGTACAAGGCAGGCCTGCTGACGTCCTACGTGGTGCCGAGCGAGGAAGGCCCGCACCGCAAGTACTACAGCCTCAACGAGCCGGGTCGCCAGCGGCTCGAAGAGTCGGGGCAGACCTGGCGGACTTTCGCCACGACGATGAACAGCCTGTTGGGAGAGGCAGCATGAGCACGCAGAATCCGACCGCCGTGCGGGTGTATCTGGCGAGGGTCAGGAGCGCGCTCGCCGACCTGCCCGAGAGCGAAGTCGAGGAAATCCTCGAAGACGTCCGGCCGCATCTCGCCGAGATGGAGGCGGAACTGGGGGACAATCCCAAGGTCGACGCCCTGATCGAGCGGCTGGGCAGTCCCGAAGGCTACGCCGCCGAGCTGCGGGCGTCCGGCGGCTACCCGCCGCGTCCGGCCGACGCGGGCGACAAGACCACCGTGCTGAAGGTGAAGACCGGGGTCGGCGGAGCGCGGTTCGCGTTGTGGGGCCTGGTGTTCTCGGTCGGGGGCTTCGCGCTGTTCGGCTTCGCCGCCGCGGTGTTGGTCCGGGTGGATCCGTTACTGGGCCTGCTTTTCGTCGCACCCGTGCTCGCGATCAGCGTCGCCTACGTGGTCCGGAAGGGGGTCGCCCCGATCGCGGAACTGCCCGAGGTGGTCAAGCTCCGCGAGATCGCGACCTCGTTCCAGAAGGACCGGAACAGCAAGGGGCTGAACTACTTCCGCACGCTCAAACCGGCGTGGTGGGTGCTGTGCGCGGCGGTGCTGGTCATCTTCGGCCTGCTGCTCGTGCTCCGCGATACCGAAGCCGTGCTGCTCCTTCCGCTGATGCTGCTGGCCGCCGTGGCGGTGGTCTGGGCGGGCCCGAAGCTGAAGGCCGACCGGCGGTTGCTGTGGCTGGCGGTGCCGATCTCGGCGTTCGTCATCGGCAGCATGCTCGGCGGTGCGGGCGCGGCGGTCGACCTGGTCGCGAAGCGGTCCTACAGCAACGGTTCCTACAACAGTCCCTACGCGCCGAACTACAACGACAACTACGGCAACCCGCAGCTGATGTACGGCAGCCAGGACGTGGAGAACATCTACGCGTTCGACGCCGAGGGCAAGCCGCTGACCGAGATCTACCTCTACGACGAAGAGGGGCGTCCGCTCAGCACGACCCGGTACGCCTGCGAACGGAGCACGGGCGAGAAGCGGAAGGTCGGTGACGACAACCGCTACCCGCGTCCGCGGCTCGACCGGGGAGTCCAGGACAACGACGGAAACCTCAACGGCTACAACGGTTCCCGCGGCTACTGTCTGGAAAGGACGGACGTGCCCTTCAGCGCGGCGATCCCGAAGGGCGCGCCGGTACCACCTTCCACGACCGCCCAGGCACCACCTTCTTCTGCGGCGCCACCGTCGAACTCCACCCAGCCGACGCGCTAGGTGGTCCGGGTGGAGGCGGCCGTCGGGGGCGCCTCCACCCGCGTTTCGTCCTCTGAATGCGGTAGTTGGGAGCACGAACTACCGCATTCAGAGGACGAAACGCGGATGCGGGGCGCACGCCACGGTCGGCCTGCATCGCCTGACCCCCGTAAAGCCGCGAGCCGGCACCTCGTGCTGAGGTACCGGCTCGCGTGGGGGAGGCTCAGTGGGTGAACGCGCTCCTGGCGGCCAGGTCGGCCAGCAGGGCGCGGCCCTTCTCGGCGTTGCGCGGCTGGGCCAGGACGTCGTAACGCCGGGCGACCAGCTGGCTCTGCGAGATGAACCCGCGCTTGTTCTTCGAAGCCGCGTACCCCAGTGCGCCGAAGAGCAGGTTGAACCCGATACCGCCGACGAGGCCGACGAGGATCGGCACCAGTCCGGCGCCCGGGTTCAGCAGGCTCAGCACGAGGCCGAGGAACATACCGAACATCGCGCCCGACAGCGCCGAGCTGGTGAGCACCTTGCTCCAGCCCATCCGTCCGGCGATCCGCTCGACCAGGACCGGCTCGACACCGACGATGGTGACGTCCGTGATCGGGAAGTCCGTTCCCGCGAGGTGGTCGACGGCACGCTGCGCTTCGGAGTACGACTCGTACGAGCCGATCGGCCACCCACTGGGCATCGTCGGGAGCTGAGCCCGCCCCTGGGGCTCGGTGAACGTGGTCTGCTGCGTGAATGCCTGTGTCATTCCTTCTCACCTCTCTTGATCCGTACAACGTCCCGGATGCGCGGATCTCCTCCCGGTGCGGCGGGATTCACAGCATCTTCTCAGCCGGGCATCGCAGACAATCCGCCCAGGGATCAACTACGGTGCGCAATGGGTAACGGATCAGACCATTGTCTGAGTTGACCGTGTCCGGCCGACCCGGTAGGAAGAAGCCGCAAAGGTACCGCTTCGAACCTTTAGGTGAGGCTGATGGCGAACAGGCGCGGCATGCTCACGCTGGATCGGCTCCGGGAACTGGTCGAGGACGGCACCGTCGACACGGTGCTGGTGGCGATCACCGACATGCAGGGCAGGTTGCAGGGCAAACGCTGCGCCGCCGAATACTTCCTCAACGAGGTCGTCGAGCACGCCACCGAAGCGTGCAACTACCTGCTCGCGGTCGACGTGGACATGAACACCGTCGACGGATACGCGATGTCGTCCTGGGAGACCGGCTACGGCGACTTCGTCATGCGCCCGGACTTCGGCACGCTGCGCCTGCTTCCGTGGCAGGAGGGCACCGCGCTCGTCCTCGCCGACCTCGAACGGGTGGAAGGCGGCGCCGTGGCCCCTTCGCCGCGCCAGATCCTGCGCGGTCAGCTCGACCGGCTCGCCGCACGCGGTCTCGCCGCGTACGTCGGCACCGAGCTGGAGTTCATCGTCTTCGACGACACCTTCGAGTCGGCCTGGGACAAGCGGTACCAGGACCTGCGCCCGGCCAACCAGTACAACGTCGACTACTCGATGCTCGGCACCGCGCGGATCGAGCCGCTGCTGCGGCGGATCCGCAACGACATGGGCGGAGCGGGCCTGTACGTCGAGTCGGCCAAGGGCGAGTGCAACCCCGGCCAGCACGAGATCGCGTTCCGCTACACCGACGCGCTGACCACCTGCGACAACCACAGCGTCTACAAGACCGGCTCGAAGGAGATCGCCGCGCAGGAGGGCAAGAGCCTCACGTTCATGGCGAAGTACAACGAACGCGAGGGCAACTCGTGCCACATCCACATCAGCCTGCGCTCCGCCGAGGGCGAGCCCGTCCTGGCGGGCGACGGTCCCGGCGGGTTCTCGCCGCTGATGGAGCACTTCCTCGCGGGCCAGCTCGCCGGGCTGCGTGAGCTGACCTATTTCTTCGCGCCGAACATCAACTCCTACAAGCGTTTCGTCCCCGGCAGCTTCGCGCCGACGGCCGTCGCGTGGGGCACCGACAACCGCACGTGCGCGCTCCGCGTCGTCGGGCACGGAGATTCGCTACGCACCGAGAACCGCGTCCCGGGCGGCGACGTCAACCCGTACCTCGCGGTGGCCGCGCTGATCGCGGCCGGGTTGCACGGCATCGAGAACGAACTGGAGCTGGAGCCGGAGTTCCAGGGCAACGCCTACGGTTCCGGCAAGCCGACGGTGCCGACGACCCTGCGGGAATCCGCGGACCTGCTGGACAAGAGCGAGCTCGCGAGGTCCGCGTTCGGGGACGAGGTCGTCGATCACTACCTGAACGCGGCGAAGGTCGAACTGACCGCGTACGACGCGGCCGTCACCGACTGGGAGAGGATCCGTGGCTTCGAACGTCTCTGAGCCCCTGATCGGGCTCACCTCCTATCTGGAACCCGCGAAGTTCCTCGTCTGGGAGACCGAAGCCGCGTTGTTGCACAGGGTCTACGTCGACGGGATCGTCGCGGCGGGCGGCGTTCCGGTCCTGCTGCCGCCGGTGAGCGGGGCACACGATCGGCTGGTGTCCGCCGTGGACGGACTTGTGCTGGCCGGCGGCGCCGACGTCGACCCGGCGCGCTACGGCCAGGAGCAGCACGCGACGACGTACACGAGGCCGAACCGCGACGCCTTCGAGTTCGGTGTGCTGCGGTCCGCTTTGGACAGTGGCAAACCGGTGCTGGGTGTGTGCCGCGGGCTGCAGGTGCTCAGTGTCGCGCTGGGCGGCACGCTCGCGCAGCACCTGCCGGACACTTTGGACAGTGCGGATCACCAGCCCGCGCCGGGGATCTTCGGCACCACTACGGTGAGGCTTGCCGAGGGCAGCCGCGTCGCGTCGATCCTCGGCGCCGAGACCAAGGTGCCGTGTTACCACCATCAGGCGATCGACAAGCTCGGCGACGGGCTGGTCCCGGTCGGCTGGGCCGCCGACGGGACCATCGAGGCTGCCGAACTGCCCGGCGACGGGTTCGTTCTCGGCATCCAATGGCATCCCGAACAGAATCCCGACGACATCAGGCTTTTCGAGGCGCTGGTGAAAGCTGCGAAGGAGACGAAGTGACCGGATTTGATGCCGCCTCCACGGGAGGGAGCATGTCGGCGGTGTTCGAGGTCATCAACCCCGCCACCGAAGAGGTGGTGCGGTCGGTCGAGCTGACCTCGGCCGAGGAGACCGACGCGGCGATCGCCCGCGCGCACGCGGCGTTCCCCGCCTGGCGAGCGGTGGCCCCCGGCGACCGGGCGCGGCTGCTGCGCCGGTTCGCCGACGCCGTCGACGCCGACATCGAGAACCTCGCCGCGCTGGAGGTCGCCAACGCCGGCCACACGATCGGCAACGCGCGCTGGGAAGCGGGCAACGTCCGCGACGTGCTGACTTACTACTCGGCTTCGCCCGAACGGCTGAGCGGCAAGCAGATCCCGGTGCCCGGCGGGGTGAACATGACGTTCCACGAACCGCTCGGCGTGGTCGGGGTGATCGTGCCGTGGAACTTCCCGATGCCCATCGCGGGCTGGGGGTTCGCGCCCGCGCTCGCCGCCGGGAACACCGTCGTGCTCAAACCCGCCGAACTCACCCCGCTGACCGCGATCCGCCTCGGCGAACTCGCCCGCGAGGCGGGGATCCCCGCAGACGTCTTCCAGGTGCTGCCCGGCAAGGGATCCGTGGTGGGGCAGCGATTCGTGGACCACCCGGCGGTGCGGAAGGTGGTGTTCACCGGCTCCACCGAGGTCGGCAAGCAGATCATGGCCGGCTGCGCCGCGCAGGTGAAGCGGGTGACGCTGGAACTCGGCGGCAAGAACGCGAACATCGTCTTCGCCGACGCCGACCTGGAGAAGGCCGCGGCCACCGCGCCGTACGGCGTCTTCGACAACGCCGGGCAGGACTGCTGCGCGCGGTCGCTGATCCTGGTGCAGTCGAGCGTGTACGAGAAGTTCATGGAGCTGCTGGAACCCGCGGTGAACGGCGTCGTCGTGGGGGATCCGCGGCTGGAAGTGACCGAGATGGGGCCGCTGATCTCCTCGGCGCACCACGCGAAGGTTTCGTCCTATGTGGACGACGCGGCGCCGGTCGCCTTCCGGGGCAACGCGCCCGTCGGCCCCGGATACTGGTTCGCGCCGACCGTGGTCACCCCGCCGGACCTGCGGCATCCGCTGGCGTCGGACGAGATCTTCGGCCCGGTCGTCGCCGTGGTCCCGTTCGACGGCGAGACGGACGCGGTGACCATGGCCAACCACACCGAGTACGGCCTGTCCGGCTCGATCTGGACCCGCGACGTCGGCCGCGCCTTTCGCGTCGCGCGCGGCGTCGAAGCCGGGAACCTTTCGGTGAACTCGCATTCGTCCGTCCGGTACTGGACGCCGTTCGGCGGGTTCAAGCAGTCGGGACTGGGCCGGGAACTCGGCCCGGACGCCGTCGATGCCTTCACCGAGACCAAAAACCTTTTTATCAGCACGGAGGATTAGGAATGGTTCAGCGTTTCGAAGGCCGCGTCGCGGTCATCACCGGCGGCAGCAGCGGCATCGGCCTCGCCACCGCGCGGCGGCTGGCGAGCGAGGGCGCGAAGGTCGTCATCGGCGACATCTCCGCCGAGGCGGGCAAAGCCGCCGCTGACGAGGTCGGCGGCCTGTTCGTGCAGGCCGACGTCACCGACGCCGAGCAGGTCGAAGCCCTGTTCCAGACCACTGTGGACACCTTTGGCTCGGTCGACGTCGCGTTCAACAACGCGGGTATCTCCCCGCCCGAGGACGACTCGATCCTCACCACGGGCATCGACGCGTGGGAGAAAGTGCAGAAGGTCAACCTGACCTCGGTGTACCTGTGCTGCAAGGCCGCCCTGCCGCATATGCGGCGGCAGGGCAAAGGTTCCATCGTCAACACGGCGTCGTTCGTCGCGGTGATGGGCGCGGCGACGTCGCAGATCTCCTACACCGCGTCCAAGGGCGGGGTGCTGGCGATGAGCCGGGAACTGGGCGTGCAGTTCGCGCGGGAGAACATCCGGGTGAACGCGCTGTGCCCGGGACCGGTGAACACGCCGTTGCTGAAGGAACTGTTCGCGAAGGACCCCGAGCGGGCCGCGCGGCGGCTGGTGCACGTGCCGGTCGGGCGGTTCGCGGAGCCCGAGGAGATCGCCGCGGCCGTCGCGTTCCTGGCGAGCGACGACGCCTCGTTCATCACGGCTTCGCAGTTCCTGGTGGACGGCGGCATCTCGGGCGCCTATGTGACCCCGCTCTGACGGCACGCATTCAGTGAGGGGTCAGTCAAAGCCGGCGCGTCGGTGCGCGGGCGTCGTGAGTGATAAGTGTCGTTCTAACGCTCCTTATCACTCACGACCCCCTCACTCGTCCCGGTGGCTGGGATGGCGGGCCGCTGACCTGCGCTGTAGTCCTGAGAGCGCGAAGCCAGCATCCAGGACCAGCCAGGAGGCCCCAGAATGACCCGGCAGATGAGTACCGCCATGCGTGACTGCATCGACCTGTGCAACGAGTGCCACGTCCGGTGCGAGAAGATGATGACGCGCTGCATGGAGATGGGCGGCGCGAAGCTCGGGATGATGATGGTGACCTGCGCGGACATGTCCCGCATGTCCGCCGACATGATGATGCGCTGCTCCGCCATGATCGCCGACCTCGAGATGATGCGCATGTGCGCGAAGATGTGCGGCCTCGCCTCCCAGATGATGCGCATGTGCGCCCAGGAGTGCGCCAAGACCGGTGACGCCGAGCTCGCCGACGCGGCCGACATGATGACGCGGTGCGCCGAGCTCTGCGGCACGATCACCGCCGAAATGATGATGGAGAACGCGTAACTCGCGTGATCAGACCCGTGACTCGCGTGATCGGAGGCGTAACTCACGAGTTACGCCTCCGATCACGCGAGTCACGGCTCCAAGCACGCAAGTGACGTGCTCGGCTGGAAGTAGACGCGCCTCGAAGACGCCAGGTACGGTGTGCGCACAACTTCAGACAGGGCCGTCGAGCTGGAGCGGGAGAGCCCCCACGAACGTGGTGGGGCACCGAAGGAGCAAACTCCCCGGAATCTCTCAGGTACCCACTACCGCTTCACGCGAGGCCACTCTGGAAAGCAGGCGCGCAAGTGCGTCTCACCCAAGGTGAAAGCCACCCTCAACGGTGGTGAAACTCTCAGGTGCCATGACAGAGGGGGAGTTCCCAGCGCACCGGTCTATCCGGCGCCTGACCCAAGGAGCTCCCTTGACCAGTACGTCCTTCGACGACCGGCACATCGGCCCCTCGGAGTCCGAGCAGGCCAAGATGCTCGCCGAGGTCGGCTACGGCAGTCTCGATGCCTTGGTGCAGGCCGCCGTGCCGTCCGCGATCCGGGTCACCCGCGACCTCGAACTTCCCCCCGCCGCGTCCGAAGAGGACGCCATCGCCGAGCTGCGCGCGCTCGCCGCGCTCAACAAGCCGATGACGCAGATGATCGGCCTCGGCTTCCACGACACGGTCACTCCGGCGGTCATCCGTCGCAACGTGCTGGAGAACCCGGCTTGGTACACGGCGTACACGCCGTATCAGCCGGAGATCTCGCAGGGCCGTCTCGAAGCCCTCCTCAACTTCCAGACCATGGTCTCCGAGCTGGCCGGTCTCACCACCGCGAACGCCTCCCTGCTCGACGAGTCCACCGCCGTCGCCGAGGCCGTCATGCTGATGCGCCGCGTGTCGAAGTCCAAGTCCAACAAGGTCGTCCTCGACGCCGAGTGCCTGCCGCAGACCATCGCCGTCGTCCGCACCCGTGCCGAGGCGATGGGCGTCGAGGTCGAGGTCCGTGACCTGCTCACCGGCCTGCCGGAGGAGTTCTTCGGCGTCGTCGTCCAGTACCCGGGCGCTTCCGGCGTGCTGCGCGGCGCGGGCTTCTACTCCGCCATCTCCGAGACCGCGAAGGCCGCCGGCGCGCTGTACACCGTCGCCGCCGACCTGCTCGCCCTCACGCTGATCACCGCGCCGGGTGAGTTCGGCGCCGACATCGCCGCCGGTTCCACCCAGCGCTTCGGTGTCCCGCTCGGATACGGCGGCCCGCACGCCGGGTACATGGCCGTCCGCGCCGGGCTCGAGCGCTCGCTGCCGGGCCGCCTCGTCGGTGTCTCGGTCGACGCCGACGGCAACCCCGCGTACCGCCTCGCCCTGCAGACGCGTGAGCAGCACATCCGCCGCGAGAAGGCGACGTCGAACATCTGCACCGCGCAGGTCCTGCCCGCCGTGCTCGCCGCGATGTACGCGGTCTACCACGGCCCCGACGGCCTCAAGCGCATCGCGACCCGGGTCCACGAACTCGCCGCCGGCCTGGCCGGCGCTCTCCGCGCCGGGGGCGTCGAGGTCGTCCACGAGGGCTTCTTCGACACCGTCCTCGCCCGCATGCCCGGGCAGGCCGAAGCGGTCGTCGCGGTCGCGCGCGAGAACGGGATCAACCTCGGCCTCCTCGACGCCGACCACGTCCGTATCGCCGTCGACGAGGTCACCACGTCCGCGATCATCGCCAAGGTGCTCAACGCGTTCGGCGTCGAAAACCAGGCCGAAAGCACTCAGGCGCTGCCCACCGGCCTCGACCGCGAGAGCGAGTACCTCACGCACGAGGTCTTCCATTCCCACCGCTCCGAGACCGCGATGCTGCGGTACCTGCGCAGCCTGTCCGACCTCGACTACGCGCTCGACCGCGGCATGATCCCGCTCGGCTCCTGCACGATGAAGCTCAACGCCACCACCGAGATGGAGCCGATCAGCTGGCGCGAGTTCGCGGGTATCCACCCGTTCGCCCCCGCTGACCAGGCCGAGGGCTACCACGTCCTCGTCGAGCAGCTGTCCGGCTGGCTGGCCGAGGTCACCGGCTACGACAAGGTGTCGCTGCAGCCGAACGCCGGCAGCCAGGGCGAGCTCGCCGGTCTGCTCGCGATCCGCGCGTACCACCACGCGAACGGTCAGCAGGAGCGCGAGGTCTGCCTGATCCCGTCGTCCGCCCACGGCACGAACGCCGCCTCCGCGGTCATGGCCGGGATGCGCGTCGTCGTGGTCAAGTGCACCGCCGAGGGCAACGTCGACCTCGACGACCTGCGCGCCAAGGTCGAGGCCAACCGCGACACGCTGTCCGCGATCATGGTGACGTACCCGTCCACGCACGGCGTGTACGAGCACGGCATCGACGAGCTGGCCAAGATCGTCCACGACGCGGGCGGTCAGGTCTATGTCGACGGCGCGAACCTCAACGCGCTGCTGGGGCTGGCGAAGCCGGGTGAGTTCGGAGGCGACGTCTCGCACCTGAACCTGCACAAGACCTTCTGCATCCCGCACGGTGGCGGCGGCCCCGGCGTGGGCCCGGTCGCGGTCCGCGCGCACCTCGCGCCGTACCTGCCCAACCACCCGATGCTGGAGAAGGCCGGTCCCGCGACCGGCGTCGGCCCGATCAGCGCCGCCCCGTACGGCTCGGCCTCGATCCTGCCGATCTCGTGGGCGTACGTCCGCATGATGGGCGCGGGCGGGCTCACCGCCGCGACGCAGGTCGCGGTCCTCGCCGCGAACTACGTGGCCAAGCGCCTCAACCAGCACTACCCGGTGCTGTACACCGGCCAGGACGACCTGGTCGCGCACGAGTGCATCCTCGACCTCCGCGGGCTCACCAAGGAGACCGGCGTCAGCGTCGACGACGTCGCGAAGCGCCTGATCGACTACGGCTTCCACGCCCCGACCATGTCGTTCCCGGTCGCGGGCACGCTGATGGTCGAGCCGACCGAATCCGAGGACCTCGGCGAGATCGACCGCTTCATCGCGGCGATGATCGCCATCCGCGCGGAGATCGACGCCGTCGCGCAGGGCAAGTGGACCGCGGACAACAGCCCGCTGCGCAACGCCCCGCACACCGCCGAGACCCTGGTCGGAGACTGGGACCTGCCCTACGACCGCGAACTGGCGGTGTACCCCGCCGGAGTGAATCGCAAGGCCAAGTACTGGCCTCCGGTGCGCCGCATCGACGGTGCGCGCGGGGACCGTAACCTCGTCTGCTCCTGCCCGCCGCTCAACGCCTACGAGAACTGAGGCACTTGATGTCGAAAGAGACGTCCCTGCACGGAGTCCACAAAGGACTGGGTGCGCTGTTCACCGATTTCGCGGGCTGGTCGATGCCGATCCGCTATTCCAGCGAACTGGCGGAGCACAAGGCCGTCCGCGAGACCGCGGGCCTGTTCGACCTCTCCCATATGGCCGAGATCGAGGTGACCGGCCCGCAGGCCGCCGACACACTCGACTTCGCGCTGGTCGGCAACCTGTCCGGCGTGAAGCCGGGCCGGGCGCGCTACACGATGATCTGCGACGAGAACGGCGGCGTGCTGGACGACCTGGTCGTCTACCGCCTCGCCGACGAGAAGTTCCTGGTCGTGGCCAACGCGGGCAACGCCGCCGTGGTCGCGGAGGCGCTGGCCGAGCGGGTCTCGGGTTTCGACGCGGTCGTCGAGAACAAGTCCGAGGACGTCGCGCTGATCGCCGTCCAGGGTCCGAAGGCCGTCGAGATCCTCGGCGCCGTCACCGACGCCGACCTGGGCGCGCTCAAGTACTACGCGAGCGTCCCGGCCGTCGTGAAGGGTCACGACGTCCTGCTCGCCCGCACCGGATACACCGGCGAGGACGGCTTCGAGCTGTACGTCCCGGCCGGTGAGGCTCCCGCCGTCTGGCGCATCCTGACCGACGCGGGCGAGCCGCACGGCCTGCTCCCGGCCGGTCTCGCCTGCCGTGACACCCTGCGCCTCGAAGCGGGAATGCCGTTGTACGGCAACGAACTCAGCCTCCAGCTGAGCCCGTTCGAAGCCGGCCTCGGCCGCGTGGTCAAATTCGAGAAGCCGGGTGACTTCGTGGGCAAGGCCGCGCTCGAGGAACTGTCCAAGAAGGACGTTCCCCGGGTGCGCGTCGGGCTCAAGGGCTCCGGCCGCCGCGCCCCGCGCCACGGCTACACCGTCCTGGCGGGCGAGAACGAGATCGGCGAGGTCACCAGCGGTGCCCTGTCGCCGACTCTGGGTTACCCGATCGCCATGGCTTACGTGGACCGGGAGCACTCCGAGCCCGGCACCGAGCTTTCCGTCGACATCCGGGGCCGTATCGAGCCCGTCGAGGTCGTCGCCCTGCCCTTCTACTCCCGCGCCTGAAAGGCCCTTTCGCAACCATGAGCATCCCCCAGGACCTGAAGTACACGAAGGAACACGAGTGGCTGAACGTCGCCGACGGCGTCGCCACCGTTGGCATCACCGCCTTCGCCGCCGAATCGCTCGGTGACATCGTGTTCGTCCAGCTTCCCTCGGTCGGCGACACCGTCACCGCGGGCGAGGTGTTCGGCGAGGTCGAGTCGACCAAATCGGTCAGCGAGCTGTACGCGCCCGTGGACGGCGAGGTCGTCGAGGTGAACGAGGCCACAACGGACACCCCCGAGCTCATCAACTCGGACCCGTACGCCGAAGGATGGCTCCTGAAGGTGCGTCTTTCCGGCGACGTGCCCGCCCTGCTCGACGCCCAGGCGTACGCCGTCCTGACCCAGGAGAACTGAGATGTTCAACGCCGCCCTGTCCGAAGTGGACCCCGAGGTCGCCACCGCCGTCGCGGCCGAACTCGACCGGCAGCAGTCGACCCTGGAGATGATCGCCTCGGAGAACTTCGCCCCGGTGGGCGTGCTCGAGGCGCAGGGTTCGGTGCTGACCAACAAGTACGCCGAGGGCTACCCCGGCCGCCGCTACTACGGCGGTTGCGAGCACGTCGACGTCATCGAGCAGCTGGCGATCGACCGCGCGAAGGCCCTGTTCGGTGCCGAGCACGCCAACGTCCAGCCGCATTCGGGCGCGCAGGCCAACGCCGCCGCCATGGTCGCGGTGCTCAACCCCGGTGACACCATCCTCGGTCTCGATCTCGCGCACGGCGGGCATCTGACCCACGGGATGAAGATCAACTTCTCCGGCAAGCTCTACAACGTCGTCGCCTACCACGTCGACAAGGAGACCGGGATCGTCGACGTCGAGGAGATCGAGCGCCTCGCCAAGGAGCACAAGCCGAAGCTGATCATCGCCGGCTGGTCGGCGTACCCGCGTCAGCTCGACTTCGCCGAGTTCCGCCGCATCGCCGACGAGGTCGGCGCGAAGGTCATGGTCGACATGGCGCACTTCGCCGGTCTCGTCGCCGCGGGCCTGCACCCGAGCCCGGTGCCGTACGCGGACATCGTCACCACGACCACGCACAAGACCCTCGGCGGCCCGCGCGGCGGCATCATCCTGTGCCGCCAGGAACTCGCCAAGAAGATCAACTCGGCGGTGTTCCCCGGTCAGCAGGGCGGACCGCTGGAGCACGTCATCGCCGCGAAGGCCGTCGCGCTCAAGATCGCCGCGAGCGAGGAGTTCCGCGAGCGTCAGCTGCGCGTGCTCGAAGGCGCGAAGATCCTGGCCGACCGCCTTTCGCGCACGGACTGCACCGAAGCCGGTGTCCGCGTGCTGACCGGCGGCACCGACGTGCACCTGGTGCTGGTCGATCTGGTCAACTCCACTTTGGACGGTCAGCAGGCCGAGGACCGGCTGCACTCGGTCGGTATCACGGTCAACCGCAACGCCGTCCCGTTCGACCCGCGTCCGCCGATGGTCACCTCCGGCCTGCGGATCGGCACCCCGGCACTCGCGACCCGCGGCTTCGGCGCCGAGGACTTCGCCGAGGTGGCCGACATCATCGCCGAGGCGCTGCGCCCGGACTTCGACGAGGCCCTGCGCCAGTCGCTGGCCGCCCGGGTCGAACTCCTGGCCAAGAAGCACCCGCTGTACGCGGACCTCAACCGATGAGCGCGGTCCCCGAGGGGCGCAAACTTCTCCGGCTCGAGGTCCGCAACGCGCAGACCCCGATCGAGAAGAAGCCGTCGTGGATCAAGACGCGCGCGCGGATGGGTCCGGAGTTCACCGAGCTCAAGGGGCTGGTCAAGCGTGAAGGCCTGCACACCGTGTGTGAGGAGGCCGGCTGTCCCAACATCTATGAGTGTTGGGAAGATCGTGAGGCGACGTTCCTGATCGGTGGGGATCAGTGCACGCGGCGGTGTGATTTCTGTCAGATCGATACGGGTAAGCCGGCCGAGCTGGATCGGACTGAGCCGCGCAAGGTGGCGGAGTCGGTGCAGGCGATGGGTTTGCGTTATTCGACGGTGACCGGTGTCGCGCGTGATGATCTGGATGACGGCGGCGCGTGGTTGTACGCGGAGACGGTGCGGCAGATCCATGCGCTGAATCCGGGTACGGGTGTGGAGTTGCTGATCCCGGATTTCAACGCGGATCCGGAGCAGTTGGCCGAGGTGTTCGGTTCGCGGCCTGAGGTGTTGGCGCACAACGTGGAGACGGTGCCGCGGATTTTCAAGCGGATCCGGCCGGGTTTCCGGTATGCGCGGTCGCTGGAGGTCATCACCCGTGCTCGTGAGGCGGGTCTGGTGACGAAGTCGAATTTGATCCTGGGTATGGGCGAGACGCCGGAGGAGGTGGCTCCGGCGATGAAGGACCTGGTCGAGGCGGGCTGCGAAATCCTGACGATCACCCAGTATCTGCGGCCGTCGCCGAGGCATCACCCGGTGGGCCGGTGGGTCAAGCCGGAGGAGTTCGTCGAGCATTCGAACGCCGCCGAGGCCATGGGCTTCGCTGGTGTGATGGCCGGGCCGCTCGTACGCTCGTCGTATCGGGCCGGGCGTCTGTTCGCGCAGACGAAGGCCCACCGCGGCGAAGAGCTGTCGGAGAACTTGGCCCATCTCGCCGCCGAAGGGCCCGCGGCCCAAGAAGCCAGCTCCTTGCTGGCCAGATAGGAAGGAGGGCAGATCAATGGCGATCAGCGTCTTCGACCTGTTTTCGATCGGGATCGGCCCCTCCAGCTCTCATACGGTGGGCCCGATGCGTGCCGCACTGACCTTTGTGGACGGTCTCGCTGAAGACGGCGACCTGACGGCCACGACCCGCGTCCAGAGTGAGCTTTTCGGCTCGCTGGGCGCGACCGGGTTCGGGCACGGCAGCGACAAGGCCGTGCTGCTCGGGCTGTCCGGGGAGCGTCCGGAGGAGATCGACACCGACACGGTGCCGGGCAAGATCGCGGAGATCCGCGAATCCTGCCTGCTGAAGCTGCGCGGTGAACACGAGATCGTGTTCACCGAGGACGACGACCTGACCATGCACCGGCGGAAGTCGTTGCCCGCGCATCCGAACGGGATGATCTTCCGCGCGTTCGACGCCGACGGAAGGGTGCTGCGCGAGCGGACCTACTACTCCGTCGGCGGTGGGTTCGTCCGTGACGAGTCCTACGAGACCGACACTGTCGTCGTCGAAGACTCGACTCGGCTGGAGTTCCCGTTCCGTACCGGCGCGGATCTGCTGGCGCACTGCGAGAACACCGGGCTGCCGATCAGCGAGATCATGCTGCGCAACGAGCTTTCGTGGCGTACGCGTGAGGAGGTCCGCGAGGGTCTGCTGGAGATCTGGCAGGTCATGGTGGAGTGCGTGCGCAACGGTTGCGAGCACGAGGGTGTCCTGCCGGGCGGGTTGAAGGTGCCGCGCCGCGCGAAGGCGTTGCACGAAAAGCTGCTCGCCGAGGACGGCGTCGGCGACCCGCTGTACGCGATGGACTGGGTGAGCCTGTACGCGCTGGCGGTCAACGAGGAGAACGCGGCGGGCGGTCGTGTCGTGACCGCGCCGACCAACGGCGCGGCGGGGATCATCCCGGCCGTCCTGCACTACTACCAGCGGTTCATCCGGGGCTCGTCGGACGACGGCATCGTGACGTTCATGCTCACCGCGGGCGCGATCGGCTCGATCCTCAAGCAGACGGGCTCGATCTCGGGTGCCGAGGTCGGCTGTCAGGGCGAGGTCGGTTCGGCCAGCGCCATGGCCGCCGCCGGGCTCACCGAGGTCCTCGGCGGTTCGCCCGCGCAGGTGGAGAACGCCGCCGAGATCGGCGTCGAGCACCACCTGGGGCTGACCTGCGACCCGGTCGGCGGGCTGGTGCAGATCCCGTGCATCGAGCGCAACGCCGTCGGCGCGTCGAAGGCGATCCACGCGGCGCGGATGGCGATGCGCGGCGATGGTTCGCACATCGTGACGCTGGACAAGGCGATCAAGACCATGCGTGAGACCGGCGCCGACATGAGCGTGAAGTACAAGGAGACCTCGCGCGGCGGCCTCGCCGTGAACGTCATCGAATGCTGACCCCTCGCGTTTAGTCCTCTGGATGCGGTAGTTGCACACGCAAGTACCGCATCCAGAGGACGAATTGCGGGCGGCCTAAACTCGGAGGGTGGAGTCGAGCACGGTCGCGAACGCGGGTGACGCGCTGTTCCGCCCGGTGCGCGCGGGCAACGCCTTCGAGGAGACCGTCGAAAGGCTGCTCCAGGCGATCCGGCTGGGTGTGGTGGGCGCGGGCGAGCGGCTGCCTTCGGAACGCGAGCTCGCCGAGCGGCTCGGGGTCAGCCGGGTGACGCTGCGCGAGGCCATCCGCGCGCTGTCCGACGCGGGTTACGTCGAGTCGCGGCGCGGTCGGTACGGCGGCACGTTCGTCAACGACGTCCTGCCCGACCCGCCCGCCGCGGACGGGCGGAAGGTCGACCACGCCACCCTGGAGGACGCGCTCGGCCTGCGGCACGTCCTGGAGACCGGCGCCGCCGAGATGGCGGCGTCACGTTCGCTCAGCCCGGCCGACCGGCAGCATCTGACCAGCACGCTCGCCGAGGCGGCCGCGGCCGACGTCGGCGACTACCGGCGCAAGGATTCGCGGCTGCACCTGGCGATCGCCGAGGTCACCGCGTCCGGCTCGCTGACCACGGCGATGGCCGACGCGCGGATGCGGGTCAACCAGCTGCTCGACATGATCCCGCTGCTCGAACCCAATCTGGAGCACTCCAACGCCCAGCACGAGGCCATCGTCGACGCGATCCTCGCCGGCGACGCCGAGGCGGCGCGCCGAGCGATGGCGGAGCACGTCGAAGGGACGGCTTCGCTGCTTCGCGCGTTCTTGGCCTGACCCTCCATCCCTTCGTCCTCTGAATGCGGTAGCTGGCGACACGAACTACCGCATTCAGAGGACGAAACGAGGTAGGGGGCAGGCGCGATTCGGTGATTTTCCCACAACCTTTTCACTCGTTCGGGCGTCTAACCTGGCGTGGAGAACCCGGATGAGGCAGACGCACCCGAGTCGGAGACCACGGCCACTTCCGAGCCGGAGGGAAAGAAGCGCAGGTGGCGAAGGATCGCCGCCTGGACGCTCGGCCTGCTCATCGGCATCCCCGTCGTCGCGTTCGGGCTCGCGTACGTCCTGCTCGACGTCCGCAGCCCGCAAGAGGTGCTCGCCGACCTCGACAAGACCGTCGTCCTGCAGAACGCCGACGGTTCCGAACTGCTCAAGGTGGTCCCGCCCGGCGGCGACCGGCTGTTCGTGCCGTACGACGCCGTCCCCGCGAAACTGCGCGACGCGATCGTCGCGACCGAGGACCCGACCTTCTGGGACAACGAGGGCTTCGACCTCACCGGGCTCGGCCGCGCGCTGGTGACCGGCGTCGGCGGTGGTTCGGGGATCACCCAGCAGTACATCAAGAAATCCACCGGCAACGAGGACGCCACCCTCACCCGCAAGTTCTCCGAGCTGGTGCTCGCCACGAAGATCACCCAGCAGCAGACCAAGAAGGAGATCTTCTCCAGCTACGTCAACATCATCTCGTTCGGCCGAGGCACCTACGGCCCGGCGTCGGCGATGAACGCCTATTTCGGCCGCAAGCTCGACGACTCGATGACCTGGAGCGAGGCGGCCTTCCTCGCGGGCATGATCCAGTCGCCGTCGGTGCACGACCCGTACGCCTCCAGCCACGAGCACGCGAGGAAACGCTGGTCCTACGTGGTGAACAAGCTGGTCGCGCGCGGCTACGTCAGCCAGGCCGAAGCGGTCGCCATGACCTACCCGGAGGACGCGATCCAGGCGCCGTCGGAGACTCGGGCCGGTCGGGTGACCTACGAGCAGTACCACATCAAACAGCAGGTTCTCGCCGAACTGGAGCAGGTCGGCTACCCGCTCGACCGGCTCCGCGGCGGCGCGATGCGGGTCGAGACGACCATCGATCCGCGAGCGCAGGCCGAGGCCGAGAAGACGGTCAAGGAGCGGTTGCGGGGACAGCCGGAGCACTTCCGGGCGTCGCTGGTCGCCGTCGAACCCGGGACCGGCGCCATCCGCGCCTACAACGGCGGTGGGTGGAGCGTGCACGACTACGCCGGCACCCCGTACGGCACCGGCTCGGCGTTCCAGCCGTTCATCCTCGCCGCCGGGCTCGACCGGGGGGTGAACGTGGACGAACCGCTGAAGGCGCCCGCGAAGGTCGACTTCCTCGGCGAGACCTTCACGTTCCAGGACGAGTGCGGCGAAACCGGGAAATGCACGCTTCGCGAGGCGATGGGGCGGGGTGCGCCGGGCCCGTTCGTCGACCTGGCGAAGAAACTCGGCGCGGAAGCGGTCCGCGAGGGCGCCCGCGCGGCCGGGATCCCCGAGACCGTCGACGGCGCGGTGACGTTGCGGGAGAAGGACGGGTTCCTGATCGGCCCGGGGATCGCGGTCGGCCGTTATCCCTTGCGCCCCAGCGACATGGCCGGCGCCTACGCGACCTTCGCCGCCGGCGGCCTGCGCGCCACTCCGCATCTGGTGTCGAAGATCCGGGACGAGACCGGCGAAATCGTGTGGGAACGGCCGTCGGACAGGTCACCCGCGTTCAAGGGTGACGAGGCGCTGAGCCGCCGGATCGCCGGCACGATGAGCCAGGTGCTGGCCACCGGCCTGAAGGATCGCCCGGCGGCGTTGAAGACCGGCGACTTCCAGTACAACGAGACGGACGACAACGCCGGCGGCTGGGCGGTCGGGTACACGCCGCAGCTCGCGACCGCGGTCTGGGCCGGCTCCGACGAGCCGCGCCGGATGCGGGACGCCGCCGGGGAGAAACTGACCGGCGGGACGATCCCGGCCGAGATATGGCAGCGCTTCATGAACGGCTTCCACCAGGGACTGCCGGTGCGGTGGCCGGAGGGCTCCGGTCCGCGACCTGCCACGACGGCGCCGCGGTGAGGCGTCGGTCCACCGTGCGCCCAGGCGGCTCTTTCGCGTGATCAGGAGGACGACACGTGTGATCAGACGGACGACACGTGTGATCAGACGGACGACACGCGTGTCTGGATGGACGACACGCGCGTCGCCGGGGCCGTCAGGGCTTCACGAGCACGACGGTGAGCCCGTCATAGCCCTTGCTGCCGACGGTCTGGACGGCCGTCGCGTCGACGCGGGGTTCGGCGGCGATCATCTCGTGCAGCCGCCTGATCCCTTGGACGTTCGGGTCTTCGCTGGCGGCGTCGGTCACCGCGCCACCGCGGACGACGTTGTCTACCACGATCACGCCACCGGGGCGGACGAGCTTCAGCGACGCCTCGAAGTAGGCCGGGTTGTTGACCTTGTCGGCGTCGATGAACGCCAGATCGATCGGGCCCTCGACCGACGGCAGCAGGTCCAGCGCCTTGCCGACGCGGACGTCGACCAGCCCGCCGAGCCCGGCCGCTTCGATGTTGCCGCGCGCGACCTCGGCGTGCTTCGGGTCGAATTCGAGGGTGACGAGCCTGCCCTGCGGCGGCAGGGCGCGGGCGAGCCAGATCGTGCTGTACCCACCGAGCGTGCCGATCTCCAGGATGGACCGGGCGCCGATCATCCTCGCCATCAGGTTGAGCAGTTTGCCCTGGTTCGGCGCGACGGCGATCGACGGCAGCCCGGCCTGATCCGACGCCTCACGCGCGCCTTCGAGGGCGGGATCGGCCGGGATGAGCACTCCGGACAGGTAGTCGTCCACTTCGGACCACAGTTGCTGTGACATGGCACCTCCGCCGCCAACCTACTCCGAGATGATCACGCGGCGCGGCGCCCGGCCTTCGGGATCACCAGCGGGGTCCCGGTTTCGGGGCACGGCATCACCCGGCAGGGCAGCTCGAAGATCTTCTCGACGTTCGTCGCCGTCACGACGTCTTCGGGCGCGCCCGTCGCCAGTACCTCTCCGTCCCGCATCGCGATCATGTGCGTCGCGTAGCGGGCGGCGTGGTTGAGGTCGTGCAGCACCGCGACGAGCGTCCGGCCCTGCTCCTGGTGCAGTTGCGCGCACAGGTCGAGGATGTCCATCTGGTGCGCGATGTCCAGGTAGGTCGTCGGCTCGTCGAGGAGCAGGAGGTCCGTCTCCTGCGCGAGCGCCATCGCCATCCACACGCGCTGCCGCTGACCACCGGACAGTTCGTCGACCAGCCGCTCGGCCAGGTCGTCGACCCCGGTGGCGCGCATGGACTCCGCGACCACGGTGGCGTCCTCACGGGACCACTGGCGCAGCAGCCGCTGATGCGGATACCGGCCGCGCGCGACGAGGTCGGCGACGGTGATGCCGTCGGGCGCGATCGAACTCTGCGGCAGCAGGCCGAGCCGCCGGGCGACCTCCTTGGCGGGGAAGGAGCTGATCACCTGTCCGTCGAGGAACACCGAACCCTGGCGGGGTTTGAGCATCCGGGCGAGCGCGCGCAGCAGCGTCGTCTTGCCGCAGGCGTTCGGGCCGACGATGACGGTGAACGACCGGTCGGGGATGACCACCCCGAGGTCTTCGGCCACGGTCCGACCGTCGTAGGCGAGCGTCAGCGCGTCCGCGTGCAGGCGGGACGTCGTGCTCTGCTCGGTGAGGGTTTCCACGGTCTCCACGCAGGTTAGGCTAACCTAGGAGACCGCCGTTGTGGTGTTCCGTAGGTCGCAGTCGGCTCACAACGCCCTCCGATGACATCATGAGGCGTGGAGGACTACCGGATAGTCGCGGACGAGATCTCCGCCGACGTCGAGGCGGGAAGGCTTCGTCCTGGCGACCGGCTGCCCCCGCAGCGGCGGTTCGCCCGCGAACGCGGGATCGCGAACTCGACCGCCGCCAGGGTCTACGGCGAACTCGTCCGGAGAGGCGTCGTGGTCGGCGAGGTCGGCCGGGGCACGTTCGTCCGTGCCGGGAGGCCGCCGTTGGAGACCGCGCTCGCCGAACCCGGTGGCGCGACGGTCGACCTCGAACTCAACTTCGCCGTCCTCCCGGAGCAAACGGCGCTGGTCGGGAAGGCGCTGGAGCCGTTGCTGCGCGACGACGTCCTGACGGCGGCGCTGCGGCCGGGAAGCGCTTCCGGCTCGAAGCAGGCACGTGACGCCGTCGCCGGGCTGCTCGCGAAGCAAGGCTGGACGCCGGAAATCCTCTTCGCCGGAAGCGGGCGCCAGGCCATCGCGGCCGCCATCGCCGCCTTCGTACCGATGGGGGAACGTCTCGCCGTCGAAGCCATCACCTATCCCGTGGTCAAGGCGCTCGCCGGACGGCTCGGCGTCCAGCTGGTGCCCATCGAGACCGACGACCTGGGTCTCATTCCCGAGGCGCTCGAAGCCGCGTCCGTCCGCGCGCTGTACGTCCAGCCGACGCTGCACAACCCGCTCGGGTCCACAATGGACGAAGCGCGGCGGGTCGAGCTGGCGGAAACCGTGCGCCGGATGGACATCCCGGTGATCGAGGACGGCATTTACACCTTCCTTCGCCCCGAGGTCCGCCCGTTCGCGGCGTACGCGCCGGAACGCACGGTGTTCGCCGACAGTATGTCCAAACGGCTCGCCCCCGGCCTTACCACCGGATTCCTCGCCGTGCCGGCGGAATGGACGGAACGGCTGGCCGCGGCGGTGCGCTCGGGCGGCTGGGTCGCGCCCCGGTTCGCCGTCGAGGCCGCCACGCGGTGGATCACCGGCGGGACCCTGGAAACCGTCGAGCGGGCGAAACGGCTCGACGCCGCGGAACGCCAGCGGGTGACGGCGGCCCGGCTGGCCGGGTTCACCCTGCGCGCCGATCCGCAGGCGTATCACTGCTGGTGGGAACTCCCCGAACACTGGCGCGCCGAGACCTTCGTCGCCGCGGCCGCGCGCCGCGGGATCGCGGTCACCCCGGCGGCCGCGTTCGCCGTCGTCCCCGGTCACGCCCCGAACGCGGTCCGCCTCGCCGTCTCGTCGCCGCCCCTGGAGACGCTCGGGACCGCTTTGGACGTCCTCGCCGGACTCGCCTCCGGCCGCCCCGAGGACGCCGGCGTCGATTGACCCCCGCGTTTCGTCCTCTGAATGCGGTAGTTGCGTGTGCAAGGACCGCATTCAGAGGACGAAACGCATCAGGGGCGAGGCGCCCACTTGCCGATGAAACTGCCACAGGTGACGGTCTGTCCGGTGAGCCGCGACCGCAGCGCGTTCTCCAGCCCGAGGTAGTCGAAGATCGGCGCGTCCCCGGCGACCTCGGCGGGTACCGGCCCGCCCTTGGCCAGGGCCGGCATGCTCACGGTCTGAAACAGCACCAGGTAGTCGCCTTCGCGGTTGAGTGCGTCGGCCGTCGCGAGCATGCGTTCCGGAGCGTCGGCGACGATCTCCAGCGGCAGCGGCCATTCCAGCGGGAACGGGTTGCGCAGGCCGAAGGCGGGATAGGCGAACGGGTTGTCCGGCAGGACGGCCGTGCGCCCCGCGGGGAAGCGCGTGACGCAGTCCTGGATCTGGGAGATGTAGGTGAAGGTGCCCGGGTTCGTCCGGATCCCGCGCATCGACGGCGTCACCTCGCCGAGGTCACCGGTCAGTTTCTCGTGCGCCATGTCGAGGTACGCCGCCTCGTCGTGGTGCGCGACCACGGCCCAGCCCGACGCCAGCACCGCGACCAGGCCCATCGCCGTGGCGCCGGCCAGCCCGACCCGGCGGGGCGGCTCCGGCAGGGGTGGCAGCGCGTCCGACAGCAGCAGGATCGCCGTCAGCGCCAGTGTCCCGGTGAACAGCGTCGGCGTGTCGTTCCCCCAGGACAGGCTGGTCATGAAGCCGGTCGCGAAAACGAGCGCGCCCATTCTCGGGAAACGCCGCGACGCGACCCAGTTCACCACGAGCGCGACACCGAGGATCCACCAGAGGACGTCCGCCCAGCGCGACGCGCCGGTGAAGTGCCCGTCGACGACGGTGCCGACCACCACCGCCACGCCGGCCAGGAGCAGCAGCCGCGAGAGGACCGCGCCGGCGAACCCCGCGCGGTCGCGGAAGATCCCGAGCAGGGCCAGGAACAGTCCGGCGATCGCGAACAAAGTCAAGCCTCGCACCGGTGGCCGCAGCAGGGACGCGGGATCTTCCAGCCACAGCCCGAGAAGGCGCTCGCCATACGCGGGCAGGCCGCCGGTGAGCTGCTCGGCCATCGCGCCGAGCCCGCCGTCGAGGGTGACGATTCCGAGGTAGAACACCAGGAAAGCGCCCAGCGCCGTCAGATCCCAGGCCAGCCGCGCCCACCAGCGGCCGGTGCGGAACGCGCCTTCCCGCAGCGACGGATGCAGCAGCAGCCAGCACAGCGCGATCAGCGGCACCGGCGCGAAACTCTGTTTGACGAACACCGCGGTGCCCAGCAGCGCCAGGCCGAGCCGCCGCGGCCAGGCCTTGCCGTTGCGCAGCCCCGAATCCAGTGCCCAGGCACCGCAGGCGGTCAGGAAGATCCCGTCGATCGTGTGCCAGGCCATCAGCGGGAAGGCGTTGAGGTTCAGCAGCGACGCGGCCGCCGTCAGCCCGGTGAGCCCCGGACCCCAGTCGCGGACGCGGCGGCGGGTGACCAGTACGGCGAACGCGATGGTCGCCAGGATGATCTCCAGCATGCTGAGCACGCTGGAGACGAAGAACAGCGGCCCCGGCAGCGCGAAGTCGACGATGTGCAGGTACGCCGAACCCAGCGGCCGCGCGGAGATGATGTCGGAATGCGGGACCTCGCCGTGCCGTACCCGCCACGCCTGGGCGAGGATGAAACCCTGGTCCGACGGGTGGAAACCGAAGCGCCCCACCCGAAGCTCGGTGGCGATGGCGAGCGCGAACACCCAGGCCACGTGCAAGGAAAGCCGTAGCACTGTCCTGGAAGGACGTGCCGCTGATGTCACTGCCGCGTCCGGTCCGGTCGACAGCGGGGGACTGGCGACGTCCACACTGCCCCTTCCCGCCTCGTCCTGCCTCGGCCCGTGCCCGCCGACCCCCCGGCGTATCGGAAACCGATGGTAGCGGCCGGGGGCGTCCCCCGAACGAGCCCCGGCGGCGGGACGTCAGGGACGGCGGCGCCAGACCAGCCGGGTGACCGCGCCCGCCACCGAGGCCAACGGACCCTTCCGGGGCAGGCCACGGGATTCCGGCGCGGATTCGGGCATGGCGCGGTAGACGAGGTGGGCGAAGAAGCGGGTCGTCTTGGGTGCGACGAGCGTCACGAGTTCGGCGGCCGTGCCTTCGGGCAGGTTCAGGATCTCGGGGCGTTTCTCCAGTGCCTTCACCACGAGCGAGGCGGCGCGTTCGGGAGAACTCGACGGCATCCCGCGATAGGACCCGGTCGGCGTGATCATGTCGGTGCGTACCAGCGGCATCCGGACCGAGGTGAAGGTGACGCCGTCGGAAAGCGTTTCCCGCCCCGCGGTCAGCCCGAACTCCTCCAGCGCTGCCTTCGAGGCCAGATAAGCGGAAAACCTCGGCGTGTCCGTTTGTAGTCCTTGGGTGGTCACGTTGACGACGTGCCCGAATCCGCGCGCGGTCATCGACGGCAGCAGTCCCAGCGTCAGCCGTACGGGACCGAAGTAATTGATCGCCATCGTGCGCTCGAAGTCGTGAAACCGTTCGGTGGACAGCGAAAGCGACCGCCGGATCGACCGGCCCGCGTTGTTGACCAGCATGTCGACGGCGCCGTGCGCGGCGAGCACGTCCTTGACCAGAGCGTCGACGGCACCGCCGTCGGTGAGGTCGCACGGATACGCCGACGCCTTCCCGCCCGCCGCGACGATCTGCTCGCGGACCTGTTCGAGTTCGTCGGCGCGCCTGGCCACGAGGATCACTTCGCCGCCCTTCGCGGCGACGGCCAGCGCGGACGCGCGACCGATCCCCGAGGACGCGCCGGTGATCAGCACCTTGCGGCCGTCGAGGGGTTCCGGGCCGGGACGGCGACGACCGCGGTCGGGATCCAGATGCTCCAGCCAGTACCGATAGAGCGGACCGGCGTACTCCTTCAACGGCGGCAACGTGATCCCGCTGCCTTCGAGCGCGGCCGTGGTCGCGCTCGTGTCGAAGTCGACCTCCATGCTCAGATGCGGCAGCACTTCGAGCGGGATGCCGAGTTCGGCCAGCACCGCCGCGCGGGCCGAACGCCCGCCGGGGACGCGGTCGAATCCGGCGGCCGCGGATTTCGCCAGCCGGGTTCCGGCACGCTTCAGCGCTCCGGACGGTCCGGGAGGAAGGACCGCGGAGATCTTCGGCCCGCCCGCGGCTCGCGCGAAGGCGTTGTAGACCTCGTGAAGCGGCTGTGGCCGCGGCGACGCGAGGTGGTACGTGCTGCCACTGGGCGCGTCGACGTGCATGAGGTGCTCCATCGCTTCGACGACGTAGTCGACCGGAACGATGTTCGTGGCGCCGAGATCCGGCGCGGCCAGCGGAAGACGACGGGGAAGCGCGGCGAGCCGCGAGATCGCGGGAAGGAAGTAGTACGGACCGTCGATCTTGTCCATCTCACCGGTCCGCGAATCGCCGGCCACGGCGGACGGCCGGTACACGCGGAACGGCGTTTTCCCGTGCTCTCGCACGAGTTTCTCCGCCTCGAACTTCGTCGCGTGGTACGGCGACGCGAAACTCTGGCCGAGGTCGAAATCGGCCTCGGTGAACCGCCCGGCGTACTGCCCGGCGACCGCGATCGACGAGACGTGGTGAAAGAGTCCGGCCTTCGCGGCGGTGGCGAACTCCAGGACGTTGCGGGTGCCGTCGACGTTGGCCGCGCGGTTCGCCGCTTCGTCCGCGGTGAGGTCGTAGATCGCGCCGAGATGCACGACATGGTCGAGGGGCCCCAGACGGGCGGGATCGATGCCGAGCGAGGGTTCGGTCAGATCGCCGGTGACGGGAACGAGCTTCTCGTGGCTCGAGAGCTTCCCGCGTGAAGTCTCCCGCACGAGAACGTGGACGGCTACGGTCTCAGGTCGCCGTAGTAGGCGTGCGACCAGGCGTTTTCCCAGAAAACCCGTCGCGCCCGTCACGAAGTAGGTGGTCATGGCCTGCTCCTTCCGAACGGAGCCGACTCTACCTACTCAGAAGTAGGAACGGTAGTTGTCATTCACTGTGGTCCGGATGTTCGGCCACCGCGACGACGGCGTCGCGGAGCGCGGCGCGCAGGCGCCCCACGTCCAGCGGCCCGAGTACGGCGGCCTCTCCGGGCGGTGCCACGAGCACGATCTTGTCGCTGCTCACGAACACCGTCACGTCCCTGCGCCTGCCCGCCAGATCCCGGCAGCCGACCGACCATTCGTCCCGGGGTGCCAACGTCCTCATCCTCCCGTATCCCATGATCTCCCTTTCTCGTCCGAGGCTGGGACGAGGCGCTTTCGGGGCCGTGACGCGGGTTACCCGACATTCCTACTGATGGGTTAACCGAACCTGCACATCGTGATCGACTTCCGCTTTCGCTAGGCCGGACGAGGAGGGACGGGAGTAGCGTCCGGGGGAGGACTGCTTGGGAGGTCATCGATGCCCGAACCCAGGAAGATCGTCATCGTCGGAGCCGGTCTCGCCGGAGCGACAGCGGCCGGAACGCTGCGAGAACGCGGCTACGCGGGGGAAATCCTGCTGCTCGGCACCGACACGCATCGCCCGTACGAATTACCGCCCTTGTCCAAAGGACTTTTGCTGGGTAACACCGATGAACCCGACTGGGTGCACGACGAGGGTTTCCACGAAGAAAAGGACATCGCGTTCAAGAACGGCGTGACCGCGACCAGGATCGAACTCGGCACGCGGCTCGTGCACGACGACGCGGGTGGTGAACACCGTTTCGACCGGCTCGTACTCGCGACCGGCTCGCGGCCGCGCTCGCTGCCCGTACCCGGCGGGGACCTGCCCGGACTACGGACCCTGCGCACCCTCGACGACGCGCTGGCGCTGCGCTCGGCGCTGAAGGACGCCGGACGGGTGGTGATCGTCGGCGCGGGCTGGATCGGGACCGAGGCCGCGGCGGCCGCCAGGGAGCACGGCGCCGAGGTGACCGTGGTCGACCAGGTCGGCTCACCGCTGCTCGCGGTGCTGGGCGAGCAGGTGTCCGGGGTCTTCAAGGATCTGCACACCGAGCACGGCGTGAACTGGCGTCTGGGTGAAGGCGTCGCCGGATTCACCGGCGGCCCGGACGGGGTGACGGGCGTTCGCCTGAAGAGTGGTGACGAGCTTTCCGCGGACGTCGTGCTGGTGGCCGTCGGCGCCGCGCCGCGGGTCGATCTCGTGCACGCCGCCGGGCTGGAACTGTCGGACGACGGAGGTGTCTGCGCCGACGCCGGCCTGCGGACGGCGGCGCCCGACGTCTACGCCATCGGCGACATCGCCGCGCAGTTCCATCCCCGCTACGGAAAACGTGTCCGCGTCGAGCACTGGTCGAACGCGAAGTGGCAGGGCGAGCACGTCGCCGGAAACCTGCTGGGCGAGCACGAACCGTACCTGCGGAGCCCTTATTTCTTCTCGGACCAGTACGACCTCGGCTGCGAATACCGGGGGCTCGCCGATCCGGAAGCGGATCAGTTGGTGGTGCGGGGCGACCTCGCGTCGCGCGACTTCACGGCGTTTTGGCTGCGTGACGGGCAGGTGACCGCCGCGATGAACGTCAACCAGTGGGATGACGGGGACGCCTTGAAGGCCCTGGTCGAGGGACGCGCGGCGGTGACCGCGGAGCAGCTGAGGACGGCCGACCTCAAGTCGCTGGGGTGACCCCTCGGGATGCTAGGAAAGGACCTTTCCTCGCAAAATTTGCAAGGAAAGGTCCTTTCCTAGCGCGCGTCAGGGGGTCAGGCCTCCTGTGCGACGGGCGCGAGAGGCACCGAAGCCACCGAAGGCCGCGTCATGGTCCCGAAGGCCAGCAGCGCCAGCACGCCGAAGGCCGCCATCACGATCCCCATCGGGACAGCGGTGCTCGCGCCGCCCAGCCCGACCAGCGGCGTCGCCAGTCCGCCGACGACGAACTGCAGCACGCCCAGCAGCGCCGACGCCGAACCAGCGGACCGCGCCTGCTCGGCGAGCGCCAGCGAACTCGCGTTCGGCGCCACCATGCCGATGCTCGACACCAGGACGAACAGCGGGACCAGCAGCCCGATCAGGCCGAGGTCCAGTACCGCCGCGGCCAGGACGCCGAATCCGGCGACCGCCGCGATGACGAGACCGACGGTCAGCAGGGTCCGTTCCGGGAAGCGGCCGACGATGCGCCCGTTCAGCTGGCCGACGGCCACGATGCCGATGCCGTTGAGCCCGAACACCAGGCTGTACGCCTGCGGGCTGAGGCCGTAGACGCCTTGCAGCGCGAAGGACGAGCCGGAGATGTAGGCGAACAGGCTCCCGAACATGAGCCCCGAGGCCAGCGCGTAGCCGAGGAAGCCGCGGTCCCGGAGCAGGCTCGCGTACTTCCGCATCACCGAGCCGAACCGCGCGGGGGTACGGCGTTCCTCGGGGAGGGGTTCGGGCAGCAGGGAGAAGACGACGGCGAGCAGGATCGCGCCGAACGCGGTCAGGCAGACGAACACGCCGCGCCACGACGTCCAGTTCATGATCTGGCCGCCGATGATCGGCGCCAGGATCGGGGCGAGCCCGTTGACCAGCATGAGCAGCGAGAAGAACTTCGTCATCGCGGTGCCGGAGTAGAGGTCGCGCACGGTCGCCCTGGCGATCACGATGCCGGCCGCGGCGCCGAAGGCCTGGACGCCGCGTGCGGCGATGAGCAGTTCGGCGGTCGGGGCGACGGCGCACAGGATCGAGCCGACGATGTAGAGCGCGAGGCCCGCCACGAGCGGTTTGCGGCGGCCGATCGCGTCGGACAGCGGTCCGAGGATCAGCTGGCCGATGGCGAGCCCGATGATGAACGCGCTCAGCGTGAGCTGGACGGTCGCGTCCGCCGCGCGCAGTTCGCCCGCCATCTGCGGCAGCGCGGGCAGGTACATGTCGATGGACAGGGGCCCGAAGGCGGACAGGCCGCCGAGGATCAGGACGAATCGGGCGCGTCCGCTCGTGCGGGGCCGCGCGACGGTTTCTTCCACCCGCTCGGGCGCGATGGTCATGCTCGTTCCTTCCCCAGTCATGGTTCCGCGAGGAACAACTTGCTTAGAGTAGGTAACTATTCCCGCTGTGAGTCTCGCCACCCGGACTTCGCAAGACTGATCCGATCAATTTTCCATTCGAATCCGAACGGCCCTAGATCTTGGCGAAGGTTGTCGGGTATACATCGGATGTCTGTTCGTCGCGTTGGGAGCCGTTGATTGCTGGCGGTTCGGCTTGAAGGGAAAATCCGTGCAGCTGTTGCGACTCGGGGAGCCGGGAAGTGAGCGTCCGTTCGTACGTGCCGGGGACGGCACGCTGCGCGACCTCTCGGGGCTGACCGCCGATATCGATGGCGGCTTCTTCGCGAGCGACGGCGTGGCCAGGGTCGCCGCCGCGCTGGCCGCCGGTGAGCTGCCCGAAGCCGGCTCCGAAGCCGCGCGGGCCAGGGTGGGCGCGCCGATCGCGCGGCCCGGCAAGGTCGTCTGCATCGGCCTCAACTACCGGCAGCACGCCGAGGAGTCCGGCGCCGAGGTCCCGGGCGAACCGGTCGTCTTCATGAAGGCGCCCGACGTCGTGGTCGGCCCGGAGGACGACGTGCTCGTGCCGCGCGGTTCGACCAAGACCGACTGGGAGGTCGAGCTCGGCGTCGTCATCGGCAAGACCGCGCGCTACCTCGAAAGCGCCGAAGAGGCTCTGGGGTGCGTCGCCGGCTACACCGTCTCGAACGACGTGTCCGAGCGCGAGTTCCAGCTCGAACGCGGCGGCACCTGGGACAAGGGCAAGTCGTGCGAGAACTTCAATCCGCTCGGCCCGTGGCTGGTCACCGCCGACGAGGTCCCCGACCCGCAGGCCCTCGGCCTGCGGTTGTGGGTCAACGGCGAGAAGAAGCAGGACTCGTCGACCAAGGACATGATCTTTTCGGTGGCCGAGATCGTGCGCTACCTGAGCCGGTTCATGGTGCTGCGCCCCGGCGACCTCATCAACACCGGCACTCCGCAGGGCGTCGCCCTCGGGCAGCCGGACCCCAAGCCGTACCTGCGCGAAGGGGACGTCATCGAGCTCGAAATCGACGGCCTCGGCCGTCAGCGCCAGAACGTCAGGCAGGCGTGATGGCGAAGATCGTGGGCATGGAGGTGCTCGACGTCCGGTTCCCCACTTCGCGGGACCTCGACGGTTCGGACGCCATGAACCCGGACCCGGACTACTCGGCCGCGTACGTCGTGCTGCACACCGACGGCGGTCCGGACGGCTACGGGCTCGCCTTCACCATCGGGCGCGGCAACGACGTCCAGGCCGCGGCGATCCGCGCGCTGGAGCCGCATGTCGTCGGCAGGGACGTGCCGGCCGACGCCGCCGCACTCGGTGCTCTGTCGAGGGCACTGGTCGGAGACTCGCAACTGCGTTGGCTCGGCCCGGAAAAGGGTGTCGCGCACATGGCGATCGGCGCGGTCGTCAACGCCGCCTGGGACCTCGCCGCGCGCATCGCGGGGCTCCCGGTGTGGCGTTTCGCCGCCGAGATGTCGCCGGAGGACCTGGTCTCCCTCGTCGACTTCCGCTACCTGTCCGACGCGCTGACCGAGCAGGAGGCGCTCGACATCCTCCGCGCCGCCGAACCGGGCCGCGCCGAACGCATCGCCCGGATCGAGCGCGACGGATACCGCGCGTACAGCACTTCCCCCGGTTGGCTCGGCTACTCGGACGCGAAACTGGTTCGGCTCGCCGAGCAGGCGGTGGCGGACGGCTTCGAGATGATCAAGCTGAAGGTCGGCGGGAATCTGGAGGACGACGTCCGCCGGATGAAGCTCGCCCGCGAGACCGTCGGTCCGGACATCCAGGTGGCCGTCGACGCGAACCAGCGCTGGGACGTCTCGACCGCGATCACCTGGATGACCGCGCTGGCGCCGTACGACCCGTACTGGATCGAGGAACCCACCTCGCCCGACGACGTGCTCGGGCACGCCGCGATCGCCAAGGCGCTCGCCCCGATCCGGGTGGCCACCGGCGAGCACGTCCAGAACCGCGTGGTGTTCAAGCAACTGCTGCAGGCGAGCGCGATCTCGGTACTGCAGCTGGACGCCGCCAGGGTCGGCGGGTTCAACGAGAACCTGGCGATCCTGTTGCTGGCGGCCAAGTTCGGGATCCCGGTGTGCCCGCACGCCGGCGGTGTCGGGCTCTGCGAACTCGTCCGGCACCTGTCGATGTTCGATTTCGTGGCGGTGTCCGGTTCCGACGCCGACCGGTCCATCGAATGGGTCGACCACCTCCACGAGCATTTCACCGATCCGGCCGCCGTCGTCGACGGCCGCTACGTCGCCCCGTCCGCGCCGGGTTTCTCGGCCCGGATGCACGACGCGACGCTGCGCCGGTTCACCTTCCCCGACGGTCCGGAATGGACGGAGACAAGCAAGTGAGTGAGTTCGAAGGCCTCGTCGCGGCGGTCACCGGAGGCGCGTCGGGAATCGGCAGGGCCACCGCGGACCTGCTCGCCTCGCGCGGGGCGAAGGTCGCGGTCCTCGACCTGAACCCCGGCGACCTTCCCGAAGGTCTCGCCGGATTCCGCTGCGACGTCGGTGCCGACGAAGAGGTCCGGTCGGCGATCGACGCGGTCGCGGACCGGTTCGGCAGGCTCGACGTCCTGGTCAACAACGCGGGCATCGGCGCGCAGGGTGACGTCACCGCCAACGGCGACGACGAATGGCACCGCGTGCTCGACATCAACGTCGTCGGCATGGTGCGGCTGGCGCGGGCGGCGTTGCCGCATCTCAAGAACTCGCCGTCGGCCGCGATCGTCAACACCTGCTCGATCGCCGCGTGGGCGGGCCTGCCCGACCGCGCGCTGTACTCGGCCAGCAAGGGCGCGGTGCTCTCGCTGACCCTGGCGATGGCGACCGACCACCTCGCCGACCGGATCCGGGTCAACTGCGTCTGCCCCGGCACCGCGGACACCCCGTGGGTCGGCAGGCTGCTCGACGCCGCGGGCGATCCGGAGGCCGAACGCGCCGCGCTGGCCGCCCGTCAGCCGATGGGCAGGCTGGTCACCGCGGACGAGGTCGCGAACGCGGTCGTGTACCTCGCCAGCCCGCTGTCGGCTTCGACCACCGGCACGGCGCTCGCTGTCGACGGAGGTATGTACGGGCTGCGTCCGCGCGGCCCGGTCCAGCAGTAGTTTTTCGCTGTCATCAAGGAGGATGCGGTGCGTACGAGGGTGATCAAGGTGGCCGCCGCGGCCACCGTGCTCGGGCTGACCCTGTCGGCGTGTGGGTCCACAAAGGACAACGCCGCCAACGCTCCCCAGGGTGCGGGCGGAGGCGGCAAGGTCGGCGCGACGATCCCGTTGCTGACCTCGCCGTTCTGGCAGGCCTACAACAACTACGTACCGCTGAAGGCGAAGGAACAGGGCGTCGAGGCGCTGCCGACGGTCAACGCGGACAGCGACTCGGCGAAGCAGATCACCGACATCAACACCCTGCTCAACCAGGGCGTCAAGGGCCTGGTCGTGACGCCGCTGGACTCCGCCGCCGTCGTCGCGGGACTCAAGGTGGCGGAGAACAAGGGTGTCCCGGTGGTCGCGGTCGACGTCGCGCCGGAGAGCGGCAAGGTCGCGATGGTGGTGCGCGCGGACAACAAGGCGTACGGCACCAAGGCCTGCGAGGCGATCGGCGCGAAGGTGACGTCGGGCAAGGTCGTGCAGGTCATGGGTGATCTGGCCTCGGTCAACGGCCGCGACCGCTCCGAAGCGTTCCGGCAGTGCATGAAGACGAAGTACCCGGACGTCCAGGTGCTGGAGGTCGCCGCCGAGTGGAAGGCGGACAAGGCCTCGTCCGGTTTGGACAGTCTGCTGACCGCGAACCCCGACATCAAGGCCGTGTACATGCAGGCGGGCGGCGTGTACCTGGCGCCGACGCAGCAGGCGCTCAAGCGCAAGAACCTCTACTTCCCGGTCGGCGACCCGAAGCATGTCGTGCTGGTCAGCAACGACGGCATCCCGCAGGAACTGGCCGCGATCCGCGCCGGCGAACTCGACGTGACCGTCTCGCAGCCCGCCGACGACTACGCCAAGTACGGTATGTACTGGATCAAGAAGGCCATGGCGGGCGAGACCTTCAAGGCGGGGCCGACCGATCACGGCAGCACCGTCGTCGAGGTGCGCCCCGGCATCCTGGAAGACCAGCTCCCCGCTCCCGTCGTCACCAAGGACAACGTGGACGACAAGGCCCTCTGGGGGAACAACCTGTGAGCGCGCTGCCCGCCGGATCCGCCGCCGTGCCGGTGGTCAGCGCACAGGGCGTCGGCAAACGCTACGGGCCCACCATGGCGCTGTCCGACGTCAGCCTCACCGTGCACCCCGGCGAGTCGCACGCGCTCGTCGGCCGCAACGGTGCCGGGAAGTCGACCCTCGTCTCCATCCTCACCGGACTGTCCAAAACGGACACCGGTCGCGTCGAGTTCGGCGGTGTTCCCGCACCGCCTTTGTCCAGGCAGGACGACTGGAAACGCGCGGTCGCCTGCGTCTACCAGCACGCGATGGTCGTCCCGCAGCTGACCGTCGCGGAGAACCTGTTCCTGAACCGCCAATCCGGCAAGGGTTTCGCGATCGGCTGGCAGCGGTTGCGCCGTCAGGCACGGGAACTGCTCGACTCCTGGGATGTGCGGGTCGACGTCGACACCCCGGCGGGTGAGCTTTCGGTGGAGGACCGGCAGTTCGTCGAGATCGCCAGGGCGCTTTCCTACGGTGCCCGGTTCATCGTGCTGGACGAGCCGACGGCGCAGCTGGACAGCCAGGCGATCGAACGGCTCTTCGCGCGGATGCGCCAGATGCAGGACAACGGGGTGACGTTCCTGTTCATCTCGCATCACCTCCACGAGGTCTACGAAGTCTGTCAGGCGGTCACCGTGCTGCGCGACGCCAAGCACATCCTGACCGCGCCGGTCTCCGAGGTCGGCCGTGCCGAGCTGATCGACGCGATGACCGGCGAGCAGGGCGGGCTTTCGGTGCGCGACGCCTCCGCCCGCGAGGCGCTGGCCGCGGACGCCGACGAGGTGCTGACCGTCGACGGCCTCTCCGGTGACGGCTTCGAGGATGTGACGTTCCGGATCCATCGCGGTGAGGTGATCGGGCTCGCGGGCAGCAACGCCAGCGGCAAGCACCAGGTCGCCGAAACCGTGTACGGCTTGCGCTCGCCGTCATCCGGCACGGTCCGGGTGGACGGGCAACCGCTGAAACCGGGCGACATCCCGGCCGCGATCCGCGCCGGGATCGGCTGCGTGCCGAGGGACCGGCATCACGAGGGACTGGTGCTGGAGCATTCCGTGGCGGACAACGCCACACTGTCCATTCTGGACCGAATGGGGAAGGGTGGCCTGGCGTCGCCGGGCACGCGATACGGCCGGGCCGCCCAGGCGTTGAAGGATTACGACATCGTCGCGGCCGACGCGGACCAGCCGGTGTCCGACCTTTCCGGCGGCAATCAGCAGAAGGTCGTCCTCGCCCGCGCGCTGGCCGGGGATCCGCGACTGGTGGTGCTGATCAACCCGACCGCGGGCGTGGACGTGAAGTCGAAGGAGGCGCTGCTCGCGGTCGTCGACCGGGTGCGCGCGGAGGGCAAGGCGGTGCTGATCGTCAGTGACGAGCTGGACGATCTTCGGCTGAGCGACCGGGTGCTGGTGCTGCGCGCCGGTGCCGTGGTCGCCGAACACCGGGCGGGCTGGTCGGACGGCGACCTGGTGGCCGACATCGAAGGAGTCGAACGGTGACCGATCCGAAGACTTCGTCGTTCGCGGGCCCGCCCCGCCGCCGGAAGTTCCGCTGGCTGCGCGAACTCGCCCTGGTGCCCGCGCTCATCGTGGTGCTGATCATCGGAGGACTGATCAGTGACACGTTCCTGACCTTCGGCAGCATCGTCGGAATCCTGTCCGCCTCGGCCGCGCTGTCGATGGTGGTGCTGGGCGAATCGCTGGTGCTGCTCACCGGGAAGTTCGACCTGTCACTGGAATCCACCATGGGCATGGCGCCCGCACTGGGCGCGATGCTGGTCATCCCGGTGGCGTCCTCGGGTTTCGGCACCGAGATCCCCGGCTTCGCGGGCATCCTCGCCGTGCTGGTGGCCGGTGCCGCGGTCGGCTTCGTGAACGGCTTCCTGATCGTCAAGCTGAAGCTGAACGCCTTCATCGTCACGCTGGCGATGCTGACCGTGCTGCGCGGCACGCAGATCGGGTCCACGCAGGGGAAGACGCTCTTCGATCAGCTGGACGTGTTCACCGCGCTGGCCACGACGACGTTCATCGGACTGCCGATGTCGGTGTGGCTGGCCGCGACGCTGTTCACCGTGTTCGGGCTGGGGCTGCGGTATCACCGGATCGGCCGGTCGCTGTACGCCATCGGCGGCAACCGGGAGGCCGCGCGGGCCGCCGGTATCCGCGTCGACCGGATCTCGTGGGGTGTCTTCGTGGTCGCCGGTGTGCTGGCCGCGCTCGGCGGGCTCGCGTACACCGGCTACGTCGGCGCGCTCGGCGCGGATCAGGGCGACGGATTGATCCTTCAGGTGTTCGCGGCTGCGGTGATCGGCGGTGTCTCACTGGACGGTGGGAAGGGCACGCTGGTCGGGGCGCTCACCGGCGTGCTGCTCCTGCAGACGGTCACGAACCTGCTGCAGGTGGCGCAGGTGCCGCCGGAATGGCTGAAGGCGATCTACGGCGTGATCATCCTGGTCGCGTTGATCATCTCCCGCTATGCCGGCGGGAAGGCCCAGACCTAGTACACCGATGCAATGAAGGGGCCTTTCATTGCAAAATTTGCGATGAAAGGCCCCTTCATTGCACGGCGTAAGAGCTATCGGAAGCCTCGGGAGGGGTGCTGTGTCAGGAAGCTTCGGCGGCCGTGGTGGGGTCGTCGGCGGTGCCGAGGGCGTTGCGGAGCCACTGCTCGACGCCCGCCACGTGCACGGTCGCCCACGAACGCGCGAGTTCGGGCTCGCGGGCCGCGATGGCCTCGTAGATCGCCGTGTGCTGCTCGCGGGTCTTCGCGACGGCGCCCTCCTGGGTGAGCCCGCGCCAGATGCGGGCCCGCGCGGTGGGGCCGGACAGGCTGTCCAGCAGCGAGCACAGCACCGGATTGCCGGAACCGTCGGCGATCTTGCGGTGGAACTGCAGGTCGTTCGCGACCAGCGCCTCCACCGTCGGCGAGTCGGCCAGTTCGTCGAGAAGGCGGCCTAGTTCCTCGATGTCCTCGTCGCTCATGTGCATCGCGGCCAGCGCCGTCGCCGCCGGTTCGAGGATCCGGCGCACGGCGAGGAAGTCCAGCACGGTGTCGTCGCGGTGGAAATCCACCACGAAGGTCATCGCGTCGAGGAGGAGATTCGGTTCGAGGCTGGTGACGTACGTCCCGTCGCCCTGGCGGACGTCGAGCACGCGGATCAGGCACAACGCCTTCACCGCTTCGCGCAGCGAACTGCGGGACAGGCCGAGCCGCTGGGCCAGTTCGGCCTCCTTCGGCAGCCTGTCGCCCGGAGCAAGCTCGCCGGAGATGATCATGTCCTTGATCTTGTCGATCGCGACATCGGTGACCGGCATGTTCCACCGCCCTCCCCGAAGACCTCGGATGTTTGAGTGTCAGTTGACAGAGTGCCATGTTTCGAGTTGAGGAGGCGCGGTGACCCACGGTGTCGCACTACAAAGAGTGGCACTCCACACCCGGCTGAAGCCGGGCAAGGAGGCCGAATACGAGTCGGTCCACGCCGTTATCCCGCCTGAGCTGGACGAAGCCCTGCGCGGTGCGGGTGTGCGTTCGTGGCGGATCTGGCGGGACGGGCTCGACCTGTTCCACGTCGTGGAGGTCGAGGACTACGCGAAGATGCGCGCGGTCCTGCGCGATCACCCGGCCAACATTCCGTGGCAGGCGCGGATGTCGGAGCTGCTCGACGTCGAAGACGACTACTCGGGCGGCGATTCGGGGCTCGGCCTCGTCTGGGAGCTTCCGTGACGATCCCCCTGTCCCCGCTGGGGCTCGGCTGCGCGCAGCTGGGCAACCTGTACCACGCCATCACCGACGAGACCGCCGAAGCGACCGTCCGGCAGGCGTGGGACGAAGGCATCCGCTACTTCGACACCGCCCCGCATTACGGTCTCGGGCTGTCGGAACGGCGGCTGGGCGCGGCGCTTTCGGCGTATCCGCGCGCGGATTTCGTGGTCTCGACGAAGGTCGGCCGCGTGCTGGAACCCGATCCCGAAGGCGCTTCGCGCACCGACTCACAGGGTTTCGTCGTTCCCGCCGCGTACAAACGCAGGTGGGACTTCAGTCGCGACGGGATCCTCCGGTCGCTTGAGGACAGTCTGGAGCGGCTGGGGCTCGACCGCGTCGACGTCGTCTACGTGCACGACCCGGACGAACACTTCGAGGACACCGTCGGTGGCGCGTTCCCCGCGCTGCTCGAACTGCGGGAGCAGGGTGTCGTAGACGCCATCGGGGCCGGGATGAACCAGGCGCCGATGCTCACCGAGTTCGTCCGCCGGTTCGACCTCGACGTGATCCTGCTGGCGGGCCGGTACACCCTGCTCAACCAGCCCGCGCTCGACGACCTCCTCCCGCTGTGCGCGGAACGCGGTGTGGACGTGGTGGCCGGCGGGGCGTTCAACGCCGGGATCCTCGCCACCGCGTCGCCTGGCACGATGTACGACTACGCCGAGGCTCCCGCCGAACTGGTCGAGCGCGCCCAGCGGATCGCCGACGTCTGCGAGCGGCACGGCGTCGAACTCCCGCAAGCCGCGCTGGCGTTGCCCGCCGCGCATCCGTCGGTGGTGTCCGTCGTCGTCGGCGCGCACGATCCCGGCCAGGTGCGGCTCAACGCCGAACGGTTCCGGCGCCCGGTGCCGCGCGAGTTGTGGACGGACCTGATCCGTGCGGGACTGTTGCGTGAGGACACCGTGCTGCGACAGGAGGAACGGGCGTGATCGACGCGCACCATCACCTTTGGGATCCCGCACGACGGGACTACCCGTGGATGACCGGCACGGCACTGGATCCGATCCGCCGTCCGTACACAGTGGACGATCTCCGCGCGGTGACCGAGGCGGCCGGGGTGAAGGGGACCGTGCTGGTGCAGACGGTCTCATCGGAGGAGGAGACGCGCGAGTTCCTGGCGGCGGCTCGGGCCGAACCGCTCGTCGTGGGCGTCGTCGGCTGGACCGACCTCACCGCGCCCGACGTCGTCGAGCGCGTGGCCTCGTTTTCCGGGCCGTTGGTGGGGATCCGGCATCAGGTCGAGGACGAGCCGGACCCGTCGTGGCTGACGCGGCCCGAGGTCCTGCGCGGTCTCGCCGCCCTCGGCGAGGCAGGGCTGGCGTACGACCTGCTGGTGAAACCACCGCAACTCCCCGCCGCGCTCGCCGCCGCGAAAGCGTTGCCGGACCAGATTTTCGTGCTCGACCACGCCGGGAAGCCGCCGATCGCCACGGGCGAATGGCAGCCGTGGGCGGACGGTGTCGCGGCTTTGGGGGAGCTGGACAACGTGTACTGCAAGCTTTCCGGGCTCGTGACCGAGGCGGACTGGGCGCGGTGGAAGGTCGGGCAGCTGGCGCGCTGGGCCGAGCACGTCCTGGAGTCCTTCGGGGCTTCGCGGCTGATGTTCGGCTCGGACTGGCCGGTCTGCGAGCTCGCGGCCGCGTACGAAGTCGTCGTGGACACCGCTTTTTCGCTGACGGGCTCGCTGAGTGACAGCGAACGGCTGGAGTTCTTCGACGGCACGGCGCGGCGGGCCTACCGCCTCCAATCACGTGAGTTCCGCTTTCGAACACGCGAGTCACGAGATACGACGAAAACCCGGCTGTGAACCGGGAAAGGACGAAGTGGGCGGCGCGGGGTCCGGGCGCCTGAGCCGCCGGTCGATGACCTGCGGCAGGAGGAGAAAAGATCAGAACTCGTCCTGCTTGACCATCGTCCGCAGGCGGGCCAGTGCGCGGTGCTGCGTCACGCGCACGTTGCCTGCGGAGATCCCGAGCGCCTCGGCCGTTTCGGCGGCGGACAGGCCGACGGCGATGCGGAGGGCGAGGATCTCCTGCTGCACCCGCGGGAGGGTGGAGAGCAGGCGGCTGAGCCGGGCACCGAGGTCCAGGTGCAGGGCGTGGGTTTCGGGTTCGTTGTCGCCGATGGGCCGTTCCGGCAGTTCCGGGACCGGTTCCGACCGGTCGCGGGAGACCGCGCGGTAGGCGTCGGCGACCTTGTTGGCGGCGATGGCGTGGACGAGGTAGAGGAACGAACCGCCGCGATCCTGGTAGCCGGGCAGCGCCTTCAGCACCGCCATGCACACTTCCTGCGCGACGTCGTCCGCCGACAGGTAGGACAGGTCGCGGCCGCCCATTCTGGCGCGGCAGTAGCGGACCACGACGGGACCGATCATCCGGAGGAGGGACTGGATCGCGGCGGGATTGCCGTCGCCCGCGTCCTTGACGAGGGGATCGAGGTCCTCCTTCGTCAGCCGTCCGCCCGGTCGAGGCAGGTTCTCCGGAGTCGTGTATCCGGGGACCGCATCGGGGGTGACGGTTCTGGACGCACTGGAAGTGGCTTGCATGGTCGTCCTCCCCGGCCGACCCTGAGACCGTCGCTGTCGAGGGGTCAACACTCCGTAACGATTGAGGGCGGCAGATGCTCCGTAAGATCAGATCCACCTGCCGCCGTTGCGACGCAGCGTAATCGTAGGCGTCGATCGGACGGCAGTAAAGATTTCAACTAGAGATAGCCCATTCGCCGGAGTCGGCTTAATACAACCGAGACTCTGCGTCGGGAAAACGGCCTTCGGCGTCGCAGGATGTGCGCGGCGGTTAGCGCACCGCGATCAGTGCGACCGCCGTCGCTACGACGAGTGCCGATGCCGTGACAGCAAGGACTCTGTTAAGAGGTTTCGGGGTTCCCGGACGGCGCAGTGCTCGTTCACGGATCGCCCCGGCGACGACGAAGGTGATCACCATGGCGCCCGCGAACGCGACCGGGACGACCGCCGTCCCCCAGTCCCGCCGGGCCGCGGCGTGCAAGAGCAGGAGTGTGCAGGCAGTAGCCGCGAGCGCGGTCCGGCGCCAAGCGAGCCCGGTCCGTTCCGCTTGCGCTCCGTGATCGCGTCGGCTCACGAAAAGATCACCAGCGCCGCCGCCGTCAGGGTGATCGCGAGGATCCCGGCGGTCAGCAGGACCAGCATCCCGCTCTTCGGCAGCGGCCGTCCCGCGCGCATCGCGCTCTGCACCTGCCGCCAGCGTGGATACGCGCTCGCCGCGACGACGGCGGCCAGCACGACGCACAGTCCCGCCAGGACGGTGCTCAGCGCGCTCGGATCGGGAACCAGCTGGTGGACGGCGACGCCGCCGGCCAGCAGGCCCAGCGCCGTCCGGAGCCAGGCGAGGAAGGTCCGTTCGTTGGCGAGGGTGAATCGGTAATCGGGTTCGGAGCCGCCGTCCTGCGGGCTGTTGATCTCTGCCACGCGAAGAGACTAGGCGGTCTCCGGCCGACCTGCGCGCGGTCTTCGCGCCCAGGTCATCCCCGCCCGCACCGCCAGGAACCACCTGCATCACGAAGCCCCTCGCGCAGGCCGGCCGGACAACGCCTAGGCGTTCCGGCGCGCGAAGACCCACCAGCGAAGGACCGCGAAGCGCGCGATGCCGCCCACGACGCTGGCCGCGAGCAGGGCGCCTGTCTGTTCCAGTGCGGTCGGCTCGGTGATCACCGCGTCGAGTGACGCGAGCACGATCGAGCCGTACGCGGCGTAGAAGGCGAAGGTCACCAGATCCTGGAAATGCCGTTTGCCCGCATTGCTCTCCCGGGTGGCGAAGGTGACCCTGCGGTGGAACTCGGTGTTCCCGACGGTCGTGACCGCGAGTGCGACCAGATTGGCGAACTGGGGGCCGAGGATCGGCTGTAGGACAAGGAAAAGCACCGCCTGCAGGCCGGTGGCGGCGACGCCGGCCACGACGTACCAAGCGGCATGGTTGCCGAGTTCGTGATGCCGCTCCGGCGCGCGCCGGATGATCCGGTGCCCTGGCGCCCACCTGGTGGTGGTCATACCGACGACGCTACTCCTCATTTCACAAACTTGTGAAGCTAATGAACCACCTGAGAAATTGTGATCCCCGCGACAGCGTGGCCGTTTGGCCTGCGGAGACGTCGGGTAAGCCACAGGGACCGGGTCGAGTACAGCACGGCCCGGCTGACGTCCGACCAGGAGGGAGCGGCCGATGAGCGACCGTGAGACAGCGGAACCGGAAACGTTGGATCCCAGCGAGGCACTCGACGAAGACGAACTCCGCGTCGACCCGCTCGAAGAGGGTGTCGAACCACCCGAGCACTGGAGCGGGGCAGACCGTTTCGGGACCACGCCCGCCGAGATCCGCGAAGGGGAGTCGCACACCATGCGGCTGGCCGAGGAGGAGCCGGACGTCGGCGAGAAGTGATCTTCACTCAGACGGCGGGCCATGCCGACAGCCCCTAGCGTGGTCGGTCAAGTGCAAGACCGCGACGAAGGAAGGGCAGAGATGCTGACAGTCACCGAAGCCGCCGCCGAGGCGATCACCGCACTGACCGGACAGGAGAACGGACAGGACGGAGGCGGCCTGCGGTTCGCGATGCACTCGCAGCAGGGGGACAGTCCCCAGCTCGCGGTTTCCGTCGCCCCCGAACCGGAGACCGGCGACAAGGTCCTCGGCGCCGACGGCGGCCCGAAGGTATTCTTGGAGCCCGAAGCGGCCGCGTTGCTCGACGACAAGGTGCTCGACGTCCAGCAGGACGAAACCGGCGAAGCCGCCTTCGCCGTACTCCCGCAGGCTCAGCCCCAGCCTGGCAGCTGAGCCCGGCGGGTTCAGGCTTGAGACCGGGCCCAGGTGCGGACCAGCTCACCGGCCCGCTCGCGCAGGAGTTCCGCCGCGTGCGCACGCGCGTGGTCGAGCGAAGGCGCGTGGTCGATCAGGGCGGCGCTGCCCACGACCCCGAGGCCGGCGAGCTGGCTCTGGTCCAGCTGGATCCGTCCGGCCAGCACCATCAGCGGCACCGCGTGCTCCTGCGCGCGGGCCGCGATGCCCGCCGGGGCCTTGCCGTCGAGACTCTGCTCGTCCAGTGAGCCCTCGCCGGTGATGACGAGGTCGGCGCGTTCGATGGCGCCGGCGACCCCGGTGAGTCCGGCGATGAGCTGGAAACCGGATTCGACGCTGGCGCCGAGCCCCGCGATCGCCCCGGCGGCCACCCCGCCACCCGCGCCCGCTCCGGGAAGATCGGAGACATCGGGGGTCCCGGCGTTCCGCAGCGCCTGTGCCCAGCGGGACAGGGCTTCGTCCAGTTGCTCGACCTCGCGCGGGCCCGCGCCTTTCTGCGGGCCGAAGATCGCGGCCGCGCCACGGGGCCCGAGCAAGGGATTCGTCACGTCGGTGGCGACGGCGACTTCGACGGAGCCGAGCCGTTCGCGCGCCGGGCCGAGTTCGGCCAGTGCGACACGGCCCAGCGTGCCGCCGCCGAGTCCGACCGGTGAGCCGAACGCGTCGAAGACCCCGGCGCCCAGTGCCGCCAGCATCCCGGCGCCGCCGTCGGTGCTCGCCGTTCCGCCGACCGTCAGCACCAGGCGCCGCGCGCCGTTGTCGAGCGCGTGCGCGAGGAGTTCGCCGACGCCCCAGGTGTGCGCGGCCAGCGCCACTTCCGGGCTCGGCTCCACGAATTCGATGCCGCACGCGCGGGCCGATTCGATGTAGGCCGTTCCGTCGAGCGTCACGTAGCGCGCGTCGACGGTGTCGTCGAGCGGCCCGCGGACCGGGAGTTCCACGAGACGGCCGCCTGCCGCGACGAGGACGTCGAGCGTTCCTTCGCCGCCGTCGGCGACCGGGCAGGAGGAGACCTCGGCTTCGGGCAGCGCGTCGCGGACGCCGTGGGCGATCGCCGCCGCGGCCTCGACCGCGGTCAAGCTTCCCTTGAACTTGTCGGGCGCGATGACCACACGAGTCATGGACGAACCTCCGTCAGCGGGTTTCCGCCGGTGAGCACCGACGCGACGTTCTCGGCCGCGAGCACGGCCATGGCGGTACGGGTCTCGACGGTCGCCGATCCCAGATGCGGCGTCAAGACGACGTTTTCACGGTTCAGCAGCCGCGGTTCGACCTCGGGTTCGGCCTCGAACACGTCGAGGCCCGCTCCGGCGATCTCGCCGGTTTCGAGCGCGTCCGCCAGCGCGGCTTCGTGGACGACGGGGCCGCGTGTGGTGTTGATCAGGTACGCGTCCGGCTTCATCGACTTCAGCGCGTCCGCGTCGACGAGATGCCGGGTCTCCGGCGTGAGCGGGCAGTGCAGCGACACGACGTCGGAACTTCGCAGCAGTTCGCCGAAGGGCACGTACTCCGCGCCCAGGGTTTTCTCGACGTCTTCGGCGGCCCGCGATCGTCCCGAGTAGACGATCCGCATGCCGAAACCGAGCGCCCGCCGCGCGACCGCCTGCCCGATCTGGCCGAGCCCGACGATCCCGAGCGTCTTGTCCTGCAGCGAGGAACCGAGCAGGAACCCCAGATGGAACGACCACGGGGTACGCGAGCGGATCAGCCGTTCGCCCTCGCCGAGCCGCCGGGTGACCGCGAGGATCAGCCCGAACGCCAGATCCGCGGTGGCATCGGTGAGCACACCGGGAGTGTTGGTGACGGTGACCCCGCGCTCCGACAGCGCCGCGACGTCGACGTTGTCGTAGCCGACGGCCACGTTCGCCACGACCTTCAATCCGGGACCCGCCGCGTCGGCGACCTCGCCGTCGAGCCGGTCGTGCAGCATGCCGACGATCGCGGACGCGCCATGGACGAACTCGAGCAGTTCGTCCCGCGTCAGCGGCCGGTCGGCGCGCGAGAGTTTCACCTCCCCGGCTTCGGCGAGCACTTTCCGCGCTTCGTCGGGGATCCACCGGGTCACCGCGATCTTCGAGGTCACGTCGCCAGCCTAGTGCGCGGCAGTTGGTATCCCAAATGTGGAAATCCCCGCGATGAGGGAGGCGCTTCCCCTACGCGGGGGAGTCGTCACCGCCGGGTGCGCCGGGATGCTGATGAGTGCGGAAAGGCTCCGCGAGCAGGGGATTCCAGGGGTGGAACATGAAACAATCACGAGAACTCGCCGTCGTCGGTGCCGCGATGGTCCTCGCCACGACACTCGTCGCGGCAGGCCCGGTGTCCGCCGCCGAAGAGGGCAAGGGGAAGCCGTCCGAACCGAGTCTGGTCGGCGCCGCGAAGATGCTGCGCAAGGACGGCCAGGACGTCCGGTTCGCCTTCGACGCGCACGGTCTCTTCCCGGACAGTCCGGCGACCACCGCACCCGCGCGCGGGAGGCCTACTTCCTGACACTCGCCGAGCAACTCGTGCGGACCAGCGCGCTGCCGCTGATGCTGACCGGCGGCGTGGCCCGCAGGCCGGTCGCGGAGGAAGTGCTGGCGAGCGGCGTCGAACTCGTCGGCATGGGCAGTGCTCTCGCCGTCGATCCCGGACTGCCCGCCAGGTGGCGGCACGACCGGGACGCCAAGGTGGACCTCCGGCCGATCCGGATCGCGGACAAGGCCGTCGCGTCCGCCGCGAGCATGGCCCGCGTCCGGCGGCAGTTGCGGCGCCTCGGCGCGGGACGGCCGACGAAGCCGGGCATCGACCCGAAGCCGGCGCTCGTGGTGGAAACGGTGCTGCAGGCCGTCGCGCTTCGCCGGTACCGCACCTGGCTGCGCGGTCGCGCCGGCTGATCCGGATTCGCCGGGTCGAAGCAGTGCCACGACCGGCCCGCCTGTGCTATGTTCATATGCAGAACATGTGTGCGCGATCCGAACACGCGCTTCGAACGAGCCGGGAGTGGGGATGGCTGAGCTGCTGTCGTTGAAGGAGGCCGTGGCACGGCTGGTGCACGACGGGGACACCGTCGCGCTCGAGGGCTTCACGCACCTCATCCCCGTGGCCGCCGGCCACGAGATCATCCGCCAGCGCCGCACCGGCCTGACGCTGGTCCGCATGACCCCGGACATCGTCTACGACCAGCTCATCGGCGCGGGCTGCGCGAGCAAGCTGATCTTCTCGTGGGGCGGCAACCCCGGAGTCGGCTCGCTGCACCGGTTCCGCGACGCCGTCCAGCACTCCTGGCCGGTACCGCTGGAGATAGAGGAACACAGTCACGCGGGCATGGCGAATCGGTACGTCGCCGGCGCTTCGGGCCTGCCGTTCGCCGTCCTGCGCGGGTACACGGGCACCGATCTCGCCGCGCAGACCGACACGATCAAACCCATCACCTGCCCGTTCACCGGTGAGCGACTGGCCGCCGTCTCCGCCCTCAACCCGGACGTGACGATCGTGCACGCCCAGCGCGCCGACCGGTCCGGCAACGTCCAGATCTGGGGCATCACCGGCGTGCAGAAGGAGGCGGTGCTCGCGGCGAAGCGATCCTTGGTCACCGTCGAGGAGATCGTGGACGAGCTGGAGCCGCGGCCGGGCGCGATCGTGCTGCCGTCGTGGGCCCTCACCGCCGTGGCCGAGGTTCCCGGCGGCGCGAGGCCGTCGTACGCGGCGGGGTACTACGAACGGGACAACGACGCCTACCAGGAATGGGACGCGATCGGCCGGGACAGGGAGAGCTTCACCCGCTGGCTCGGCGAGCTGACGGGAGTGAAGGCATGACCGAGTACACCTCCGACGAGATGATGAGCGTCGCCGCCGCTCGCGCGCTCGGCGACGGGATGTCCTGTTTCGTGGGCATCGGCCTGCCGAGCACGGCCGCCAACCTGGCCCGCCGCGGGCACGCGCCGAATCTGACGCTCATCTACGAATCCGGTTGCCTCGGCGCCAAACCGAGCAGGCTCCCGTTGTCCATCGGCGACGGCGAACTCGCCGACACCGCGGACGCCGTGGTCAGCGTCCCCGAGGTCTTCAACTACTGGCTCCAGCCGGGCCGGATCGACGTCGGCTTCCTCGGCGCCGCCCAGCTGGACAAGTTCGGCAACATCAACACCACCGTCATCGGCCCGGACTCCGCTGACGAGTCCTCGGCGGCAACGAGCACCTCGAACTACGCCAACCCCAAGGTGCGTCTCCCCGGGGCGGGTGGCGCCCCGGAGATCGCCGCCTCCTGCCGCGAGGTGTTCGTGGTGCTCCGGCAGAGCACCCGCACGTTCGTCGAGAAGGTCGACTTCGTGACCTCGTTCGGTCACGGCGCCGGCAAGGGCGATCGCGAGCGCCTCGGCCTCCCCGGGGCCGGGCCGACGCTGGTGGTCACCGACCTCGGCCTGATGCGGCCCGACCCGGAGACCGCCGAGCTCACGCTGACCGAGCTGCACCCCGGGGTCGAGGTCGATCAGGTCGTCGCGGCGACCGGGTGGAAACTGAAGGTGGCAGGCGACCTGGGAACCACCCCGGCGCCGACCGAGGCAGAACTCCGCATCCTCCGAGACCTCACAAGGGCGAGCGCATGACCGACGTCTTCCTGTTCGACGCCATCCGTACCCCGTTCGGCAAGTACGGCGGCGCCCTGTCCGGGGTCCGCCCGGACGACCTTGCCGCCACCGTCCTGCGGGCGCTGGCCGAGCGCAACGACCTCGACCCGGCCACCGTCGACGAGGTGGTGCTCGGCGACGCCAACGGCGCCGGCGAGGACAACCGGAACGTCGCGCGAATGGCGGCGCTGCTCGCGGGCTGGCCGACGACCGTGCCCGGTGCCACGGTCAACCGCCTGTGCGGATCCGGTCTCGACGCCGTCATGCAGGCCAGCCGGTCGGTCCAGGTCGGCGACGCCTCGCTCGCCGTCGCGGGCGGGGTCGAGTCGATGAGCCGCTCGCCGCTGGTCATGCAGAAACCGGAGAAGGCCTTCCCGGCGGGAAACCAGACGCTGTACTCCACCGCGCTGGGCTGGCGCATGGTCAACCCGAAGATGCCCGAGCAGTGGACGATCTCGCTCGGCGAGTCCACCGAGCAGCTCGCCGAGCGCTACGGCATCGGCCGCGACGAGCAGGACGCGTTCGCCGTCCGCAGTCACGTCAACGTCGCCCGCGCCTGGGACGAGGGGTTCTACGACGGCCACGTCGTCCCCGTCGAGGGAGTCGAACTCACCCGCGACGAAGGCATCCGGCCGGATTCCAGCCCGGAGAAGCTCGCGAAGCTGAAGCCGGTATTCCGTCCACAAGGGACGGTCACGGCCGCGAACGCGTCCCCGCTGAACGACGGCGCCTCCGCGCTGCTGCTCGGTGACGAGGCGGCCGGGAAGCGGCTCGGCAAGGCGCCGCTGGCCCGGATCGCCGGCCGGGGCGCGGCGGGCGTCGACCCGGACGTCTTCGGCATCGGCCCGGTGCGCGCGGCCGAGATCGCCCTGGAGCGCGCCGGAATCGGCTGGGAGGACCTCGCGGCCGTGGAACTGAACGAGGCCTTCGCCGCGCAGTCGCTGGCCTGCCTGCGGGACTGGTCGAGACTCGACCCGGAGATCGTCAACGTGAACGGCGGCGCGATCGCGATCGGGCATCCGCTGGGCGCCTCCGGCGGCCGGATCCTCGGCACGCTGGCCCACCACCTGCGCCGCACCGGCGGCCGGTGGGGCCTGGCCGCCATCTGCATCGGCGTCGGCCAGGGGCTGGCCGTCGTCCTCGAAGCCCAGTGACACCCGCTGACCCGCGCTGGGGGGAAACCATGTCCGCACCCGCAGAACTGAGGCTCCCGCGCTACCGGCGCGATCCCGACGGCACGCATCCGCCGCTCGACTACGCCGGCTACCGGTCGACGGCGCTGCGGCATCCCAAAGAGCCGTTGATCGTGCTCCCGCATCTGCTGACCGAGGTCACCGGTCCCGCGCTCGGGCCGGGCCGGATCGGCGAATTCGACAACGACCTCACCCAGGGGCACGCGGGAGAGCCGCAGGGCCAGCGGATCATCGTCACCGGACGGCTGCTCGACGGCGACGGGCGGCCGATCCGGGATTCGCTCGTGGAGATCTGGCAGGCGAACGCGGGCGGCCGGTACCGGCACACCGGCGACCGCTGGCCGTCGCCGCTCGACCCGAACTTCGACGGCGCGGGCCGGACGCTCACCGACTCCGAGGGGCGCTACACGTTCACCACCATCAAACCGGGCGCGTACCCGTGGAAGAACCACGACAACGCCTGGCGGCCGGCGCATATCCACTTCTCCGTGTTCGGCAGCGCGTTCACCCAGCGGCTGGTCACCCAGATGTACTTCCCGGAAGACCCGCTGTTCTCGCAGGACCCGATCTTCAACTCCATCCCGGACGAGAAGGCACGGCAGCGGATGATCGCGCGCTTCGACCTCGACCGCACGGAAGCCGAGTGGGCGCTGGCCTTCCAGTTCGACATCGTCGTGCGCGGCCGCGAGGCTTCGGTCTTCGAAGACGAGGAGGACGAGCACTGATGCCGGAGACGACGCCTTCCCAGACCGTCGGCCCGTACCTGTCCATCGGCCTGCCCTGGCCGGACGGGCCGGACGTCGTCCCCGCGGACGAACCCGCCGCGATCCTGATCCACGGCCGCGTCCTCGACGGGGCGGGCGAACCCGTCCCGGACGCGATGATCGAGACCTGGCAGGCCGACGCCGACGGCCGGTTCGACCACCCCGACGACCCGCGCGGAGCCGTCGACGGCGGGTTCCGGGGTTTCGGCCGCTGCCCCACCGATCCGGGCGGCAACTACGAGATCCGGACGATCAGGCCCGGTTCGCTGCCCGGTCCGGCGGGCAGTACGCAGGCCCCGCATATCGACGTCTCGGTGTTCGCCCGCGGGCTCCTGCACCGGGTGGTCACCCGGATCTACTTCGAGGACGACGACAACTCCGGGGATCCGGTGCTGGCGTCGGTCCCGGAAGCCCGCCGCGGCACCTTGGTCGCCGCCAAGGACGGCGACGGCTACCGGTTCGACATCCGGTTGCAGGGCGAGGGAGAGACGGTGTTCTTCGATGTCTGAGCCGGTGGAGGTGCACAGCGTCGCGGAAGGGCCCGCGGACGGCCCTGTCGTGGTGTTCAGCGGATCGCTCGGCAGCGATCACCGCATGTGGGATCCTCAGGTGAAACCCTTGGTGGAGCGGGGTTTCCGGGTGATCCGGTACGACAGTCGCGGGCATGGCGCGTCACCCGTCCCGCCCGGGCCCTACACCCTCGCGGATCTCGGCGGCGACCTGCTCGCACTGCTCGACGAGCACGGTGCCGAGCGTGCCCATGTCGTCGGGCTCTCACTCGGCGGGATGACCGGGATGTGGCTGGGCGTGAACGCGCCGGACCGGATCGCGAGCCTCGTGCTGTGCTGCACGTCCGCGAAGCTCGGGCCGCCGAGCATGTGGGCGGACAGGGCCGAGACGGTCCGGGAGAAGGGCACCGCCGCGGTCGCCGAGACCGGGGTCGGCCGCTGGCTGACCGCCGGTTACACCGCCGCCCACCCCGAGCGGGCCGGGTACCTGCGCGAAATGATCGCAAACGTCCCCGCCGAGGGCTACGCGTCCTCCTGCCAGGCCATCGAAAAGATGGATCTCGTCGGCGATCTGCCCAAGATCGCGGCGCGGACCCTGGTGATCGCCGGGGCCGAGGATCCGGCCACCCCGGTCGAACACGCCGAGGTGATCGCGGGCGGCATCCCGGACGCGCGGCTCGAAGTCGTCGAAGGCGCCGCGCATCTGGGGAGCTTCGAACAGCCCGAGCGGTTCACCGCGTTGATCCTCGAACACCTGGAGGCCGCCCGATGACCGACGACACCTACGAGACCGGCATGAAGGTGCGCCGCGAGGTCCTCGGGGACGAGCACGTCGATCGGGCGGTCGCCCGCACCACCGAGTTCAGCCGCCCGTTCCAGGACTACATCACCCGGGGCGCTTGGGGATCGGTCTGGTCGCGTGACGGGCTGGACCGCAAGACCCGCAGCTGCGTCACCCTGGCCGCGCTCACCGCGTTGCACGCCCACGACGAGCTCGCGATGCACGTCCGCGCCGCCGTCCACAATGGACTCACTGCCCAGGAGATCTCCGAGGTCCTGCTGCACACCGCCGTTTACACGGGCGCCCCCGCGGCCAACACCGCGTTCGCCGTCGCGCAGCGGGTCCTGGCCGAACTCGGTGAGCCTGCCGCCCAGGAAAAGGGAGGCCGCTAGGCCGCGTCCTGTACGTCCGTCCGCGGTCTTCGCCGCCCAGGCGGCCCCTGGCGATACGGGCGGATGCGGCCGAGTACGACCCGGTACGAGGCCGATCCGCCCGCACCGACGGGAACCACCTGGATCACGAAGCCCATCGGACAGACATACAGGTCACGGCCTAGGGTTCTCATATGGACGAAGGCGAGGTGACCGAGCGCGGGGCGCATCACGTCCAGTCGCTGGAGCGTGGGCTGGCCGTGATCAAGGCGTTCAACGCGGACGCGGCGGAACTCACCCTGAGCGACGTGGCCCGCTCCACCGGGCTGACCAGGGCGGCCGCCCGCCGGTTCCTGCTCACCCTCGTCGACCTGGGGTACGTGCGCACGGACGGCAAGTACTTCTCCCTCACCGCGCGGGTCCTCGAACTCGGCTACTCGTATCTGTCGAGCCTGTCGCTCCCGGAGGTCGCCCAGCCGCATCTGGAGCGGCTCTCCGCCGACGTGCACGAGTCGAGTTCGATCTCCGTGCTCGAAGTCCCGGACATCGTCTACGTCGCCCGGGTGGCCGTCTCGCGGATCATGACCGTCAGCATCAACGTCGGCACCCGCTTCCCCGCCCACGCGACGTCGATGGGGCACGTCCTCCTCGCCGGCCTCGATGACGCCGAACTGCGGGAATACCTCGCCAGGGCGAAGCTCGACAAGCTCACCGCGCGCACCAAGAGCCGGCCGGAAGAATTGCTCGCCGAGCTGGTCAGGGTCTGCGAACAGGGCTACGCGATGGTCGACCAGGAACTCGAAGAAGGCCTTCGCTCGATCGCCGTGCCCATCCGGGACCGGCGCGGTTCGGTCGTGGCCGCGGTCAACCTCTCCACCCACGCCAGCCGCACGACGCCGGAGTCGGTCGAACGGGAACTGCTGCCGTCGCTGCTCTCGGCGGCGCGGGCCATCGAGGCCGATTTGGCCTCAGCACCACCGAGCAGGGCGAGGCATGGCTGAGGTCGCGGGGCTGCTGCTCGCGGCCGGAGCCGGTCGCCGGTTCGGCGGGCCGAAGGCGCTGGCCGTCCTCGACGGTGAGCCGTTCGTCGTGCGGGCATTGCGAGTGCTCACCGACGCGGGCTGTGCGCCGGTCCGGGTGGTGCTGGGTGCCTCGGCCGCGGAAGTCCGCGCGCTCCTGCCCGACCCCGGGGCCGCGATCGTGGCCGAAGACTGGGAGTCCGGCATGGGCGCGTCCTTGCGCGCGGGCCTGAGGGCGCTCACCGCAACCGATGCCGAAGCCGCCGTCGTGCATCTCGTGGACCTGCCCGGCGTCGGCGCCGACGTGGTCCGCCGGGTCGCCGCCGGGGCCGGTGAAGTCACCGTCGCGCGTGCCGCGTACGAAGGCGTTCCCGGCCACCCCGTCGTTCTCGGCCGCCGGTGGTGGCCGGAGATCGTGGCGGGCGCGTCCGGGGACAAGGGCGCCCGCGACTGGCTCAACGGGCGCCAGGACCTGCGGCTCGTCGAATGCGGTGACCTCGGCACCGGGCAAGACGTGGACCGCCGCGAGGATCTTCCGGGCTGATCTCCGGCTCACCGAGGCCTACGATCGGCACGTGACCGTCGAATCGCCCGAGAAACTGGCCGAAGCCCTCGAAACGGTCGGCTACCTCGCCGACGACGGCATCGCCACGGCCGGGTTCCTCGCCGTGGCGCTCGGCCGCCCGCTGTTCTGCGAGGGCGAACCGGGCACCGGCAAGACCTCGCTCGCGCTGGGACTGGCCGAAGCGCTCGGCATTCCGCTCATCCGGCTTCAATGTCACGAGGGGATCGACGCGGCGCAGGCACTGTACGAATGGGACTTCCCCCGCCAGCTGCTGCATTTGCGCGCGCTGGAAGCCGCGGGTGACGGCGGCCTCGACGTCGAGGCCGCCGAACAGTCCCTCTACACCGAACGTTTCCTGCTCTCCCGGCCGCTGCTGAAAGCGTTGCAGACCGCTCCGTGTGTCCTGTTGGTCGACGAGATCGACCGCGCCGACGACGAGTTCGAAGCCTTCCTGCTGCAACTCCTCGACGAGAGCGCGGTGACGATCCCCGAGTTCGGCGAGGTGCGGGCCGAGCATCCGCCGCTCGTGGTGCTCACCTCCAACCGGACGCGGGAGGTGCATGACGCGCTGAAGCGCCGCTGTCTCTATCACTGGCTCGAACATCCGGACCTCGGCCGCGAGATCGAGATCCTGCGCCGCAAGATCCCGAATCTGGGCGAGGGGCTCGCGACTCAGGTCGCGACGGCGGTGCAGCGGCTTCGCACCATGGAGTTGCTGAAACCGCCCGGGGTGGCGGAATCCCTCGATTGGGCTCAGGCGCTCCTCGCCCTCGGAATGTCCGAATTGGACGCCGCGACCGCCGCCCGGACCCTCGGTTCGGTGCTCAAGTACAGCGAAGACCTGGACCGGGTCCGGGCCAAGCTGGACAAACTGCTCGCCTGAGCGTCAGCGGCGCCGCAGCGACGCGTCGAGCAGAGCGGGCGGGGTGTCGTGCTTCTCCTCCGGGGCCAGGTCCGTGCCCGGGGCGACGATCTCGTCGATCGCGTCGAGGACATCGGCGGAAAGCACGGTGTCCGCCGCGGCGAGTTGCGACTCGAGGTGGCCCGGCGTGCGGGGGCCGATGATCGCGCTCGTCACCCCGGGATGCGCGACGACGAAGCCGAGCGCGAGCTGGATCAGGCTCAGCCCGGCCTGGTCGGCGACCTTGACCAGCCGTTCGACGGCTTCCAGCCGGGCCCGGTTGACGGGCCGGGTCAGGTCGAATCGCTGGGGCAGGACCGCCGAACGGTTCGTGCTGATCTCGCCGCCTTCCCGGACCGCGCCGGACAGCCAGCCGGACGCCAGCGGGCTCCACGCGAGCACACCCATGCCGTATTCCTCGGTCACGGGCAGGACCTGCGTTTCGATCCCGCGCTGGAGGATCGAGTAGCTGGGCTGCTCGGTGACATAGCGGCCGGAACGGAGTTCGCGGGCGGCCCACTGGGCCTGCACGATGCGATACGCGGGGAACGTCGACGAACCGAAGTAGCGGATCTTCCCCGCCTGTCGCAGATCCGTCAGCGCGGAAAGGGTTTCTTCGTCGCTGGTCTTCGGGTCCCAGCGGTGGACCTGGTAGAGATCGACGTGGTCGACCCCGAGGCGGCGCAGGCTGTTGTCCAGTTCGGTGACCAGCCAGCGACGTGACGCGCCCTGATGGTTGCGCTCGTCGCCCATCGGCATGCTCGCCTTCGTGGCCAGCACGATGTCGTCACGGCGGCCCGCGATGGCGTTGCCGACCATCTCCTCCGACTGCCCGGCGCTGTACATGTCCGCGGTGTCGATGAGGTTGATCCCGCCGGCCAGCGCGGCGTCGACGATGGCGGTGGCCTCGTCCTGGGTGGTGCGGCCGATCGCACCGAAGTTCATCGCGCCGAGCGCGAGGGTGCTGACCTGCACGCCGGTCCTGCCCAAGGTGCGGTACTGCATGACGATGTCCTCCATGGCAAAATGAGCAAGCGGAACGTTGCTCCGCTAACGATACGGAGCAGTGTTCCGTTTGGCAAGCCGGTGGCGGAGGAGTGGCGTGATGAGTGAAGAGGGCACCAAGGTCAAACGCGCGGACGCCCGCCGCAACGAAAAGACCTTGCTCGACGCCGCCGCCGCGGTCTTCGTCAGCTCGGGCGTCGAGGCGCCGGTCCGCGACATCGCGGCCAAGGCGGGCGTCGGGATGGGCACGATCTACCGGCACTTCCCGACCAGGGCCGACCTCATCATCGCCGTCTATCGCCATCAGGTCGACGCGTGCGCCGAAGCCGGGCCGGAACTGCTGGCGTCGAGCGATTCCCCCTATGCGGCGTTGCGGCGCTGGATCGACCTCTTCGTCGATTTCCTGGTCACCAAACACGGTCTGGCGGCGGTGCTGCAGTCCGACAACGCCGGATTCGAGACGCTGCACACCTACTTCCTCGACACCCTCCTGCCGGTGTGCGCCCGGTTGCTCGACGCGGCGGCGGAGGCGGGCGAGATCCGCTCCGATCTCCAGGCGCTCGAAGTCATGCGCGGCGTCGGGAACCTCTGTATCGGCGCCGAAAGCGATCCGCGCTACGACGCGCGCAAAATGGTCGGCGTCCTCGTCGCGGGCCTCGGGACCTAGGTCCTCTTCGGAGCCGAATACGTGGCGACCGCTCACCGGCCGCGCTACAACTCGAACATGGAACGTACACAGTGTTGTGTGGTGGGGGGCGGTCCGGCGGGGATGGTGCTCGGACTCCTGTTGGCGCGAGCCGGGGTCGAGGTCACCGTTCTCGAGAAACACCAGGACTTTTTCCGCGATTTCCGCGGTGACACGGTCCATCCGCCCACGTTGATGCTGCTCGACGAACTCGGCCTCGGTGACCGGTTCGCGGATCTCCCGTCGAAACGGCTGGAGAAGATGCGGATGGTGTTCGGCGACGTGACGATCGTCGCCGCCGATTTCAGCCGGGTTCCCGGGCCGCACAAGTACATCGAGATGGTCCCGCAATGGGACTTCCTGAACCTGCTCGCCGAAGCGGCCGCCGACGAACCGACGTTCACTTTGCGGATGGGCGCCGAGGTGACCGGTCTGCGCGAGGGCGGCGGCGTGCGTTACCGCGATCCCGACGGCGTCGAGCGGGAGCTGGCCGCGACCCTGGTGGTCGGCTGCGACGGCCGCGATTCCCTGATCCGGGCGGAAGCGGGACTGGTGCCGAAGGAGTACGAGGTGCCGATGGACGTCTGGTGGGTCCGCGTGCCCAAACTCGAGGAGACGGGTGAGGCGGCGGAGGTGTTCGGTTGTTTCGCGAACGGCCTCGCCGGCATGACGATGGACCGTGGCGACTACTACCAGACGTCGTACCTGATCAAGAAGGGCCAGGACGAGGCGCTGCGTGCCGAGGGCATCGAGAAGTTCCGCGAACGGATCGGCGGCCTGTTCGGCTGGGGCGAGGAGGAGCTCGCCGCGATCCGCGATTGGGATGACGTCAAGCTGTTGAAGGTCCGGATGTCCAAGCTTCCGCACTGGTACTCCGAACGGGTGCTCTGCATCGGTGACGCCGCGCACGCGATGTCGCCTGCCGGTGGAATGGGCGTCAACGTCGCGATACAGGACGCCGTGGCGGCCGCGCGGCTCCTCGCCAAGCCGCTGCTGCGCGGGACTCTGACCGCGCGGGACCTCGGCCGGGTGCGGCGCCGCCGGAATTTCGCCGTCACCCTGATCCAGATGCAGCAACTGGGGGAGCACAAGATGCTCATCGAGCCCGCTTTGGACGGCACGCTGAACGAGCGAACCATCCCGCTGCTGCTCAGGATCTCGGACCGGTTCCCGATGCTCACGGCGGTGGGCGCGTTCCTGGGCGGCATCGGTCCCCTTCGCGAGAAGACCCCGGCTTTCGCCCGCCGCTGACCCGCGTTTCGTCCTCTGGATGCGGTACTTGCGCGCAAGTACCGCATCCAGAGGGCGAAACGCGCGCACAATGGAGGAGTGAGCGATCCACTGGCAGGCTTCGTCGGCTTCGCGGAGGCATTGCGCGAAGCCGGTTTGCCGTGTGACGCGCACCGAGTGCGGGCGTACCTCGAAGCCGTCGGCGAGCTCGATCTCGCCGATCCGGACCAGCTGTACTGGGCCGGACGGCTGACGCTGTGCTCCGACCCCGACGACCTTCCGCGCTACGACGCCGCGTTCGACGGCTGGTTCACCGAGAAGGAAACCGGGTCGCGGCGGCGCGGCCGGGAGGCGGCCCCGAAGCGCGCCAGGATCGCCACGCTCGCGCAGGCGGGCCAAGGCGAGTCCGGCGCGGAACCCGACGAACTCCGCGTCGCGGCGAGCGAGGAAGAGATCCTGCGGCACCGTGATCTCGCGGAGCTGAGTGTCGCCGAACGCGCGCACCTGCGGGAGTTGCTCGCGAAACTGTGCCCGGCGCTTCCGTCGCGGTCGTCTCCGCGCCGCCGTCCGGCCCGCCGGGGCACGCTCGATCCGTCGCGCACGCTCCGCGCGATGCTGGCCGGGGGCGGCGAGCCCGTGCGCCTGGCGTATCGGTGGAAGGGGGTCAAACCGCGCCGCGTCGTCCTCCTGATCGACGTCTCCGGCTCGATGGGGCCGTACGCCGACTCCTTGTTGCGGTTCGCGCACGTCGTGGCGCGGCGCGCTCCGGGCCGGGTCGAGGTCTTCACCCTGGGCACCCGGCTCACCAGGGTCTCCCGCCAGCTCCGGCTGCGCGATCCCGAGCACGCGATGCTCGCCGCGGCCGCCGCGGTCCCCGATTTCGCGGGCGGGACGAGGCTCGGCGAGACCCTGCGGGCGTTCCTCGACCGGTGGGGACAACGCGGTGTGGCCAGGCGATCCGTGGTCACCGTGTTCTCCGACGGCTGGGAACGGGGCGACCCCGGCCTCCTCGGCGAGCAGCTCGCCAGGCTGCGACGGCTCGCGCACGTCGTATTCTGGGTGAATCCGCACGCGGGGCGGGCGGATTACGCTCCCGTGCAGTCCGGCATCGTGGCGGCGCTCCCGCACCTCGATCGGCTGCTCGCCGGGCACAGCTTGGCCACATTGGAACGACTGCTGGTGGAGATCGCCGATGCGTGACGTACTGGACGAACTGCACCGTCGCTGGGCGGCAGGCGAGACGGTGGGGGTCGGCACCGTGGTGGCGACGTTCTCGTCGGCGCCGCGGAGCCCTGGCGCGGCGATGCTCGTCGCCCCGGACGGCACGGTCACCGGCAGTGTCTCCGGCGGCTGCGTCGAGGGCGCCGTCTACGAACTCGCACAGCAGGTGGTCGCCGAACGCGCCCCGGTGCTGCAGCGCTACGGCGTCAGTGACGACGACGCGTTCGCCGTCGGGCTGACCTGCGGCGGGATCATCGACATCTACGTCCAGCACATCGACCGCGACTCGATGCCGGAGCTCGGCGAGGTCGTCGAATCGGTCCACAGTGGACAGCCGGTCGCCGTGGTCACGGTGATCGAGCACGAACGGGACGGCCTGGTCGGCGAGCATCTGATCGTCTGGCCGGACCGGGTCGCGGGTTCGCTCGGCTCGTCGCGGATGGACGACGCCGTCGTCGACGACGCGCGCGGCATGCTCGCCGGCGGCCGCACGGGCACCCTGCACTACGGCCCGGACGGGCAGCGTCGCGGCGAGGGGATGACGGTCTTCGTCAACTCCTTCGAGCCGCCCGCGCGCCTGCTGGTCTTCGGCGCGATCGACTTCGCCGCCGCGATGGCGAAGATGGGCGCGTACCTCGGCTACCAGGTCACGGTCTGCGACGCGCGGCCCGTGTTCGCGACGAAGAGCCGGTTCCCCGACGCGCACGAGGTCGTCGTCGACTGGCCGCATCGCTACCTCGAGGCCGAGGCCGAAGCGGGCCGGATCGACGGCCGGACCGCGATCGCCGTGCTCACCCACGACCCGAAGTTCGACGTGCCGTTGCTGGAGGTCGCGTTGCGGCTCGACGTCGGCTACGTAGGGGCGATGGGCTCGCGCAAGACCCACGACGACCGGTTCGCGCGGCTGCGTGAAGCCGGGGTCACCGAGGCGGAACTCGAACGGCTGTCCTCGCCGATCGGCCTCGACCTCGGTGCGCGGACCCCCGAGGAGACCGCGGTGTCGATCGCGGCGGAGATCATCGCGCTGCGGTGGAGCGGTTCGGGATCGCGGCTCGCCGAACTCAGCGGCCGGATCCACGGCTGACGCCGGGCACCGGCACCGCCTGGCTCGACTTGACCACCTCGAAGGCGGGCAGGGTTTCGAATCGTTTGACGTGCACGTCGAACAGTTTCCTCGACAGGTACCGGCTCGCTTTGAGATCCGGCGTGAGCAGGACGACGACGTAGTCCCACTGCCCGACGATGCTGTAGCAGTGCTGGACGCGGGGCTCGGCCAGCATCCGGTCGCGGAAGGCCGTGTGGCGCTTTTCGTCGTCGTCGGTCAGCGCGACCAGGATGATCGACGTCATCCCCGCGCCGAGCGTCTCCGGATCGAGCACGGCGACCTCGGCGCGGATCACGCCCGCGGCGCGCAGCCGGGTCAGCCGCCGCTGGACCGCGCTCGGGGAGAGGCCGATGGCGTCGCCCAGCTCGTGCAGGGGGCGGGCGGCGTCGGCCTGGACGAGGTCGAGCAGCCGATGGTCGATCTCGTCGAGAGGCACGCAATATTTTTGCACATCGGCGGGAAAATTTACAATCGCCATGATCGGCTCCCGGCTTAGCTTGGGCGTCATGACCGACATGGACCTGAAGCTGGACAACATCGCCGAAGCGGCGAAGGTGATCGATCCCGTTTTTCTGAGCTCCCCGCAATACAGCGACGAACAGCTCAACGAACAGCTCGGCCGGAACGTGCTGGTGAAGATCGAGACGCTGAATCCGTTGCGCAGCTTCAAAGGCCGGGGCGCGGACTATTTCGCGGCCGGGCTGGAGCCGGGTACGACGATGGTGTGCGGGACCAGCGGCAACTTCGGGCAGGCCGTCGCGTTCGCCGCGAGAAAACGCGGTCTGAGGGCCGAGGTGTTCGTCCCGGCGGACGTCTCCCCGGTCAAACTGCGGCGGATGAAGGCCTTGGGGGCGCGGGTGCGCCGGGTCGAGGGCGAGGCGAAGGAGGCCGCGGCCGCCTTCGCCGCCGAAGCGCCGGACCGTGTCTTCGTGGTCGACGGCCGTGAGCCCGCGATCTCCGAAGGGGCGGGCACAATCGGGCTGGAACTGGCGGGGGCGGGCACGATCGACACGGTCGTGCTGCCGGTCGGCGACGGCGCGCTGATCGCCGGCGTCGCGCTCTGGCTCAAGGCGCACACGCCGGACGTCCAGGTCGTCGGCGTGGGGACCACGTCGGCGCGGGCGATGGCGACGAGTTGGCGGGCCGGTGAGCCGATCACCGTCGACCGGGTGAACTCGTTCGCCGGTGGCATCTCGATCCGCACCCCGGAACCCGAATCCATCCGGCGCCTGCGGTCACTCGTGGACGACTTCGTACTGGTCGAGGACGACGATCTGCGTGCGGCCATGCGGCTGGGCGCGGAAACCCTCGGCGTCCTGCCGGAACCCGCCGGGGCCGCTGGCCTGGCCGCGCTGACCGTGCACGACACCATCCCGGGCGACCGAGTCGCCACCGTGGTCACCGGGGCGAACGCCGTCTGGCCTCGTGAGTGGTAAGGACGGTTAGAGCCAAAGGCGTCGGTCGCACTGCAGGCACGGGCAAGGGAGTCTGTACCTAAAGGACACTCGCACTTTCCCCGCATCTGCACCGATTTTCCTTCTGCGCGACCGCACATGCGGAGCCGTTCGCGAGTCACCCCCTGGTGGGGGTTGCCCTTGCAGGGCCCAAGTAGCACGCTCGACTGTGAGTCCGATCACGGTCGCTCCGGGGTCGGTCCGTGACAACCGAATGACCGGCCGCTCCCGAACGACCCCGGACCAGCGCGGGGTTTCTCTTGCTTTTGGAGGCCTGATGCGCATCACCGTCACCGTCGACGGCACCAGCTACACAGACGACGTCGAGCCCCGCACCCTCCTCGTGCACCATCTGCGCGAACGGCTCGGGAAGGTAGGCACCGTGGTCGGTTGCGACACCAGCAACTGCGGTGCCTGCACCGTCCACCTCGACGGGCACAGCGTGAAATCCTGTTCGGTACTCGCGGTCCAGGCCGACGGCTGCGAGGTCACCACGATCGAGGGACTCGCCCGCGACGGCGAACTGCATCCGGTGCAGAAGGCCTTCCACGAGAACCACGCGCTCCAGTGCGGTTTCTGCACTCCCGGCATGATCATGCAGTCGATCGACCTGCTCGCCGACAATCCCGATCCGGACGAGAAGGCGGTCCGCGAAGGACTCGAAGGCAACCTGTGCCGCTGCACGGGCTACCAGAACATCGTCCGCGCGGTGCGCGACGCCGCCCACGAGATGCGGCCCGGCGCCGGTCCCGAAGCCGAGCGGCTCGCTTCGGACACCGCTTCCCGTGTCGGCGCGGGTGGTGAGTGATGACCTCCACGATCGAACCGGAGGTAGGCAAGTCCCGTCTCCGCAAGGAGGACGAGCGCCTCATCACCGGCAGGACCCGCTGGACCGACAACCTGACCCTGCCCGGCATGCTGCACCTCGCGGTGCTCCGCAGCCCGTTCGCGCACGCCAAGATCGTCTCGATCGACGTCACGGAGGCGAAATCCGCGTCCGGTGTGGTCGCGGTCTTCACCGGGAAGGATCTCGACCCCGAGAGCGCCATCGGCATGCCGTGCGCGTGGCCGATCACCCCGGACATGAAATCGCCGAGGCGGCCGATCCTCGCCTCGGACACGGTGAACTTCGCCGGTGAGGGGGTCGCGGTGGTCGTCGCCCGCACCTCGGCCGAAGCGCACGACGCCCTCGAAATGATCGACGTCGACTACGACGAACTCCCGGTCGTGCTCGGCCTCGAGAACGCGCTCGCCGAGGGCGCGCCGCTGGTGCACGAGGACCTCGGCACCAACCAGAACGCGGTCTGGGTCTTCGACTCCGCCGACGCGGGCACCGGATCCAGCGTCGAGGACGCGATTTCGAGTTCCGAGGTCGTGCTCAAGCGGCGCTTCCGTCAGCAGCGCCTGGTGCCGGCGTTCATGGAACCGCGGGCGTGCGTCGTCGACCCGACGGGCAATCAGCTGATCATGTGGTCGGCCACCCAGGTCCCGCACATCCTCAAGACGATGACCGCGGCAACGCTCGGTCTTCCCGAGCACAAGGTGCGGGTGATCGCGCCGGACGTCGGCGGCGGGTTCGGCGGGAAGATCGCCGTACTGCCCGAAGAGATGATGGCGACGCTCATCGCCAAACGGCTCGGCAAACCCGTGAAGTGGAACGAGACCCGTTCGGAGACGATGGTCGCCGCACACCACGGCCGCGACCAGATCCAGGACCTCACCATCACCGCGAACCGCGACGGCACGGTGACCGGCCTCAAGGTCGAACTGCTCGCCGACATGGGCGCGTACCTCGGCCTCGTCGGCCCCGGCGTGCCGATCCTCGGCGCGTTCATGTTCAACGCGATCTACAAGTTCCCGGCGTACCACTTCGCCTGCACCAACGTGTTCACCAACACCACGCTCACCGACGCGTATCGCGGCGCCGGGCGGCCGGAGGCCACGTTCGGGATCGAGCGGATGATGGACGAACTCGCCGTCGAACTGGGCATGGACCCGATGGAGATCCGCGAGAAGAACTGGATCAAGCACGAGGAGTTCCCGTTCACCACGGTGGCCGGGCTGACCTACGACTCGGGCAACTACGAAGCCGCGACCGCCAAGGCCAAGGAGCTCTTCGACTACGACGGGCTCCGCCGCGAGCAGAAGGAACGGCGGGAATCGGGCGACTCGGTCCAGCTCGGCATCGGCATCTCGACGTTCACCGAAATGTGCGGCCTCGCGCCGTCGCGGGTGCTCGGCTCGCTCGACTACGCGGCGGGCGGCTGGGAACACGCGGACATCCGGGTGCTACCCACCGGCAAGATCGAGGTGATCACCGGCGCCTCCGCGCACGGCCAGGGGCACGAGACGGCGTGGAGCCAGATCGTCGCCGACAAACTCGGTGTGCCGTTCGAGGACATCGAGGTCATCCACGGCGACACCCAGTCCTCGCACAAGGGCATGGACACCTACGGTTCGCGGTCGCTGGTGGTCGGCGGGATCGCGGTGGTCAAGGCGGCGGACAAGGTGCTCGCCAAGGCCAAGCCGATCGCGGCGCATCTGATGGAGTGTTCCGAGGACGACCTCGAATTCTCGGCCGGCAAGTTCTCGGTCAAGGGCACGGATTCCTCGACGTCCATCCAGGACATCGCGTGGGCCGTGTTCTCGGCGCACAACCTGCCGGACGGGGTCGAACCGTCGCTGGATTCGTCCGACACGTTCGATCCGGAGAACTTCTCGTTCCCGCACGGCACGCATCTGTGCGCGGCCGAGGTCGACACCGAGACCGGGCGCGTACGGTTGCGCTCCTACGTCTGCGTCGACGACGTCGGCGTGGCCGTCAACCCGCTGATCGTCGAAGGCCAGGTGCATGGGGGGCTCGCGCAGGGCATCGCGCAGGCGTTGTTCGAGGAGGCCGTCCACGACGAAGGCGGCACGCTGACCACCGGGACCTTCGCCGACTACCTGCTTCCGTCGGCGGCGGACCTGCCCAGCTTCACCACCGACCGCACCGAGACACCGTCGACGACGAACCCGTTGGGCGCCAAGGGAGTCGGGGAGGCGGGCACGATCGCCTCGACCCCGGCGGTGGTCAACGCCGTGGTCGACGCCGTCCGGCACTTCGGGGTGAACGACATCGAAATGCCGCTGACCCCGATGCGGGTCTGGCACGCCATCCAGCACGGGACGACCGCCGCGGGCGGGCTCGGCTCCGAAGCCGGTGGCGGTCTCGGTTCGATCGACGCCACCGGAGGTGCCCAGTGATCCCGGCCCCGTTCGAGTACGCCGCACCGTCCACAGTGGACGAAGCGATCAGCGCGCTCGCGGAGGCGGGCGAGGACGCCAAGGTGCTGGCGGGCGGGCAAAGCCTGCTGCCGGTGCTGAGGATGCGGCTCGCCACGCCGACCACGCTGGTGGACCTCGGGAAGGTCGCCGAGCTGCGCGGCGTCCGTGAGGACGGCGACGCGCTGGTGATCGGCTCGATGACCACGCATTACGACGTCCAGCGGGACGCGCTGGTCGCCGAGCACGCCGCGTTGCTCAAGGCCGCCACCGACACGGTGGCCGATCCGCAGATCCGCCACCGCGGCACGTTCGGCGGTGCCATCGCGCACGCCGATCCCGCCGGTGACCTGCTGGCTCCCGTCCTCGCGCTGGGCTGCGAACTCGTCGTCGCCGGGCCGGGCGGGCGGCGGACGGTGGCCGCGGCAGACTTCTTCCAGGACATGTTCACCACCGCGCTCGCCGCGGACGAACTCCTGGTCGAGGTCCGGGTGCCGAAGCACACCGGCTGGCACGCCCACTACGAGAAGTTCAACCGGGTCGCGCAGGCGTGGTCGATGGTCGCGGTCGCGGCCTGTGTCCGCATCGAGGCGGGCACCATCGAGGAGGCTCGGGTCGCGCTGACCAACATGGGCTCGACCCCGGTGCGAGCGGCCGGGGTCGAGGAGGCGCTGGTCGGCTGCGCGGCCACCGCCGAGGCGATCCGCGGCGCGGCCGAACGCGCGGCCGAGGGCACGAACCCCACGGCCGACGGCAACTCCGACGTCGAATACCGGCAGCACCTCGCGCGGGTGCTGACCGGCCGGGCGGTCCTCGCCGCGGCGGGTTCCTGACAGGCGACCGTGGGCAGAGCCGAAGACGAACCCGGAAAGGGAGAGGAAGCGTGAACCCGCTGGCCGAAGGCCCCGCTATCGCGGTGGCAGGGCGCCTTGCCCGCGAAGGCGAGCGGTTTGACCGGCTGCGTCGTGCCGACGTCGATCGCGGCCGGGTTCGTCGATAAAGACACAGAAGGGAGGTCGGCCCGTGCGGCTCGACCACGAATTCACCGTTCCCGCCCCGGTCGGCGAGGTCTGGAAGGCCGTAGTCGACCCGGAACGAGTGGCGCCGTGCATGCCTGGCGCCACCGTCACCGAAGTCGACGGGGACGCCTTCAAGGGCACGGTGAAGGTCAAGCTCGGGCCGATCTCCCTGCTCTACAAGGGAACCGGCCACTTCGTCGAGAAGGACGCCGACGCCAAGAAGGTCGTGATCAAGGCCGCGGGCAAGGACGCGCGGGGAGCGGGCACCGCGTCGGCCACGGTGACGCTCACCCTGACCGAGAAGGACGGCGTCACCCATGGCGCCGTCGCCACGGAGCTGGCGGTCACCGGGAAGCCCGCGCAGTTCGGGCGCGGCATGATCTCCGAGGTCGGCGGCAAGATCCTCGACTCGTTCGCGGACTGCCTGTCCGGCAAACTCGCCACCGCGCCCGAGCCCGCGAAACCCCAGGCACGCCCGGCGCTGCAGGCGGTCAAGCCGGTGACGGAGGGCGAAGCCATCGACCTGATGGAGTACGCGGGCGGATCCGTGGTGAAACGGGCGGCGCCGGTGCTGGTGGTGCTCGCCGGGGTACTCCTGGTCGTCGCGATCGTGCGGGCTGTGACGCAGCGGACACAGCGACCTCGGAGGAAATAGCGGCTTCTGTCAACCGTTGAACCCGGTATGAAGGCGGATCACGAAGTCGACGTGGCGGTGATCGGGGCGGGCCAGGCGGGTCTGTCGGCGGCGTATCACCTGCGCCGCGCCGGATTCTCCAACGAGGCGGGTTTCGTCGTGCTCGACCACGGCAAACGGCCCGGTGGCGCGTGGCAGTACCGCTGGCCTTCGCTGATCGTGGGAAAGGTCCACGGCATCCACGACCTCCCCGGGATGGCCTTCGGCACCCCGGATCCGAAACTGCCCGCTGCCGACGTCGTTTCCGACTACTTCGGCCGCTTCGAAAGCACCTACGACCTCCCGGTCCATCGGCCCGTCGACGTCCTGTCGGTGAGCGCCGAGGACGATCGGCTGGTGGTAGCGAGCGCGGCGGAAACCTGGTCCGCGCGTGCGGTGATCAGCGCGACCGGCACCTGGGACCGGCCGTTCTGGCCGTACTACCCGGGGCAGGAGACCTTCCGCGGCCGTCAGCTGCACACCGCCGACTACACCGGCGCCGAGGACCTCCGCGGCAAACGCGTCGTCGTGGTGGGCGGTGGTTCGTCGGCCGTCCAGCTGTTGCTGGAGATCGCGCCCTTCGCGCGCTCGACACGCTGGGTGACCCGGCGCCCGCCGGTGTGGCGCGACGAGCCGTTCAGCGAGGACTGGGGCCGTGAGGTCGTCGCGAAGGTCGATCGGCGAGTCCGCGAGGGCCTGCCACCGAAGAGCGTCGTCAGCGTGACCGATCTGGCGGTGACGCCCGAGGTTCGCGCCGGCCTCGACGCGGGGATCCTCGACCGTCACCCGATTTTCCAGCGGATCACGCCGGACGGCGTGGAATGGGCGGACGGCACCTTCGAGCCCGCCGACGTCATCCTGTGGGCCACCGGGTTCCGCGCCGCTATCGACCATCTCGCGCCGCTGCACCTGCGCGCGTCCGGAGGCGGGATCCGGATGGACGGCACCCGCGTCGTCGCCGAACCGCGGCTGCACCTGGTCGGCTACGGCCCGTCCGCCAGCACCGTCGGCGCGAACCGGGCCGGCCGCGCGGCCGTCACCGAGATCCGGCGCCTGCTCGGACGCTGAGGTCGTCGAGGATCCCCGCCAGTTCGGCCGGCCGCCGTCCTTGTCGGCGCGATAGTCCCAGTCCTGGAACCGCGCGGACGGCCAGCACTCGGCCGTACGATCACTCAAGTACGACTACACCACCGCCTTTCGGTCGACAACGCCGAGAAGGACTCCGGCTGGTGCTGGAAGCCGCGGCCCGAAAGGGTGTCCGGCTGGACGCCGTCGAGGCCGGGCGAGCCCGTTTCGCCCGCGCGTCCGAGGCCGGACACGGTGCCGAAGACATGGCGGCCGGGTACTTCGCCGGCTTCACCGGTCGCGTTTAGTCCTCTGAACGCGGCCGTTCAGGTACCGCACCTGCGCCGCTTTCCCGCGCTCGATCCCCTCCCTTCCCGCGAGGTGTTCCGGGACGCCGACCTCCCACCAGGCGCCGGCTTCGGTCCACGAGTCCGGCTGGGTGCGCACCACGACCACCGCCGGCCGGTGCTCGGCCACCGCGGCTTCCCTCGCCTTCGCGTACGCCGCTCGCACGTCGTCCACAGTGGACGCCGTGAAGACCGCGCACCCCAGTGATTCCGCGTGCCGCGCGAAGTCGACCCGAGGGGGAGTGGCATGCGCGCTCCGGCAGTCACCGAGGAAGTTGTTGAACGGCTTGCCGCCCTGCCCCTCCTGGAGCCGGGCGATGACCGCGTAACCGTCGTTGTCGCAGACCACCGCCACGAAGGGATGTCCGGCGAAGGCGGCCGAGAACAGCTCGGAGTTCAGCATCAGGTACGAACCGTCGCCGAGCATCGTGGTGACCAGGCCCTCGGTATGCGCCATCGCCGCACCCCAGGCGCCCGCGAGTTCGTAGCCCATGCACGAGAACCCGTACTCGACGTCCATGCCGATCGAGCCCGATCCGCGCCAACCGCCGATCAGTTCGCCGGGCATCCCGCCGGACGCGGTCATCACATAGTCGCGCGGCTCGGAGAGATCGTTGACCACGCCGACGACCTGGGCGTACGTCGGCACCTCGCCGGAAGCGGCGCGCAGGGTGTCGATTTGCGCGTCCCAGCGACCGCGCTCCGCCGAGGCGCGCTCTGTCCACAGTGGATCCGCCTGCCAGTTCTCCAGCTGACCCGCGAGATCCACCAGACCCGCGTCGGCGTCGCCCACGACGGCCAGCGCACCGTGCTTGACCGCGTCGAACCGGGCGGCGTTCAGGGTGATCAGCCGGACGTCCGGGGAGAACACCGTCCAGGACGCCGTGGTGAAGTCCTGCAACCGAGTACCGACAGCCAGCACGACGTCGGCCTCCGCGGCCAGCACGTTCGCCGAAGTCGAGCCGGTGACCCCGAGCGGGCCCGCGTGCAGCGGATGACCATGCGGGACCAGGGTGCGCCCCGCCGTGGTTTCGGTGACCGGGATGCCATGTCGTTCGGCGAAGGCGAGCGCGCGCCCACCCGCGCCGGAGTACCGGACGCCGCCGCCGAGCACCAGCAACGGTTTCCGTGCCGCCCGGAGCAGACCGGCCGCTTCGGTGAGCGCCCGGCGATCGGGCCGCGGACGCTGCGGACGATGGGTCACCGGCGCGAAGAGCGCGTCCGGGAAGTCGTAGGTCTCCGCCTGGACATCCTGGGGGAGCGCCAGCGTCACCGGACCCGCGTCCGCCGGATCGGTCAGCACCCTGGCGACCTGCGGCAGCGTCGAAAGCAGCTGCTCCGGCCGGACGATCCGGTCGAAATACCGGCTCACCGCGCGGAAGGCGTCGTTGACCGTGGCCGTCGGATCGCCGAAATGCTCCACCTGCTGCAACACCGGATCCGGGGCGCGGCTGATGAAGGTGTCACCGGGGAGCAGCAGTACCGGCAGGCGGTTCGCGTGCGCGACCCCGGCCGCGGTGACCATGTTCAGCGCGCCGGGACCGATCGACGACGTCACCACACCGACCTGCCGCCGGTGCGTGGCCTTGGCGTAGCCGACCGCCGCGAGCGCCATGCCCTGCTCGGTCTGCCCTCGCCACACGGGCAACGCCGACATACTTTTTCCCGTGGAGGTGTCATGCCACACAGCGTCGCGGTGTTCTTCCAGCGCGGTGCCGAGACCGAGGACGTTGCCGTGCCCGAAGATCGCGAACACCCCGGGGAACAACGGGACTTCCCGCCCGTCCAGGGTTTCCGACCGCTGCGCCAGCAGCCAGTGTACGAGAGCCTGTGCCGTGGTCAGCTTCATGAGACCCGCCCTTCATGGCTTGTGACCGGGCAACGCGGATCGAGCTCCTGGTCGTTCCACGTCTCGCGGACCCAGCCGTGCGCGGGGTCGTCGCAGAAGGCCATCGACCGCTCGTCGGCGGGCCCGGCCAGGACGTTCAGGTAGTACATCGGATAGCCGGGCGCGGCGACGCAGGGACCGTGGTAGCCGCGCGGGATCAGGAAGACGTCGCCGTCCCGGACCGCCACGTCCTCGTCCAGATCACCGTCGGCGGTGTACGTCCGGTGCAGGCCGAACCCTTCGCGCGAAGGGGTCACGCCGTCGCGGCCCGCGACGCGGAAGTAGTAGATCTCCTCGTTGACGACCTCGCATTCGGACGCCTCGTCGTGTTTGTGCGGCGGGTACGACGACCAGTTCCCGCCGGGGGTGATCAGCTCGCAGGCGTTCAGCTTGTCCGCGTGGTCCCAGACGCCCGGCACGCCGAAGTTGGTGACCTGCCTGGTCGCCTGCCCCGCGCCGCGCACCTCCACCGGCACGTTTTCGGCCGGCCCGTAGCGGGGTTCGAGACGGCGGGTGCAGCGGGCCATCGGCAGCGCGACCTCGATCCCCGCGACTGTCGACAACTCGACTTCGGCGTCCCGTGGTACGTAGGCGAAATCCGTGACACGGGTGAACACGGAATCCCGCCCGGCGAGGGCGAAGACCTCTCCGTCGACCCGGACGGTGCACGCACCGGACAAGGGCAGGACGAACGCTTCGTACTCGCCCGTCCGCACCACCCTGGACTCCCCGGCGGCCAACGAAAGTACCCGCAGGCCGCTGTAGTTCCAGCCCGCCGAATCCGGGGTGAGCCGGACCGGGTCCCGCTCCTCCGAAAGCGTCCCGAGTGGACGGTGCAGCTTGCTCACAGCAACTCCTCGATCTCGTCGGCGGTGGGCATGGCGTCGGCGCAGGCGAGCCGGGAAGCGACGAGCGCGCCCGCCGCGTTGGCGTAGGTGGCGATTCGCACCGGATCCCAGCCGGACAACAGACCGTGGATCAGCGCGCCACCGAAACCGTCCCCGGCGCCGAGCCCGCAGACGACCTCGACCCGCTGGGGCGGTACGGTCCAGCGGCCTTCGGCGGTGGCCACCAGCACCCCGTCCGCGCCTTTCTTGATCACCGCCAGTTCGACACCCCTGGCCAGCATCCGGGACGCGGCTTCGTCGGGGTCCGCCGTGCCGACGGCGACCTCCGCCTCGGTGCGGTTGCCGACGGCGACCGTGACGTGGTCGAGCATCCAGCCGATCTCCTCCTGCGCCGTCTCCGTGTCGGGCCAGAACATCGGCCGGAAGTCGAGGTCCAGCACGGTATGCGACCGGCGGCCGCGCCGTTCGAGCATCTTGCGCTGGGTGCCGCGTGCCGGTTCGACGGAGACGCCGGTGCCGGTGACCCACAGCAGCGGAACGGATTCCACGATGTCCCACGGCACGTCGTTCTCGGTGATGGTCAGGTCCGGGGCGATGGGGGACCGGTAGAACAGCAGTGGCGGATCCGCGGGCGGGTCGAGCGCGCAGAACACCACCGGCGTCTGCAATCCGGCCGATGTCCCGACGTGCTCGGGGGACACGCCGAACTCCCGCAACGCCTGCCGCACGTACTCACCGAAGCCGTCCGGGCCGACCTTTGTCAGCACCGACGTCGAGCGGCCGAGCCGCGCGGCGGCGACCGCGACGTTGGTCGCGGTGCCGCCGAGCGATTTGGCGAAGGTGCTGACCCCGGCCAGCGGCACGCCGCTCTGTTCGGGGTAGAGGTCCACCCCGACCCGGCCGACGGTCAGTGCTTCGAGAGCGGTCATGAAGGGGACTCCGCGGCTCGCAATTCGTGTTCGAGGGCTTCCAGTTCCGCGCCGCCCGCCATCTGCCGGGTCAGCTCGGCCAGATCGATCTCGGATTTCTCGTACGCGCCGAGCGACGCGCCGCGTTTGAGCAGGAGGAAGCGATCGGCCACCGGATACGCGTGATGCGGGTTGTGCGTGATCAGCACGACGCCGAGCCCGCGGTCGCGGGCCTGCGCGACGTACTTGAGCACGACACCCGCCTGTTTGACACCCAGTGCGGCCGTCGGCTCGTCGAGGATCAGCACCTTCGCCCCGAAGTGCACCGCGCGTGCGATGGCGACGCACTGCCGCTCGCCACCGGACAGCGTGCCGACCGGCTGCTCGACGTCACGCAGGTCGATGCCCATGTCGGACAACGCCTTCTTGGTCGTCTCGCGGCCCTTCTTCCGGTCGAGCGCGCGGAACGGACCGAAACCGACCGTCGGTTCGGAACCGAGGAAGAAGTTCCGCCAGACGCTCATCAGCGGGACGACCGCCAGATCCTGGTACACCGTCGCGATTCCGCGATCGAGCGCCTCACGCGGCGAAGCGAACTTGACCGGCTCGCCCTCGACCAGGAACTCGCCCCGGTCGTGCTGATGGACCCCGGCGAGGATCTTGATCAGGGTGGATTTGCCGGCGCCGTTGTCGCCGAGCACGCAGGTGACCTCGCCCGCTTCGACCACCGTGGAGACGTCGCGCAGCGCGATCACGCTGCCGTAGGTCTTGCCGACGTCCTTGACCTCGAGAAGACGACTCATCGCCGCACCCTTTCCGCGCGCCGCCGGAAGGCGTTGTTGACCAGGACCGCGGACAGCAGCATGACGCCGAGGAACAGCATGAACCAGTCGCTGTCCCAGCGGGCGAACACGATGCCCTGCCGCGCCATCCCGAAGATCAGCGCGCCGATCGCGGCGCCGATCGCCGAACCGAACCCGCCGGTCAGCAGGCAGCCGCCGATCACGGCCGCGATGATGTACTGGAACTCCAGCCCGATGCCCTGGTTCGCCTGGACGCTCGCGAATCGCAGGATGTTGATCGAACCGACCAGCCACGCGGCGAGCGCGGTGGTCATGAACAGCAGGATCTTGGTGCGCACCACCGGGACCCCGACCGCGCGTGAACTCTGCGCGGACCCGCCGACGGCGAAGATCCAGTTGCCGAACCGGGTCCGCACGAGCAGCCAGGCCGCCAGCACGGCGAAGCCGATCCACCAGACGATGGAGATCTGGAACGCCGTCCCGCCTATGTCCACTGTGGACGCGAAGACGAAACCGGCGGACTCGTAGCCGTCGGCCGAGCGCATCCCGGACACCTGGACGGTGCCGGTGACCAGGCGGGTCACGCCGAGGTTGAGCCCCTGCAGCGCCAGGAAGGTGCCCAGGGTGACGATGAAACTGGGCAACCCGGTGCGCATCACCAGCCAGCCGTTGAACGCGCCGACCGCGAGGGCGAAGACCAGCGACGCGAACAGTGCGAGCCAGACGTTCCAGCCCGCCTGCGTCGCCAGTGTCGCGGTGACGAGCGCCGTGGACGCCGTCATCACCCCCGCCGAGAGGTCGAACTCGCCGCCGATCATCAGCAGGGACACCGCGACCGCCATGATGCCGAGCGTCGAGGCGTCGTCCAGCCAGGTCGCCACGCCGCTGCCGCTGAAGAACTGGTCGGTGACGAGGGTGAAGAACAGGAAGACGACGACGGCGCCGAGCAGCGCGCCGATCTCGGGGCGGACGACCAGCCGGTCGAGCAGCCGGGGTTTCGCGATCCGTTCGTCGAGCATGGTGGTGGTCATCGCGTGCCCCTTTGCACGTACTTGCCGACGGTGTCCACAGTGGATTTGTCGACCAGGTCCGGTCCGGTGAGGACCGGTTTCCCGCCGCCGACGACGTTCGCGTTGTCCCGGTAGAGCTTGAGGAACTGCACCGGGAGATAGCCCTGCTCGTACTGCTGCTGGTCGACCGCGAAGACCACGTCGCCCGCCTTGATCGCACCCACGACGTCGGTGTTGAGGTCGAACGTGCCGACCTGGGCCTGCGAGCCGACGGCCTTGATCGCGCTCACCGCCCGGGCCGCGACCTGGGAGTTCAACGTGAGGACGGCGTCGAGGGAGGAGTCGGTCTGCACCGCGCCCCTGATCCGGGATTCGGCGTCGGTGGGGTTGCTGATGTCGACCTGCAGGGTCTGCACGTCGCCCGCGAAGCCGGTTTTGGCGCCGTCACACCGCTGCGCCTGCCCGACGTTGCCCGCTTCATGGACCACGCAGAGCAGCTTCTTCTTGCCCAGTTCGCGGAACTTCTTCCCGGCTTCCTCGCCGGCGATGGTCTCGTTCTGCCCGACATGGGTGAGCGCGCCGTAGCCCGCGCTCTTGTCCTCGCCGGAGTTGATGGTGATGACCGGGATCCCGGCGCGGACCGCGTTCTCGATCGAGGTCTTGAGCGCCTCCGGGTTCGCCATCGACACCACGAGCCCGCCGACCCGCTGGGCGACCGCGTTGTCGATCAGCTTGGCCTGGTTGCCGGGGTCTCCGTCGGAGTTGTACTCGACCTGGACGTCGAGCTGCCTGCCCGCCTCCTCGGCGCCGTTCTTGACCACGTTCCAGAACGCGTCACCCGCCGTGCCGTGTGAGATGACCGCGACACGCAACGGCCCGCTGGGCTGTTCCGTCTCGGGGCCCGCGCCCGCGACGGGCTTCACCTCGGCCTTCGGCCCGGTGCACGCGGACAGGAGCAGCAGCCCCGCCACGACCACCAAGGCCTTTTTCAAGCGATGGGACATCGTCGTCTCTCCTCGCTTCTTCCGTTACCTGGCAGCCGGGAGCCGGCTGACGATTCCGTCGAGATGCGCCAGGCTCCTGGCCACGTCCCGCTTCGGCAGATCCTCCGGGCTCCCCTCGCTCAGCGCGGTGTCCTGTTCGAGCACGTACCACCCGTCGTAGCCCGCCTCGTGGACGGATCGGACCATCGTTTCGATGTCGACGTCCCCGTCACCGAGAGGGACATACAGACCTTTGCCCACGGCCTCGGTATAGGGAAGCCTGCCGGCGCGGACGTCTTCGGCGAGCTCGCCGCGCACGTCCTTGAGATGCAGATGCCCGACCCGTTCGGGGTACCGCTTCGCCAGCGCGACCGGATCGGTCCCGCCGATCAGGAGATGCCCGGTGTCCAGGCACAGCGGGAGAGCGGAATCGGCGAGGAAGCGCTCGACCTCATCCTCGGTCTCCGCGTGCGTCCCGACGTGCGGGTGCAGCACGGTGCGCAGGCCGTGACGCGCGGCGATTTCCCTGATCTCGCCGGAGGTTTCGACGAGGGTCGCCCATTCGGTGTCGCTCAGTTTCGGCCGGTCGTCGTAGCCGTCGAGACCGGTGGCGGCGGCGAGTACGAGCACGTCGCCACCGCAGGCCGCGAACAACGCGCCGGACTCCTCGGCCTCGGCCAGCGCGGCTTCGGGGTTCTCGTGCAGTACCACGGCGAGGAAACCGCCGACGAGTTCGAGCTCGTACCCGCCGAGCAGTTCGCGCAGCGCGGCCGGGTCGCGCGGCAGGTATCCGGGCGGACCGAGTTCGGTGGCGCGCACCCCCAGCTCCGCCATTTCGCCCAGCACGGTGCCCGCGTCGAGCACGCGGCCCCAGCCGGGGACTTCGCAGACGCCCCAGGAGATCGGGGCGGCGGCGATGCGGATCCGGGGTGTCGTGGCTGTCATCGGGCGGCCTCCGGGTGATCGGGTTAGAGCGCTCTATTGATTAGAGCGCTCTAATCATGTAGCGTCCGTCACAGTAAAGTCAAGGGCAGGGCGTAAGAGCAAGGGGACAAGGGAAATGGCGCGACCGACGATGGAGGACGTCGCCGCGAAGGCAGGGGTTTCCCGTGCGCTCGTGTCGCTGGTGATGCGGAACGCGCCGAACGTCTCCGACGAACGGCGCACGCGCGTGCTGTGCGCGGCGCACGAACTGGGCTACCAGCCGCACGCGATGGCCAGGTCGCTGGCGAGCCGGACGTCGACCGTCCTCGGCGTGATGGTCTCCGACCTCCGCAACGCGTTCTTCGCCGATGTCGTCGAAGGGCTGGACGCGGCGGCCGAAGCGGCCGGTTTCCACCTGATCCTCAACACCGGTGGCCGCAGTCCCGCGCGTGAACGTGCCGCCCTGAAGAGCCTGCTGTCCTTCCGGCCCGCCGGGGTGATCCTGTTGTCGCCGGTGGTCCCCGCCTCGGCGATCGAGGAAGCGGCCGCGCAGGGTCCCGTCGTCCTGGTGTCGCGCACGTCGCGCGCCGCGGGTGTGGACACGGTGAACGACGACGGCGAGGCCGGCTCCGCGCTCGCCGTCGATCACCTGGTTTCGTTGGGGCATCGGAGGATCGCGCATCTGGACGGCGGGCTCGCGGCCGGTGCCGCCGCCCGGCGACGGGGTTACCAGCAGGCCATGCGGCGGCATCGGCTGCACCCCATCATCGTGCACAGCGAGCATACGGACACCGCCGGGGAGAAGGCCGTACACGAACTGCTCGGCGACCCGCCGATGGGCGGAATGCCGACGGCGCTGGTGGCGGGCAACGACTTCAACGCCGTCGGCGCGATCTCCGCGCTCGAAGAGGTGGGCCTGCGCGTGCCGGAGGACGTTTCCGTGGTCGGCTACGACAACACCTCGCTCGCCGCGCTGCGCCATCTCTCACTGACCACTGTGGACCAGCCGCGCACGGAAATGGGCAGGCTGGCCGTCGAAGCACTGCTCGAACGGATCCGGGGCGAACGCGCCGAACCGGTCCGTCATCTGCTGCACCCGTCGCTGGTGGTCCGTTCGACCACCGCCGCTCCAGAAAGGTAACCACATGAGGTTGGGACTCGCCGGCACCGGCCGGATCGGCACTTCGCACGCCGAGACCTTGAAGAGCTTCGACGAGGTTTTCTCCGTGGTCGTCGCCGACGTCGACGCCGCCCGTGCCCAGGCCGCCGCCGCGAAACTCGGCGTCGAAGCGGCGGCGGACATCCCCTCGCTGTTCGCGTCCTCTTTGGACGGTCTGGTGATCGCCGCGGCGACGGACGCCCATCCGGAACTGATCCTCAAGGCCGTCGACGCGGGTATCCCGGTGTTCTGCGAGAAGCCGGTCGCGGCCGACATCCCGGGAACGCTCGCGGTGATCGACAAGATCACCGGTGCGGACGTGCCGGTGCAGATCGGTTTCCAGCGCAGGTTCGACACGGGCTACGCCGCGGCCCGGGCGGCGGTGGCTTCGGGCGAACTCGGCTGGCTGCACACCTTGCGGGCGACCACGCTCGACCCGGCACCGCCTCCCGCCGAGTACGTCGCGCACTCCGGCGGCCTGTTCCGAGACTGCGGCGTGCACGACTTCGACGTCGTCCGGTTCGTGAGCGGCCGCGAGGTCGTCGAGGTCTACGCGGTCGGCGCCAACAAGGGCGAGCGGTTCTTCGTCGACGCCGGCGACGTCGACACCGCGGCCGCGACCCTGACGCTAGACGACGGGACGCTGGCGGCGGTTTCGCTGACTCGCTACAACGGCGCGGGCTACGACGTCCGGCTGGAAGTCCTCGGCTCGGCGGGCAACGTCGTGGTGGGCCTGGACGACCGCGCGCCACTGACTTCGGTGGAACCCGGCGTCCAGCCGTTGCCCGGCCCGGCCTATCCCGGGTTCATGGAACGCTTCCGCCCCGCGTACATCAGCGAGCTGAAGGCGTTCCTCGACGTCGCCGCCGGTCGCGCGCCGAGTCCGTGCGGCGCGGCGGACGCGCTGGAGGCGTTCTACATCGCCGAGGCGTGCGAGGTCTCACGCCGCGAACGCCGCCCGGTCCGCGTGGACGAGGTCCGCATCTGACGCGACTTCTAGGTACAGGAAGGGGGCCTTCATGTACTGGGGCCCTTCACACGCTGCCGCTGTGGCTGCTGCTGCAGGTGCGGCGCGTGTGGCGATCACCGAGTCCGTGAAGGCCTCCTTGAGGGACCCAGCGTCCCTCAAGGAGGCCTTCACGGACCGGGCCGGAGATCGACCGGAGCCGGAATCCGCTCACGCCCCATCGGCCCCGCGAGTCGTCCCTCCAGACACGTGTGTCGTCCATCTGATCACGCGAAACCGCCACAGCCATACCTAGACACAAACGCGAGTCCGTGAAGGCAGCTTGCTGCCAAAGACCGGACACCAGTAAAGACCATTCGCTACGGTGACCACGAACCACGAAAGGCGGCCGGTTCGTGCCGCCGAACGCGCGAGGAGTGCGGATGCAGCCGAATCCACCGCAGCCGAATCCACCGCAGCCGGGCTTTCCGCAGCACGGTCAGCCGACGGCGAGCGGACCCGCGCCGTGGGGCGACCCGAAGCCGCCCAAGCCGAGGGCCAACGCCGCGGCGGCGATGATCGCCGGCGTCCTGGCGCTGCTCGCCGCCGCCATGCTCGTCTGGTTCGCGCTCTACAACGTCATCGTCGCCACCGAGGCGGACGGTCGCCCGTCGGGCATCACGGTGCAGAACATGGCCAGCGGCACCATTTCCGCCGTGGTCCTGGTGATCGCGGCGGCGTTCACGTTCGCCCGCCGGATTCCCGGCGTGTGGACGCTGTTCGGGCTTTGTGTGTTCTACGTGGTCGCGGTCTTCGTGGGGACGCCCCTGGTATGGGGCACGTCCTTCGGCGCTCAGGTCAAGTGGCTCTTCAGCTTCGACGACGGCGACAGCACCGCCATGGCGCTGACGATCATCCTCGCCGTTCTGACGGCGATCGCGGCGGCGACCGCCGGTAGCGTGAAATCCTACGGCGGGAAGAACTAGAGCTCGTCCAGGATCAGTTTCGCGCGTTCCTCGACGAGCCGGTAGCCGGAGCGTGCGGCGAGTTCCTGTGCCAGTTCGCCGTGTGTCCGGGCTTCCGCGTGCTTTCCCAGTTTCCGCAGGGTTTCCGCGAGCCCGGTCCGTGCGGCGGCCTCGCACCAGAAGAAGCTGGTGGTCCGTGCGATGGACAACGCGAGCCGATAGTGCTCGGCCGCCTCCTCGGGCAGGCCGAGTCGCAGGCAGACCTCGCCGAGCCCGACGAGCGTCCAGGCCTCGGTGCCCCGGTCGCCGATCTTGCGGGTGAGTTCGACGGCTTCGAGCGCGTCCGCGCGGTTCTGTTCGCTCGGGTCGCGCCTGCTTTCGAGTACGGCCCTGCCGGACAGCGCCGTCGCCTCGCCGTAGGTGTAGCCCAGCTCGCGGTTGGCCGCGAGCGCTCGGGTGTAGAAGTCGTAGGCGTCGTCGAGGAGGCCGAGGTCGCGGTGCACGTTGCCGAGGTCGACCAGCAGCACTGCGACGCTGAACCGGGCGCCGTCCCGTTCGGAGACCGCGAGCGCGCGGGTGAAGTTGGTGAGCGCCTCGTCGAGCTGACCCGTCTGCCAGTATGGGAAACCGAGGTTCGCCAGCGCCATCGAGACGGCGGGCATGTTCAGTTCTTCGCACAGCCGCAGGGATTCCAGCCCACAGCGGATCGCCTCCTGCGGGTCACCGAGACGCTGGTGCACCGCGCTCAGGTTGTTGAGCACCGCCGCGCGGCCGGCGTCCCAGCCCTCGAGGAGATCACCGCGCAGAGCGCTGGTGAGGTGCTCGCGCGCTTCGTCGTAGCGGCCGCTGTTGACGCAGGCCAGCGCGATGCTCAGATGCATCGCGGCCTGCGCTTGCCCCGCGCCGCTGCGGCGGGCGGCCTTGAGCGCGGTCGAGGCCGTGTCGATCCATTCCGCGTGATGCCCGCGCTGGTGGAAGAAGGCGCGGAGCGCGTCGGCGAGATGCCACGAGAACTCGGGCGGGCCGTGTTCCGCGCTGTGCTCGACGGCGGCGGCGAGGTTCGGCCATTCGGCGTCCAGCCAGGCCAGCGCCTCTTCGTTGTCGGCGAAGGGTTTGTCCGCCGGTTCTTCGCGCGGAAGACGCAGGAAGTGCGGGATGAGGGCGCGTCCCGCGGCGTCGGCGGTGCTCAGGTAGCTCTCGAAGAGCCGCCTCCCCGCTGCGTCACGTTCGGCCTTCGAGTCCTCGGACAAGGTACGGCCCGCCGCGAAACTGCGGAGAAGATCGTGAAACCGGTAGCGCCCGGGGGTGTAGCGCTCCACGAGATGCGCCGCCGCGAGCGCCTTGAGCTGCTGGTTCGCCTTCGAATGCGGAACGCCGGTCAGCGCCTGCGCGGCGGGAGCGGTGAACGTCTGGCCGGGAACCAGCGCGAGACGGCGGAACAGCTCCCGGTGCTCCGCGGGAAGCGCGCGGTAGGAGACGCCGAACGCCGTGGTCACCGCACTTTCCTCGGCTCCGTCGACGGTCAGCTCCGCCAGCGGGTCACCACCGGCCAGCTCGCGGGCGAGTTCGGCGATCTCCGGCTCGCCGCTGGCACCGAGATTGGCGGCCGCGATCCGGAGGGCGAGCGGGAGATGCCCGCAGAGCCGCGCCAGTTCCGCGGCCGCGACGGCCTCGGCGGCGACGGTTTCACTGCCGAGCACGGCTTCCAGCAGATGCCGTGCGTCTTCGGCGGGCAGCACCGACAGCGGAAGCGCGCGGGCGCCGGTGCGGGCGATGAGGTCGCCGAGTCGCTGGCGGCTGGTGACCAGCACGGTGCCCGAAGGCGGCAGCAGTGGCAGCACCTGGCCGCTGTCGCGCACGTTGTCGAGCACCAGCAGCACCCTGCTGTCGGCGAGCAGGGACCGGAGCAACGCGGCCCGCGTGTCGGTGTCCGGCGGGATCGCCTTGGGCGCGGTGCCGAGTGCCTGCAGGAGCTGGGTGAGCGCGACGGCCGGGGTGAGCGGTTCGTGGTCGGGGTCGAAGCCACGCAGGTCCAGATAGAGCTGGCCGTCGGGGAACGCGTCGCGGACGCGGTGGGCCCAGCGGACCGCGAGCGCGGTCTTGCCGACCCCGGCGGTCCCGCTGATGACCCAGATGTCGGTGCCCTCGCCCGGGTGCCGGGTCGCCTCGTCGAGCCGCTCCAGTTCGGCCGCGCGTCCGGCGAATCCCCGGACGTCGTGCGGCAGCTGGGCCGGGCGGACCGGCTCGGGCCTGGTGGTCGCGGGTTCGAGCGCGGGATCGGCGGTGAGGATGGCGGCTTCCAGCCGTCGCAGCTCGGGGGAGGGATCGAGGCCCAGTTCGGTACCGAGCCGGCCCCGCAGGGCGCGGAACGCCTCGAGGGCGTCGTCGGTGCGGCCTTCGCGGTGCAGCGCGAGCATGAGCTGCCCGACGAACCGCTGGCGCAAGGGATGCGCGGCGACCAGCTCGGTCAGCTCCGCGAGAACCTGCCTGCCACGGCCGAGCCGCAGCTGCGCTTCGGCGCGATCCTCGAGCGCCGTCCAGCGTGCCTCGTTCATACCGCCGCGGAGCCGTTGGGCGACCTCGCCGCTCACCACGTCGGACAACGCCTCGCCGCGCCACAACCCGAGCGCCTCGTCCAAAAGCTCCACGGCGGTCTCGTCGTCGGCGTTGCGGGCTCGCGTGGTCAGCTCGGTGAAGCGATGCAGGTCGACCTGACGCGGGTCTACCTTGAGCAGGTAACGGGTCCCCTCGGAGACGATCTCCGGCCCGCCCGCGCCGCGGAACACCGCACGCAGCCTGGACACCAGCGCTTGAACGGTGTTGCGGGCACTGGCCGGGGGTTCTTCGGGCCAGAGCAGGTCGATGATCCGGTCGCGCGGCACCGGTTTGCCCGCCTCCAGCAGCAGAACCGCCAGCACGAGCCGCTGTTTGGGCGAGCCGAGATCGGCCGGAACGCCATCGGCCCACGCCTCGACGGCGCCGAGGACGCGGAACTCCACGCGGCCACCTCCGCTCACCCTCGTCGGAGCCTGCAAGCGTAGTGCAAGCGCCCTGCATCCGGACGGCGTGATCCTTGCCGGGTGTCCACCGAGGACCCGTCGCCGGAACCGTGCCCAACCAACCAGACGGGCAGGACCCCCCATTCGGTTCCGGTACGACGGTGGACACCTTCACTTGCACAGGCACCGCCATCTGAGGGCGGTGGGGGTTGGGGGTAGTGCCAGCTCGACGTCTTCCCCCCGTGTCGTCGAACTGGCGCTTCTTCTTTGACTGGGGCTGGGGTTTTCCGTGAAGGCCTCCTTGAGGGACTCAGAGTCCCTCAAGGAGGCCTTCACGGCTTTTTCGCGTGATCACTTGACACCGGCGGCAGCTTGCCCGCACTCTTTCACTACTTAATTAGTGAAAGGGTGTTGCCAGTGATCACCTTCCACCTGGACAAGGGCTCGGGCGTCGCGACGTACGTCCAGCTCGTCCAGCAGGTCAAGAACGCCCTGCGCCTGGGTTTGCTGGAGCCGGGGGACCGGCTGCCGACGGCGAAGGAAGTGGTCGCCGAGCTGGCGATCAATCCCAACACCGTCCTCAAGGCCTATCGCGAGCTGGAGCGCGAAGGGCTTGTCGAGGGAAAGCCGGGCCTCGGCACCTTCGTTCAGAAGACGCTCGGAGGCGCTTCGTTCGCGGAGCACACCCGCTTGCGGAAAAGCCTCGGAGCGTGGGTCCGCGACGCGCGCGAGTCGGGGCTGGATCAGGAAGACGTCGAGGCGCTGTTCACCTCGGTGGTGGTCGATGGCTTTCGAGGGGAGCGGACGGCATGACCGATGAATCCGTCATCGAGGCGACCGGACTCGGCAAGCGCTACCGCCGCAAGTGGGCGCTGCGCGACTGTTCCCTCGCCGTCCCGAAAGGGCGCGTCGTCGCGCTGGTCGGACCCAACGGCGCGGGCAAGACGACCTTCCTGCACCTGGCCGTCGGACTGCTCGACGCGACCCTCGGCTCGGTCGCGATCCGGGGCACCGCCGCCTTCCTCGCGCAGGACAAGCCGTTGTACGCGGGCTTCAGCATCGCGGAAATGCTCAAGTTCGGCAGACGCCTGAACCCCGGATGGGACGACGAGTTCGCGCTCAAACGCATCGACACGCTCGGGCTTCCCTTGAAACACAAGGTCGGCAAGCTGTCCGGCGGACAGCGGGCGCAGGTCGCGCTCACCCTCGCCCTCGCGAAACGCCCGGACCTCCTGGTGCTCGACGAGCCACTCGCGAACCTCGACCCGCTGGCCCGCCACGAGGTCATGCGCGGCCTGATGGAGGCCGTCGCCGAGACCGGGATGACCGTCCTGCTCTCGTCCCACGTCGTCTCCGACCTGGAGAGCACCTGCGACTGGCTGATCGTCCTCAACGGCGGCCGCGTCCAGGTCAGCGGCGACATCGACGAACTCGTCGCCGGGCACCGGACCTTCGTCGGCCCCGTGGAGGAGGCCGACGCGCTGGGCAGGCGGGTCGCGATCGTGGACGAGGCCAGGGCGGGCAGGCAGGCGACCGTTTTCGCCCGCACCGAACCGGTTCCGCTGGGTCCACAGTGGACCGAGCGGCCGGCGAACCTGGAGGAGCTGGTGCTCGCCTACCTGCGGCGGCCCGAATCCGCGAGCCTGCCTCGCCCGACACTGGCTTCGGCGTAAGGGGGAACGATGTTCTGGCTCACCTACCGTCAGCACCGGATGCAGCTGCTGATCACCGCCGGTCTGCTCGTCGCGGTCGGGATCGTCCTGCTGGTCAACGGGAACGCCGCGGCGGACAGCCCGAACCCGGCGAAGCTGTTCGCGGATCTCTACCAGTACCTATCCTGGCTTCAGGTCGTCCCGGTGGCGATCGGTGTCTTCTGGGGCGCCCCGCTGGTCGCGGCCGAATTCGAACGCGGTACCACGAAACTCGCCTGGACCCAGTCGATCTCGCGATCCCGCTGGCTGGGCGTGAAACTGGGGTTCCTCGCCGTACTCGCCACCCTCGGCGGGCTCGCGTTCGGCGCGATGATGCAGCGCTGGATCGAGGTCTTCCCCACCGATCGCGGCGACACCGCCTTCACCAGCCGGTTCGACAACCCGGTCCTGTTCGCGATGACCGGCGTCGCGCCCGGCGCGTGGTGGCTCTTCGGGTTCGTGCTCGGCACCGCGGCGGGAGCGTTCATCCGCAAGACCCTCCCCGCGATCGCCGTCACCATCGCGGTGACCGTCGGCCTGATGATCGGCGTGAGCAACTTCCGGGATTCCTACGCCGAACCGCGACTCGTCGCGCTGGGCACCGAACCCGTGGGCAGGGTGGTCGAGATGGTCAGGGACGCCGCCGGCGAGATCACCGCGCTCAAAATCCTGCCCGCGGACTGGTACTGGCGTTTCCAGTGGACCGAAGCCGCGATCCTGACCGGCGTCACGCTCCTGCTCGCCGTCGCCGCGACCTTCGCCATCCGCCGCCGCTCCTAGAAAGGCACTGTCTCTTGCTCTGGCTCACCTGGCGGCAGCACCGCACCCAGCTGCTCGTCACCCTCGGATTCCTCGCCGTGCTCGGTGGGATCCTGCTCCTGTCGGGACAGCTCGCCGTCGGCGCCGCGAACGGCAAGACCTCCTTGTACTGTCACGGCGGCGGCGTCCCGTGCCGTGAGTACGACACGGGACTGGAGGATCTCTATCAGAAGGTCTACCCGCTGCTCGTGCTGGTGCCCTTCGTTCCCTTGCTGGCAGGCGTCTTCTGGGGCGCGCCGCTGCTCGCCAGGGAGTACGAGCGCAACACCCACCGGCTCGCGTGGACGCAGTCGATCGGCCGCGGGCACTGGCTGGCCGTCAAGTTCGGCGTTCTCGCCGGGTGCGCGATGCTGGCCGGGCTCGCTTCGGGGCAGATGTTCGGCGCGTGGCTGGAAATGTTCCCCGGCAAGTCGGAGAGCTTCGCCGAGACGTCCTACTTCGGCGCGCTCGGAATCGCGCCGGCGGCCTGGTGGTTGTTCGCCTTCAGCCTCGGTACGGCGGCCGGGGCGCTCGTGCGCAAGACCTTGCCCGCCATCGCGATCACGGTCGCGGTGTACCTCGCGGCTTCGATCGCCTTGCTGCTGCTGAGGCCGCATTACGCCGAGCCGGTACGCACGATCGGCCCGGATCCGGCCACGCACGGGGCGCTGATCGTCAACCTGGGCAGGGTCACGCCGGACGGCCGTGAGACGAGCTCGCTGGACGAAGTGCCCGGCTGCCCGGTGGGGCTGGGGAAGAGCGCGTGCGCTCAGGCGGCGGGATATCAGGACTTCACCGTCTACCAGCCCACCAGCCGGTTCTGGCGGTTCCAGTGGACCGAGACGGGCATCCTGCTCGCCGCGACCGTGGTGCTCGGGGGAGCCGCGGTAGGGGGCACGGTCCGCCGCCGTCGCTGAGGCTTGTGGGGGCGGTGCGCCTCGGGGGGGCGTTGCGAAAGCCACTTTCGCAACCTTCAACGTTGCGAAAGTGGCTTTCGCAACGTCCGGCGGCGTGGGTCGCGAAGGGGTCGCGAAAGGGTCCGCATTCAGAGGACGAAACGCGGTCAGCGCTTCCGGTACGCCATGCCCGCCGCGACGGCACCGGCCACGGCACCGACGCCGAGCACCGAAGGCACGCCGATCTTCGCGGCCTTGCGCCCGGTCCGGAAGTCGCGGATCTCCCAGCCGCGCGCCCGCGCGACGTCGCGAAGGCCGCCGTCCGGGTTCACCGCGACCGCGGTCCCGACGACGGACAGCATCGGGACGTCGTTCTGCGAGTCCGAATACGCCGTGCAGCGCTTGAGATTCAGCCCTTCGCGTGACGCGAGCGCCCGGACGGCGTGGGCTTTCGCCCGGCCGTGCAGCAGGTCGCCGACGAGACGGCCGGTGTAGACACCGTCCTTGGTCTCCGCGACGGTGCCCAGCGCGCCGGTGAGGCCGAGGCGCCGCGAGATGATGGCCGCGAGCTCGATCGGGGTCGCGGTGACGAGCCAGACGCGCTGTCCGGCGTCGAGGTGCATCTGCGCGAGCGCCCGGGTGCCGGACCAGATCTTGTCCGCCATCAGCTCGTCGTAGATCTCTTCGCTGATGTCGGTCAGTTCCTGCACGGTGCGGCCGGCCACAAAGGACAGTGCGCGCTCGCGGTGGGTTTTGATGTCCTCTTTGTTCTCCCGGCCGCCGAGCCGGAATTTCACCTGCTGCCAGACGAATCCGGCCAGATCGGCGGAGGTGAAGAACTTACGCGCGGCCAGGCCGCGGGCGAAGTAGAAGATCGACGCGCCCATCATCATGGTGTTGTCGACGTCGAAGAACGCGGCCGCTGTCAGGTCCGGCGGTGCGGGCGGCGCGGGCGGTTCGAGGGCTTCGGCGGACGCGGTCGCCATGGCGGCCTCGGCCGACGCCTCGCCCGCGAGCTCGGCCAGCCGTTCGAGCTCTTGACTCTTGTCCCTGCCCCGCCAAACTGACACGCACACCGCCTCCGGAATCCCAGGTGCCTGTGCACAGCGTAGCGAGCGGCCGACCACACTGCCCCGGGTGTGGTGCCTCCCTCAGTGCCCCTTGGTGAACCCGCGTCCGCGATCGACCCAGCGGGTTCACACGACGGTGAGTCAGCCGATGGTTATCGGCGGTAATCCCGGGATGAGCGGCGGAATCGAAATCAGCGGCGGCTTCGGCGTGGTGCTGGTCGTCGGCAGCGGCGGCAGATTCGTGGGGCCGGGGCCGGGGACCACGGGCGGCGGCGTGCCTCCGGTCGGCGGCGCGATCGGTCCGGTCGGGGCCGCGGTGTCCACGGGGGACGACGACGGCGCCGAGGTCGGCGCCGGTGACCCGGTCGGTGCCGACGACGGCGGGGGAGTCGTCACCGGAGGCAGGACCGCGTGCGGGGAATCGGGGTCGCGGACGCAATCGCCGGCGGCCGGGACCGCGCCGAGTTCGTCGGAAGAGCCCGTGGTGATCGTGTAGCAGACCAGGCGCGAACCGAGATCCGTCGTGCGCTCCTGGACCTTGTCGAGCAGGACACGGGCCGCGGCGAACTTGTCGCGCGCCTGGGCGGGGGCGTGGTCGACCTGCAGACCGAGCCGGTCGGACTGCTGCCGCGCCCAAGTGCGGAGGTCGGCGAGCCGGGTCTGGCCACCCTGATCGGTGACGAGCGCGGTCAGCCGCGAGACACCGGCGCGCAGATCGGTCTCGAAATCGGCGAGGCCGGTGAAGTAGGCGTTGGTGTGCGCGCCCTGCCGCGTCAGTTCGTCGAGCTCGCCGACGCGGTTCGCGGCGAACTCCAGATGCTTCTTCGCCTTGTCCTGTTCGTCGAAGGTGAGCCCGAGCGCGGTCGATTCACCCGCTCGTTTGATGCCGTACAGCGGATCGCCCGGCAACGCGTCCTTGGACAGCAGCAGGGTGATCCCGCCTAGTACCAGCACGAGCGCGACAGCGGCCGCGGCGAGGTTGGCGACGACGTGACCCCGACGCTTGGGCGCGGCTTCGGCCTCGGCGAGCCGCCCGGCGATCTCGTCACGGATCCGCTGCCGGGTCTCCGCGTCGGGAGCGCCGCCGGCGCCCAGTTCGCGCAAGCCGCCGACAAGGGCGAGTTCGCGCGCGAACTCGTGGTCCTCGGGGGACGCGGTGCCGTCGACAAGGTCGGCGAAGCGGTCACCGTCCGCCCGCTCCCGCGCGAACCATCCCGGCACGCCCACGGCGAAGTCTCCATCTGCTCAGCCCGGTCCTGACACCGGTCTGGCTGTGAAAACGAGCGGGGACGCCCAAGGGTTACGGCAAGGCCCGGTGAGGGACAAATATGGGACTTTAACGCAATCCGGTGGGCAGAAGTTGTGCCAAACGGCGTACCGCGCGGTGCTGAAGGGCCTTGATGGCGCCCTCGTTGCGCTTCATGATCGCCGCGGTCTCGGCGACCGAGAGCCCCTGCATGAACCGCAGCACGATGCACTCGCGCTGATCCTCGCCGAGTTCGGCGACGCAGCGCAGCAGTTCGGCTCGGGTGGCGCGGCTGATGGCCTGCTGTTCGGGCCCCGCGACCGCCTGCACGCCGACGTTCCCGATCGGCGCCCCGTTGGGCTCGGCCACCTCGTCGGTGACCACTTCGAGGCGGAACCGGCTCGACTTCACGTGGTCGAGGATGATGTTGCGCGCGATGGTGACGAACCAGGCGCCGACGTCACGCCCCTGGTAGCTCACCGACGTGATCCGGCGCAGCGCGCGGAGGAACGTCTCGCTGGTGACGTCCTCGGCGAGGTCTCGGTCGCCGAGGCGGAACAGCACGTAGCGGTAGACGACGTCGACGTAGCGGTCGTAGAGCCGCCCGAACGCGGAGGTGTCTCCGCCCTGCGCGGCGCTGACCAGCTCCCAGGCTTCGGCCTTCGCGGCTTCGGCGGCGGCGTCGTTTTCCTCGACCTTGGGCCGGGGCGACGACGCGGGGAAACCGCTCCGGCGGAGGATGTGGCCCGCCACCATGGAGACGGGATTCGGCGCGGGAAGAGTCATGGCGCACCTCCCGTTCCGGACAGGGAGTACCGGCCCGCATGTCCCACCGCCGCGTGGGCCTGCAAGATCTGCACGTCCGGACTCCCTTTCTCACCACCGAGTGATCAACACCACTCGACGACGCCAGCAGCATACGTGTAGTTACCGCGAAGTAGGTAGCGGTGCCGGGGTTACGGAACTGCGACGAATGCGAGTGACCCCCATGACGATGGCCGGGATGACAAACTGGCAACGCCGTTCACCGAGGGAAGAGGTTCGCAGTTGAGCGCGGAGCAGGTTGCCGAAGGAAGCGTGCCCACCTTGCTCGTCGAGGCCGCCCGCCAGTGGCCCGGCAAGGCGGCCGTCCAGGAGACCGGCGGAGGGGTCGCACTGACCTGGTCTGGACTCGACGCCGCCGCCCACGCGCTGGCCCGTTCCCTGCTCGACGCGGGAATCGAGCGCGGCGACAGGGTGGCGTTGCGGCTGCCGACTTCGGCCGCGTTCGCCGTCTCGCTGTTCGGGGTGCTCCGTGCGGGCGCGGTGGTCGTCCCGATCTCGCCGCAGGCCCCCGCGGCGGAGCTGAACGGGTTGCTGGAGCACAGCGGCGCACGGCTCGTCCTCGAACGTGAAGTCACCGAGGAACTCCCCGGCGGAGTGACAAGCCTCTCACCGCCAGTTACCTCGGATGGAGCAGCCGAACCGGTCGACGAGTCCGGCGCCGGCGAGGACATAGCGGTCATCTCGTACACCTCCGGCACGACCGGCCCGCCGCGTGGCGTGATGCTGTCGCACCGGGCGTTGCTGGCGAACCTCGACCAGCTGAGCCGGATCGTCCCCACGCCGCTCGTGCACGGCGACCGTGTGCTCATCACCATCCCGTTGTTCCACGTCTACGGCCTCGGCCCCGGCCTGCTGCAGACCACGGCGGTCGGCGCGACGGCGATCCTGTCCGAACGGTTCCTCGCCGAGCGCACGCTGGCCGACTGCGCCGAATACCGGGTGACGTCGATCGCCGGCGTGCCCGCGATGTACGCCGAATTCGCCGCGATGGACCCCGAGGAGCTCGGGCGGGGCCTGTCCACCGTCCGGCGGATGACCTCAGGCGCGGCGCCGCTGCACCCCAAGGTCCTCACCGCGCTCCGCGGCGCCACCGGCCTCGACGTCTACGAGGGCTACGGCCTCACCGAATGCGCGCCCGTGGTCACCACGACGCTGGTCACCGGCTACCCGAAGCCGGGTTCGGTCGGGCGGCCGCTGCCCGGCGTCGAGCTCCGGCTGGTCGACAGCGACGGTGACGCGGAGCCGGTCCCGCTGGACCCGGACGACCTCGGCGACGCCTTCGACGAGGACGGCGGCACCGGCCTGGTGTCGATCCGCGGCGCGAACCTGTTCTCCGGCTACTGGCCCGACGGTTCCCACGGTCCCGACGAGGACGGCTGGTTCCGCACCGGCGACGTCGGCTACCTCGACACGGACGGCGACCTGCACCTGGTGGACCGGGCCAACGACCTGATCATCGTCAACGGCTTCAACGTCTTCCCGCACGAGGTCGAGAACGTGATCTCGATGCTGGACGAGGTCTTCGAGGCGGGCGTCGTCGGCGTCGTCGACGAGCGAACCGGCGAAGCGGTGAAGGCCGTCGTCGTTCCCGCGCCCGGCGCTTCGCTTTCGGAGCAACAGGTCGTCGAGCACTGCGCGGAGCACCTGGCCGGGTACAAGGTGCCGCATACCGTCGAGTTCGCGAAGTCGTTGCCGCATTCCGCCACCGGGAAGCTGCGCAGAATGCGACTGCGCTGATGAGACCTCGGCGGGAAAGAGTGTCTCGGACTAGGTAAGGATTGGGGCCATGGCGCACCACGTGACCGTCATGACCCGCACGGGTTGCCACCTGTGCGAGGTCGCGGAACAGGATATCGAGCGGATCTGCGGCGAACTGGGCGTCGCCTGGTCGGCGGAGGACGTCGACAGCGACCCCGAATGGCGTGCCGAATACGGCGACCGCGTGCCGGTGATCCTGATCGACGACGCCGAGCACGGCTACTGGCGCGTCGAAGAGGACAGGCTCCGGAAGGCGCTGGCGTAACACACTCGTAAGGGGCGATCGGCCGACCTGAAGGCCCGTTCGCTCCGAAGATGGAGACGTGGACGACGAACGCAGGCTCACCTCTTCCCAAGCCGCGCTGACCGGGCTCCTGTCACTGGTGGCCGCGCTCGGCGTTGGGCACCTCGTCGCGGGCTTCGTCGGGTACACGGCCTCGCCGTTCGTCGCCGTCGCGAACTTCGTCATCGACCACAGCCCGCACGCGGTGGTCGCCTGGGCCGAGCAGACGCTGGAGACCTGGGACAAGTTCGTCCTCAAGATCGGTCTCGCCGTGGTGCTGGTGCTGTTCGCGCTGCTCGCCGGGCAGCTCTCGCGCCGGAACCCGCTGCCGGGCCAGGTGATCGTCGGCGTCCTCGGCGCGGCGGGTGTCGCCGCCGTCTTCGTCCGCACCGACCTCGGGCAGATCGCGCTGCTGGCGCCGGTGATCGCCACCGTCGTCGCGCTCGTCGTGTTCACCCGGCTGCACTCGTTCTTCCGCCCGAAGGTGTTCTTCGACGACCGTGAAGGCGAGGGTCCTGGCCGGCGGAAGGTGCTGATCACCGGGGCCTCCGTCGCGGCCGGGGCCGGTATCGCCGCGCTGACCGGCCAGATCGTCGGGACCAGGAAGAGCGCCGAGGAGTCGCGTGCCGCCGTCGGCAGGCTCGTCGCGGCCAGGACCGCGCCGCCGATCCCGCCCGACGCGGACTTCGCGAAGCTCGGCACCCCGCCGTACATCACTCCTTCGAAGGATTTCTACCGGATCGACACGGCGCTGGTGGTCCCGCAGGTCCGCGCCGAGGACTGGAGCCTGCAGATCCGCGGGATGGTCGATCGCGAAGTCACCTACCGGTATGAAGATCTGCGTTCGCGGCCGCTGATCGAACGCGACGTCACCCTGTGTTGCGTCTCCAACGAGGTCGGCGGCCCGTACATCTCCAACACCCGCTGGATCGGCGTCGACCTGCGGGACCTGCTGATCGAAGCGGGTGTGAAACCGGGCGCCGAGCAGATGTTCGCGACCAGTGTCGACGGCTGGACCTGCGGCACTCCCGTCGAAGCCGCCCTGGATCCGCGACGCGGCGCGATGCTCGCCATCGGCATGGACGGCGAACCGCTCCCGATCGAGCACGGCTTCCCCGCGCGGATCGTGATCCCCGGCCTCTACGGCTACGTGTCCGCCACGAAATGGGTGACCGAGCTGGAGATCACCACCTGGGCGGAGCGCCAGGCGTACTGGCTCGACCGAGGCTGGGCCAGGGAAGCGCCGGTGAAGACGCAGTCGCGGATCGACGCACCCGGCTCGGCGGTGCACGCGGGCAAGGTCGTGGTGTCCGGGGTCGCGTGGGCGCAGCACACCGGCGTCGCGAAGGTGGAGGTCCGGGTCGATCAAGAGCCGTGGCAGGAGGCCGTCCTGTCCGCCGAGACGTCGAAGGACACCTGGCGGATGTGGTGGACCGAGGTGCGGGTCGGCCCTGGTCAGCACGAGATCGCCGTCCGGGCGACGGACCAGTCGGGCTACACGCAGACCCAGGAGCGCGCCGGAACGGTCCCGGACGGCGCCACCGGCTGGCACACGGTGTCTTTCAACGCGCGCTGACGGAAACATTTCGCAGGGCGCCGAGGCCGAGCCGCACGTCACCCAGGTGCGGAGGGCGCCCTACCAAATGTTTCCGTGGCCTTCGGCCAAGAGAGGCGCGCGCCGGTGAAGTCCCCTCGTCGCGCTGACGCGCTACCGAGCGGACGGTCCGCCGGTTCCGATGGTGGTCTTGCGCGACCTTGGACACAGCACCTACCAGTGACTTTGTGCCTGCGTTCACAAGTGGCTACCGTAGATACGTCGCCTCCGAAAGCGCCCGGCATCGAACCGGACTCAGCGCCGCGGGTCAAGAGCCGATTTCCAGGTTCGGGCGATCCATGTCGTCAGCAGGGACCAGAGGGAGCGGACAAGCGTGGTGTCGCAACGAGGCCGGCGCACCCGGGTGACACCGGACGCCGACAACGCGCCCACCGCGGAGATGCCCGCCGTCGAGGTCGCCGCCGAGCCGGAAGCGGTCCGCGCGAAGTCGATCCCCGAGGCCGCGGTCGCCCGCCTCGCCGTCTACCTCCGTGTCCTCTCCGGGCTGGCCGAGCAGGGCGCGACGACGATCTCCAGCGAGGAGCTCTCGCAGGCCGCGGGCGTCAACTCCGCGAAACTGCGCAAGGACCTGTCCTACCTCGGCTCGTACGGCACCCGCGGCGTCGGCTACGACGTCCAGGTCCTGGTCAGCCAGATCGAGCGGATCCTCGGCCTGACCCGCAAGCACAAGGTCGCCGTGGTCGGCATCGGTAACCTCGGGCACGCGCTGGCCAACTACGGTGGGTTCCCCGGCCGCGGGTTCCCGGTCGAGGCGCTGTTCGACCTCGACCCCGACCTGGTCGGCGTTCCGGTCGGCGGTCTCCCGGTCTCGCATCTCGACGAGATCCCCAAAGTCTGCGCCGAACGGCAGATCTCCATCGGCGTCATCGCCACTCCGCCCACCGCCGCGCAGTCGGTCTGCGACCGGCTCGTCGCAGGTGGCGTGCAGTGCATCCTGAATTTCGCCCCGGTGGTGCTGCAGGTGCCGGCACATATCGAGGTTCGCAAGGTCGATCTCGCGGTCGAACTGCAGATCCTGTCGTTCCACGTCGCTCGCCGCGCGGATCTGGCCGCCAACGGCAACGGCGGAGGCGACGGTGGCCCTGGGAGCGCCGAGAATGGCAGCTTGAACGGCCACGGCAACGGAATGGTGGTGCGCTGAAATGAGCGTGTTGGCGGTCGGGCTCTCGCACCGCAGTGCCGAGCTGAGCACCCTGGAACGCGTCGCGGTCCCCGCGACCGACGTGACCAAGGTGCTCCACGAACTGCAGCAGGCCGAGCACGTCAGCGAGGCGATCCTGGTCTCGACCTGCAACCGCATCGAGGTCTACGCCGTCGTCGAGACCTTCCACGGCGGCCTGAACGACGTCTCCGACGTGCTCGCCCGCCAGGCCGGGATGCAGCCCGCGGACCTCTACGACTCGCTGTACGTGCACTACGCGGGCGCCGCGATCGAGCACCTGTTCTCGGTCACCTCCGGGCTGGACTCGATGGTCGTCGGCGAGACGCAGATCCTCGGTCAGATCCGGTCGTCCTACGCCACCGCGCGTGAGGCGGGCACCGTCGGCCGCACGCTGCACGAGCTGATTCAGACCACGCTGCGCGTCGGCAAGCGCGTCCACACCGAAACCGGGCTGGACCAGCTCGGCGCGTCGGTCGTGTCCGAGGCGCTCGCCGCCGCGGGCGACATCGCGGGCAAGCACGCGCTGATCATCGGCGCCGGTTCGATGGGCGCGCTGACCGCGTCCCAGCTGCGCAAATCCGGGATCGGTGAGATCACCATCGCCAACCGCACCGAGGCGAGGGCCGCCCGTCTCGCCGCCGCGAGCGTCGAGCAGGGCGTGCCCGCCAAGGCCGTCCAGATGAGCGGGATCGCGGACGCGGTCGCCGAAGCGGACGTCGTCGTCTGCTGCACCGGCGCGCAGGCCGCGGTCTTCACCGCCGCGCACGTCCCGGCCCGCGCCGGACGTCCGCTGGTCGTCTGCGACCTCGGCCTCCCGCGTGACGTCGACCATGACGTCGCCGCGCTGGCCGACGTCACCGTGGTCGACCTGGAGACCATCCAGCGCCGCATGCGGGAAGCGGGCACGCCGACCACCGAACGGCAGACCGCGAAGGCCACCGGCATCGTGCTCGACGAGGTGCGCGAGTACCTCGCCGGCCAGCGCAGCGCCGAGGTCACCCCGACGGTGACGGCGCTGCGGCGCCGGGCGGCCGAGGTGGTCGACGCCGAGCTGCTGCGGCTGGACAACCGGCTGCCGGACCTCGAACCCGGGGTTCGCGAGGAGGTCGGCCGCACGGTCCGCCGCGTGGTCGACAAGCTGCTCCACGCGCCGACGGTGCGGGTCAAGCAGCTGGCCGCCGAGACGGCCGACACCGATTACGCCAACGCGCTGCGCGAGCTGTTCTGCCTCGACCCGCAGGCGCCCGCCGCGGTGGCGAGTCCCACTGCACCAAAGGGTGCCGACGGTGAGCGCGGCCCGATCCCGCCCTCGGGAAATGGGTCAGTGCGTCGCACCGCGAAAAGGACGAGTGATCATCAGTGACCAGAGTCATCCGTATCGGGACGCGCGGCAGCAAACTCGCCCTCGCGCAGACCGGCACCATCGCCGACGCCCTGCGCGCCACCGGGGCCGAGGTCGAGCTCGTCACCGTGACGACGCCCGGTGACAAGTCGTCCGCGCCGATCCCGACGATCGGGGTCGGCGTCTTCACTTCCGCGCTGCGCGAGGCCTTGCTGCGCGAGGAGGTCGACGTCATCGTGCACTCGTACAAGGACCTGCCGACGAAGCCGGAGCCGGGCATCACGCTCGCCGCCGTGCCGCCCCGCGAGGACCCGCGCGACGCGCTGATCGCCCGTGACGGGCTGACCCTGGGCGAGCTTCCGCCCGGCTCGACCGTCGGCACCGGCTCGCCGCGGCGGACCGCGCAGCTGCGCGCGCTCGGTCTCGGTTTGGAAATCGTGCCGATCCGAGGCAATATCGACACCCGCATGCGCAAGGTGACCGACGGAGAGCTGGACGCCGTCGTCCTGGCGCGTGCCGGACTGGCCAGGATCGGCCGGGCGGAGGAGATCACCGAGACCCTCGACCCGATCCAGATGCTGCCCGCGCCCGCACAGGGTGCGCTGGCGGTGGAGTGCCGGACCGGTGACGTGGACATCGAGCACCTGCTCGGGTCCACAGTGGACGATGAAGGCACCCGTGCCGTGGCGACCGCCGAACGGGCGTTGCTCGCGGCGCTGGAAGCCGGGTGCAGCGCACCGGTCGGAGCGCTGGCGGAGATCGTCGAAGACCTGGACGCCGAAGGGCGGGTCGTCGAGCGGATCTCGCTGCGGGGCACCGCCGCCGTCGAAGAGGACGGGGACGCGGTCGACATGGTGCGCGCTTCCGCGCTCGCCGACGTCCGCGAAGCCGAACAACTCGGCCGGACACTGGCCGCCGAACTGCTCGACCTGGGGGCCGGCGCGCTGTCCGGCCCCGCCCAGTGAGTCAGAACGTTGAAGGTAGGGCCGCGCTCGACTGCGGCCGCTCAAGAGGAGAACGCACAGATGACCCCCGCGCGTAAGACCACCGGGCGTGTCGCCTTCGTGGGCTCGGGCCCCGGTGACGCCGGTCTCCTGACCGTCCGCGCTCAGGAGCTGCTCGCCAAGGCCGAGGTCGTGGTGACCGACCCGGACGTCCCAGCAGGCGTCCTGGCCTTCGCCGCCGAAGGTGCCGAAGTGCGCCCCGCCGTCGGCGAGGCCACCGAGGTCGCCAAGGACCTGGTGAACGAGGCCAAGGCCGGACGGCTGGTGCTCCGGCTGATCGCCGGTGACCCGCTGACCCAGCCCGCCGTCGTCGCCGAGGTGCAGGCCGTTTCCCGGACCAGTGCCGTGTTCGACATCATCCCGGGTGTTTCGCCCGGCGCGGCCGTCCCGGCGTACGCCGGTGTCGCGCTCGGTGGCACGCACACCGAGGTGGACGTCCGCGGCGACGTCGATTGGGCCGCGCTGGCCGCCACCCCCGGCCCGATCGTGCTGCACGCGACGTCGGCGCACCTGGCCGAGGCCGCGTCCGCGCTCACCGAGCACGGGCTGGCGCCGACCACCCCGGTCGCCGTCACGTCGAACGGGACCATAAACACCCAGCGCACCCTGGACACCACGCTGGCCACCGTCGCGAACGAGGCGGGCGAGCTCGTCGGCCCGCTCATCGTGACCATCGGCCAGGCCGTCGGCCAGCGCTCGAAGCTGTCGTGGTGGGAGTCGCGCGCGCTGTACGGCTGGAAGGTCCTGGTGCCGCGCACCAAGGAGCAGGCCGGTGAGATGGCGGAGCGGCTTCGCGGCCACGGCGCCACCTCGCACGAGGTCCCGACCATCTCGGTCGAGCCGCCGCGCAGCCCCGCGCAGATGGAGCGTTCGGTCAAGGGTCTCGTCGACGGCCGCTACCAGTGGATCGTCTTCACCTCGACCAACGCCGTCCGCGCGGTGTGGGAGAAGTTCGAGGAGTTCGGGCTCGACGCCCGCGCCTTCTCCGGCGTGAAGATCGCCTGCGTCGGTGAATCGACCGCCGCGAAGGTGCGCTCGTTCGGCATCATCCCCGAGCTGATCCCGCAGGGCGAGCAGTCCTCGGAGGGCCTCCTCGCCGAGTTCCCGCCGTACGATGACGTCCTCGACCCGGTCGACCGCGTGCTGCTGCCGCGGGCGGACATCGCCACCGAGACCCTTTCGGCCGGGCTGCGCGAACGCGGCTGGGAGATCGACGACGTGACCGCGTACCGCACCGTCCGGGCCGCGCCGCCGCCCGCCGAGACCCGCGAGATGATCAAGACCGGCGGTTTCGACGCGGTCTGCTTCACCTCGTCCTCGACCGTGCGGAACCTTGTCGGCATCGCCGGCAAGCCGCACACCCGCACGCTGGTCGCGTGCATCGGCCCGAAGACCGCGGAGACCGCCGTGGAGTTCGGGTTGCGGGTCGACGTCCAGCCCGAGAAGGCCGACGTCCCGCACCTGGTCGACGCGCTCGCCGAGCACGCCGCGCGGCTCCGTGCCGAAGGCGCGCTCCCGCCGCCTCGCAAGGCGAAGCGGGCCCGCCGCTCCTGACGATCGGTACGTGAAGGCCCCCTTCATTGCGCTAGGCGCAGTGAAGGGGGCCTTCACGTACTTTGGGTCGCTATTTCGGTTTTAAGTGAAACTTCACCCCAAGGGCAGCGGTGGGTCGTAGTCTCGGTGATTCCGACAATCACTGGGGAGTGATCATGAAATCCGTTGTTCTCACCGTCGCCGCCCTGGGGGCGTTGGCCCTCGGTTTCCCGGGTACGGCGGCCGCCGCCACCTCCTTCGAGGTGTGCAGTCCGCTCGGGTGCGCGGCGCAAAGCGTCCGGGGCACCGTCGATCAGGGACGCGTGATGGCCACGGTGTCCGACAGTTCGCCGGGTTCGGCCCTCACCGCCGACTTCACCGTGTACCCGCAGGGCGTGAGTACGCGGGTCATCGTCGACGACGAGGTGAAGCAGCTCGTGCTCACCTTGCCGCCTGGCGCGGCTCGACTGACCGTCACCGCCTGCGGGGGCGGGGGCTGCAACAGCAAGTCCATTCCGCTGTCATGACCTCGTGAGTGGTCCGTGAAGGCCTCCTTGAGGGACTTAGAGTCCCTCAAGGATGCCTTCACGGAACCGCAAGCCGGCGACACCGCTCACGAGAAGAACTTCACGACCTCCGTGTACGCCAGGTACGCGAACATCGCCAGGCACACGCCCAGCAGCCCGTTCGACAGCCACCCCGAACGCCCTTCCCGTGGCACCCGTGAAGTGTTCAGCAGCACCAGCAGGGTCGCCGCCAGGAACGGCATGAACAACGCGCCCAGCACGCCGTAGATCACGGTGAGCTGGAACGGCTGGTCCAGGAACAGCAGCGCCATCGGCGGGAAGGTCAGCCACAGCACGTATCCCCGGTACGCGGCACTGCGCTCACCGGCCTTCTTCTCATACGTCTCAACACTTTCCGTGGCGTTCGCGGGCAGCCGCAGAATGCGCCACCAGTCGGCGAAGAGCAGGCTCACGCCGTGCCAGACACCGATCACCGACGTGAACGCGACGGCGAAGAAGCCGATGAGGAACGGGATCCGCGCCCATTGCCCGTAATCCGCGGCGAGGGTGTCGCCGAGGAACAGCAGCCCCTTGTCGCCCGAGATGATCTTCTGGCCCATCAGCAGTTCCGCGCCGACGATCAGCATGGCGATCACGAAGACGCCGGTCATGACGTACCCGACGGCGTTGTCGGTGCGCATCATCGGGAGCCACTTCGACGAACGCCAGCCCTTCGCGAGCGTCCAGTAGCCGTACGCCGCCATGGTGATCGTGCCGCCGACGCCGCCGACCAGGCCGAGGACGTAGACAAGCGAGCCGTCGGGCAGGGTCGGGACGGCGCCCTTGAACAGTTCCGCGAAGTTCGGCACGACGAGGATCGCGGTCCCGACCACGGTCACGAACATGATGCCGACCAGGACGGTCATCAGTTTCTCGATGATCGCGTAGCGCCCGAACCACACCAGCGCGAAGCCGAGCAGGCCGCAGATCATCGCCCAGTACCGCACCGATAGCGCGGGGAAGAGCGCGTTCAACGGCAGGCCCGACGCGGACATCGCGGTCGCGCCGTAGACGAAGCCCCAGATCACCGCGTAGATCCCGAAGTAGATCAGCGCCCAGATCCCCAGCGTCCGCCAACCGGACAGGATCGTCCGGCCCGAGGTCAGATGCCAGCGGCCGACGGCTTCGGCCAGCGCGAGTTTGAAGATCGTGCCGACGAGTACCGCCCACAGCAGCGTGTACCCGAAGCGCGATCCGGCCACCATCGTCGCGACGAGGTCGCCCGCGCCGACGCCGGTCGCCGCGGCCATGATCCCTGGCCCGACCTGGCGCAGCCGTGCGCGCCAGCCGACGGGCGGTTCTTCCAGTTGGTCGGTCACCGTTGAGCTCGACATGCAGGGGAAGGTAACCCACGTCACACGGAGTAGGAATCGGACAAAGGTGACTCTTTACCGTTCCTTAGGAAAGGTTCGGCCGTTCACCGCCTCTCCAGCGAGCGGGAGTACCGTCGTAGGGGTGTTCCCCGAACATCGTCCCCGCAGGCTCCGTACCACTCCGGCGATGCGCAGGCTGGTCGGTGAGACGACGCTGCGCCCACGCCAGCTGATCCTCCCGATGTTCGTGGCCGAGGGCGCCGACGCGCCCCGCCCGATCTCCAGCATGCCGGGCGTCGTCCAGCACACCCGCGACACGCTGCGCAAAGCCGCCGTCGACGCGGTCAACGCCGGGGTCGGCGGCCTGATGCTATTCGGCATTCCGAAGACTCGGGACGCCGAGGGCTCCGGCGCGATCGACCCGGACGGCATCCTCAACGTCGCCCTGCGCGACCTGAGGTCCGAGCTCGGCGACGCGACCGTCCTGATGGCGGACACGTGTCTCGACGAGTTCACCGACCACGGCCATTGCGGCGTCCTCGACGCCGACGGCGGTGTCGACAACGACGCGACCCTGCGCGTGTACGCGGAAATGGGTCTGGCGCAGGCGGAAGCGGGGGCGCATCTGCTCGGCCCCAGCGGCATGATGGACGGCCAGGTCGGCGTCATCCGCGCCGCGCTCGACCGCGCAGGGCGGACCGACACCGGCATCCTCGCGTACTCGGCGAAGTTCGCCAGCGCGTTCTACGGTCCCTTCCGCGAGGCCGTTGATTCGCAGCTGAAGGGCGACCGGAAGACGTACCAGCAGGATCCGGGCAATGTGCGTGAGGCGCTGCGCGAGATCGAGCTGGACATCGCCGAGGGCGCCGACATGATCATGGTCAAGCCCGCGCTGTCCTATCTGGACGTCATCAGGGCGGCCGCCGAGACGTCGACCGTTCCCGTCGCGGCGTACAACATCTCCGGTGAGTACGCGATGGTCGAGGCCGCCGCGGCGAACGGCTGGCTCGACCGCGAACGCACGATCCTCGAGGTGCTGACGTCGATCCGCCGCGCGGGCGCGGACATGATCCTGACGTACTGGGCCGCCGAAGCCGCTGCTTGGCTGGACTAGGCAGTTGTCTCTCGAAGCGCGCGCGTGTGAGCTCACCCGACCGGTCGACGCCGGTCTGAGCCACCCTCTAGGCTGCCTCGCGTGAGCGACAGCAGAACCGAAGAAACGGACGACGAGCGCCGCAAGCGGGGGATGTCACCGGACCCGATCCTGCCCGGCCAGAAGCCGCCGAAGATCACGGTGCCGAAACCGGTCGCGATCTCGTTCTGGCTGTGGATTCTCGCCGGTGTCGTCCTGGTGGCCGGGCAGATCGCCCTGCTGGTGCTGAAGGACGACCTGACCGAGGGCATCCTCAAGCAGATCAGGGAGAACCCGGTTCCCGGCCAGCCCGCCGATCCGGCGCAGGTCGCTTCCGGCGTGAACACCCTGCTGTGGATGCTGTTCGGTGGCGCGCTCACCTTCGCGGTCCTGTTCGCGCTGTTCGCGTACAAGGCCCGTGAGGGAACGCGGTCGGCCAGGACGGTCCTCACCGTGGGCGCGGTCTTCCTGGTCCTGGTGGAGCTGCTGATCCTGCGCGGTTCGCTCAACGTGTTCCTGCTGGTGTCCACCCTGCTGGTGGCGATCGCGCTGGTGCTCATGTACCTGCCCAGCGTCTCCGACCATTTCCCGAAGGTCGGGCGCACGCTGCCATGACGCCCGAGCCGTCCCGCTACGACGAACCCGGCGTCGGCTGGACGGCTTTGCTGTGGGCGCCGCTGTTCGCCCTCGCCGGGCTGCTCGCGGAGCTGGCGACGGGCGGTCCGGTCCACTGGCTCGCCTGGATCCTGGTCGCGGCCGGGCTGGTGGCGATCACCGTGCCGTGGGTGTACGCGCGTCGCCGGTACCTCTCGCTCGAAGTCACCGCGGACGGCTACCGGCAGGGCCGGGAAACGCTGGAAGCGGCCCGGATCGCCGAGGTGCTCGAAGACGAGGCCCCGGTCGGCTCGCGGGTTCTCGGCGGGGGATGGACGATCCCCAAGAAGTACGGCGAAGTCGGGTTGAAACTCGATGACGGCGTCTTCGTCCGCGCCTGGGCCAAGGACCCGGACGCCCTCCGCGAGGCTCTCGGGGATTTGGTGCGTGCCCGCACCACAGAGTCATGAGAAACTGCTCACCGTGATCGACCTTCCCCAGCCGACCGGCGCCGATCTGTGGCCACCGGAGGACTCCCGGCGTGAAGCCCGGCTGCACAAGCCCCTGCGTGCGGTGGTGGGGGCGGTCGAACTGATCTTCGCCGCGCTCGCGGTGTGGGGTTCCTTCGCGTGCTGGAAGGCCGGGGTCGTCCCGGTCGCGATCTCCTACGGCGAAACGACGCTCGAATCGCAGCGCTACTTCGGAGGCCCGCTCGCCGGCGCCATCGGGCTGGGCGTGCTGGCCGCGATCCTGGTGGTGGACGCGATCCGCCAGTTCCTGCTCGCCGTCCGGGCCAAGGGCCGCAAACCCAAGGAACCGAAACTCAGTTGAGCCACACGACCGCGGCGTTGACCGCGGTCGAGAACAACAGCCACAGCAGGTACGGCACGAGCAGCCAGGCCGCGAGTTTCGACCGGCGGCCGAATTCCGCCATCGTGACGGGCACGACGAAGTCCAGCACGACGACGTCGGCCAGCGCGAGGACGTGCGCACCGCCGGCGAAGAACAGCGGCGTCCACAGCAGGGTCAGCAGCAGGCAGACGCCGTAGAAGGCGAAGCCGCGCGTTTCGCCGTCGGTGCGCCAGTAGCACCAGCCCGCGAAGGCGACCAGGAGCAGCAGGACCGACCACATCGGGCCGTAGAGCCAGCCCGGCGGCGCCCACGACGGACGGGCCAGCGCGTTGTGCGTCTCGGTGCGGGTGGCGACCGCCAGCCCGGCCACGATCCCCACGATCGCCGCCATGGCGATGAACCCGGCCAAGGCCTGCCAGCGCAGGCGACGGTGGTGGGTCGGTGGTGACGGCACCGTGGACACGTGGATTCCTCCGCCAGGGTTTCGACGCCGACTGCTCCCACCCTAGTGGGCCTGGTCACGCCGTGCCCGGAACCGCGAGGACTCGGCGGCGGGTGTCATCCGTGATTTGCGAGACTGGGGACGTGACTACCGGAGTCGATCAGTCCAAGGCATGGTTCGAACGAGCGAAGGCCGTGGTCCCGGGCGGGGTGAACTCCCCGGTGCGGGCCTTCAACTCCGTCGGCGGCACCCCGCGGTTCATGGTGCGCGGCGAGGGTCCGTACCTCTGGGACGCCGACGGCAACCGCTACGTCGATCTGGTCTCCTCGTGGGGCCCGATGATCCTCGGGCACGCGCATCCGGACGTCGTCTCGGCCGCGCGCGAAGCCGCTCTCGACGGCCTGTCGTTCGGCACCCCGACGCGTGGCGAGGTCGAGCTCGCCGAAGAGATCATCGGCCGTGTCGAGCCGGTGGAGCAGGTGCGCCTGGTCAACTCCGGCACCGAAGCGACGATGAGCGCGATCCGGCTGGCCAGGGGGTTCACCGGCCGCGCGAAGATCATCAAGTTCGCGGGCTGCTACCACGGTCACGTCGACGCGTTGCTCGCCGAAGCGGGTTCCGGCGTCGCGACCCTCGGCCTCCCGACGTCACCCGGGGTCACCGGCGCGCAGGCGGCCGACACGATCGTCTTGCCCTACAACGACCTCGACGCGGTCCGGAAGTCCTTTGTGGACAATCCGGACGCGATCGCCGCGATCATCACCGAAGCCGCCGCGGGCAACATGGGCGCCGTCGCCCCGGCCGACGGCTTCAACGCCGGGCTCAAGGAGATCGCGCGCGAGCACGGCGCGCTGCTGATCATGGACGAGGTGATGACCGGGTTCCGCGTCTCGAAGGCGGGCTGGTTCGGCCTCGAAGGCGTCGCCGGTGACCTGTACACCTTCGGCAAGGTGATGTCGGGTGGCCTGCCCGCGGCGGCCTTCGGCGGACGCGCCGACGTGATGGCGAAGCTGGCCCCGGGCGGGCCGGTCTACCAAGCGGGGACGCTGTCGGGGAACCCCGTCGCCGTCGCCGCCGGGCTCGCGACGCTGCGCGCGGCCGACGACGCCGTGTACGCGGCCCTCGACGTCAACGCGAAGCGGCTCGGCGACCTGTTCGACCGGTCGCTGACCGAGGCGGGCGTCACGCACACCGTGCAGTACGCGGGCAACCTGGTCAGCGTGTTCTTCAGCGAGAACCCGGTGACGAACTACCCGGGCGCGCAGGCATCGGAGACCTGGCGGTTCCCGGCGTTCTTCCACGCGCTGCTGGACAACGGCGTGTACGCGCCGCCGAGCGCGTACGAGGCGTGGTTCGTCAACGCGGCCATGGGCGACGCCGAGTTCGAGATCATCGAGTCCGCGCTGCGTGTCGCCGCCCGCGCCGCCGCCGAGGCGGTCCAGGCGTGAGCGAGACGACGATCGTGCACCTGCTCCGCCACGGCGAGGTGCACAACCCGGACAAGGTCCTGTACGGCCGCCTGCCCGGCTTCAAGCTCTCGGACCGCGGACAGCGCCAGGCGTTGACGGTCGCCGAAGCCGTCGCGACGCACGACATCACGCACGTCGTCGCTTCGCCGCTTCAGCGTGCGCAGGAGACCGCGGCGCCGATCGCCGCCGCGCACCGGCTCGACGTCGACACCGACGACCGGCTCATCGAGGCGGACAACCAGTTCGAGGGCGAGCGCGTCGCCGTCGGTGATGGCGCCCTTCGCCAGCCGAAGCACTGGCCGAAGCTGGTCAACCCGTTCCGGCCTTCGTGGGGCGAGCCCTACGTCGAGATCGCGCACCGCATGCTCGGCGCGATCCACCGCGCGCGGCGGGCGGCCGAGGGCCACGAGGCGCTGTGCGTCTCGCACCAGCTGCCGATCTGGACCGTGCGGCGTTTCCTGGAGGCGAAGCGGCTCTGGCACGACCCGCGCAACCGGCAGTGCTCGCTCGCGTCGCTGACCAGCTTGGTCTTCGAGGGCGAGGAACTCGTGCGGATCGTCTACAGCGAGCCCGCCGGCACGACCGATCCGAAGGTGACCGGCGCATGAAGCGGCTCGTGGCGGCCGTCGTCGGGCTGGCGCTCGTCGTCACCGGCTGCACCACCGGCAAGGACGCCGTCGTCACCGGCGGCTCGTTCAACTTCGTTTCGCCGGGTGGGAAGGTCGACATCGCCTACGAGGTCGCGGACCGCCAGCCGTCGCCGACGCTGTCCGGCGACGACCTGATGAACGAGGGCAAGCAGCTTTCGATCGCGGACTTCCCCGGCAAGGTCATCGTGCTGAACCTGTGGGGCCAGTGGTGCGGGCCGTGCCGCGTCGAGGCGCCGGAGATGCAGAAGGTCTACGACCGGACGAAGGCGTCCGGCGTCGAGGTGATCGGCATCGATCTGCGCGACAACGACCGGAAGCCGCCGCAGGACTTCATGCGGGACCGGAAACTGACGTACCCGTCGATCTACGACCCGTCGGGCCGGACGCTGCTGCAGCTTTCGGGCTATCCGCGCAACATCATCCCGTCGACGATCGTGCTGGACAAACAGCACCGTGTCGCGGCGGTGTTCCTGCGGGAACTGCTGGCTTCGGACCTGCTGCCTGTCGTCGAACGCCTGGCCGCCGAACCCGCCTGAAGGGGACGTCCGACCTGCTGTGCCGTGAAGGACTCCTTGAGGGACCCAGAGTCCCTCAAGGAGTCCTTCACAACCTCGATGACCGCCATGTACGCCTCATGTGCATGTACTGGCGGGCGACCGAAGACGCCCGAACATCGTGGGTCACGTGGCGTCGCCAAGCCCCGCGTTTCGTCCTCTGGATGCGTTCCTTGCGCGTGCAACTACCGCATTCAGAGGACGAAACGCGGGTGAGGGGGACGGGACCAAGGTCCTGACCGGGTGCGACGTAGGTCCCGTTGGGCCAGCCCCGGCGCTTTCACCTCGACCACACTGCCTACGCTCCTTTGCGTGAACGGTGTTACCGAGCTGGCGCTCTCAGGGCCGCTGCTGCTCGCAGCGGGCGTAGCGCTGCTGGCCGGGACGATCTCCTTCGCGTCGCCGTGCGTCGTGCCGCTGGTGCCCGGGTACCTCGCGTACCTGGCCGCGCTGGTCGGCGCGGACGCCCCGGCGGTCAGCCCCGACGAGGGGCGCAAGAAGGGCCGCTACGCCGTCGTCGGCGCGGCGGCGTTGTTCGTGCTCGGGTTCACCGTCGTCTTCGTGGTGACGCTGGGGACGCTGGTGTGGATCGCCGACGTCGTCCAGCTCAACATGGACCTCATCCAGCGCCTCGGCGGCGTGCTGACGATCGCGATGGCGCTGGTCTTCCTCGGCTGGATCCCGGGACTGCAGCGAGAGTTCCGGTCACACCACGTGCCGCGCGGCGGGCTGTGGGGCGCGCCGGTGCTCGGCGCCGTGTTCGGGCTCGGCTGGACACCGTGCATCGGGCCGACGCTGTCCGCGGTCATGTCGATGGCCAGCGCCACCGGCGGGGCGGCGGCGCGCGGATACGTGCTGATCCTGGTCTACTGCCTCGGCCTCGGGCTGCCGTTCCTCATCATCGCGTTCGGCGCCCGCTGGGCCGTCCGCGCCACCGACTGGTTGCGCCGCCACGGCCGTCAGGTGCAGGTCTTCGGCGGCGTCCTGCTGCTGGTCGTCGGCGTCCTGCTGGTGACCGGACTGTGGGGCGACCTGACCGGCTGGATCCGGAACACCCTCGTGACCGACATCAGGCTGCCCTTGTGACCAACGAATATCGCCAGACACCGCTGAAGCGTGTCCTCGGTTTCCTGCGCAACACCTGGCGTGGACTGACGTCGATGCGCACCGCGCTGGTGCTGCTGTTCCTGCTCGCGCTCGCCGCGATGCCCGGCGCGCTGCTGCCGCAGCGGAATCTCAACGTCGCCAAGACCGACGAGTACATCGCCGCGCACGGCTGGTGGGGCGAACTGCTCGACCGCCTGCAGTTCTTCGAGGTCTACGGCAGCGTCTGGTTCTCGGCGATCTACCTCCTGCTGATGGTCTCGCTCATCGGCTGTCTCGCGCCGCGCAGCTTCGAGTACGCGAAGGCGATGCGCGCGAAGCCGGTGCTCACGCCCCGCAAGCTCTCGCGGATGCCGCACCACGTGTCCGACTCGACCGACCGGACTCCCGAAGCGGTCTTGAAGGACACGCATACGCTGCTCAAGGGCTGGCGCCGAGTCGAGCGCGAGGAGGCCGACGGCAGCCGGAGCATCTCCGCCGAACGCGGGTATCTCCGCGAGACCGGCAACCTCGTCTTCCACTTCGGCATGCTCGGCCTGATCATCTTCTTCGCGCTGGGCAAGATGTTCGGCTACGAAGGCCAGGTCATCGTCCAGGCCGACAGCAGCCCGTGGTGCAACTCCGGGATCCTCGGTTACGACACCTTCAACGCCGGGCTGCGCGTCGACGGCACCGACCTCAACGCGTTCTGCATCCGTCTCAAGGACTTCGAGGCGCGCTACACCGCGAACGGGCAGGCGAACTACTACCACTCCAACATGGAGTACCAGTCCGGCGAAGACCTGAAGACCGGCGCGTGGAAGCCGTACGGGCTCGAGGTCAACTCGCCGCTGCGCACCGCGGGAGACCGCGTCTACCTGCTGAACTTCGGCTACTCCCCGAAGTTCACCGTGACCTTCCCCGACGGCACCGTGCGCACCAACATCACTCCGTGGCGTCCCGCCGACGAGCCGACGAAGCTTTCCGAAGGCGCGACGAAGCTCGACCAGCCGGGGATCGCGGACCCGATCGAACGCCGCACCCGGCAGCTCGCGATCACCGGCCTGCTCGCGCCGACCGCGTTCATGCACGGCAACGTGCTCACGTCGTCGCGGCCCGAGGCGAACAAGCCGGCGGTGGCCGTCGACATCTACCGCGGCGACCTCGGCCTCGACGCCGGCCGCGGGCAGTCGATCTTCCAGATCGACCAGTCGCTCGTCGCGGACGGCAGGCTCAAGAAGCTCACGCGGCAGAACCTGGACCAGGGCCAGGAGACCGTGCTGGACGACGGCACGAAGGTCCGCTTCGACGGCGTCCAGGAATGGGTCGCCATCCAGGTCTCGCACGATCCGGTGCAGGGCTGGGTGCTGGTCTGCGCGGTCGCGATGCTGATCGGGCTGGCGGGATCGTTGCTGGTCAAACGGCGCCGGATATGGGTCCGGGTGACCCCGGCGCGCGAAGGTGAGCCGGGTACCGTGATCGAGGTCGCCGGGCTGGCGCGCACCGATCAGGCGGGCTACGGCGAAGAGTTCCAGCGGATCAGCGACAAGCTGGTCCAGGGGCAGAGAGGCAACTAGAGGTCATGCCGATCAACGAGACGCTGTCCCAGTACAGCGACTACTCCTACACCACCGCGGCGGCGATTTACGTCCTCGCGCTGATGTTCGCCCTTATCGAGCAGGGCTTCGGCGCGAAGGGCAGGCTCGCGGCGGAACGCAGCATGCAGCGCTCCCGCGAACTGGTCGGCGCGGGCGGTCCGCCGGCTTACGGGACGCCCGTCGAGCCCCCGCGCGAGATCGGCCGCCCCGAGCGCATCGGCCGCATGGGTGCCGCGCTGCTGGTGCTGGCCGCGCTGCTCCACCTGGCCGCGATCGTGCTGCGCGGGCTCGCCGTGCACCGCGCGCCGTGGGGCAACCTCTACGAATACGGCATGGCCACGACCTTCATCGCGGTCGTGACCTGGATCGTCATCATGCGGAAGTTCCCGGTCCGCCACCTCACCGGCTTCCTGCTGCTGCCGGTCGTGATCCTGATGTTCGTCAACGGCACCATGCTGTACACGACGGCCGCGCCGGTGCAGCCCGCGCTCCAGTCGTACTGGCTGATCATCCACGTTTCCGCGGCGATCATCGGCTCGGGTGTCTTCCTGGTGCCGGGTGTCGCGAGTGTCCTTTACCTTTTCCGCGCCGCCCACGACGACAACCCGGCGAAGTTCGCCAAGTTCGGCCCGAAGCTGCCCGCCGCGGACGTGCTCGACCGCATCGCCTACCGCACCACGATCTTCGCCTTCCCGATCTTCACCTTCGGCGTGCTCTGCGGCGCCGTGTGGGCCGAGGCGGCGTGGGGCCGGTTCTGGGGCTGGGACCCCAAGGAGACCGTCGCGTTCGTGGCGTGGGTCGTCTACGCGGCGTACCTCCACTCCCGTGCCACCGCGGGCTGGCGGGGCAAGCGGGCCGCGATCATCAACATCGTCGGGTTCTCCGCGACGATCTTCAACATGTTCTTCGTGAACCTGGTCACGTCGGGCCTGCACTCCTACGCCGGGGGCTGACCGTCGCCGCTGCGCGCGACCCGACTACCGTCAATACTGAGGTAATGGGGGTAGACGTGCGCGGAGGAGGAATTCAGCGGTGACCGGACCCAGCGAAGAATCGGCTCCTGGCCACCCCGAACCGACCGAGAGCGCCCAGCCCTCGGAGTTGTTCTCCGAGGACCGGACGGATTCGGCGCCGCATCCGACCGCGGCCGGTTTCGAGGCCGAGCCGACCCAGGTCGTGCAGCCGCAATACCCGCCGCAGCAGGCCCAGTACCCGCCGCCGCAGCAGCAGCAGCCCGCTCCTCAACAGCAGCCGCCGCTGCCGCAGCCGTCGCAAGGGCAGTACCAGCAGCCCTACGACCAGAACCTGCCGCCGCTGCACCCTCAGCAGCCCCAGCAGGCCCCGCCGCAGCAGGCCGTCCAGTACCCGCCTCAGCAGCAGTACGCGCAGCCGCAGCAGCCGGTGCCGGGGCTTCCTCAGCCGCACGGCAGGCACGCGCTCCCGGACGAACTCGCCACCGCGAGCCTGGTGAAGCCGCAGAAGCGCAAGCCGCAGTCAGGCTGGCGCAAGGCCCTTTACGTGGGCACCGGCAAGCTGGTCAACCCGGGCGAGAGCCCCAAGGACACGCGTACGCGCGAACTGATCGCGCAGATCAACCAGCCGTTGCGCGGGTGCTACAAGATCGCGATGCTGAGCCTCAAGGGCGGCGTCGGCAAAACCACCACGACGACCACGCTGGGCTCGACGTTCGCGTCGCTGCGCGGTGACCGGGTCGTCGCCGTCGACGCGAACCCGGACCGCGGCACGCTGTCGCAGAAGATCCCGATCGAGACCACCGCGACCGTCCGGCACCTGCTGCGGGACGCGGACAAGATCACCAGGTACAGCGACGTCCGTTCGTACACCTCGCAGGGCGGGAGCAGGCTGGAGATCCTCGCCAGCGAGCAGGACCCGGCGGTTTCGGAGGCGTTCTCCGAGGACGACTACCGGCGCACGGTCAACCTGCTGGAGCACTTCTACAACATCGTGCTCACCGACTGCGGGACCGGTTTGATGCACTCGGCGATGAAGGGCGTCCTGGACGTCGCGGACGCGCTGGTCGTGGTCTCTTCAGGCTCCGTCGACGGGGCGCGCAGTGCGTCGGCCACGCTCGACTGGCTGGAAGCGCACGGCTACGGTGACCTGGTCAAACGTTCCGTCGCGGTGATCAACTCGGTGCGGCCGAAGGGCGGCTCCGTCGATCTGGACAAGCTTTCCGCGCATTTCGGCGCGCGCGTCCGCTCGGTGTGCCGGATTCCGTTCGACCCGCATCTGGAAGAGGGCGCCGAGATCGAGCTGGACCGGCTCGACGCGGACACCCGGCTGGCCTTGCTGGAACTGGCCGCCACCGTCGCCGACGGCTTCGGTGGCCAGCAGTACCAGCAGATCCAGCCCTAGCGCGTGTTTCACAAGTCAAGTTCGCGGTCTTCGCGCCCAGGCGGCCCCTGACGGCACGGGCGGACGCGGCCGAGTACGACCCGGTACGAGGCCAATCCGCCCGCACCGTCAGGAACCACCTGGATCATCAAGCCCATCGAACAGACTTGTGAAACACGCGCTAGTCCTTGCCTTTGTCCTCGTCTTTACCTTTGCGCTGCTGCTCACCGAGCTTGCGCAGGAAGTCGGGGTCGTCGTCCGGGGCCAGTGTCGGTCGCGACGAGGGCACCCCGACGCGCTCGATCCCGAACGCGCGCCACAAAACCACGGCGACGGTGAGCGCTCCGATGGCCGCGAGCAGATAGATCATGCTCGGTCCCTTTCCGCGTGGAGGACGTTGCTCAGTCCCACGAGGCTAGCCTCTTTGCCGCGCGCGGGGGGACTCATGGATACCCCAATGTGACGAAGGGCGGTTACGAGCCCTTCGTCACTGGAGTCCTTTTTGCGGGAAATGCCTGCTCAGAGCTTGCGAGCGGGCTCGCTGGCGTCGGTGGTGAGCTCGGCGAGGAGTTCGTTCACCTCGGCCTCGCGGAACCGTCGGTGCCCACCGGGAGTGCGGATCGAGCCGATGCGGCCTGCGGTCGCCCAGCGGGTCACGGTCTTGGGGTCGACCCGGAACAGAGCCGCCACTTCGCCGGGGGTGAGCAACCTGCCGCCCATGGTCGCGGTCATTTTCCGCCTCCTTCACGGTTCCAGTGCTAAACCGGAGGCGGGCCCTGTGCCCGTCGTGCCGGGTAGCCAACACGGCAATCGTTGCATCTCACCCGTCAGGTACTCGAACGGTTGTCCAACAGTAAAGAGCCCTTAAAGGTCAAAACCGACAACCGCGACATGCGTCCTCCGGCCTCGCGGTCTTGTCACGGAACTACGAAAACGCGCCCTGATCACGCGAATCCGGCCGTGGCACCTAAGGTGTAGCGGTGGACCAGGTGGATCGGAAGATCATCGCGGCATTACGGGAGAACGGGCGGGCTACCTACGCCGACCTCGGCCGGTCTGTCGGGCTCTCGGCTTCGTCAGTGCACGAACGGGTCGGCAAACTCGAGGCCGCCGGCGTGATCACCGGCTACCACGCCATGGTCGACCCGAGCACGGTCGGACTCGGCGTGACGGCGCTGGTCGGCATCCACCCCACCGACACCGCGACCGAGGACGACGTCGCTGAGGCGCTCGGGGCTCTGGACGAGGTCGAAAGCTGCTACGCCGTCGCGGGCGACGAAGCCTTCGTCGTCAAGGTGCGGGTGGCGACCGTCGACGATCTGGAGCGGTCCCTCGGCAGGCTGCGGCGGATCCCCGGTGTCGGCCGCACGAACACCACCGTCGTGCTCTCCACCCGCTTCGAAGGGCGCCCCAACAACGCGGGCCTGGACGAGGGCCGCAACGGCAGCGGGTAGCCTGCCATGGTGTGAGCGATAATCACCTGCCCCGTGACCTGACGCTGTACGTGCTGGCGAGGTTCCTCCTGGTCGGGGTCATCGCAGGCGGCTTGCTGCTGGTCAACGTCCCGCTGCTGGTCGCGTTGCTGATCGGCCTGGTCGTGGGGCTGCCGCTGGGCCTGCTGCTGTTCCGCCCGCTGAACGCGCGCGTGACCGCCGGGCTCGCCCGCCGTAACGAAAATCGCGCTCGCGCCCGCGCCGAACTGCGCTCGCAGCTGCGCGGCGACCGAGTGGACGGCGCGGCGTGAGCCTCCTGCAGAGCCGCAGCTGGGTCCGCGAAGCCGTCCGCATCATCGAGGCCGACGCGAACCGCAGCGCCGACACGCACCTCCACGTCTTCCCACTGCCCCCGGAATGGGGCGTGGACCTGTACCTGAAGGACGAGTCCGTCCACCCGACCGGCTCGCTCAAGCACCGGCTCGCGCGTTCGCTGTTCCTGTACGGCCTGGTGAACGGCCAGATCGGACCGAACACCGTGCTCGTCGAGGCGTCCAGCGGCTCGACGGCGGTTTCGGAGGCGTACTTCGCGCGGATGCTCGGGCTGCGGTTCATCACCGTGGTGCCGCGCAGCACCTCGCCAGAGAAGATCGCGCTCATCGAGTTCTACGGCGGCGAATGCCACTACGTCGACCGCGCGCCGGACATGTACCCGGAGGCCGAACGGCTCGCTTCGGAGTGCAACGGCCACTACCTCGACCAGTTCACCTACGCGGAGCGCGCGACGGACTGGCGCGGGAACAACAACATCGCCGAATCGGTGTACGCGCAGATGCAGTCCGAACGGCACCCCGTGCCGACGTGGATCGTCGTCGGCGCCGGGACCGGCGGCACGAGCGCGACCTTCGGCCGCTACGTCCGCTACAAGCGGCACACCACGAAGATCGCCGTCGTCGACCCGGAGAACTCGTCGTTCTTCGGCGCCTGGCAGACCGGGGCGCTCGACTACAGCACCGGCATGCCTTCGCGGATCGAGGGAATCGGGCGGCCGCGCGTCGAGCCGTCGTTCGTACCCGGCGTGATCGACGAGATGTTCCAGGTGCCGGACGCGGCTTCGCTGGCGGCCATCCGCGTGCTGCGCGAGCGGACCGGGCACTGGGCCGGCGGCTCGACCGGGACGAACCTCTTCGGCGCGTTCACGCTGATCTCGCGGATGGTCTCGGAAGGCCAGGCGGGCAGTATCGTCACGCTGCTGTGCGACGGCGGGGAGCGGTACGCCAACACGTACTACGACGACGCTTGGCTGGCGCAGAAGAACATCGACATCGCGCCTTACCTGGAGAAGTACCGGGAGTTCCTGGTGAGCGGGAAGCTCGCTCCGGAGGCCTGAGGGGCTGGGCGGCCTTCCCGGGGATGTTGCGAAAGCCACTTTCGCAACCTTCAACGTTGCGAAAGTGGCTTTCGCAACGTCGGTTGGGGGCCTACCTCAGGTTCGCCGGATCGCCAAAAGAGCAAGGGACCTTTGCTATCGCGTGGGCTGCATTTAGTGGTCGCCCAGGTGTCGGAGCACTACGGGTGGTGGCTCTCGGCGGAAAACTCAAGGAATGAACGGTGCGTTCATCCCCTTGAGCGTCGTCCGGGCCCGCTGGGCGTCAGCGGTAGCGTGACCGGGCCTTTCGTGCGGCACTGTGTGGATTTCGGGTCATCTAACGTCCTAAATTCCACACGGTCGCGTATCAATGGTCCGGTGACGGTTCAGAGCGACGGCGGTCAGCACCGCTCCGGCATCGCGAATCCCGGTGTCCGGTAGCGTGACCGGGCCTTTCGTGCGGCACTGGATCATCCAACGCCCAAAATCCACACGGTCCCGTATCAATGGTCCGGTGACGGTTCAGAGCGACCGCGGTCAGCACCGCCCCGGCATCGCGAATCCCGGTGTCCCGTAGCGTGACCAGGCCGTTCGTGTCGCACCGGGTCGTCTAACGCCCCAAATTCCACACAGTCGCGCATCAAAGGTCCGGTGACGACTCAGAGCGACCGCGGTCAGCACCACCCCGGCACCGCTAGCCCCGGTGCCCCGCAGCGTGACCGGGTCCTTCGTGGCGCACTGTGTGGATTTCGGGTCATCTAACGTCCCGAATTCCACACAGTCCCGTATCAATGGTCCGGTGACGACTCAGAGCGACGGCGGTCAGCACCACCCCGGCACCGCAGAACCCCGGTGCCCCGCAGCGTGACCAGGCCGTTCGTGCCGCACCGGGTCATCCAACGCCCCGAAACCGCCTCAAACCGACCCGGCCTCACAGCGCGAGAGCGACGGCCGTCAGAACCGCCCACCCCAGCATCGCGAACCCCGTGTCCCGCAGCGCCGGGATCAGCGCCCGCCCCTGCGCCCCGCCGCCGACGGCTTTGACCGACTTCAGCAGCAGCGGCGCGGTCAGCAGGCCCAGCAGCGCCCACGGCGTCACGAAGGCGAGCAGCACGCTCACGACGTACGGGACCGCGACCAGCACCAGGTAAAGCCGCCGCGTGCCCTGGTCGCCGAGCCGGGTGGCGAGCGTGCGCTTGCCGGATTCGATGTCGGTCGGGATGTCGCGGAGGTTGTTGGCGGTCAGCACGCCGGTCGAGAACGAGCCGACGGCGACCGCGCAGCCGAGCGCGGTCCAGCTGAGCTGTCCGGCTTGGACGTACACGGTGCCGAGCACGCCGGCCAGCCCGAAGAAGACGAAGACCGCGATCTCGCCGAAACCGTAGTAGCCGTAAGGCTTCTTGCCGCCGGTGTAGAACCAGGCGCCGAGGATGCAGACCGCGCCCATCGCCAGCAGCCACCACAGCCCGCTGATCGCGACGAGCACGAGCCCAAGGACTCCGGCGAGCCCGAGAGCCACGAGGGCGGCCGCCAGGACGGCTTTCGGCTTCGCGACTCCGGAGCCGACCAGTCGCAGCGGGCCGACGCGGTGCTCGTCGGTGCCGCGGATGCCGTCGGAGTAGTCGTTGGCGTAGTTGACGCCGACGATCAGCGCCAGCGAGACGAGCAGCGCGAGAATCGAGCGGGTCCAGGAGAAGCCGTCGAGCGCGACCGCCGCGCCGACTCCGGCGACCACCGGCGCCACCGCGTTGGGCAGCGTCCGCGGGCGCGCCCCTTCGATCCATTCACCAGCAGTCGCCATGCCGCCATTCTGGCCCTGGCGACTACCGGCCGGTATGCGGGGCTCGTCACCTGCTCGCGCAGCGCGAGCAGGTGACGAGCCGCGCTACTTGAGGTCGTCGATCGCGTCTTCCAGGGTCCAGGTGAGCGTGCCGCTGTTCGGAACGGCGGTCTCCGGTTCGTCCGCCAGCGCGGGCCCGGCCAAAGCGACCAGTCCCATCGTGACGGCGGTGCAGGCCAATACTGTGCGTGTCCAGCGCGTCATAGGTAGACGTAAACCCGCGGGTAATGACTGTGTCAACAACGTCCCGGTAATCGGTGGGGAATTCACGACCTTCGTAGGAGATTCCTGACGGCCGTCCTGTCGACCTTCCCGGGGCCTCGCAACGGGAGCTCTTCGACGAACTCGACCCGCTTCGGAGCGGCGGCCGCGCCTGCTTCTTCACGGCAGGCAGCGCGCAGCGAAGCGACGTCGCAACCAGCGCCGACGACGAGCGCGACGACCGCTTCGCCCCACTCGGGGTCGGGGACTCCGACCACGCACGCGTCCCGGATTCCGGGCTGTGCGGTCAAGATCCGTTCGACGGTCGCGGCGGCCACCTTCACCCCGCCGGTGTTGATCATGTCGTCGATCCGCCCGAGGATCTCCAGCCGCTCGTCCGCCGACCACCGGCCGCGGTCGGAAGTGCGGAACCGGCCGTTCTCGAAGGCCTCCGCGGTCAGGCCGGGTCGCAGTCGGTAGCCGTGCGCGAGAACGTCACCCGTGATACAGACCCGCTCGTCCTCGAGTTCGACGCGTACTCCGTCCAACGGTACGCCGTCGTAGACGCAGCCGCTCGCGGTCTCGCTCATGCCGTACGCGGGCACGATCTTCACGCCCGTTTCGGCGGCGCGCTCGCGTAGCTCCGCCGTGGTCGCCGCGGCGCCGAGAATGATCGCGTCGAACGCGCGGGCCGCCGCCAGACCGCGGCCGCCCGCGTCGAGCAGCCGCCCGAGCTGGGTCGGCACGAGCGCGGTGTAGCGCGGGCCGTCCAAGGACAGCAGCGGCGCGGCGGCTTCGGCGAAGTCGTCCGGCCGGAAACCGGACGCGTGCAGCACGGACGGCGTCGTCCCGGCCAGCAGCGAACGCACCAGCACCTGGAGCCCGCCGATGTAGTGCGCCGGGGTCGCGAGCAACCAGCGACCCGGCCCGCCGAGCCGCGCGTGGGTGGCGTGAGCCGACGCGGTGAGCGCCGACGCCGACAGCAACACGCCCTTCGGTTCGCCGGTGGACCCGGAGGTGGCGATGACCACCGCCGTCCCGGGCTCGGCCGGACGCGCGGGCTCCATCGCGTCCCGCAGTGGCTCGGACGAGTAGGGGAGGACGGCCGGGCCGCCGCCGAGCGCTTCGGCCAGTGCCGCGGTCAACTCGGCGATCGACTCCGGACTCCCGTCCACCCCTACCGCACGCATCCCGCCACCCTACGTCCGTCCCCGGATCGCGATTAGCCCGCTAAACGCAGGTCAGTAGTAGTACGGGAAGGCCGACCAGTCGGGGGAGCGCTTCTCCAGGAAGGCGTCGCGGCCTTCGACGGCCTCGTCCTGCATGTACGCCAGTCGGGTGGTTTCGCCGGCGAAGAGCTGCTGGCCGACCAGACCGTCGTCGGTGAGGTTGAACGCGTACTTCAGCATCCGCTGCGCCGTCGGCGACTTGCCGTTGATCGCCCACGCCCAGTCCAGCGCCTCGGCCTCGAGCTTCGCGTGCGGGACGGCGGAGTTGACCGCGCCCATCGCCTGCATCTGCTCGGCGGTGTACTCGCGGCCGAGGAAGAAGATCTCCCGCGCGAACTTCTGCCCGACCTGCTTGGCCAGGTACGCCGAGCCGTAGCCGCCGTCGAAGGAGCCGACGTCGGCGTCGGTCTGCTTGAAGCGCGCGTGCTCGGCCGAAGCGAGCGTGAGGTCGCACACCACGTGCAGCGAATGCCCGCCGCCCGCCGCCCATCCCGGGACGACCGCGATGACCACCTTCGGCATGAACCTGATCAGCCGCTGGACCTCGAGAATGTGCAGCCGCCCGGCCCTGGCCGGATCGATCGTGTCGGAGGTCTCCCCATCCGCGTACTGATACCCGGAGCGTCCGCGAATACGCTGGTCACCACCGGAACAAAACGCCCAGCCGCCGTCCTTCGGCGATGGGCCGTTGCCGGTGAGCAGGACGCAGCCGACGTCCGAGCTCATCCGCGCGTGGTCGAGCGCGCGGTACAGCTCGTCGACGGTATGCGGGCGGAAGGCGTTGCGGACCTCCGGACGGTCGAACGCGACACGTACGACACGTTTGCCTGAGCGGCTCTCAGAGGAGCGGTGATAGGTGATGTCGGTGAAGTCGAAACCGTCGACTTCCGTCCACGAGGCGGGGTCGAACAGCTCGGAAACCTGGGCGTCATCCACGTTTGGGAGAATAGGACGTGTGGCCGTGAGTCGTAGTGTGAAACCCGAGGTCTGCCGGTGAACCCTTCCACCGCGCAGGCCAGGGTCATCGTCGACGAACTCGTCCGCAACACCGTCTCGCACGTCGTCCTCTGCCCGGGCTCACGCAATGCCCCGCTGTCGATCGCGCTGTACGACGCGGCGGCCGCCGGACGGCTCCAGTTGCACGTCCGCATCGACGAACGCGGCGCCGGTTTCCTCGCCCTCGGCATCGCCGCGCGCACCGGCCGTCCCGTGGCCGTGTTGTGCACCTCGGGCACCGCGGCCGCGAACTTCCATCCCGCCGTCCTGGAGGCCGACCGCGCTGGAGTCCCGCTGATCGTGCTGACCGCCGACCGGCCGCCCGAGATGCGGGCCGCCGGCGCGAGCCAGGTCATCGACCAGCACCAGCTCTACGGCAACGCCATCCGCTACTTCGACGAGCTCGCCGTCGCCGAACGCCGGGCGGGGCAGAACTCGTACTGGCGCGGCCAGATCTGCCGCGCCTGGAACGCCGCGTACGGCGAATGGCGCTGCGGGCCGGTGCACCTGAACATCCCGTTCCGCGAGCCGCTCGTGCCCGATATCGACGATAACGGCGAGTGGTACGAGTCACTCGAAGGGCGTCCCGACGGTGCTCGCTGGACGGAGCTCCCGGACTTCGGCGCGCTTCCCTCGTTCGTGGTGCCCTCGGCCCGCCACGGTCTGGTCATCGCGTGCGACACCGGCGTGCAGGCCGCCAGCGAATGGGCCGAGCTGCACGGTTGGCCGGTCGTCTCCGAGACCGGCGGCATCGGGATGGCGGGCGCGACGGCGATCTCGTCCGGCGCGTGGCTGCTCGGCGTCGAGGAGTTCATCTCGCGGCACAAACCCGAGCAGGTCCTGTGCATCGGGCGGCCGACGGTGTTCCGGCAGGTCCAGCGGGTGCTGTCCGATCCGGACGTCGAGGTGCTGCTGGTCCGGCCCGATTCGGACTGGCCCGCGCCCGCGCACAACGTCCGCCAGGTCGGCCAGTGGTTCGACGAGCCGACCAAACCGGCCGATCCGGAATGGCTGGCGAGCTGGCAGCGCGCCGACCAGGCGGCGTCGGTGGCGGTCACCGAAGCGCTGGCCGACGAGCCGTGGCCGAGCGGGCTGCGCCTGGCGACCGAGCTGGTCGACACGGTCCCGGAGGGATCGCTGCTGGTCGTCGGCTCGTCCAACCCGACCCGGGACGTCGCCCTCGCCGGGCGGCTGCGGCCCGACGTCCTCGTGCACCGCAACCGCGGCGTCGCCGGGATCGACGGCATGGTGTCGACCGCGATCGGCGCCGCGACCGTCCACAGGGGACATTCGTACGCCCTGCTCGGCGACCTGACGTTCCTGCACGACGCGAGCGGCCTGCTGACCGGGCCCGCCGAACAGCGCCCCGACCTGACGATCGTGGTGCTCAACGACGACGGCGGCGGCATCTTCTCCCTGCTGGAGCAGGGCGCGCCCGAGCACAACGCCAGCTTCGAGCGTGTCTTCGGCACACCGCACGGCGCCGACCTCGGTGCCTTGTGCGCCGGCTACCGCGTGCCGCACGTCGTCGCCGAGACGCTCACCGAGTTCCGCGCGGCGCTCAAGCCCGCGCCGGGGCTGCGCGTGGTGGAGGTCCGCGTGGACCGAACGCGTCACCGCGAGCTGCACGCGCGCCTCCGTACGGCGGTGTCGTCGGCCGTACGCGCTGTCTAGCCGATTCCAGAGGGTAGGAACCCCTCCTTCGGACGTGTCTCCGCGTTGATCGGCTGGCTACGTTCGAGCGCGCTGACAAATCCTGGGAGGATTCGCAATGCGCTTGAAGACTCGCGCCGGCTTCGCCGGATTGACCGCGGGCGTCGTAGGGGTGCTGCTCGTGGGCACCGCGTCCGCCGCACCCGCGCCCGGTTCGATCGGCATCGGCGACCCGTACTACCCGCACGCCGGGAACGGCGGCTACGACGTCGGTCACTACGACCTCCGGCTGACCTATCAGCCGTCCACCGACCTGCTCTCCGGCGCCACGACGATCCTGCTCACCGCGACGCAGGATCTCTCGGCGTTCAACCTCGACTTCGGGCTGAAGGTGTCGAGCGTCCGGGTCAACAACCGGCCCGCGAAATTCGCGACGTCGACCGACGGCACCGGCGAGCTGACCGTCACGCCGGCTTCGCCGCTGAAGAAGGGCCAGACGGCTGCCGTCGTCGTCGCCTACGCGGACACGCCGTCGAAGGTGAAGATCGACGGCTTCACCGCCTGGAAGAAGACCCCGGACGGCGCGCTGGCCGTCGACGAGCCGCAGAGCGCGGCCTGGTGGTTCCCGTCCAACGACCACCCGACCGACCTGGCGACCTACGACATCTCGGTCGAGGTCCCGAACGCTGTCGCCGCGCTGTCGAACGGCACGCTCGTGCGCAAGACGGTGCAGCGGCCGGGCTGGACGCGCTGGAACTGGCGCAGCACCAAACCGCAGGCGACGTACCTCACGTCGCTGGAGGTCGGCAAGTTCGAGGTGAACGAGCAGACCACGCCGGACGGCAAACCGTTCATCACCGCCTACGGCGCCGACCTCGGCGAATCGCTCGGCGCGGCCAAGGCCAGCATCGAGCGGACGCCGGAGATCACCGAATTCCTCGCCTCGAAGTTCGGGCCCTACCCGTTCGAGGCGCAGGGCGGCGTCGTCACCACCGGCATCACCTTCGCGCTGGAGAACCAGACGCGGCCGGTCTACGGCGCCAGGGCTTTCCGGTCCGGCTCGAACACCTCGATCGTGGCGCACGAGCAGGCGCACCAGTGGTTCGGCGACAGCGTCACGCTCGGCAAGTGGAGCGAGATCTGGCTGAACGAGGGCTTCGCCTCCTACGGCGAGTTCCTGTGGTCGGAGGAGAGCGGCGAGGGCACGGCCGACGAACTCGCCCAGTACATCTACGACTCGGTGCCGGCCGAGGACCCGTTCTGGCAGGTCCTGCCCGCCGACCCGGGCGCGGACAACCAGTTCGACGCGGCCGTCTACGACCGCGGCGCGCTCGCGGTGCACGCGTTGCGCAAGGCCGTGGGTGACGACACGTTCTTCCGGATCCTGCAGACCTGGCAGCAGGTGAAGAAGGCCAAGTCGGCGGTGATCCCGGAGTTCATCGCGCTGGCGGAGAAGATCTCGGGCAAGCCGCTGTACGACCTGTTCCAGACGTGGCTGTACACCAAGGGCAAGCCAACCGTGGGCCCGAACGGTGCGCAGGCTTTCCGGGCCGCTGTGGCCCCGGTCGCACCGAAGTCCTACCCGCAGATCAAGGCCACCCACGAATTCCTCGCCGAGCGACACGCCCACTGACGGGTAGCGCTACGCTCGCGGCGTGACGGCCAAAACGGAGCGGGTGAGGCGCATCGGGTGGTATGCCGCCCTCGTTGTCGCCTCACTCGTCACCGTGCTCGGCGTCTCGCTGCTGTTCGCCGCCATCCGCAACGACAGCGCGATCGAAGCGGAGCTCGGGCAGGCGACGGCACAGGTCGAGTCGGTGGCCTTCGACCGCACGATCATCAACTACGCGACCCCCGACGGCATCATGCACAGCCCGGCCAACGGCGTGCTCTACCCGGCAGGGCTGGCCGCCGGGCAGCTCGTGAACATCGAGTACGACGTCGGCGACCCGGAACTCGCGCGGGTGGCCGGGCGCTCGGCGTCGAACACGCTGCTGCCGCTGGGCAGCATGATCTTCTTCACCTGGCTGATCGCCGGGCCACTGCTGTGGTGGATCCGGCGACAACGGCTGGCTTACCGGCGCTCGCCCGCCGAGTCGTCCGTCTGATCACGCGAGTCCGCGCCCAATCACGCGGTCTTCCTGTGCGGAATCGGCGAACACGCGTGATCAGACGGACAACACGCGTGATTGAACGGACGACACGCGTGATCAGGGGCGTAACTCAGCCGACCGACTCCTGCCACCAGCCCAGGACCTCGTCGGCCACCCCCGGCGCCGCGACCAGCAGGGCGTCGACCGGCAGGGCGCTGTCCTCCCCGTGCCGGTCCAGGACCACGGCACCCGCCTCGATGGCCAGCGCGACCGATCCGGCGACGTCCCATTCGCGGTAGCTGTGCAGCACCGCCGCGGCCGCGTGGCCCAGCGCGACCTGCGCGATCGCCAGTGCCGCCGAGCCGAGCACCCGGACCCCGGCGTGCGCGGCGGCGGCCCGTTCGATGAACTGGCCCATCCCCGGCCAGACACCCTTGCGCGTGAGCTCCGTGCAGACGATCGCACCGGCGGTCCCGCACCGGTCGGTGAGCGTGATCGGTCTCCCGTTCGCCCGCGCGCCGCGACCGCGCGCGGCGGCGTAGATCTGGGCGCGGTACGGGTCCGCGACCACGCCCACCACCGGCCCCGAAGCGTCGATCAGGGCGAGGCTGTACGCGCACCAGGGGACACCGGCGACGTAGTTCGCGGTGCCGTCGACCGGGTCGACCACCCAGCGGTATTCGGCGACGTCGGCCCCGTGGTCGGCACCGAATTCACCGCCGACGACGGGGATGCCGGGGAATTCCGCGGTCAGCACCCGGCGGGTGTGGCGTTCGAGGATGCGGTCGGTGTCGGTGACCCAGTCGAAGGGCGAGTCCTTCGGACCGGGTTGGGCGCCCCGGCCCGCGGTCGCGGTGATCACGTCGGTCGCGTCGTTGGCCAGCCGCCCGGCCACTTCGAGGGCCCTCGACACCAGCCCCGGCTCGACGGGCTGAGGCGGCCTTGAGGACAGGAGGGTCATGCCTGACTAGTGTGGCCGAGCCTGGTTTACGGAACACGACCTTGAGATGACATGTCGTCTGTTCCGTTTTTGTTGGCGTGGGCGTCACAACCGGATGCGACAGTGATCCGCGTGCGAGTCGCGATAGTCACCGAAAGTTTCCTGCCCCAGGTGAACGGCGTGACCAACTCCGTGCTCCGCGTCGTGGAACACCTCCGCGACCGCGCGCACGACGTGCTGATCATCGCCCCGGGGCCGGGTCCCGTGGAGTACCTCGGCGCCCCGGTCGTGCGCATTCCCGCCCTCGACTTCCCCGGCGTGAATTCACTCCCGGTCGGCGTGCCGACCAGGACGGTGCTCACCGCGCTGGCCGATTTCGGCCCGGACGTGGTGCATCTGGCGTCGCCGTTCGTGGTCGGCGCCCGCGGGCTCGCCGCGGCCAGACGGCTGCGGGTGCCGTGTGTCGCGGTGTACCAGACCGATATCGCCGGGTTCGCCGCCGCGTACGGCTTCGGCATCGCCGCCCGCGCGGCCTGGCGCTGGGTCCGCCGCCTGCACTCGCGGGCCGACCGCACGCTCGCGCCGTCCACGGACTCGGTGGAACAGCTGAAACTGCACGGAATCCCGCGAGTGCACCGCTGGGCACGCGGCGTCGACATCGAGCGGTTCTCGCCGGTCCACGCCGACCCCGCGTTGCGCGCCGAGCTGGCGCCGAACGGGGAACTGCTGGTCGGTTTCGTCGGCAGGCTCGCGCCCGAGAAGGAGGTCGAGCGGCTGACCGCGCTCGCCGGGGTCGACGGGATTCGCGTGGTCGTCGTCGGGGACGGCCCGGAACTGCCGATGCTGCGCGAACGGATCCCGGGCGCGGCGTTCCTCGGCGCCCGATACGGCGAAGAGCTGTCCGCCGCGTACGCGAGCCTCGACGTGTTCGTCCACACCGGACCGCACGAGACGTTCTGCCAGGCCATCCAGGAAGCGATGGCGTCCGGGCTGCCGGTGCTGGCGCCGAACGCGGGCGGCCCGAAGGATCTCGTCCTGCCCGGCCGCACGGGATACCTGCTGCCCGCCGACCGGGACGGCTTCGCGACGGCGCTGGTGGACAAGGTGAACGACCTGCGCGACGAAGCGTTGCGCGCCAGGTTGGGGGAGAAGGCGCGCAAGGTCGTGCTCGGCCGGACCTGGCCCGCGGTCTGCCACGAACTGGTCGGCCACTACGAGGCCGTCCAGGGCAAAGTCGCGCGCGCGGCCTGATGCACATCATCCAGCTGGCCAACTTCTACGGGCCACGCTCGGGCGGACTGCGGACGGCGTTGCATCATCTCGGCGCCGGCTACGTGGCCAGCGGTCATCAGGTGACTCTCGTGGTGCCAGGGCGGCGCTACGCGGACGAGACACTGCCGTCGGGAGTCCGCCGGTTTTCCCTTCCGGCGCCGCGGATCCCGGGCACCGGCGGCTATCGCGCGGTCGATCCGCACCGGGTGCGCGTGGTGCTGGAACGCCTGGAACCGGACAGACTGGAGGTGTCCGACAGACTCACCCTGCGCGGCATGGGAGTCTGGGCGCGGCGCAACGGCGTGCCCAGCATGGTCATCTCGCACGAGCGCCTCGACAGGCTCCTGGAGCAGTTCCTGATGCCGGAACCCGTCGCGCGGCGCGTCGCGGACGTCGCGAACCGGCGAATGGCGCGACGCTACGACACGGTCGTCTGCACGACGGCGTTCGCCCGCGCGGAATTCGACCGGATCGCCGCGCCGAACGTGCGGCGTGTCCCGCTCGGCGTCGATCTCACGACGTTCGCCCCGGCCCGGCGCGACGACGGCTGGCGGCACACGCTGTGCGGTGACGCCGACGCGTTGATCGTCCATTGTGGACGCCTGTCGCCGGAGAAGCACGTCGAGCGCAGCGTGGACACCGTCGCCGAGCTGACCGAGGCGGGGCACCGCGTACGGCTGGTGATCGCCGGCGACGGCCCTCGGCGGCGTGCGCTGGAACGGCGGGCGCGCGGGCTGCCGGTGACCTTCCTCGGCTTCCTCTCCGGACGCGGCGACGTCGCCCGCCTGCTGGCCAGCGCGGACGTCTCCCTCGCGCCCGGTCCACACGAGACGTTCGGGCTGGCGGCGCTGGAGGCGCTCGCTTCGGGGACGCCGGTGGTGGTCTCGGCGTCGTCGGCGCTGCGGGAGATCGTGCGTCCCGGCTGCGGCGAGGCCGTCGACGATCGCGCCCCGGCCTTCGCGGGCGCTGTCACCGGCCTGCTGGAGCGCCCCGAGGACGCGCGGCGGGCGGCGGCGCGGGCGCGGGCGGAGGAATTCGCCTGGCCGAGATCGGTGCAGGGAATGCTCTCCGCACTCGCTTGATCACTTTGTATCTTCTTTGTACAACCGGCATTCATCGTCCCCTCACGCCATCGAGCGAGAGGACGGCACGTGAGGTTCGAAGTACTGGGCACGTTCAGCATCTCTTCCGGAGCGCGGTCGGTCCCGCTGCACGGCCGGATGAGGAGAACGCTCCTTGGCGTGCTGCTGGTCCGCGCGAACACCTTCGTACCGGTGAACGTGCTCACCGAGGCGCTGTGGGAGAGCAAGTGGGAGCCGCGGGCGGTGCCGAAGCTGCACTGGCACGTCCACAAGCTGCGGCAGGCCCTGCCCGAAGATGACCGGCTCGGTTTCGACAACGGTGGCTACCGGCTGGAGGTCCATCCCGGCGAACTCGACGTCGAGACCTTCGAGACGCTGGCGGGCCAGGCGCTCAAGTCCACCGACCCCGCGCAGCGCGCCTCACTGATCCGGCAGGCCCTCACGCACTGGCACGGCGCGCCCTACGAAGGCCTCGACGTCCCGCTGCTTTCGGACGAGACGATGCGCCTGTCCGAGCACCGGCTTGTCCTGCTCGAAGAGCTCCACCAGGCCGAATTGGACCTCGGGCGGCACGCGAGCGCGGCCGTCGAGCTGGCCGATCTGGTGCGGCGGAATCCGTTGCGGCAGCGTGCCCAGTACCTCCTGATGGACGCTCTTTGGCGAGCCGGGCGCACGTCCGACGCGCTGGCGGCGTACCGGCGTGCGCGCCGGGTCTCCGTCGATCAGCTCGGCCTCGAACCGGGGCCGGAACTGCGGTTGCTGGAGCGGAGGATCCTCGCCGGCGAGGTCGCGGGGGCCGGTGCGCACCGTGCCCCGGCGTTGCTTCACCGGGCCAGGTGAACCTACGGCGCGTCGCTTTGCTCCCGCTTGGCCGACGTGTCTCAGGACCTCGGGGTTAGGGTTCGAGGTATGTCCCGAGCGAGTCTTGACAAGGATCCGCACGAAGTCGCCGCCATGTTCGACGACGTCGCGGACGGCTACGACCGCGCGAATTCGTTCATGACCTTCGGCTTCGACCGCCGCTGGCGCACCGTCACCGGCCGGGTGCTGGACGCCAAACGCGGCGAGAAGGTGCTGGACCTCGCGGCGGGCACCGGCGTGTCCACCGTCGAGTACGCGCGCAACGGCGCCTGGTGTCTCGCGGCGGACTTCTCGGTCGGCATGCTCAAGGCGGGCAAGCATCGCGGCGTCCCCATGGTGGCCGCCGACGCGATGAAGCTGCCGTTCGCCGACGACAGCTTCGACGCGGTGACCATCTCGCTCGCGCTGCGGAACTTCGTCGACACCAAGGCCGCGCTCACCGAGATCGCGCGGGTGGTCAAACCGGGCGGCCGTCTGGTGATCTGCGAGGTGTCGACGCCCACATTCGGCCCGATCCGGTTCCTGCACCGGAAGTTCATCGCGAAGCTGCTCACCTGGGTCGGCGCCCGTACCTCGTCGAACCCCGAGGCCTACTCCTACCTGGCCGAATCCATGCTCGCGTGGCCAGACCAGCGGACGCTCGGGGAGATCATCGCGAGCGCCGGGTGGACCGAGGTGGAGTGGCTGAACCTCACGTTCGGCGTCGTCGCCATCCACCGAGCCAAAAAGCCCTCTGTAGATTCTTGGGCATGACCCGTCGCAACGCTGACCACGACGCCGAAGTCATCGTCGTCGGTGCCGGACCGGCCGGCTCCACCGCCGCCACGTACCTCGCCCGAGCGGGCGTCGACGTGCTGCTGCTGGAGAAGACCGAGTTCCCGCGCGAAAAGGTATGCGGCGACGGCCTGACCCCGCGTGGCGTCAAGCAGCTCATCGACCTGGGGATCGACACCAGCGAGGACGCGGGCTGGGTGCACAGCCGCGGCCTGCGGATCCTCACCGGCGAGCTCACGCTGGAGCTGGACTGGCCGGACCTGACCAGCTACCCGCCGTACGGCGTTTCGCGGACCCGTCAGGACTTCGACGACCTGCTCGCGAAGACCGCGGTCAAGGCGGGCGCGCGGCTCTACGAGCGCACCACCGTCACCGGCGCGATCACCAGCCCGACCGGCCGCGTGATCGGCGTCGAGGCGAAGGTCGGCCCGGAGAAGACGCCGGTGAGCTACCGCGCTCCGCTGGTACTGGCCTGCGACGGCGTCTCCGCGCGGCTCGCGCTGAGCGTCGGCATCCAGAAGAACGAGAAGCGCCCGATGGGCGTCGCGGTGCGGCAGTACTACAAGAGCCCGCGCCACGACGACCCGTTCATCGAGGGCCACCTTGAGCTGTGGGACCGCTCGGACCCACGCGACCCCAAGCTGCTGCCCGGGTACGGGTGGGCGTTCCCGCTGGGCGACGGCACGGTGAACGTCGGTCTCGGCATGCTGTCCACGTCGGCCGCGTTCCGCAGCACCGACTACCGCGCGTTGCTGCGCCAGTGGCTCGACGGGACGCCCGAGGAATGGGGCTACCGCGAGGAGAACGCCATCGGCAAGGTCGGCGGCGCCGGTCTCCCGATGGGCTTCAACCGCACCCCCCACTACCGCGACGGCCTGCTGCTGCTCGGTGACGCGGGTGGCATGGTCAGCCCGTTCAACGGCGAGGGTATCTCGGCCGCGATGGAGTCCGCGCAGCTGGCGTCGGAGTTCGTCGTGCAGGCGCTGGCGCGCCGCGAAGGCCCTTCGCGCGAGCGGGCGCTGGAGGGTTACCCGCGCGCCGTGGGGGAGCTGATGGGCGGTTACTACCGGCTCGGCAACGTGTTCGCGAAGCTGATCGGAAAGCCGAAGGTCATGCACGCCGCGACGAAGTACGGGCTGCGGATCAACTCGATCCTTCCGTTGGTGTACAAGGGACTTTCGGGCTGCTACGACGCCAAGGGCGGGGACGGCGTCGACCGCCTCATCGCCGCTCTGGCCCGCGCCACCCCCTCCCCGCGCTGACCCCCCGACCGCAATTAGAGGACTAAATGCGTGAGGGGGGCGACCCCACACCCTCGTAACTCGCGTGAAGGCCCCCTTCCCTCGGCTCAGCCGAGGGAAGGGGGCCTTCACGCGCAACGCCCTCGCCGGGGCCGGATACCTGACCCACCCCGGCTCCCACCTGCGCCGGACCACACGTCTGGACCAGTCTCGGGTACTCCGGGCAGTGGTATCGGTCACAGGACAAAGGTGGTCGAACAGCCCCCTGAAGCCGATCTTGGGAACGACGTCGCAGGTCATCGGTACCGCACGCCGGAAGTAACCGTACTGGCCGTGCGGCCAAGTTAGGGCAGCCTTATAGCACGGGGCCTAGGGACAAGAATGTGAGTCACGTCCTACACTCGCCCCATGCTTTGTGAATCGCTTCACATCCTCGACGGGAGGCTTGTGAACTATTTCACAAGCAAGGGGGCCGTCATGCACGGCCCGTAAGGGTTGCCTTACCCCCGGCGGTGTGACCCAGGTGACTTAGGGTGCCGACCGAGGGAAGCGGTGAACCCCGACTCGAAAACCGCAGCGGCGCGGAAAGGATGGCGAAAACCCCGTGCTGATGTTGCCCGTGCTGGCCCAGGCCGACACCCCTTCGGTGCCGGCAGTGCCCAATCTCGACATGTACCTCCCCCTGGTCCTCTTGTTCGTCCTCGCTCTCGGCTTCGCGGTGCTCTCGGTGCTGCTCGGTCCGCTCGTCGGTCCGAGCCGCCCCAACAGGGCGAAGACCGCGGCCTACGAATGCGGGATCGAACCGTCGCCGCAGCCGGTCGTCGGCGGCGGCCGGATGCCGGTCGCGTACTACATCACCGCGATGCTGTTCATCCTGTTCGACATCGAGATGGTCTTCCTCTACCCGTTCGCGGTCTCCGCGGACGCGCTGGGCATGTTCGGCCTGGTGGAGATCGTGCTGTTCATCGCGACGGTCGGTTTCGCGTACGCCTACGTGTGGCGTCGCGGCGGCCTGGATTGGAACTAGAGAAGCATGGGCCTCGAAGAAAAACTCCCCAACGGCATCCTGCTCGCCAGCCTTGAAGGTCTGGTCAACTGGGCGCGCAAGAACTCGATGTGGCCCGCCACCTTCGGTCTCGCCTGCTGCGCGATCGAGATGATGACCGTCGGCGGTTCCCGCTACGACATCGCGCGTTTCGGCATGGAGCGCTTCAGCGCGACGCCGCGCCAGGCGGATCTGATGATCGTCGCCGGCCGCGTCACGCAGAAGATGGCGCCGGTGCTCCGCCAGATCTACGACCAGATGGCCGAGCCCAAGTGGGTGCTGGCGATGGGCGTCTGCGCCTCGTCCGGCGGGATGTTCAACAACTACGCCGTGGTGCAGGGCGTCGACCACATCGTCCCGGTCGACATGTACCTCCCCGGCTGCCCGCCGCGCCCCGAGATGCTGCTCGACGCGATCCTGAAGCTGCACGCCAAGATCCAGGACGAGCCGATCAACGCCCGCCGGGCCGCGATCCGCGCCGCCAGCGGTGAGCGCACCGAGCTGATCGCCTCCTCGATCAAGTACGCGAAGAAGTGAGCGACGTGCCCGAAGACAACACCCCCGAAGAGACACCGGAAATCGGCGGCGAGCAGTCCAGCGCCGACCGGCCCGAAGGCGGCCTCGAACCGCAGGGCACGCGCCCGGCCGAGCCGGTCGTCACCGGTAAAGAGCGCCAGGGCATGTTCGGCGTGCGCGGCACCGGTGACACCTCCGGTTACGGCGGCGTCCGCCTCCCGGCGTACAACCCGCCCCCGGCGGAGCGCCCGTACGGCGGCTGGTTCGACGAGTTCGCCGACGAGTTCTACGCGGCCTTGGCGGACAACAAGATCCCGGCGAACGCGATCCTGCAGACCACGGTCGACCGCGGCGAGATCACCTTCTACGTCGCCCGCGAGCACCTGGTCGAGATCGCCAAGGTCCTGCGCGACGACACCGGTCTCCGTTTCGAGCTGCTCAGCTCCGTCTCCGGCGTGGACTACGGCGTCGACGTCCCGCAGCGGCTGCACTCGGTCTACCACTTCACGTCGATGACCTACCGCCGCCGCATCCGGCTCGAGGTCACGCTCGATATCGAAGACCCGCACGTCCCGTCGCTGGTCGGGGTCTACCCGACGGCCGACTGGCAGGAGCGGGAAACCTGGGACATGTTCGGCATCGTCTACGACGGTCACCCGGCGCTGACCCGCATTCTCATGCCGGACGACTGGGACGGCCACCCCCAGCGCAAGGACTACCCGCTCGGCGGGATCCCGGTCGAATACAAGGGCGCGGAGATCCCGCCGCCGGACCAGCGGAGGTCGTACTCGTGAGCAACTTCCTGCGGACACGGATATCCCGGCCATGTCGTCACCAGCGGAGGTCGTACTCGTGAGCACCGAACACCTCGCCGACGTCACGACCGGCACGGACACTTCTCCCGAGGGCAGCGACAGCGTCCCCGAAGCCGACTCCCGCGACACCACCGAAGGCCGCGTCTACACCGTTTCCGGCGGTGACTGGGAAGACCTCATCGAGGACTCCCGCCACGACGAGCGCATGGTCATCAACATGGGCCCGCAGCACCCGTCGACACACGGCGTGCTCCGGCTCGTGCTGGAGATGGAGGGCGAGACCGTCACCCAGCTCCGGTCGGTCATCGGCTACCTGCACACCGGCATCGAGAAGAACTGCGAGTACCGCACGTGGACCCAGGGCGTCACCTTCGTGACGCGCATGGACTACCTCGCGCCGCTCTCCACCGAACTCGCGTACTGCCTCGGGGTCGAGAAGCTGCTCGGCATCCAGGCCCCGCGCCGCGCCGAGCTGCTGCGCGTGATGCTGCTGGAGATCAACCGCATCGGTTCGCACCTGGTCTACATCGCCACCGGCGGTATGGAACTCGGTGCCACCACGGCGATGACGCTCGGCTTCCGTGAGCGCGAAGAGGTCCTGCACCTGCTGGAGCACCTCACCGGTCTCCGGATGAACCACGCGTTCATCCGCCCCGGTGGTCTCGCGCAGGACATGCCCGCCGACTACCAAGAGGTGGTCAGCGCGTTCGTCAAGACGATGGACGAGCGGCTTCCCTTGTACGACAAGCTCTTCACCGGTCAGCCGATCTGGCGCAACCGGCTCAAGGGTGTCGGGTACCTGCCGGTCGACGCGTGCCTCGCGCTCGGCGTCACCGGCCCGGTGCTGCGCAGCGCCGGTCTCCCGTGGGACATGCGCAAGACCGAGCCGTACTCCCGCTACGACGAGTTCGAGTTCGACATCCCGACCTCGACCGAGGCGGACTGCTGGGCGCGCTACCTGCTGCGCGTCGAGGAGATGCACCAGAGCCTGCGGATCATCAAGCAGTGCCTGAAGAAGCTCGAGCCGGGCCCGGTCATGGTCGAGGACAAGAAGGTCGCCTGGCCGGCGCAGCTCTCGATCGGCAGCGACGGCATGGGCAACTCGCTCGAGCACGTCCGCAAGATCATGGGCCAGTCGATGGAATCGCTGATCCATCACTTCAAGCTGGTCACCGAGGGCTTCAAGGTCCCGCCGGGCCAGACCTACACGTCGGTGGAATCGCCGCGCGGTGAACTCGGCGTGCACCTGGTCTCCGACGGCGGCACCAGGCCGCTGCGGGTCCACGTGCGCGAACCGAGTTTCGTGAACCTGCAGTCGATGCCCGCGATGGCCGAAGGCGGCCTGGTGGCGGACGTGATCGCCGCCATCGCCTCGATCGACCCCGTCATGGGGGGAGTGGACCGCTGATGACCCAGCCCGGAACGACACCGACGCCCGAGCCCGGCACCAGCCTGGCCGAGCAGACCCATATCGCCGCCGGTGGTGACGTCGACGTGATCGCGATCGCGCCGGACCCCGCCGAGGCGGAAGGGATCCTGGAGAACGCGAAGCTCGAAGACATCTTCGACGCCGACACCTACGCCAAGGCCGCGAACCTGATCTCGCGGTACCCGCAGTCGCGGTCGGCGCTGCTGCCGATGCTGCACCTGGTGCAGTCGGTGCAGGGTTACGTGAGCCAGGAGGGCATCGCCTTCTGCGCGCAGAACCTGGACCTGTCCGACGCCGAGGTCAGCGCGGTCGCGACGTTCTACACCATGTACAAGCGCCGTCCGTGCGGCGAGCATTTGGTCAGTGTGTGTACGAATACCCTCTGCGCGGCCATGGGCGGCGACGCGATCTACAAGAAGCTCCAGACACATCTCGGTTCCGAAGAGAAGCCGTTGGGGCACAACGAGACCGCGGGCACGCCGAACGAGCCCGGCTCGATCACGCTGGAGCACGCCGAATGTCTCGCGGCCTGTGACCTCGCCCCGGTCATCCAGGTCAACTACGAGTACTTCGACAACCAGACCGAGGACAAGGCCGTCGCGCTGGTCGACGCGTTGCAGGCGGGCAAGAAGCCCGCTCCGACGCGCGGCGCGCCGCTGACGAACTTCAAGGGCGCCGAACTGCAGCTCGCCGGGTTCTTCCCGGAGGACGCGCAGCAGTACCGCACGGACGTCGACGGTCCTTCGCAGGCCGTCGAAACCTTGCGGGGAGCGCAGGTCGCGCAGGACCGCGGCTGGACCGCGCCCGCGATGAAGGACGTCCCACTGCCTGCTGTGCCTTCAAAAACAGGGGAGACGAAGTAATGGCCGATCCCATCACTCCGGTCCTCACGAAGCGCTGGCTTTCGCCCAACTCCTGGACGATCCAGTCCTACGAAGCCCTCGAGGGCTACACCGCGATCCGCAAGGCGCTCAAGGCCACTCCCGAGCAGATCGTCCAGCTGGTCAAGGACTCCGGCCTGCGCGGCCGTGGTGGCGCCGGCTTCCCGGCGGGCATCAAGTGGTCCTTCATGCCCCCCAATGAGGACAAGCCGCACTACCTCGTCATCAACGCCGACGAGGGCGAGCCGGGTACCTGCAAGGACATCCCGCTGATGATGGCGGACCCGCACTCGCTGATCGAGGGCTGCATCATCGCCTCGTACGCGATGCGATCGCACCACTGCTTCATCTACGTCCGCGGCGAGGCGCTGCACTGCATCCGCCGCCTCAACGCGGCCGTGCGCGAGGCGTACGAAGCGGGCTACCTCGGCAAGAACATCCTCGACTCCGGATTCGACCTCGACATCACCGTGCACGCGGGCGCCGGGGCGTACATCTGTGGCGAGGAGACGGCGCTGCTCGACTCGCTGGAAGGCCGTCGCGGCCAGCCGCGGCTCAAGCCGCCGTTCCCGGCCGCCGCGGGTCTCTACGCCGCGCCGACCACGGTGAACAACGTCGAGACCATCGCGAGCGCGCCGTACATCATCAACGGCGGCTCGGACTGGTTCCGCCAGATGGGCCGCGAGAAGTCGCCCGGTCCGAAGATCTACTCGATCTCCGGCCACGTCGAGAAGCCCGGCCAGTACGAATGCCCGCTCGGCACCACGCTGCGCGAGCTGCTGGACATGGCGGGCGGCATGAAGGACGGCATCCCGCTGAAGTTCTGGACGCCGGGTGGTTCGTCCACACCGATGTTCACCGCCGAACACCTCGATGTTCCGCTGGACTTCGAGGGCGCGGCGGAAGCCGGGTCGATGCTGGGCACGACGGCCGTGCAGGTCTTCAACACGACCGTTTCCGTGCCGTGGGCCGTGATGAAGTGGACGCAGTTCTACGAGCACGAGTCCTGCGGCAAGTGCACGCCGTGCCGTGAGGGCACGTACTGGCTGGCGCAGATCCTGGAGCGCATGGTCGAGGGCCACGGCACCGAGGAGGACATCGACACCCTGCTCGACGTCTGCGACAACATCCTCGGCCGCTCGTTCTGCGCCCTCGGCGACGGCGCGGTCTCGCCGATCCAGAGCGGGATCAAGTACTTCCGCGAGGAGTTCCTCGCGTTGTGTGAAACCAACAAGCGCGAATTGGTGGGGGCGCAGGCATGACGATCGCACCCGACAAGCCGGGAACGTCCACAGAGGACACTCCGGTCCCCGAAGGCCACGTCAAGCTGGTCATCGACGGTGAAGAGGTCATCGCGCCCAAGGGCGAGCTGCTGATCCGCACCGCCGAACGGCTCGGCACGGTCATCCCGCGCTTCTGCGACCACCCGCTGCTCGACCCGGCCGGCGCCTGCCGCCAGTGCCTGGTCGAGGTCGAAATGGGCGGCCGCCCGATGCCGAAGCCGCAGGCTTCATGCACCATGACGGTCGCCGACGGCATGGTCGTGAAGACCCAGCTGACCTCGGCCGTCGCGGACAAGGCCCAGCAGGGTGTGATGGAGCTGCTGCTCATCAACCACCCGCTGGACTGCCCGGTCTGCGACAAGGGCGGCGAATGCCCGCTGCAGAACCAGGCGCTCGCGCACGGCCGCGCGGAGTCCCGCTTCGTCGACACGAAGCGGACGTTCCCGAAGCCGCTGCCGATCTCCTCTCAGGTCCTGCTGGACCGCGAACGCTGCGTGCTCTGCCAGCGCTGCACCCGGTTCTCCCGCGAGATCGCCGGCGACCCGTTCATCGAGCTGCTCGAACGCGGCGCCCACCAGCAGATCGGCACCGCCGAGACGGCCGACGTGCTGGACCTGGCGTCCCGCACCACGTCGGGCCAGCCGTTCCAGTCGTACTTCTCCGGCAACGTCATCCAGATCTGCCCGGTCGGCGCGCTGACGTCGGCCGCGTACCGGTTCCGTTCGCGGCCGTTCGACCTGGTGTCCGCGCCGAGCGTCTGCGAGCACTGCTCGTCCGGCTGCGCCGAGCGGACCGACTTCCGCCGCGGCAAGGTCATGCGGAAGCTCGCGGGTGACGACCCCGAGGTCAACGAAGAGTGGATCTGCGACAAGGGCCGGTTCGCCTTCCGCTACGCCACCGCCGACGACCGCATCCGCCGTCCGCTGATCCGCAACGCCGAAGGCGTGCTGGAAGAGGCTTCCTGGACCGACGCGCTGCGCGCGGCGGCGGCCGGGCTCGCCCAGGCGAGGGACGGCAAGGGTGCCGCGGTGCTGACCGGTGGCCGCCTGACCGTCGAGGACGCCTACGCGTACTCGAAGTTCGCGCGGATCGCCTTGGGCACCAACGACATCGACTTCCGGGCCCGTCCGCACTCGGCCGAGGAGCTGGGCTTCCTCGCGTCGCACGTGGTCGGGACGACGCCGGAAAGCGGCGTCACCTTCCGCGAGATCGAGCGGGCCCGCACGGTGCTGTGCGTCGCGTTCGAGCCAGAGGACGAGGCGCCGATCGTGTTCCTGCGGCTGCGCAAGGCGGCCCGCAAGAACCGCACCCGCGTCGTCCACTTGGGACAGTGGACCACCTCGTCGGTCCGCAAGACCTTCGGCGAGCTGCTGGCCTGCGCGCCGGGTGCCGAGGCCGCCGCGATCGACGGCATCGCGCAGCACGCACGCGATCTGGACGAACACTTGTCAGGTGACGGCTCGGTGGTACTCGTCGGTGAGCGTGCCGCCGAGGTCCCCGGTCTGTTCGCCGCGCTGCACCGGCTGGTGGAGCGCACCGGCGCCCGGCTCGCGTGGATCCCGCGTCGCGCGGGTGAACGCGGTGCCCTGGCGGCGGGCGCGGCGCCGACACTGTTGCCCGGTGGCCGCCCGGTCACCGACGCCGCGGCTCGCGCCGAGATCGAAAAGGCTTGGGGCGTCACGCTTCCCGCCACGGAAGGCCGCGACACCACCGCCATCCTCAAGGCGGCCGCCGAGAACGGCCTCGACGGCCTGCTGGTCGGCGGCGTCGACCCGGACGACCTGCCGGATCCGGGCCTGGCGTTGCGGGCACTCGTGAACGCGAAGTTCGTGGTCAGCCTGGAACTGCGGCACAGCGCGGTCACCGAGCACGCGAACGTCGTCCTCCCGATCGCCCCGGCGGTCGAGAAGGCGGGCAGCTACCTGAACTGGGAAGGCCGCCGCCGCGAGTTCGCCGTCACCCTCGAAGGCACCGGCGCCCTGCCGGACTGCCGGGTGCTGGACACCCTCGCCGTCGAGATGGACGCGGACATCTTCACGCAGACCCCGGCCGCTGCTGCCGCCGATCTCGCGAAGCTACCCAACCGTGAGATGAAGGACGCTTTCATTGCAGATTTCGCAATGAAGGACGCTTTCATCGCACGTCCGGAGGCGGGGAACGGAAAGGCTCTCCTCGCCACCTGGCGCCAGCTGATCGACAACGGTTCCTTGCAGGACGGCGAGCCGCATCTCAAGGGCACGCAGCGAGAGGTCGTCGCCAAGCTCTCGGCGAAGACCGCCGAAGGCTTGGGCAAGACCGTGAAGGTCTCCACCGAACGCGGTTCCATCACGTTGCCGATCGAGGTCGCGGACCTGCCGGACGGCGTCGTATGGCTCCCGGGCAACTCCGACGGCTCGGCCGTCCGCGCCTCCCTCGGCGCGGGCCACGGTTCGGCCGTCACCCTCACCGGAGGTGAGAAGTGACTCCGTTGCTCAGCCAGATGCCGGACGCCGCCGAGCGGGCGGCGCTGCTGGCCGATGACCCGTTGTGGCTGATCCTGATCAAGACGGTCGTCATCCTGCTGATCGGCCCGATCCTGACGATCTTCCTGATCGTCTGGGAGCGGAAAGCGGTCGGCCGGATGCAGAACCGTCCCGGCCCGAACCGGGTCGGGCCCGGCGGCTACCTGCAGTCCCTCGCGGACGCGATCAAGCTGCCGTTCAAGGAACAGATCATCCCGGACACGGCCGATCGCAAGGTGTACTTCCTCGCGCCGGTGATCTCCGCGGTGCCGGCGCTGATCGCGCTGGCCGCGATCCCGTTCGGCCCGGTGGTCTCGATCTTCGGTGAGCGCACCACGCTCCAGCTGGTCGACCTGCCGGTCGGCGTGCTGGTGATCCTGGCCTGCTCCTCGATCGGCGTGTACGGCCTCGTGCTGGCCGGCTGGTCGTCCGGCTCGCCGTATCCGCTGCTCGGTGGCCTGCGAAGCGCGGCCCAGGTGATCTCCTACGAGATCGCGATGGGTCTGTCCATCGTGGGCGTCATCCTCTACGCGGGTTCGATGTCGACCTCGCAGATCGTCGAATCGCAGCAGACCGGCTGGTACTTCTACCTGCTGCTGCCGAGCTTCGTGATCTACCTGATCTCCATGGTCGGTGAGACGAACCGCGCGCCGTTCGACCTCCCCGAGGCCGAATCCGAGCTGGTCGGCGGTTTCCACACCGAGTACAGCTCGATGAAGTTCGCGATGTTCTTCCTCGCCGAGTACGTCAACATGGTGATCGTTTCGGCGTTCGCGACGACGTTGTTCCTCGGTGGCTGGAAGTTCCCGTTCGTCGGCGCCGACCACGCGCTGAACCAGGGCTGGCTCCCGCTGATCTGGTTCTCCGCCAAGCTGTTCATCCTGCTGTTCGGCTTCATCTGGCTGCGCGGCACGCTGCCGCGGTTGCGGTACGACCAGTTCATGCGGCTGGGCTGGAAGGTCCTGGTGCCGGTCAACCTGGTCTGGATCGTCGTGATCGTCACGGTCCGCGCGATCAAGAACTCGGGTGGCCTGTCCACTCCGCAGATCCTCATCGGCGGCGGCGCGCTCATCCTCGTCGTCGTCATCCTGAGCCTGCTGCTGCCGGACAAGAAGGTCCCGGACGACGACTACGTCCCGGTGACCGGTGGCGGGTTCCCGGTGCCACCGCTCGACCTGCAGGTTCCGGACAAGACCCCGCGTCAGAAGGCCCTCGCGAAGGCCGAAGCCCGGGCTGCCAAACGCAAGCCCGCGGCGGTTTCCAGTGGAAGGGAGGCCGGCGATGGGGATGTTTGATCCCATCAAGGGTTTCGGTGTCACCTTCGGGATGATGTTCAAGAAGGTCGCCACCGAGGAGTACCCGGAGGCAGGCGCCCCCGCCGCTCCGCGCTACCACGGCAGGCATCAGCTCAACCGGCATCCGGACGGGCTGGAGAAATGCGTCGGCTGCGAACTGTGCGCGTGGGCCTGCCCGGCGGACGCGATCTTCGTCGAAGGCGGCGACAACACCGAAGAGGCGCGTTACTCGCCCGGTGAGCGGTACGGCGCCGACTACCAGATCAACTACCTGCGCTGCATCGGCTGCGGGTTGTGCGTCGAGGCCTGCCCCACCCGGTCCCTGACGATGATCAACTTCTACGAGCTGGCCGACGACGACCGGCAGCGGTTGATCTACACCAAGGAAGACCTCCTCGCGCCGCTCCTGCCCGGTATGGAGCAGCCCCCGCATCCGATGCGGCTGGGCGAGAACGAGCAGGACTACTACGTCAACGGCCCGGAACTCGCACGGAAGCCCGCTGAGCCGAAGGAGCCGGTCCAGTGATCACGGCTTTCCTCGCCCAGACGGACGTTTCGGCCGGGATCACCACCGGCGAGACCATCGCGTTCTGGGTGCTCGGCCCGCTCGCGCTGCTCGGCGGGCTCGGCATGATCTTCTCCCGCAACGCCGTGCACTCGGCGCTGTGGCTGGTCCTCACGATGCTGTGCCTCGGCGCGCTGTACATGATCCAGCAGGCGCCGTTCCTCGGCTTCACGCAGATCATCGTCTACACCGGCGCGATCATGATGCTGTTCCTGTTCGTGCTGATGCTGGTCGGCCGGGAGAGTTCCGACTCGGTCGTCGAAGTGCTGCGCGGGCAGCGGGTCATGGCGACCCTGCTCGGCATCGGCGTCGGCGGGCTGCTCGCCGCGGGTCTCGCCCGCGCGATGGCCAACGTGACCCCGGCCCTGCCGGTCGACCCGGCGAACGTCGACGGCGGTGGCCCCGGCGGGCTGGGACGGCTGATCTTCACGAAGTACCTGTTCCCGTTCGAGCTCACCTCGGCGCTGCTGATCACCGCCGCGCTCGGCGCGATGGTGCTCGCGTTCACCGACCGGCACGCCAAGGGCGGCAAGAAGAACCAGAAGGAACTCGTCGTCGACCGGTTCACCGGCAAGCACGACCGGCCTTCGCCGCTGCCCGGTCCGGGTGTCTTCGCCACGGCCAACTCGGTCGCCACCCCGGCGCTGCTGCCCGACGGCTCGATCGCCAGGGAGTCGCTCTCGGAGATCATCGAGTCGACTTCGGCCGCGCAGCTGGAAACCGAGCGCAAACAGGTCGCCGGAACGTCCGACGACGCTGTGGGCCCGCACGCGCTCGTAGGTAAGAAAGAAGGGGACGAGGAATGACCCCGACGTACTACCTGCTCCTGTCCGCGCTGCTGTTCGCCATCGGCGCGGTCGGGGTGCTGGTGCGCCGCAACGCGATCGTCGTGTTCATGTGCATCGAGCTGATGCTGAACGCGGCGAACCTGTCCCTGGTCACGTTCGCCCGGATCAACGGGTCGCTGGACGGCCAGGTGATGGCGTTCTTCGTGATGGTCGTCGCCGCCGCGGAGGTCGTGGTGGGGCTCGCGATCATCATGGCGATCTTCCGCACCCGGCGCTCGGCCTCGGTCGACGACACCAACCTGCTGAAGTACTAGGAGCACCGAGTTGACCGCATCATCGTGGCTGCTGGTGGCTTTTCCCGCCCTCGGCGCCCTTATTCTCCTGCTGGCAGGCAAGCGGGCCAGGGGCTGGGGACACCTCCTCGGCAGTGCGACCGTCTCACTGTCCTTCGTGTACGGCCTGTTGCTGTTCTTCACGGCCGACACCAAGGCCACCGCGGACGTCAAACTGTTCTCGTGGATCCCGGTTTCGGCGCTGCAGGTCGACTTCGGGCTCCGGATCGACGCGCTTTCGCTGACGTTCGTGCTGCTGATCACCGGCGTCGGCATGCTGATCCACTTCTACTCGATCGGCTACATGGCCGAGGATCGCGACCGGTCGAGGTTCTTCGCCTACCTCAACCTGTTCGTCGCCTCGATGCTGATCCTGGTGCTGGGCAACAGCTTCGTGACGCTGTACCTCGGCTGGGAAGGCGTGGGTCTCGCCTCGTACCTGCTCATCGGCTGGTATCAGGACCGCCCGTCCGCGGCCACCGCGGCGAAGAAGGCGTTCCTGATGAACCGCGTCGGTGACGTCGGGCTCGCGCTGGCGATCTTCCTGATGTTCAAGTACGTCGGGAGCACCGGTTACGCCGAGGTCTTCGGCGCCGTCGGCCAGATCCCGACCGGCGCGGTCACCGCGATCGCGATCCTGTTGCTGCTGGGCGCCTGCGGTAAATCCGGCCAGTTCCCGTTGCAGGCCTGGCTTCCGGACGCGATGGAGGGCCCGACCCCGGTCTCGGCCCTCATCCACGCGGCGACGATGGTCACCGCCGGCGTCTACCTGGTCGCCCGCGCGCACGAGATCTTCAACGCCACCCCGGACGGCCGCCTGATCGTCACCCTCGTCGGTACGGTCACGCTCTTGATCGGGTGCATCATCGGCTGCGCCTACGACGACATCAAGAAGGTCCTGGCGTACTCCACGGTCAGCCAGATCGGTTACATGATGCTGGCCGTCGGGCTCGGCCCGATCGCCTACGCGCTCGGCATCATGCACCTGGTCGCGCACGGTTTCTTCAAGGCCGGGCTGTTCCTCGGGGCGGGTTCGGTCATGCACGCCATGAACGACGAGGTCGACATGCGGAAGTTCGGCGGGCTGCGCAAGCACCTGCCGGTCACCTTCTGGACCTTCGCGCTCGGCTACCTGGCGCTGATCGGCATCCCGCCGCTCTCGGGCTTCTTCACCAAGGACGCGATCATCGAGGCGGCGCTGTCCCAGGGCGGCTGGCGCGGCTGGGTGATGGGCGGCGCGGCACTGCTCGGCGCCGGGCTCACCGCGTTCTACATGACGCGCCTGATGGTGATGACCTTCTTCGGCAAGGAACGCTGGAAGGAGATCAAGAGCAGCGACGGCCGCGACTTCCACCCGCACGAATCGCCCGCGATCATGAAGTGGCCGATGATCATCCTGGCGATCGGCTCGGTCGGCGCCGGTGCGTTCTTCGCCCTCGGCGATCGGTTCGCCGAATGGCTCTCGCCGGTGGTCGGACCGCTCGAAGAGGGCGGCCACAGTGTCATCCCGCACGCGCTGGTCCCGATCCTCACCGTGGTGCTCTCCGTACTCGGCGCGGCGGCGGCGTGGCTCTTCGTCGGCCGTAAGGACGTTCCGGTGGAACGCCCCGAGCGGGTCTCGGCCGTGGTCAAGGCCGCGCGCAACGACCTGTACGGCAACACCCTGAACGAGACGCTGGTCGCCCGCCCGGGCACCTGGCTCGCCCGCGCACTGGTCTACGTGGACAACCGCGGGGTCGACGGCGCGGTCAACGGCCTCGCCGCCGCGCTCGGCGGCGGATCCGGGCGCCTGCGCCGCCTGCAGACCGGCTTCGTCCGCTCGTACGCACTGTCCATGCTGGGCGGCACATTCCTGCTTCTGGCGGCACTCCTGCTGGTGAGGTTCTCCTGATGACCTGGGTACTCGCATCCATCCTGCTGCCGCTGGCCGGCGCCGCGGTCGTCGCGGGGATGAAGAAGAACGACAGGCTGGCGACGCTCACCGCCCTCGTGGTGTCGATCCTGACGTTCCTGCTGGTGATCCCGATGTGGGCGAGTTATGCGCCTTCGGGGGACCGAATCCAGCAGAAGTCCTCAATGGACTGGATCCCGAACTTCGGCATCCACATCTCGTTCGGCATCGACGGCATCGCGCTGGTGATGATCGCGGTCATCGGCCTGCTGGTGCCGATCGTGGTCGGCGCGCTCGGCCTGACCGACAAACTCCCGGCCGGGCGCTCGGCGGGCGGGTTCCTGTCGCTGATCCTGGTGCAGGAGGCGCTGACCATCGCGGTGTTCGCCGCGACCGACGTCTTCCTGTTCTACGTGCTGTTCGAGATCATGCTGATCCCGATGTACTTCCTGATCGGCGGCTACGGCGGCGCGAACCGGCAGTACGCGGCGGTCAAGTTCTTCCTGTACTCGTTCCTCGGCGGCCTGATCATGCTGGCCTCGGCGATCGGCGCGTATTCGCTGGCGTCGGACGAGCTCGGCAAGGGCACCTTCGACTGGGAAACGCTCGTCACGGTCGTCCGCGACGCCCCACTGGGCACCCAGATCTGGCTGTTCATCGGGTTCTTCCTGGCGTTCGCGATCAAGGCCCCGTTGGTGCCGTTCCACACCTGGCTGCCGGACGCCGCGGGCCAGGCGCCCATCGGCGTCGCGGTCCTGCTGGTCGGCGTGCTGGACAAGGTCGGCACGTTCGGGTTCCTGCGCTACTGCCTCCCGATGTTCCCCGACGCCAGCAAGGAACTCGCGCCATGGGTGCTGGTGCTCGCCGTCGCGGGTGTCCTTTATGGATCGATCCTCGCGGCCGGGCAGCGCGACATGAAGCGCTTCATCGCCTACGTGTCGATCGCCCACTTCGGGTTCATCGCGCTGGGCATCTTCACCTTCAACGAGCAGGCGATGGTCGGCTCGGTGTCGTACATGCTGAACCACAGCCTCGCCACCGGCATGCTGATCGTGGTCGTCGGGCTGATCGTGATGCGCGGCGGGTCCACGCGGATCTCCGACTACGGCGGCATGGCGAAGGTGACCCCGCTACTCGGCGGGATGCTGCTCATCGCCGGTCTGTCCACTTTGTCCCTGCCCGGCACGAACTCCTTCATCAGTGAGTTCCTGGTGCTGCTGGGGTCCTTTGTGGACTATCCGGTGTACACGATCATCGCGACGGTCGGCATGGTGCTGGCCGCGGCGTACGTGCTCTGGCTCTACCAGCGCGTCATGCAGGGCCCCGTCCGCGGTGACGCCCTGATCGGCGCCGGTGGAGGCCCGGGCACGGCTATCGCGCCAGAACTGGGCGCGACCAAGGCAATCAAGGACCTCGGCGGCAAGGAGATCGCGATCCTGGCGCCGATGGTCGTGCTGATCATCGCGCTCGGGTTCTACCCCAAGCCGGTGCTCGACACGATCACCCCGTCGGTGCAGGCGACCATGTCGTCCGTGCAGGGAGGCAAGTAAACCGTGCTCTTCTTGACTCAGGCGCCACCGGTGCAGGTGCCGTCGATCGACTACTTCGCCGTCACGCCGATCCTGATCATTCTCGGGGCCGCGTGTGTCAGCGTGCTGTTCGAGGCCTTCCTGCCCAAGCACATGCGGTGGCCGTCGCAGGTCTTCCTGTCCCTGGTCGGCATCGGGGCGGCGGGTGTCTTCCTGGCCTGGTACGCCAGCTCGTCCGCGCCGAAGAACGGCATCACGACCTTCAGCGGTGCGATCGCCGTCGACCGGCCGTCACTGTTTCTGTGGGGCACGCTGCTGGCGCTGGCACTGGGCGCGTTGCTGCTGATCGCGGACCGCTCGGTCGAACCGGGCGGCGCGTTCGTCGCGCAGGCCGGTATCCGCCCGGGCACGGTCCAGGACCGCGCTCAGGTCGGCACCACCGGCATGCAGACCGAGGTCTTCCCGCTGACGCTGTTCGCGCTCGGCGGCATGATGGCGTTCGTCGCGGCCAACGACCTGCTCACCATGTTCATCGCGCTCGAGGTGCTGAGCCTGCCGCTGTACCTGATGTGCGGTCTCGCCCGCCGTCGTCGCCTGCTCTCGCAGGAAGCCGCGGTCAAGTACTTCCTGCTCGGCGCGTTCTCGTCGGCGTTCTTCCTCTACGGTCTCGCCCTGCTTTACGGCTACGCGAACTCCGTGAAGCTCTCGGACATCGCCAACGCCGCCGCCGGTTCGGACCGGTCGGACACGCTGCTGTTCGCCGGGCTCGGGCTGCTCGCGGTCGGTCTGCTGTTCAAGGGTTCGGTCGGCCCGTTTCACACCTGGACCCCGGACGTCTACCAGGGCGCGCCGACGCCGGTCACCGCGTTCATGGGCGCCTGCACCAAGGTCGCCGCGTTCGGCGGGATCCTGCGGGTGTTCCAGGTGGCGTTCGAGTCGACGAGCTGGGAATGGCGCGGCGTGCTCTGGGGCGTCGCGATCATCTCGATGCTGATCGGCGCGGTGCTGGGTCTCACGCAGACCGACGTGAAGCGCATGATCGCCTACTCGTCCATCGCGCACGCCGGCTTCCTGCTCGTGGGTGCGATCGCGATGACCGAAGAAGGCCTGTCGAGCACGCTGTTCTACCTGCTGGCTTACGGCTTCACCACACTCGCCGCGTTCGGTGTCGTCTCGCTGGTCCGGGACGCGGATGGCGAGGCGACGCATCTGTCCGCCTGGGCCGGGCTCGCGAAGCGGTCTCCGGTACTGGCAGGCGTGTTCACCTTCCTCCTGCTCGCGCTGGCGGGTATCCCGCTGACCAGTGGTTTCGTCGGGAAGTTCGTGGTGTTCTCGGCGGCCCTGTCCGACGGGATGGCGCCGCTGGTCGTCGTCGCGCTGATCTTCAGCGCCGTCGCCGCGTTCTTCTACCTGCGGGTGATCGTGCTGATGTACTTCTCCGAGCCGGCGCCTGACGGCCCGACCGTCACCGTGCCCGGAGCGTTCACCACGACGGCGATCACGCTCGGCGTCATCGTCACGCTGGTGCTCGGGCTGCTTCCGGCGTTCGCCCTCGACTGGGCGGGCTCCGGCGGTTTCGCCCTCAAGTAGTCCTGGTTCGCGAAAGGCCCCCTCGCTGACGTGAGGGGGCTTTTTCGTGTCAGTGCGACGTCAGAGCGATGTCAGGCCGCACCTCGATAGTTCTCTCATGACTTCCTCTTCCTGGACCGGAATGCTCCCCGTCGAAGACACCGCGTTGGCTGTCACCGACTCCGGCGGCCCCGGCATCCCCGTCGTCTACCTCAACGGCCAGTTCGCGACCCAGGGCTACTGGCGGCGGATCCTCGCCGACCTCGGCACGGACTTCCGCCACATCACCTATGACGAGCGTGCTCGCGGCAAGTCTCGCCGTTCCGCTGACTACTCCTTCGAGGCGGCCGTCCGCGACGTCGACGCGGTCCTCGCCGCCAGGGGAGTGGAGCGCGCGCTGGTGGTGGGCTGGTCCTACGGCGCGGTCGTCGCGGCGCACTGGGCCGCCCGGAATCCGGAGCGCACCATCGGCGCGGTCCTGGTCGACGGCGCCTTCCCGTACGACTGGCTCGACGACGCCATGGAGCAGCGGATCCGGAAGTTGTTCAAGCGGCTGAACCTGATCATGCCGGTCCTGCGCCCGACCGGACTGGCACCGCGGATGACCGCGGCCCAGCAGGCGGAGAGCAACATCGAGCTCGGCAAGCTCTCACGGGAGGCCGCACTGGGCCCGGTGCTCGACAGCATCACCGTTCCGACGCGATACGTGCTCGCCTCGGGAACCTCGTTCGGCAGCAAGGCGGACGAGCAGGAACAGATCCGGACCGGGCTCGACGCGGTGACCGTCCGAAACCCGACCATCAAGGTGAGCGCGAAGGTCGAGAGCAACCACGGGGCGTTGCTGCGCAAGGACTTTCGTGCCATTTCCGCCGCTGTTCGCGAGGTCGCCCGGCTCGGGGAATGACTTGCTCCGGCGCACCGGGCAGGGTGCTCGCGACGCCGAAGCCGAGACCCACACCCCAGGCGAGGGCCCTCGCCGACGGACTTCGAGCCGCGCGGAAGGCCGCCAGACTGGCCGCGACCGAAGTGGCCGACAAACTGGCGTGGTCCCAGTCGACGATCAGCCGGATCGAAACCGGCCTGCGCGCGGCGTCCGCCGAGGAGGTGTCGGCGCTGCTCGCGGTCTATCAGGTCACCGGAGAGTGGCGAGAAGCGCTGCTCTCGCTGTCTCGCGACAGCGGGCCGTGGTGGTTTCGCCGACGTGTCCTTCCAGTGTGAAACGCTTGCACAGTACGAAAAGGAGGCTACGAAGATCGTCGCTCGCTCCTGCGGACTCTCGCCTGGGTTTGTCGCCTATATCGACGAAGGGACGCTGCGTCGCCAGATCGATGGCCCGCGGGTGATGGACCACCGTCGAACTCCGGGTCATCCCGTTCGCCTCCGGAGCACATGCCTGCACCGGCCCTGCGATGTCGAACCCTACTCCGATCCACTGTGGACGCTGTCGTACTGGATCCGGCGCGGTCGGTACGCCTGATCGAGTCAGTGATCGAGGCTCGCCCGCAGTGCGGCGACCTTCTGGGCCAGTAACGTGGGCTCGCCGGGCAGGACGGTGATGTACCGGTTCCGGGGAGAACCGCTCACATGCATGGCCACTCGTCCGGAGTCGATGTCCAAATAGGACAGGCCATCTATGGCCTCTGTGCGTTTACCCCCGTCCGGGCGCATGGCCGCGGCGAAGAAACCGACGCCGAAATAGGGCTGCTCGAAGACCTCGTCCAGCTGCCGTGCTTCGCGGCTTCGGGACTCGGGCTCGTCGTAGAGGCCGTCCCCGCCGCCGCCGTTGAAGTCGTCCTGGGCCAAGGAGAACGGGGCGAACTGGGCCGGCGGGTACTCGGGCAGGTTCATCACGAGCGCCGCCGCGCGGTCGGCGGTCCGCACGCCTTTCAGCCACACGCGGTTCCCCTCGCAGATGGCGGTCACCGCGGCCCGTCCGCGGACGGCGACGAGCACGTTGTACTGCTCCGTCTCCGTTCGCAACGTCGCGTAGTACTCGGTGTTCGGCCGGTCGAGTACGTGCAGGACGTCCTCGAAATCGCTGGTCAGCCGCTTGCCCTCGGTGAACCCGAGCCCGCCGAGCTCCTCAAACGCCGCCCTGTCCTCGCCGTTCCGCGACGACGGCGGAATGTAGCGCAGCCCGCCCGTGAAGATCAGATGCGGATCTCCGCAACCGGCGTGACGGAACGCGGTCAACAAGGTGTCGAGCGTGATCTCGACCGGGCGCGCGAGCACCACGTGCCTCCCTCCCCTGGGACTGTGGTGCTACTTCTTCTTTTCGCCGATCACCGGCGGCATCGGCTTTTCGATGTAACCGCCGAAGGTCTCGTCGGGATCCGGGTTCTGGAGGTACGCCGGAGCCTTCTTCTCCTTGTCCTCCTCGCCCTTACCGCGAGCGGCTCCGGGCGCCATCGGCATCCCGTTCGCCCCGCCACGACCGGCGGCGCCTGTCGTTCCCGCTGCACCACGGCCTGCCACGCCCTCGCCGGGCATCCCGGCGCCGCTTCGGCCACCCATACCGGGCTGCTGCCCGGGCCCACCTGGTCCGCCTATCACGCCCGGCCCGCCTGGCCCGCGGAAACCGCCGCCGCTCGGCACCCCGGGTGACCTGCCACCCGTGCCCGGACCGTACGGCGTGGGCCCGGTCGTTCCCGGGCCGTACCCGGGCGGGAAGGCGCCGGGCGTGTTGTACGTGGGGTTCGGCTTGCCGGTCGGCCCAAAGTCGAGGTTCGCCGCCGGTGGCACGACCGGAGTGGTTTGGGGCGGCGTGTACGAATTCGCGCGGGTCCCGTCGTCCGGCTGCTGAAAGCCGGGATGGTGCTGACCCGGCTGAGGACCTTGCCCAGGCTGCGGGCCGTTGTCACCCGCGCCCGGTGCTGGTGCGCTCGGCCCATTGGGCCCACTCGGCCCGCCGGGACCGCTCGGACCGCTCGGACCTCGGTAGGGCTCGCCGACCCCGTATTCGCGCCCGTCGGAGCCGTCGCCGAACCCCCTCGCCGCCGGCCTCCCGCCGCCGCCCTCGTCCAGGGTGACGCTGCCGCCGGGGTCGGTGAGCTGCGCGTACTGGGCGGGCAGCTCGTCACCGTTGGCGGTGCTGGCGGAGTGGTAACTCGAGAAGGTATCGATATTGTGCTGGCTGTCGGCCTGGTACCCCTGGACCTTGCTCCAGTAGCTGACCAGGCCGCCGCTCATGGCGGACTTGACGTCCTCGGCCGTCGGCGCGGGCTGCTCGGGCGGAACCGGCTTGACCGAGTTCTTGGCCGTCCCGAACGCGTCCATCTGCGCGCTGATCGCCGACTGGGCCACGGCCAGATGCATAGCGTCGTCGTACGCGGCTTCGACAACGGGCTTCGTCGCGTCGGCGGCCGCGTCGCTGGCGCCACCCTGCCAACCGGCCATGGTCTTCTGGGTGAGCGCGGTGAGCTTCTGCGCACGCTCGTGGTGCCGCTGGGTCAGGTTGAAGGCAGCAAGCTGAGCCTCGGAGAGTGAACCGGTGCCTTCACCCTTGGTGATTTGCTCATAGATCTGGGCGGCGGTGAGCGGTCCTTCGGCGACCATCAGCTGCCCCCTCGGACGGTGGTCAAGACCCTGATCGCGGCTTCACGGGCGGCGTCGCAGGGGTCCTTCTTGCCGATGTTGGCTTCGGACTGCTCCAAGACGATGTCGAGGGTCTCGTTATCGCTGGTCCCCAGTGCTACGGAGCACTTTCCTCGGCTCGCACGCTCGTCCTCCGTGCCGTAGGCGGTCACTGGGTAGCCATCAATCGGTTCGAGGGGCTCGAACAACTTATAGGTCTTGCCCTTGGCCTCGTAAACGCTGGTCATTCCCCTGTCAGGCGACTTACTGAAGAGCACGTTGACCGTAGGGCGGGTGGCGGAGGGCGGTGCCCACAAGCACGAAGGTCCAGTCGATCCGTCGAGCCTTTCCCTGGCTTCGGATTTGGCCCCGAGGAGTTCCTCGGCTTGTGTCTCGGTGAGGGCGTTGCAGGGTGTCGGTTTGAATCGGGCCAGGTCGATCGGATTGTCGACCTTAGGAACGCCAGGACCCGGGATCTGTCCGGCTGCGCTCGACGGGCTCGGGCTAGTACCGCCATTGGAGGGAGTGGGGGTGCCGTTCTTGGTCGAAGGCGAACACGCGGTGAGGGCGAACGTGAAGGCGCAGAGAACAAGGATGGAGCGACGCATCAGGCGATGCCTTTCGGCTGTTGATTGATGACTGAGGTGGCGTGCTCTTCCGCAGTCGCGTACTTGCCGAGTGCGGTCACGTACCTGGTCGCCATGTTCTCGCAGTAGGCGATGCGCTGCCGCAGGGTGCCCTCGAGTGCTGACCCGGACAGGTTAGTGATGTTGGCATTGTTGCCACTGGCGTACTCCAGGCCTGGAGGCCGGGCCCTGGCGATTTTTCCGGCTTCAGCGAGATCGGCTTGGTATTGCAGGGCCAGGTCGCGCCACTCGTTCACCAGTTCGTGGAGTGTCGCCTCGTCGTACTTGAACCCCGAGCCGTCCGCGACCGGCGTCCCGTAGGAGCCGCCAGTAGGTGGGGCTTTGCAGACCGAGCCCGGGTTGAAGCCTGGTGGGTAGACAGGTGTCCCGTCAGGCACGGCCATGCACCTCCATGGCGCCGAACCGTTCCCCGCTGAATGGCCGAAGCCGCCCCGAAGTCACCGTCGTCATCTGCCCCTCCCGTGGCTACAAGGCGCGTCTCCCCGATGCACCCTGCGTAATCCGACGCCGGGAAGATTACCAGGGTTCCCCGGTCGGTGAACCCCGCTGCATTAAGTCCCGCTCCCCGCTGAATAGGCTCAGTGATCATGGTGACTATCCGTGAAAATCAATCGTGTGAATCTGCTCCAGGAAACCGGGTTCTTCCTGGTGGTTGACCCAGCTAATTTGCACACTCTGCGTAATGAAGTTTCGAAGAGTGATTCTCGGCGCAGTGCTCCTCGGGCTGCTCGCGGCTTGTACGGATTCCGTGGATACGCCCCCGCCGCCACCACAGTTTCCGAAATGGCAGCCCAAGCAGCCGCGTCCCGCGGATCGCGACGGACAAGCCGTCGACGCCGCTCTCGCCGCGACCGACTTCTGTGCCCTGATCGATCGGGTCACCTACGCGCTTCGGCAGCCGCTCGATGCCGCGCTGGCGACCACGCGTCCGGAGGTGAAGCACGGCAGGAAACGGTGCGCGCTTGTCCGAGGAGAGCTGGACCTGCTCTACGTCCAGGACGTGGACCCGGGCCACGCGGCACTCCGGAACGACGGAGCCGTCGTCGACCTCGGCGGAGTGAAGGCCTACCAGGTCGAGTCCCGTCGCGAGGGCACCGTCGACGGCTGTGCGATCACCGTGCCGGTCAGCTTCCAGCGCGCCATCCAGTTCGAACTGGCGCTCCAGAGCCGGAGCAAGGACTGCGGACTCCTTCGCGACTTCGCCACCGCCGGAGCCGCGAAGCTGCCCCACGACCTCGTCTACCCGCCGGACGCTCCGGACACCGCCCGGGTCGGCGCCTGCGCGAACTGGGTCTCCACCAGCAAGGGTGAGACTTGTGATCCGGCGGTCGATGCCCAGGTGCCGACGGGTGCCGAGGTGATCCTGGCCGCCGGCGCCGCCGACCCGAACGTCGAGTGCGCGGTGTTCCGGGACGCGGTCAAGAAGACCTTCGGGCCGGAGTTCGAGCCGATCGCCACGCCGGGTTCCTGCTACTTCGTCGAGCCACGCCATCGGGTGCAGATCGAAGCCGGGGCCACCGCGAACGGTGGCGCGCCCGGCGAGTGGCACGCGGATCCAAAGGGCACCTTCAAGGACCATCGTCAGCACACCTTCAGCGGGAACCCGGGAGTCAGCCTTCGCACCAAGGACGACAGCGAGTTGCTCTTGTACGTCTCGCCGTTCGGGAATCTCGGCTCGCGGGGACACGTCCGGTTGTTGATTTCGTCGCAGCAGGAGCGGGGCGTCGATGAATGGCCGCGGTCCAGGGCGCTGCATGCCGTGGATGTCGCCAAGGCGCACGCCGTGATGGAGCTCGTGATGGCGACCCACTTTCGGGGGCCCAGGTGACGTCCGCGCCGTCGTAAGCTTTCTCCATGTACATCGAGCGGGTCCGGCTGGAGAACATCCGCGGCTTCAGCGGCGCCCGTGCCGTCGACCTCCGGCTGCCCGGCCCCGGCTGGGTGGTGCTCGCCGGGCGCAACGGTTCCGGCAAGACCTCGCTGTTGCGCGCCATCGCGGTCGCGGCGGCGCCGGACGTCGCCTGGGGGCTGCTGTCGGACGCCGGCAGCTGGATCTCCAACGATCAGACGTCCGGGTCGATCGAGCTGTCGGTGATGCGCGAGGAGGGCCCGGCGCCGGTCGAGGTCCGCTGGCTCGACTCCGGCCTGCTGCCGATCTCCGGACTTCCACCCGGCCAGCCGTTCTGCGCGGCGTACGGACCGTTCCGGCGGCTCGCGGGCGGGAGCGGCGAGGCCGAGTCGTGGATGCGTGGCGCGGGATCGCTGGCGCGGATGGCCAGCCTGTTCCATGAAGACGCCTCGCTCGCCGAGGGCGTCACCTGGCTGATCAATCAGCATCTCCGTGCCCTGGAAGGAAAAGCGGGCGCCCGTGAGCTGAAGGACGCGGCGCTGGAGATCCTCGGTGACGGCCTCCTGCCCGGCGGCTACCGGATCCGGGACGTCGATTCGGACGGGCTTTGGGTCGAGTACCGGGGCGACCGGTTCCCGCTGCGGGAGATGAGCGACGGCTACCGCACGGTCACCGCGCTCGTGGTCGACCTGCTCAAACAACTCGACGGCGCCGGCCTCGACCACGAGAGTCCCGGTGTCGTGATCATCGACGAGGTGGACGCGCATCTCCACGTGTCGTGGCAGAAACGCATGGGATCGTGGTTCAAGGCGCATTTCCCGCGGATCCAGTTCATCGTCACCACGCACAGCCCCTACGTCTGCCAGGCCGCCGACCCTGGCGGCCTCGTCCGGCTTTCGGGTCCTGACGAGGACGTCCCGCCGCGCGTGGTTTCCGAGGAGCTGTACGAGCGGGTCGTGTTCGGCTCCGGCGACGACGCCGTGCTGTCCGACCTTTTCGGTTTGGACACGCCGTATTCGCCCCAGGCGGTCGAATTGCGGGAGCATCTTGCCGAGCTGGAGTTCCAGGTGGCTTCCGGTCGCGCGGACGCGAACGGCGTCCGGGAATGGGAACGGCTGCGGGGCATGCTGAGCAGTTCGCCGCCGAGCCGGGTCGACGAGGTGGCCAGGCGGTTCGAGGCCGACGATCGGTGATCGGGATCCGCCGGATCGCGCTGCCGGGGCGGGTGGTGGCCGATCTCGAAGAGCTGACGGCGCGGATCCCTCCCGGTGACAGCAAGGAAGCACGACGGCTCTGGCGGGTTTCGCGGGCCGTGCGGCGTTCTCTGCGGGCGGGCCTGGACGTGATGGCCGCCGGCCGCGGCTACTGCATGTACTGCGGCGACGGCCTCGGGTCCACTGTGGACCATTTCGAGCCGATCGCGCGGAATCCGGGCCGCGCGTTCGACTGGCTCAACCACGTGCTCGCCTGCGAGTACTGCAACAGCCACCACAAACGCGATCTCTTCCCGGTGGACGAAGACGGCGACAGCCTGCTCATCGATCCGACCGCCGAAGACCCGCTGGAACACCTGTTCCTGGTGTTGTCCATCGGGACCTACCGCGCGCTGACCGCGAAGGGCGAGCAGACCATCAAGGTGTGCGGGCTGAACCGCGCGCAACTGGCGCGGGGGCGGGAAACGGCGGTCAACCAGGTGAGCGCGCTCGTCATGGGCTGGTGGGCCGCGCGTGAACTGGGGGACGACGCGAAACGGCGCGCGATGGTCTGGACCCTGCTCGACCAGCCACACGCCGACGTCCTCCACGCGATGCTCCGGCAGGCGAACATGCCGGGAGCCCGCGCCGTGTTCCGGGCGGACGACGAGCTCATCGGCCTGCTTCGTGCCCCGGAGCTCGCCGAGGACCTTCAGCTCTCCGGCGGCGCGGTGTAGGCGGCCAAGGTGGCGTCGGCGCGGGTGCGGGCGGTGGCCGGGTCCGTCCCGTTGGCGACGTCGGCCTCGTACCAGGCTTGTTGCTCAGTGTCATGAACCGCACGCCTTCTTCGCTGGTCATCCAGGCCATGGCGGCCTCGGGGTCGGCGGCCTCGCCGGATTCGAGGTGGAGCGCGAGCCCGTTCAGCAGCATGTCCCAGCCGATGCCCACGGCGCCGGGCCCGAACTGGTTCCAGTGCTCGCCTGGGACGGCGGTGTGGTCGAGCTCGAACCGGGTGCGCCCGTCGGCTTCGGGGCTCAGCCGGAGCTCGATCCAGCTGACGTCACCGCTGTACTCCCAGGTCGCGGCGAAGCTCTTCGGCGGGTCGCAGCGCTCGATCGTCCCACCCGCGTTGCCTTCGAGCTGGTACTTGCCGCCGACGCGCAGGTCGCCGCTGACCGGCAGGAACCAGCGCGGGATGCGCTCGGGATTCGTGCAGGCGTCCCAGAGATCGTCGAGACCGGTGTCGTAGACCTGGCTGACGGTGGCCGTCACCGCCTCGCCCGCTTCGACCACACGCTTGCCCAGCCTGCGCTGGACGGAGTTGATCTGGCTGGTCACGTCGACCATCGGTGCCCTCCTCGGCTCGGTTGCCGACAAGATATCAGCACAGGCTTATATAAGCCAGAATGGAAAAGGGGCGCCCGGCGAGTCCCGGACGCCCCTTTCCCGGCGGGATGGCTTACGGAGTGGGGGAGCAGGCCGTGCGCCCGACGATCACTTCGCCGGTGATGTTCGAGGCCGGGGCGAACTTGATCCGCAGCATGGTCAGCCCGATGCTGCCGTTGCCCGGCAACGTCTGCTCGTTGAAGATCGCTTCGGCGAGCAGGGTGCCGTTGGGCTTGGTGATCGGTTTGACGTAGCCGGCCGGCACCGGCGACGGGAGGGTGCCGAGCCCGGTCGCGCCGCCGTAGGTCCAGTTCGCGTTGGTGCTGGTCTGCGTGGCCGTGCAGCTGACCGAGTAGGACCTGATCTTGATTCTCGGCCCGCTCGACGAGACCAGAGCCGACAGCTCGAAATTCTGTCCGTTGGCCTCCGATTTGGTCGTGGTCACGTCGTTCTCGGGGTCGACGACGGTGGTCGTGCACGTCGTCGTGCCACCACCGAACGTGATCCCCGTCCTGTTCACGACCCCGGACGAGTTGCTCGTCGGTCCCTCGACCGCGCAGTCGGCGATCGAGGCGATCGAGATCGGCACTGAAGTCCCCTTGGCGAAGGCGGCGGAGCCGAGTGAGGCCACGCCCGCGGGGTTCGACGCGGCGGCGGGGGTGACCCCGGCGCTGAGGCCTGCCAGCAGCAGGGCGCCGACCAGGCCTGCCCGGCTGGCGATGGCGATGCGCATTCCACGTCCTCCTCACGTGACGGAGAGCGAGCCGGTTGGCCGTTCTTCCTTTGTCATCACTATCTGCGTGTCGGATTCGCCCGTTGCGTGTGTGACGGTCGTTTCACTCGACCGTGGATCACGCACACCCGTTGGATATTCGAGTTCGTATCCGGATACAGGTCTGTATATTTGAGCCCATGCCGACCTACCGCGTCCTCGTCAACGGCAAGTTCGACCACCCCGACGCCGACACCCGCGCCCGGCTCCTCGCCGAGCTCGATCGGCACCAGTCGATGGGGTTCACCGAGGACGGGCTGCTCACCTACAGCGCGCACCTCGGCGCGTTCACCTTCCGCGTCACATTGCGGGGCGAAGAGGAACGCGACGTGCTCGACGAAGCCGAGCTGAAGGTCATGGAACTGCTGGACGCCAAGGGCTATCCGTACCGCGACGTCGCGGGCAAGGCGACCTGCATGGACGACATCAAGATCCGCCGCCGTCCAGGGTCCTGAGGATCTCCTCGGCCAGGAAGAGTCGAACGCGGCCTGGCGACTGGATTTCCGTCAGTACCCCCGCGTCGACCAGCTTGATCACGTTCTGGGTCGCGGCCCGATGGGTGACGCCGAGTACGTCAGCCGCCCTGTTGATCGTCATCGCAGGCGTCTCGAACAGCGCGTCGACGAGTTGCGGCAGCAGACTCGAAGTGCGGGCGGACGTCGTTCTCGTCCGGTACTCCTGCCTGAGTGAGTGCAGTGCGACGGCGCGATTGCGCGCGTCGATCGCCTGGTTTCCCAATACCGATAGGAAGAAGTGGATCCAGCCGGTCCAATCTCCTTGGGTGCTGACCGCGAGCAGTCGGGCGTAGTACTCGTCGCGCCGTGGTTCCAAGTATGCGGACAGGTCCAGGAGCGGAGCGGGCAAGAGGCCCCATTCGACGAGGAGCAGGGCGACCAGAAGTCGGCCGACTCGGCCATTGCCGTCGATGAAGGGGTGTATCGCTTCGAACTGGTAATGCAGGCAGGCGATGGTGATCAGCGGTGGCAGGGCGTGCTCGGCGTGCAGGTACTTCTCGAAAGCGTCGAGGCAGTTCCAGAGCAGTTCCGGTGGTGGAGGAACGTAGCTCGCCGTGTCGAGAACGCAGCCGGGTGGGCCGATCCAGTTTTGTGAACGACGGAACTCACCCGGCGTGGCGTACCCGCCACGGACCCCGGTGAGGAGAACCCGATGTGCTTCACGCAGCAGAGGAAGGCTCAGTGGCAGCCTGCGCTCGGGGTCGAGGACGTGTCCTAGCGCGGTCACATAGTTGAGTACTTCTTCGACGTCGGAGCCTCGTTTCGAGGCGGTTGGCTGCAGCTCGAACAGCACGAGGTCGGACATGGTCGCCTCCGTGCCCTCGATCCGGCTGGAAAGCACGGCCTCGCGTCGCATCATCGAGTGGACCAGGAATGCCGCGCTCGGCAGGGTGCGTCCGATGCCGGCGAGTTCGCCGACGGCCCGGTCCGCGGCGGAAAGCGCACTCGCCAGGTTGAGGTCGAACTCGACGTCTGGAGGGAGAGGTGGTGGGACGAAGGCGTGATAGCCGCGCTCCGAACGCACGAGATGTGCTCTCTGGCGTTCCGAAACGGCTGTGATCCGCATGGTACTCACTTCTCCTGTCGGGTCTACTGTGATACTTGAGCTTGAAAAAGTATCACAATAGACCCGGTGTGCTACTTGGCTCTGATAGCGCTCGCAGATCTCGCAGAGATCCTCGTCGTCACGCCGGTGTCCCCCCAGTTCGCGCCGAAGCGGGCAGGATACTCGGCGGGGGTGTCATATTCGTCACCGTTTCCCCTGGACAGCACGTCAACAGGCCTCAGCTGCTAGCCACTACGCTGGGAGCAACCCCGAACGGTGTCAAAGAGAGCGGAGCCGACGTGTCTGTGTCTTCACCTGCCCCAGGTGGTGCCATCGAGGACCTGCGCGCGTCCGTGGGGCTCCAGATCGCCGACGAGCAGCTCCTGCGCACGCTCGCGACCGGTCTCGCCGACGTCGAGACGCTGCTTCGCGAGGTCGTCCGCAGTGACGTCAAGGCCGTCGAAGACGCCGCTTCGCACCTGGTCGAGGCGGGTGGCAAACGTTTCCGTCCGCTGTTCACGCTGCTGGCCTCGCAGTTCGGGCCGAAGCAGGGCGACCAGGTGGTCACCGCCGCGGCGGCGGTCGAGCTGGTGCACCTCGCGACGCTGTACCACGACGACGTGATGGACGAGGCGACGATGCGCCGCGGCGCGGAGAGCGTCAACGCCCGCTGGGACAACACCATCGCCATCCTGACCGGCGACTTCCTGTTCGCGCACGCCTCGCGGCTGGTCGCCGACCTCGGCACCGACGCGGCCCGGATCATCGCCGAGACCTTCGGTGAGCTGGTCACCGGGCAGATGCGCGAGACCGTCGGCCCGGCAGACGGCGACGACGCGGTCGAGCACTACCTCACGGTCATCGCGCAGAAGACCGGCTCGCTGATCGCCACCTCCGGCCGGTTCGGCGGGATGATGTCCGGCGCGCCCGACCACTTCATCGACGCGCTCCGCCGCTTCGGCGACATCATCGGGACGGCGTTCCAGATCTCCGACGACGTGATCGACATCGCGTCCGCCTCGGACGAACTCGGCAAGGCGCAGGGAACGGACCTGCGCGAAGGCGTCCGCACCCTTCCGATGCTGTACGCGCTGGCCGACCCGGGCACCGACCCGCGCCTGGTGGAGCTGCTGTCGGGGCCGATCTCCGACGACAAGCTCGTCGCCGAGGCCCTGGACCTGCTGCGTGCCTCGTCCGGACTCGAACGCGCACGCGAAACTCTTTCCGACTACGCTCGTCGGGCGCGTGCCGAACTCGCGGCGCTGCCCGCGTCGCCCGCCCGGGACGCCTGCGAATCGGTCGCCGACTACCTGGTCGCACGAACGCATTGACAAAGGGCAGGTTAGATGTCCATTTTCGGACAGGTTTGGCTGTGGAGTCTGCTGGCGTTCGTCGTCGGCGCGCTGCTCACCTGGCTGGTGCTGGTGCTCCCGGCGCGCAAGCGCATCCGTGAGCTGGAAAGCTCGCTGGCCACCGCGCACGCCGAGACGTCGAGACTGCCGGCCGGGGTGAGCCTCGGCGCGGGTGCCGCGGCCGTCGCCGGCGGGACCGCGTACCTCGCGAAGCCGTCGCACGACGAGCTGGACGAGGAGTTCCAGGCCGTCGAGGAGCCGAAGCCCGCGTACCCCGAGACGCTCACCGAGCAGGAGCCCGCGCAGCAGTGGACCGAGCCTGCCGAAGACGTGCACGAGGACGTTCGCGAAGACATTCGCGAAGACATTCGCGAAGACATTCATGAAGACACTGCCGAGGAGCCGGAGCACTCCGCGACGCAGATCTTCGAGCCCGAAGAAGAGTACGAGGCCGAGTACCGCACCGCGCCCCAGCCGGACCCCGAGCCCGAGCCTGACGTGGAGCTCGCGGCTGAGCGGACGCAGTACATCCCGGCGGCCTTGCCGGAGCCGGAACCCGAGCCCGAGCCGGAGAACCCGTACGTCGCCGCGGCGACCGACTACCTCCAGCCCGCCTCGAAGCTGGACGTCGAGCCCGAGCCGGAACCCGAGCCACAGCCGTCGGCACCGCCTGAAGGGCCGTACCGGTCCCGCCTGGAGATGCAGCTGGACCCCGAAGGCGTCGAGACGCAGCCGGAGCCGGTTTCGCTGTTCAACCCCGCGTCGCGCGTGGAGACCGAGCAGGCCCCCGTCGAGACCAACTGGTTCGAGCGGGAAGAGGAGCTTCACAACCCGCCCGCGTACGCGTTCGGTTCCGACGAGGAAGCGAAGGCCGGGCTCCTCGGCTCGGAGCCAGAGACGCCCGCCGAAGCCACCCAGGTGCTGCCCAAACGCACGCCGCGGGGTGCGGTGCGCGGTGGTTTCGAGCCGCCGCAGCCCATCCAGCCGTCCATGCGGGCGATCGAGCGTCGTGAGCCGGAGCTGTCCGGTGGGCAGAGCGGTTCGCTGTTCGAGCCCGCCGTCCAGCCGGGCGACGCGATGCCCGCCCCGGAGCCCCCGCCCGCGCGGCAGGTCGCTCCGGTGACCGAGTCGGTCCCGCCCGGTCCGTTCGGTCCCGGTTCGGCGATGCCGCGGCCGGGCGGTGGCCGTCCCGCCGACGACTTCGCGGTCAAGGCCAGCGTGACCGCCCTGCGGTACTGCACGGAGGAGTCGCCGCAGTTCCCGAAGATGGTCGCGGAGGTCTGGTTCCGGACCGCCGCCGACGCGGAGCGCGTGGGGTTCCGCCCCCTCACCTAAGTGCAATGAAAGGTCCTTTCCTTGCAAAATTTGCAAGGAAAGGACCTTTCATGGCGTTCGGGACCGGGCTAGCTGACGACGGTCCAGGTGTCCTTGCCGCGCAAAAGACCCTGCAGATCGGGCTTCCGCGCGGCCTGGGCCTCCGCGACCTGGGCGCGCGCCTGGTCGTCGTAGGTGGGCCGCTCGACCTGCCGCAGGATGCCGGTCGGCACGTGGTTCAGGTTCTGGTCGCCGATCCGCGAGAGCGCGAAAGCGTACGACGTGTCCTCGATCGCCGGGTCGTGCACGACGAGATTCTCCTCGCCGATGTTCGCGACCTTCCCGACCTCCAGGCCGGCCCAGCCGCTCCGCGTGACCCCGTATTCGCCCTGCGGCCCGAACTTGACCGGCTCGCCCGCCTTCAGCGGGATGAGCCGGGTCGCGGCCTCGTCCTTGTCCTTGAGGACGTCGAAGGCGCCGTCGTTGAAGATCGGGCAGTTCTGGTAGATCTCCACCAGCGCTGACCCGCGGTGCTTCGCGGCGGCCTCCAGCACCTCGGTCAGGCCCTTGCGGTCCGAGTCGAGCGCGCGGCCCACGAACGACGCCTCGGCGCCGATCGCCAGCGAAAGCGGGTTGAACGGGGTGTCGACCGAGCCCATCGGGGTGGACTTCGTGACCATGCCCGGCCCGGAGGTCGGCGAGTACTGACCCTTGGTGAGGCCGTAGATCCGGTTGTTGAACAGCAGGATCTTGATGTTCACGTTGCGGCGCAACGCGTGGATCAGGTGGTTGCCGCCGATGGACAGCGCGTCGCCGTCACCGGTGACGACCCACACCGACAGATCCGGCCGCGCGGTCGCGAGCCCGGTGGCGATCGACGGCGCCCGGCCGTGGATCGAGTGCATGCCGTAGGTGTTCAGGTAGTACGGGAACCGGGACGAGCACCCGATCCCCGAGATGAACACGATGTTCTCGCGCTTGAGGCCGAGTGTCGGCAGGAACGACTGCACGGCGTTGAGCACGACGTAGTCACCGCAGCCGGGACACCAGCGGACCTCCTGGTCCGACTTGTAGTCCTTCGCCTTCTGCGGTTCGGTTTCGGTCGGCACAAGGTCCAAGCCGCCGAGGGTGGGGATCCCCAGATCGATCGCGGTCACTTCGTCCCCTCCGTACTGGTGATGATCTCCGTGAAGACGCCTTGCAGCTCTTCGGCCTTGAAGGGCAGCCCGGCGACCTTCGTGTACGACTTCACGTCGACCAGGTACTTGGCCCTCAGGAGCATCGAAAGCTGGCCGAGGTTCATTTCGGGGACGACGACGGTGTCGTACGAACGGAGTACGTCGCCGAGGTTGCCCGGGAACGGGTTGAGATGGCGCAGATGCGCCTGCGCGATCGGCATGCCGTCCTTGCGGACGCGGCGGCACGCGGCGCCGATGGGGCCGTAGGAGGAGCCCCAGCCGAGCGCCAGCACCCGTGCCTTGCCGCCGCTCGGGTCGTCGACGACGAGGTCTCCGACATCGATGCCGTCGATCTTGGCCTGGCGCAGGCGGACCATCTTGTCGTGGTTGTCGGGCTCGTAGGAGATGTGGCCGGTCTTGTCGGCCTTCTCCAGCCCGCCGATGCGGTGCTGCAGCCCGGCGGCGCCCGGCACCGCCCACGCGCGGGCGAGGGTCTCGGGGTCACGTACATACGGCCAGAATTCCCCGGAACCGTCCTCGGCATTCGGCTCGGTGGCGAATTCCACGCGCAGATCGGGCAGGTCCGCGACGTCCGGGATCAGCCACGGCTCGGAGCCGTTCGCGATCGCGCCGTCCGAGAGCAGGAAGACCGGGGTGCGGTACTTCAGCGCGATCCTGGTGGCCTCCAGCGCCGCGTCGAAGCAGTCGGCGGGGGACAGCGGGGCGACGATCGGCACCGGGGATTCGCCGTTGCGGCCGAACATGGCCTGCAGCAGGTCGGCCTGTTCGGTCTTGGTCGGCAGGCCGGTCGACGGGCCACCGCGCTGGACGTCGATGACGACCAGCGGCAGTTCGGTCATCACCGCGAGACCGATGGCTTCGGACTTCAGCGCGACACCGGGACCGGAAGTCGACGTGACGCCCAGCGCACCGCCGTAGGAGGCGCCGAGGGCCGCGCCGATACCGGCGATCTCGTCCTCGGCCTGGAAGGTGAGGATGCCGTAGTTCTTGTGCTTGGACAGCTCGTGGAGGATGTCCGACGCCGGGGTGATCGGGTACGTGCCCAGCAGGATCCGCAGGCCGGACTGCTGCCCGGCGGCGACCAGCCCGTACGCCAGCGCGGTGTTCCCGGTGATCTGGCGGTACGTGCCCTGGTTCAATTTCGCGGGCGCGACCTCGTACGTCGTCGCGAACGACTCCGTCGTCTCGCCGTAGTTCCAGCCCGCGCGGAAGGCCAGGATGTTGGCCTCGGCGATGTCGGCCTTCTTCGCGAACTTCTCGCGCAGGAACCGTTCCGTGCCTTCGGTCGGCCGGTGGTACATCCAGGAGAGCAGCCCGAGCGCGAACATGTTCTTCGCGCGTTCGGCGTCCTTTTTGGACAGTCCGGTGGCTTCGAGCGCGCCTCTGGTCAACGTCGACATGGCCACCCGGTGGACTTGATAGACCGAAAGGGTGTCGTCGTCGAGCGGGTCGTTCTCGTAACCGACCTTGACCAGGTTCCGCTTGGTGAACTCGTCGGTGTTGAGGATGATCGTCCCGCCCGCCGGGACGTCGGCGACGTTCGCCTTCAGCGCGGCGGGGTTCATCGCGACCAGGACGTCCGGCCGGTCGCCCGGCGTCAGGATGTCGTAGTCGGCGAAGTGCACCTGGAAGCTCGAGACGCCGGGGATGGTGCCCTGCGGCGCGCGGATCTCCGCGGGGAAGTTCGGCATGGTCGACAGGTCGTTGCCGAAGGCGGCCGCCTCCGAGGTGAAGCGGTCGCCCGTCAGCTGCATGCCGTCACCGGAGTCACCGGCGAACCGGATGACCACCCGGTCCAGCTTGGCGACCTCGGTGGGCCTGACGGCCGACAAGGAGCCGTTGCCGTTCGCACTCGTGCTCATAGGTCAGGGATTCCCTCTCTCCCGACGTGCGTCGTCCCCCGGCCGTGCCGGGGGTCGGCTTGCCTCGCCCGGCGATGTCGGCCAGGTCACAGGTGCCATGTCCCGAGGTTAGTCCTCGGCACACTCTCCAGGTTGCCGTAAAAACGGTCTGGACCTACTCCTCGAGTGTCCTGAGCTCGGCGCTGAGCGGGGATTATCCGGTTTATCTGTTACCGATGGTAACGGTCGGCGATGCGGCTCGACTGTGAGCCGTATCTCCTTCCAGCGTAGTGAAGTCCGGTCGAGGAACGGTCAGTGGCCGGTCATCGAAGCCTTGAGCCTGGCCAGCCGTTCGGTGAACGCGGGTGCGGTGAGTGACGCCAGCTGTGGCCCGATCTCGGCGTCGACGGCGGCCGAATGGTCGGTCAGTCCGGCGGTGTGCCGGAGCGTGCGCTTCGTCGCGAGGAGGACGTCGCGCGGGGCGCCGACGGCGGGTTTCGCCAGTTCACGGGCCGCGTCGATCAGATCCCCTTCGACGAGCCGGAGCGCGAGCCCGCATTCGACAGCGGCTTCGGCGCCGACGACTTCACCGAAGAGCGTCATCGCCGCGGCCTTCTGCGGACCGACGAGCCGCTGGATCATCCACGTCATCCCGCCGCCGGGATGAATGCCCAGATCGAGAAATCTGGCCACGAACTTCGCCTTCGGTCCCATGATGCGGACGTCCGCGGCGAGCGCGAGGTTCAGTCCGGCGCCCACGGCGGCCCCGCCGACCGCGGCGATCGTCGGGAGGGAACACCGCGCAACCGAGAGGAATCCGTCGTAGATCGCGCGGAGCCCGTCCTCCTGGGCGCCGGCGAGCGTGTCCAGATCGGCGCCCGCGCAGAACGCCGGCGGCGCGCCGGTGATGACCAAAGCGTGGACACTTTTGTCGGCTTCGGCGCGCGAAACGGCCTCGGCCAGCTGCGCGGAGAGGTCGAGCGTCAGGGCGTTGCGGGTCGCGGGCGCGTCGATGGTGAGCACGGCGACGCCGCTGTCGTGGCTGGAGTGGATCTGATCGGTCACGGGGACGAGGGTGTCACGCTTCCGGCGTCGGCGGGCGTTCCAGTAACCGGGACAGGACGACGGTGGACACCGTGCGGTCGACGATCTCCAGGCCGCGCAGCCGTTCCAGCGCGGTCTCCAGATGGTGGATGTCCGACGCGCGCAGATGGACGATCGCGTCGGCCGCGCCTGACACCGTGTACGCCGCGACGACCTCCGGCAACGGCTCCAGCCGGGCGCGGATCCGGGCCGGGGTGATGTTGCCGTTGCAGGTCATCTCGACGAACGCCTCGGTGCCCCAGCCCAGTGCTTCGGGATCGACGACCGCGGTGAACCCGCGCAGAACCCCGGTTTCGAGCAGTCTGTCGACCCGCCGTTTCACCGCGGGCGCGGACAGACCGACGACCTTGCCGATGTCGGCGTAGCTGGACCTCGCGTTGGCCATCAGGCATGAAACGATTCGCTGGTCGATGGTGTTCACACGCAATGTTTAGCAGGTATATGCGCAGCGAACAGCGATTGATTGCGGAATTAGGTAAGCCTTACCCTTCGGGTATGCCGGAACTGGAGCAGCAGCCCCGTGTACCCACGACGCGCCGCTACCTCATGTGCCCGCCGCGGTACTTCGCGGTGGACTACGTCATCAACCCGTGGATGGACCCGTCGGTCCCGGTCAGCGTCGACACCGCGATGGCGCAATGGACCGAACTCCGTGACACCTATCGGCGCCTCGGTCACACCGTCGAGGAGATCGACGCCCAGCCAGGGCTGCCCGACATGGTGTTCGCCGCGAACTCCGGCACCGTCGTCGACGGTCGTGTCCTCGGCTCGCGGTTCCGCGCGCCGCAGCGCACCGCCGAGGCCGAGCACTTCCGCCGCTGGTTCGTCGAGCACGGCTACCGCGACATCACCATGCCCGAGAAGATCAACGAGGCCGAGGGCGACTTCGCGTGGACCGGCAAGGTCCTGCTCGCCGGCACCGGCTTCCGGACCGACCCGGCGGCGCACGCCGAAGCGCAGGAGGTCCTCGGTGTCCCGGTCGTGTCGCTGCGGCTGATCGACCCGAGCTACTACCACCTCGACACCGCGCTGTTCGTGCTCGCCGAGGCCACCGACGCCACGCCCGCCCAGATCGCCTACTACCCGGAGGCGTTCTCGGCCGGGTCGCGGAAGGTGCTGGAGCGGATGTTCCCCGACGCGGTAATCGCGGACCGGGCCGACGCGGAGTGCTTCGGCCTGAACGGGGTGTCCGACGGCCGTAACGTCGTTCTGCCGGTCGAGGCGACCGGATTGGCGGCACGGCTGACCGAACGTGGCTACGAAGTCGTCTTCCTGGACATCTCCGAGCTGAGAAAGGCGGGCGGCGGCCCGAAGTGCTGCACCCTGGAGATCCGCAAGTAATCCATTAGTGGACACCTTGCGGGATCATGTAACTACTCCATTCGCGAACTCGATTAATCGGGAAACATACTCGGTCCCGAATGAGGCGGCGGATGGTGATCCTGGCGATAGGCGGCGTGGGCAGGCCCGTGCGCGCGCTGGATCCAGGCGAAAACGAAACATGGGTGACGGTCGAACAGTTCGAGCGGGTGCTCGACACCGTGGCCGGACGCGATGACGTCGGCCTCACGTTCGACGACGGCAACTCCTCGGACGTCGAGATCGCGCTCCCCAGACTGGTGGAGCGCGATCTCACGGCCGAGTTCTTCCCGCTGGCAGGCCGGATCGGGCAGCGGGGTTTCCTTGACGCCGACGGCCTTCGCGCGCTGGTCGAGGCGGGCATGTCGATCGGCTCGCATGGCTGGGAGCACCGCGACTGGCGGCGGCTCGACGCCCGGAACGCCCGGCGTGAACTGGAAACCGCGCCGAAACTGCTCGCGGACCTGAGCGGGAGACCCGTGCGCGCGTACGCGCCGCCGTTCGGTGCCTACGACCGGCGGGTGCTCAGCAGGCTCCGGCGTTCCGGCGCGACGAGGGTCTACACGACCGAAGGTGGCGCGGCTTCGCGTGACGGCTGGCTGCGGCCGCGGATCGAGGTCCGGCACGACGTCGACCAGGAGTGGATCGACAGCGTGCTCGGTGAGCGGGAGGGCCTGTACCGCCGAGCGGGACGGATCATGGCGCGGGTCGCCAGGCTTGCCCGCTTTTGACCGGTTTCGTTGTGTGGTGGGAAAATAGCCCTTGAGCCGAACCGTCGGCAAAGGCATTCTGAGCATCCTCGATAAAGAAGCTTTATTAACAAAGGGGTGCTCGGAATGCGGAAACTGCTCCTGTTCTCGGCGATGGTGGTGGCCGCGGGACTGGCCCCCGCGGCGACGGCCGTGGCTTCCCCTTCGATACAGGCCGCCCCGACCGCGCAGCAGTTGCTGGCGAAGACCACCGGTTGCAAGCAGGTGTCGAACGGCAAGTACCAGACCGACGACGAAACCGGCCGGACCATCGCGGTCTGCGACGCGGGGAGCGCCGTGTTCTGGAAGGCCGACATGGACGTCGACTGCGACGGGCAGCCGACCGCGCGGTGCAACAAGAACACGGACCCGTGGTTCCAGGACGGCACCGCGTACCCGCGTTCCGACGGCAAAGCGCTGATCGCCGACCAGACGCCTTATGTCGTCGTGCCGAGCATCAGCAGCACGTGGAACTTCGAGAAGGCGGGGCTCAAGGGCGCCGGTTCGTGCGCGGTGATCTACCACGACAAGGTGCTTTACACCGTCATCGGTGACACCGGCCCGAAGGACATCATCGGCGAAGCGTCCTACGCGGCAGCGAAAGCGCTCGGGATCAACCCGGACCCGAAGAACGGCGGCGTCGACTCGGGGGTCACGTACATCTGTTTCAAGAACTCGAAGGTGTCGCCGATCGAGGACAACGGGAAGTCGACGGCCGTGGGTGAGGGCTTAGCGGCGAAGTTCGTGCAGGGCTGAGGATCGGGCCCCGGGAGCTTTCGCCCCCGGGGCCGTTCGTCGTCCGGCCGATCAGCGCCGGGCCACGCGCTGTTGCCAGTCACCGAACCCGTAGGGCGGGGCGATGATGTAGACATCGGTGTCGCCGACAGCTCGCCACGGCGCGACTGTCCGCAACCGGTAGAGGCCGACCGCGACGTTCGGGAAGGTCACCCAGCCGTCGGCGTCGCTTCTCGCGAGCGACACGAGTTTCCCGCCGTCGGTGGTCAAGGTGGCGGTCACGTTCGGCACCTGCTCGCCGGAGTCCCACTGGCCGTTGCCGTTCTTGTCGGTCCAGATCCGGCCGCGGGAGTCGGCCCGTTTGCCCGGCACCTTGCCGAATGCCTCGACCTGAGGACCGGAGCTTGCGCTCTTGCTCGCGATGTAACACGTCAGGAAGACCCTGCCGAAGTAACTCGCCTTCTCCGGGACCTTGCCCGTGACCGTGATTTCCAGGCGCTGGCCGGGCGCGAGCGCGCCCGCCTGTTTCGCCGGGCTGAAGTGGCCCCATTGGGTATCGTCGATCTCGAGATCCAGCCCGCTGCCCACCGGGTCGCAACCCACCCACAGGCCGGCCAGCGGCCGGTCGCCGATGTTGGTGAGGACGACCGTCGCCTTGGCGGTCTCGCCCACGGTGTAGCTCGCCTTGTCGAGGCTGCCGCTCGCCTGGAGCACGTCGGTCAACGGGCGGGTCGCCTTGATGACGAGTGCGGTCTGCGATCCGCTTCCGTCCACCCTGAGATCACTCGTGTGCGGGGAGTCCCAGCCGTTGGGGACCTTCCAGAAGTAGATACTCGCGTTGGGGGTGATCGGCACGGCGGCGAATTCGAACCGGCCGGCGGAGTCGGTGGTGGTGACCAGTTCGCCCGTCATGACCACGCCGCTCAAGTGGACTTCGGCCCCGGCCAGGCCCTCTCCGGGAGACGGCACGCCGTCCTCGTTCGCGTCTCCGTACAGCTGCCCGGCGACACGATCGGTCGTACCGGCCGGAACGTGCTCGATGGTGACGATGGCGGCGTTGTCCCGGTAGTCGACATCGCCGGGGGTGTACACCTCGAACTGCACGGCGGGGTCCTCTTTGCCGCCGTACATCGACTTGCCGATCACGCGGTAGGTCCGGGTCTCTCCGGGAGCGTAGGAGGCTCCGGGGCCTTCGTTCTCCAGATCGCCCCAAGCTCCTCGGGGAACCGTGAAGTACGGCCCCGAGAGCGTGTAGTTGCTCCCCTTGGCCTCGACGGCGGTGGTGTCACCGACGTTGGTGACGGTCACGTCGACCGGGATCTCGTCCCCCGGCAGGTAACGGCCTTGAACGACCGTGGCCGTCACTTTGAGGTTCGGGCCCGGCTCGGCGCTCGCGGGTGTGGCCGTCACCAGCCCCGTGAGGGTGAAGGCCGCGGTGAGCACGCCGAGCGCGCGCAGCGATGTTCTTCGCATTGGTGTGTTCCCCAGTCCCGCCTGGCACGCACCCGTTCCTTGCGGACGCCCCCAGGCGATCATCGTTGACGGATCGAACCTAAAGTCCGGTTCGGAGAGTGGCCAGCGCGGAACATTCCGGCGCCACGGCCGGGCAACCGTACGGGCGTCCTGGACGTGTTCTAGAGATCTTCCCGCGATCAGCGGCAGCGCGGACAGACGTTTTTCCTTGCGCCTCGGGGATTCCAGCCTTCGCGCAGCAGAATGGCCCGAACCTCGGCGGCCACCGCGCACAGTGTGTCCCGGACGTCACGCCACCCATAAACCAGCCTTGCCCGGCCGGCCAGTTCCGCGGCGTTGTCACGGCGACGGTCCCGGAAGGCGACACCCGGTGTCGAGTGTGTCGACCTGCCGTCGAGCCGGACGGTCACCGCGGCGCCCTGCGCGTCGTAGGTGACGTCCTCCCAGAGTGTCTTTTCGTCGACCTCGAAGGGGGTTTGCCTGCTTCCGCGGGGAAGGCCATGAAGGTCTTCGACGTCTTCCTGGTAGGCCACTTCGAGTGCGGACATCAGGCCGCCGCGGACCAGTTCGAGCCCTCGCCGGATCCCGGCGCGGTGCCGGAACGGGGGCCGGAGGTCGAGGCGCGCTTCCAGCTCGGACGTCGTCACCCGGCTGCGGCCGACAAGGTCGACGATGGCGTTCGTCGCCTCCTGTGGGGTGGCCCGTGATGTGGCCAGGTCGATGATGGTGTCGGCCAATCGGGTTCGAGGCGGGTTCGTTTTGATCGCCGTGCGTGCCAGCGTCCGTGACCGGTGCACGACGACTAGCGGGGGTCGGGAGATCGCGGAGTTCGTATAGGGAACGGTTATTTCCACCGGCCCGCCGGCGATCGGTACCAGATGCCATTCCTCGGCGGCCGTGTGATGGCTGAGGACGGCGTCCTTCCCGCCGTACAGCAAGGCGGCGCACAGTTTCGCTTGCCGGGACAAGGCGCCGGTGAACGTGGCGACCACACCGGGCAGGACGATCTGCCATCGACCTCCGTCGACTTTCGCGCGGACGTCCGACCGGGTGTGGCCGGATGAACGAAGCTGGGCTTTGCTGACGATTCCCTGTTGTTTCTTGATGAGAGACGGTGGGAGGAGACTCGTGCCTCGTCGTTCGGGCAAGGGCATGCGTCGACGATCGCAGCACGAAAGCGCCGGTGGTGAACGCTGGATGAATCTGTGGACAACCGGCCGAGCGGAGGGATGGTTGTCCACAACCGGGTCGAAAAAGCCCGCGCCGGGACGAAGCGTGGTAGGTCGTGAGTGATTCCGGTCGTTATGACGACCGGAATCACTCACGACTATCGAGACGAAACCCTTACGTCCCGCCTGTAGCGTTTCGGGCCCCTCGGACGATGCTCGTTTCCTTTGTCCGACAGCAATTCCGCCGAACGCCGGACACCGGTAACGAACCCGGCCGTCCCGCCGACCAACGGGCAGCGGAATGCGGCTGGAGGAATTCGTCATGAAGATCAGTGTCTTCGGGCTCGGTTACGTCGGTTGCGTGTCCGCGGCGTGCCTTGCCGGACGCGGGCACGAGGTCGTCGGGGTCGACGTGAACCCGGTGAAGATCGACCTCGTCTCCAGCGGCAAGGCGCCGGTGGTCGAAGACCGGATCGGGGAACTGACCGCGGAGGTGGTCGCTGAGGGCAAGCTGAGAGCGACGACCGACGTGAGACAGGCGATCGCGGACAGCGAAGTCTCCCTCATCTGCGTCGGTACCCCGTCGGCGCCGAACGGCAGCCTGTCGACGGCGTTCCTGGAGCGCGTCGCCGAGGAAATCGGCGAAGCGCTCAAGACCAAGACGCAACGACACACCGTCGTCTTCCGCAGCACCATGCTCCCCGGCACCTGCCTGGACCTGCTCGTCCCCATTCTGGAGAAGTCCTCCGGCCGCACGGCGGGCGTCGACTTCGGGGTCGCGGTGAACCCCGAGTTCCTGCGCGAGGGCAGCAGCGTCAAGGACTTCTTCGATCCGCCCAAGACCGTCATCGGCGAGCTCGACGCGGCGAGCGGTGACGTCGTCGCGGCGCTTTACGAAGGCCTTCCCGGCGAGGTCTTCCGCGTCCCGATCCCGGTCGCCGAGATGACGAAGTACGCCGACAATTCCTTTCACGGGCTCAAGATCGGCTTCGCGAACGAGCTCGGCGCCATCTGCCGGGCGCTGGGGCTCGACTCGCATCAGGTGATCGACGTCTTCCTCGCCGACCGCAAGCTCAACATCAGCCCCGCCTACCTCCGCCCCGGGTTCGCCTTCGGCGGCTCGTGCCTCCCCAAGGATCTGCGCGGCCTGGTCTACGCCGCGCATCGCGCGGACGTCGCCGTTCCGATCCTGTCGCACGTGCTGCCCTCCAACGACGAGCACCTCCAGCGCGCCTTCGATCTGGTCGCGCGCACCGGGAAACGCAAGGTCGGGTTGTTCGGCCTGTCGTTCAAACCCGGCACAGACGACTTACGGGAGAGCCCGCTCGTCGAACTCGCCGAGCGCCTGCTCGGCAAGGGCTACGACCTCCGCATCTACGACGCCAACGTCAGCCTTTCGCGGCTGATGGGCGCGAACCGCGAGTACATCGAGGGCAGGCTGCCGCATCTCGGCCAGCTGCTCGCCGGCTCCGTCGGCGAGGTCGTCGACCACGCCGAGGTCTGTCTCGTCGGCTGCACCGATCCGGAGGTTCTCGCGGCCCTCCCGGCGGGCGGCGGCCACACCATCATCGATCTCGTCCGCGTACCCGACGCCGACCGTCGCCGGGCTGAAGAGGGATATGTCGGTCTTGCCTGGTAAAGCTCTCATCCTCGTCGAGAACCTGTCCGTCCCCTTCGATCGCCGCGTCTGGCAGGAGTGCCAGACGCTTCGCGACGCAGGCTGGGAAGTCCACGTCATCTGTCCACAAGGGACAAAGCGGGACACCGAAGCCGAAGTCACCATCGACGGCGTCCACATCCTGCGGTACCCGTTGAAGGCCGCCACCGGTGGCCCGGCCGGGTACGTCCAGGAGTACGGCTCCGCGCTGTGGCACACGCTCCGGCTCGCCCGCAAGGTCGGCCGCGTGGACGTCGTGCACGCCTGCAACCCGCCGGACCTGCTGTTCCTGGTCGCGCTGTATCTCAAGCGCCAGGGCGCGAAGTTCATCTTCGACCAGCACGACCTCTGCCCCGAGCTGTACCTCTCGCGCTTCGACCGCGGCGAGGACTTCCTGTACCGCGCGGTCTGCGCGCTGGAGCGCCGAACGTACAAGACGGCCGACGTCGTCATCGCGACCAACGAGAGTTACAAGGACGTCGCCGTGAAACGCGGCGGCAAGTCGCCGGACGACGTCTTCGTCGTGCGCAGCGCGCCCGTGGTCGAGCGGTTCCACCTGGTCCCGGTCGAGCCCGAGCTGAAGAAGGGCAAGCCGCATCTGCTGGCGTACCTCGGCGTGATGGGCCCGCAGGACGGCGTCGACTACGCCTTACGCGCGCTCGCTTCGCTGCGTGACACCGTCGGCCGCACCGACTGGCACGCCGTGTTCATCGGCTCCGGCGACGCTTTCGACGCCATGGTGGCGTTGTCCAAGGAACTGAAGCTCGACGACCAGGTCGAGTTCACCGGCCGGATCTCCGACGAAGACCTGCTGCGCTACCTGTCCGCGGCCGACGTCTGCCTTTCGCCGGATCCCTTGAACCCGCTCAACGACGTGTCGACCATGAACAAGATCATGGAGTACATGGCGATGAGCCGCCCCATCGTTTCCTTCGAATTGCGGGAGGCCAGGGTTTCGGCCGGAGAGGCCGCCCTTTACGCCCCGGCGAACGACGAGCCGGAGTTCGCGAAGCTGATCGCGCATCTGCTCGACTCGCCGGACCAGCGGACCGCCATGGGTGAGCTGGGACGGGCGCGCGTCGCCGGTGCACTGTCGTGGGAGAACTCCCAGAAAGCCCTGCTCGCGGCCTATGCGGCCGCGGTCCGATGATCGGCTTCCCGGTCGCGTTTTGAACAAGAGTCGGGCAACTCTGTAACCAACGCGGTGGCCGGTCCGACGGGATTCATGCACACCCCCACGCACCGGACGGAGATCCCGGCTTTGACTGACGACACGGTGCGCCTGTCCATGATCGGGCAGGTCCTGCGCGGGAGGTGGCGGACCCTGGTGGTCCTCGCCCTCCTCGGCGCCCTGGTCGGTGCGGGATCGTCGGTGTTCCTTTCCCCTGGCTACCGGACGACGTCCAACGTGCTGCTGCAGGGCCCGCGTGAGGCGGACGAACTGCTCACCCAGGCCGAGGTGGCGACCAGTTCGGTGGTGCTCGACCGGGCCGCCGCGGTCCTCGGCCGCGGCGGCGGCGCCGACCTGCGTGACCGGGTGAGCACCACGGTCGCGCAGGGCAACGTCATCACCATCGCCGCGACCGACGACTCCGCCGAGCACGCGCAGCAGGTCGCGGACCAGGTCGCCCAGGAATTCGTGAAGTACTCGACGCAGGTCCTCGCCAGCACCGGCGACGCCGCGGTCAAGGTGGCGCAGGAACGCCGCGAGACCCTGCGCCAGCAGGTCACGCAGGCGAACCAGCGGATCTCCGAACTGACGGAGAAGGTCTCCGACGGGACGACCTCGGTGGAGACCGTCCAGCTGCGCACCGAGCTGGCCGCGTTGCGCTCGTCGATCGAGCAGGCGATGTCGACCCTCAACGCCACCGACACCACGAGCGGCGGACTCGGCAGCATGGTCGTGATGGGCGCGGCGGAGCGGCCGACTTCGGCGGCGACGCCGACGTTGCCGCAGCTCGCCCTCGGCGGCGCGGTGCTGTTCTTCGTGTTCGGCCTGCTCGGCCACCTGTTCGCCGCCCGCACCGACCGGCGGTTGCGGGACGAGGAAGAGATCGGCGCGGCGCTCGGCGGCCCGGTGCTGGCCACTGTGGATATCCCTGACATCCCCGACACCGCCGGTGAGCCGACGCGCAGCCTGCGGGCGAAACTGCTGGGCGACGACAAGCCGTGGAACATCCGGCGGATCGACGTCACCCCCGACGAGATCGACGGCGACGTCCACTACCGCCGCCTCGTGTCCCGCCTCCCGCAGCGGCGGCTGCTGGTGCTGGTGGCCGAAGGCGACCATGCCGCGCGGACCGCGGCCACCAGGATCGCCGAACTCGCCGGCCGCCGGATCACCGTCGTCACGGTGGCCCCGGCACGGCCGGTCGTGGACGACCATGCCGCCGAAGGTGTGCTCGTCGTGCTCGGGCTGGGCACGCGAACCGCGTGGGAACTGGTCGGTGTCGCCGAGGCGTGCGTCGACGCGGGGCCGGCCGTGGTGGGAGCGGTGCTGATCCGCCCCGTCCGGCCGACCCGCGCCCCGGGCGCGAAATCCGGGAAGCAGGCCGGAAAAGATCGAGAAGCACTGGCAGGTACCCCGTGACGACCGCCGAAAAAGAGAAATCCGAGCCGCTCATCGATCTCCAGCGGCTGGTGGTCTCGGTCCGGCGGCGTCGTCGCCTGTGGCTGGCCACCGCCCTCGCCGGGCTGATCGCCGGCGGGCTGGTGGCGATGTTCCTGCCGTCGCCGCCCACGGCCGTGGCGAAGATCCTGGTCGTCCACGCGGACGATTCGCCCAGCGACAGCGGCACGCTGATGGAGACCGACGTCGCCGTGCTGCAGACGACGAAGATCGCCGGCGACGCGCTCAAGAAGCTGAACAGCACGCAGCCGCCTGAAGAGTTCCTCAAGGACTACACCGCGCTCGGCGTGACAAACAACGTCCTCCAGGTGACGGTCAAGGGCAAGGACAACGCCGACGCGATCGCCCGCGCGCAGGCGCTTTCCGACGCCTTCATCGCCGAGTACGTCGCACGCAACCAGGCGGGTGCGGCGGCCGAGCAGAAGGCACTGCTCGATCAGCGCAACCAGGCACAGTCCGAGCTCGGCACCACCCAGAACGACATCGTCGCCGAAGAAGCGAAGCGGAACCCCAACCCGGCTCAGCTGGAGCGGCTGTACTCCCGCCGCGCGGAGCTGACGTCCAAGATCTCCGACTACGACGGCCGTGCGCAGGAAGCGGGCCTCGGCACCCCGAAGGTCGGCGCGGGGACGCAGATCGTGGACGCGCCGCGGATCCTGCCGAAGTCGCTGCTGAAGTCCGCCGGCACCGCCGCCGGGATCGGCCTGGTGCTCGGGCTACTGGCGGGCCTGGTCCTCGCCGCCATCGGCAGCGTGGTGAAGGACCGGCCGGTTCTGCGCCGCGAGATCTCCCGCCATCTCGGTGCCTCGGTGATCGCGCAGCTGCCGAAACCGCCGCGCTGGTTCCGGAAACGCCGTGCGCTGGAGGAACGCGAACGGGTCGCGAAGACGCTGATCCGCGCGATCCGCGAGGACGACGGGACGGTGTCGCTGCTCGACCTCGGCGCGCGCACCACGACGGCCGCGCTGGCCGTCGACATCGCGAACGAGCTCGTGGAGCAGGCGCCGGTCGCGCTCGTCGACGAGTTGCCGAAGGCGGGCTTGCGCGCGCTGGCCGCCGGATCCAAGATCCGCGTTCTGGACCGCGACGAGCCGAAGGTTCCCGGTGAACGCCGTATCGGCGTCGGCTCGATCGAGCCCGGGACCGCGTGGACGGATCTCGAACACCTCGGCAGCGAAGCGATCCTCGTCGTGCGCGCCGGGCAGGCGAACACCGAATGGCTGCACACCGTCGCGCGTCAGCTGGCCGAACGGCGGATCCCGATCATCGGGGTCGTGCTGGTCGACCCGGATCCGCGCGACCACACCGACGGCACCCTGTGGGACGGCCTGCACACCGCGCTGCGCGGCCGGGCCGCCGAGCCCGCGCGGACACCCGAGCCGCTGCCCGCGCGCCGTCCGCAGCCGAAGCTCGATCGCGCCCCGCACGCGAGGCCCGCCGGGCCGCCGCCGAAACCGGTCGAGATGTTCCCGGACGACGAGCCCACCGTGCGGCGGCTCGCCGTGGCGCCACCCGAGACCGCCCCGAAGACGGCGCCGCGCCGCACGCCGACGCCGTACAAGCGGGCCGAAGTGAACGACGCCGACCAGCCGACGACCCGATTCGCACCGGTCAAGCAGGACAACGCCGAAGCCTTGTAAGGGGAGCGAAAGCAGATGTGCGGTATCGCAGGGGCCTACTTCTGGCCGGACGGGGGACCGCTACGGGATCGGCTCACCAAGACCCTCGCCCACCGGGGGCCGGACGGTTCCGGCAGGTACGATCACGGGGAAGTCCACTTAGGACACCGGCGGCTGTCGATCGTCGACCTGACCGAGACCGGCTCGCAGCCGATGGTCAAGGACAGGCTGGCGCTGACCTACAACGGCGAGCTGTACAACGCGCCGGAGCTGCGGAAGGAACTCGAAGCCACCGGTGTGCGCTTCCGGGGCACATCCGACACCGAGGTCCTGCTGGAAGCCTGGCGCGCATGGGGCACCGAGGGCTTGCACCGGCTGCGCGGCATGTTCGCGTTCGGTGTCTTCGACGAGCGGTCCGGCGAGCTGGTGCTGGTCCGCGACCAGCTGGGGATCAAGCCGCTCTTCCTGGTACGCCGCGGCAAGGGCGTCGCGTTCGCGTCCGAGCTGAAGGCGCTGGCCGCCGAACTGGGCGGCTCACTGACCGTCGACGACACCGCGCTCGTCGCTTCCCTGCTCTACTACTGGGTCCCGGACGGCCGCTGCGCGTTCAAGGAGGCCGAGAAGCTGCCGCCGGGCAGCTGGGCGCGGTTCCGGCCGAACGGCGACGTCGAACGCGGCACCTTCTGGTCGCTGCGCCAGGTCGCCGAGGAAGGCGCCGCCTACGAGGGCGAGTTCGACCTCAACGCCGTCATCGAGGATTCCACCCGGAAGCACCTGATCGCGGACGTGCCGGTCGCGACGTTCCTCTCCGGCGGGCTCGACTCCAGCTACCTGACCGCGCTCGCCGCTCGTGAACAGCCGGGGATCTCCGCGTACACCATCGGTTTCCGGGCCGAGGACGCGAAGTTCGAGGCGATGCCGGACGACCTGATGTACGCGAAGAAGGTCGCCGCGAAGTTCGGCGTCGACCTGCACGAGATCGAGATCGCCCCCCAGGTGCTGGATCTGCTGCCGCGGATGACGTACCACCTCGACGAGCCGATCGGCGACCCGGCGGCGATCAACAGCTACCTGATCTGTACCGCGGCCCGCGAGGCGGGTGTCAAGGTGATGCTCTCGGGCATGGGTGCCGACGAGCTCTTCGCCGGGTACCGCAAGCATCTCGCGAACCAGCTCGCCGTCACCTACCAGCGTGTCCCCGGTCTCGTGCGGCGGCCGGTGGAGTCCCTTGTGGACAGACTGCCGGTGGCGACGTCGAAACGCGGGTTCCGGTCGGTCCGGTTCGCCAAGCGGTTCCTCTCGTTCGCGGAGCTGCCCGAGGAGACCGCGTTCCGGCGGAGCTACACGATGTACGACCAGGCCGAGCTCGTCGGTCTGCTGAACCCGGACCTCGCCGGCGCGGTGGACGACGTGCTCACCGAACACGCGGACACCTACCACGACAACACGTTGTCGGACTTCGTGAACCGTATGTGCCTCGCCGATTCCCGGCTTTTCCTGCCGGGGCTCAACCTCGCCTACACCGACCGGTCCAGTATGGCCGCCTCCACCGAGGTGCGGACGCCGTTCGTCGACGTCGAGGTCGTGAAGGCCGCGTTCCGGATCCCCGGTGACCGGAAGATCGTGAAGCGCCAAGGGAAGATGGCGCTGAAGGAAGCGGCGCTGTCGATTCTTCCCGCCGAGATCGTGCACCGGCCGAAGGGCCTGTTCAGTGCGCCGCTGCGGGCCTGGATGAGCCGCGACCTCGCTCCGCTGGTGCGCGAGGTGACGAACGAAGGTGAATTGGTGAAGGCCGGGTTCCTCCGTCGTGAGGCCCTGCAGAAGCTCGTCGACGAAGACGCGTCCGGGCAGCAGGACCGGTCCAAGCATCTCTGGCACATCTTGACCCTCGAGTACTGGTACCGCGGCGCCGTTTCGGCCCGGACCACCTGATCGCTGAGGAGCGACGTGAAGCAGGTAGTGCAGAACTACAAGAGCGGGGAGCTGGCGCTCCTCGACGTCGAAGTGCCCGCGTGCAAACCGGGGGGTGTGCTGGTCCGCACCGCCTATTCGCTGATCTCCACCGGCACCGAGATGATGAAGGTGTCCGAGGCGAGCCTTTCCTTGGTGGGCAAGGCGAAGGCCCGGCCGGATCAGGTCGCGAAGGTGATGCAGAGCGTCGCCACGAACGGGCTCGGCGCCACCTACCGCAAGGCGATGAACAAACTCGACTCGTACACGCCGCTGGGGTACTCGCTGTGCGGTGTCGTCGAGGAGGTCGGCGCGGGCATCGACGACGTCGCCGTCGGGGACTACGTGGCGTGCGCGGGGAACGAGCACGCGCTGCACGCGGAACTGAACTGGGTGCCCAAGAATCTCTACTCCAAGGTGCCCGACGGCGTCGACCCTCGGCATGCCGCGTTCGGCACGGTCGGCTCGATCGCCATGCAGGGTGTCCGCCAGGGCGAACCGCAGATCGGCGACATCGCGCTGGTCATCGGGCTCGGCCTGATCGGTCAGCTGGTCGTGCAGTTGCTGGTCGCTTCCGGGGTCCGCGTGGTCGGCGTCGACCCGGACCCGGCGCGGTGCGCGCTCGCCGAAGGGCTCGGTGCGCTGAAATGCGGTGATCCCGGCTCCGGTGTCATCGACACCGCGGTCGCGGAGATCAGCTCCGGGCACGGCGTCGACCAGGTGTACCTCGCCGCGGGTGGCAGCACGAACGAGCCGGTGGAGCTGGCCGCGAAGCTGGCCCGCGACCGCGGCCGGGTGATCGACATCGGCAAATGCTCGCTGAACCTGCCGTGGAACGCCTACTACGAAAAGGAACTCGACGTCCGGTTCTCCCGTTCGTACGGCCCCGGCCGCTACGACCCGGAGTACGAACTCGAAGGCCGCGACTACCCGATCGGCCAGGTCCGCTGGACCGAACGCCGCAATCTCGAATGCGTCGTCGACCTGATGGGCAGTGGCCGTCTCGACGTCGAGCCGCTGATCTCGCATGTCTCGGCCTTCTCCGACGCCGTCGAGACGTACCGGAAGCTGAACGAGGGCGAGCTGAAGGCCGTCGCGGTGCTGTTCGAGTACGAGAAGCGTGCCGCCACCACCACTGAGCCCGTCACCTCGGTCGCCCTTCCGAAACCGGTGACTTCCCGCGCGGTGCCGAAGCTCGACAGCTTGCGGATCGGCTTCATCGGCGCCGGCAACTACGCGTCCTCGATGCTCCTCCCGCATCTCGTGGAGATGGAGTACCTCGACCTCTTCGAAGTCGTCACCACGTCCGCGCTCTCGGGCGCGAACGCCAAGCGCAAGTTCGGCTTCGCCCGCGCCTCCACCGACGTCGACGCGATGCTCGAAGACGAATCGATCCACGCCGTGTTCATCGTGACCAGGCACAGTTCGCACGCCGAGCTGACCAGGCGAGCGCTGCTCGCGGGCAAGGCCGTCTTCGTGGAGAAGCCGCTCGCGCTGTCGGAGAAGGAACTCGAGATCGTGCTCGGCGCGATCGAGGAATCCGGCAACGACCGGCTGCAGGTCGGGTTCAACCGCCGGTTCGCCCCGCTGCTGAACGAGTCGGTGCGCCAGTTCGGCCCGCGGATCGGCCCGGCCTCCGTGCGGTACCTGGTCAACGCCGGGCAGCTCGACGCGAACAGCTGGTACAACCAGGCCGACAGCGAGGGCTCGCGGTTCGCCGGTGAGGGCGGGCACTTCATCGACACGGTCAGCTGGCTGCTGGGCTCCGACCCGGTCTCGGTGTACGCCACCGCGACGCCCGGGCACCAGGACCTCCAGATTCTGCTGCGTTACCCGGACGGCTCGACGGCCTCGATCGCGTACACCACCAGCGGTTCGTCGGCGTTCCCCAAGGAAACGATCGATCTCACCGCCGACGGCAAGGTGCTGAAGTTCGACGACTTCACGCGCGCGTCGGTGTTCGGCCGCAAGAAGTGGGCCAGTTCCCGGATTCCGAAGGGCCGGGACAAGGGGCAGGCGGCTGAACTCGAAGCGTTCGTCGACGCGCTGAGCACCGGTGTCGCGATGCCGGTCTCGGTCGAGTCGCTCGTTTCGACGACGTTGGCCACTCTCGCGGTCAACCGCAGCCTGGAGACCGGGATGCCGGTCCGGATCGGACTCGGCTGATGGATCCGTCCTGGTACCTGCGAAGGCTTTCGCGGATGGGGCCCGCCGAGATCGCGGGCCGGGTCACCGATGTCGTGCGCAAACGCCAGTGGCGCGGGGTCGCGGGGGAGAAGCCGTCCTGGCTGCCGGAACGCCGGTTCGTGAAGGCGCCCGGTGAAGACGTCCTCGCCGCCGTTTCGGGCGAAGCCGTCAAGGATCTGCTCGTCGCCGCCGACCGGCTGATGGACGGGCACGCCGAGTACTTCGGCGTCGAACGGGACGACCTCGTCGCCCCGGACTGGTCGTACGACCCGAAGACCGGCCGCCGCGCACCGTCCGATGTGTACTCCTTCGACATCCCGTACCGGAGCGAGGACGCCGTCGGCGACATCAAGCAGATCTGGGAGCCGTCGCGGCACCAGCACCTCACCGTGCTGGCCGCCGCGTACGCCCTGACCGGCGAAGAACGGTATGCCGAACGCGTCGCCGCGCACCTGAAGTCGTGGTGGGCGGCCAACCCGCCGATGCGCGGGGTGCACTGGGTCAGCGGGATCGAACTCGGCATCCGGCTGCTGTCGTGGGTGTGGGTCCGGCGCCTGCTGGACGGCTGGGCGCGGACACCGGCACTGTTCGAGGACAACCCCGTGGCGCTCGGCCAGATCTGGCACCACCAGCGCTGGCTCGCGGCGTTTCCGAGCCGGGGCTCTTCGGCGAACAACCACGTGATCGCCGAGGACGCGGGGCAGCTCGCCGCTGCCTGCGCGTTCGCCTGGTTCCCGGAATCCGCCCGATGGCGGGACACGGCGCTCGCGTCGCTCGACAAGATGCTGCGGCACAACACCTTCGACTCCGGGCTCAACCGGGAACTCGCCACCGAGTACCACGGGCTCGTCCTGGAGTTGGGGCTCGCCGGGGCGCTGGAGGCGAAGGCCGCCGGGGTCGCGGTGCCCGAGTCGACCTGGCTCGTCCTGCTCAGGATGACGGACGCGTTGGCGTCCATTGTGGACAATAAGCTGCGCCCGCCGAGGCAGGGCGACGCGGACGACGGCTTCGGGCTGATCATTGATGGCGCTGCCGGTGACGGCGCGAGCCGCTGGGCGTCGCTGCTCGACACCGGGTCCGTCCTTTTCGGACGGTTGGACTGGTGGCCGGAGACGCCGGGCGGTGACGTCCGCACCCAGCTCTTTTCCGCGCTGGCCAAGGACATCCAGGTCGGCGCGCGGCGTCCGGCGCGAAGGCGGGACGACTTCGCCGACGCCGGGATGACCATCCTGCGGAACGGCGCGATCTGGTGCCGCTGTGACGGCGGGCCGCACGGTTTCCTGTCCATCGCCGCGCACGCGCACGCGGACGCGCTTTCGGTGGAGGTCCGGCACGACGGCGTCGACATCCTCGCCGACCCCGGAACCTACTGCTACCACGGCGAACCGGAGTGGCGGTCGTACTTCCGGTCCACGGCCGGGCACAACACGCTCGAACTCGCCCGCACCGACCAATCCGTGTCCGGCGGCCCGTTCCTGTGGACGAAACACGCCGCGACCACCGTGATCGCGGCGGGCACGCCGTCGCGCTGGAGCGCGGAACACGACGGCTACGCGCCGTCGATCCACCGGCGTTCGGTGGAGTTGGAAGGCGCTGACCTGCGGATTCTCGACGAGGTGCGCGGCGAGGCCCGGCCGTGCCGTCTCGCGTTCCACTTCGGCCCGGCCGTCGAGGTCGTCCTCACCGGGGCGACGGCGAAGTTGTCCTGGACGGCCGACGGCCGGGAACGGAGCGCTTCGATGGAACTCCCGTCGCAGCTCAAGTGGTCCGCACACCGCGGCGAGACCACTCCGCCGCTCGGCTGGTACTCGGCCGGGTTCGGCCGTCGCGAGCCCGCGTGGACGCTGATCGGCACCGGGACCGCCTCGACCGAGATGACCACTGTGCTCACAGTGCCCGCTTTCGACCCCGAGGGGCCTCCGTTGTGACGGTTCGACCGCACCGCTTCCTGCCGATCCTGCTGGCCGCGACGGCCTTGGCCGCCTGCACCCCGGACCCCGCCGACGAGGCGGGCGCGGCGCCCGACCCCGGGCGAGCGCCGTCCGGTGCGGTGGCGCAGGTGTGCGGCAAACTGCCGCCGGGTCCGGTGGCGGCACCGGCGGGAGCGGTGACGGTCGATCCGGCCGTCGCGGGCGACCTCGTGGCGAAGACCCGGGCGAGCGGTCCGGGTACGACGTTCTGGCTGGCGCCCGGCACGCACCGGCTCGGCGACGACCGTTTCGACCAGGTCCAACCGAAGGCCGGGAACGTCTACCTCGGCGCGCCGGACGCCGTTCTCGACGGCGGGAAGATCAACCAGTACGCCTTCTCCGGCAGCGCCGCCGACGTCAAGATCCAGTACCTCACCGTGCGGGGATTCCAAGCCCCGCGCGACGAGGGCGTGGTCAACCACGACTCCGCCCCCGGTTGGACCATCGAGCACAACACGGTGCAGGACAACGAAGGCGCGGGCCTGATGGCGGGCGCGCGGCAGCAGGTGCGGGCGAACTGCCTGCGGAACAACGGGCAGTACGGGATGAACGCCTACGAGGGACAGAACGGGATCACCGGGCTCGTCGTCGAAGGCAACGAGATCACCGGGAACAACACCGGTGACTGGGAGAAGAAGGTCGACGGCTGCGGCTGCACCGGCGGCGTGAAGTTCTGGGCCGTCGACGGCGCCGACGTCCGCGGCAACTGGGTGCACGCCAACCGCGGGGTCGGGTTGTGGGCCGACACGAACAACAACGACTTCCTGGTCGAGGGCAATCTCGTCGAGGGCAACGACAGCACCGGGCTCATGTACGAGACCAGCTACAACGCCGTCATCCGCGGCAACACCCTCCGCCGCAACAACCGCGTGGACGGCAAGACCTTCATCGACCGCGGCGACAGCTTCCCGGTGGCGGCGATCTACCTCTCCGAATCCGGTGGCGAGCCGAGGGTGAAGGCGCGGACGGACAAGGTGGAGATCGCCGGGAACGTCCTCGAGAACAACTGGAACGGCATCACGCTCTGGGAGAACTCGGACCGGTTCTGCAACAGTCCCGCCAACACCTCGTCCGGATCGTGCACGAAACTGGTGCCGGACCACGAGACCTGCGCCCGGCCGGCGATCGGGTCCGGCACGCTGTTCGACGACTGCCGCTGGAAGACCCAGCGCGTCGAGATCCACCACAACCGGTTCGTCCTCGACCCGGCGGTGGCGGGCTGCGAGAACACCTGCGCGCGGATGGCCGTGCTCGCGAACTTCGGCACGTACCCGGACTGGTCGCCGTATCAGGGTGAGGTCGTGCAGCACGCGATCACCTTCGCCCAGGGCAACAAGTGGCACGACAACACCTACGTCGGCCCGTGGAACTTCGTCGCCTTCGAACCGAGCCGGAACCTGAGCATCGGAGAATGGCAGGGCGGCCCGTACAACCAGGACGCCGGATCGACCTACAGCCGTCAAGGGGGAGGCTGACATGCGGCAGAGAGCCCGTTTCCCGCATCTGCCCCGGGGCGAACGCCCCTCGCAATCGCCGGACATGCCGAAGGCGGTCGCCCTCGTATGGGCGCTGCTGATCCTGAACACGCTGGGCTCCACCGGCGCGACGACGGTCATCCCGATCCCGCGTTCGGTGATCCAGCTGGTCACCATGGGCTCGCTCGTGCTGGCGTTCTGCGTCGCGCTGGCGTTGAACGCCCGGCTCCGGATCCGGCCGAGCGCGTACCTGCTGCTGCTCAGCATCCTGGTGGTGCTCAGTCTGCTGGCGAGCCTGAACCTCGAAGTCGGGTACGGCGCGCTGTTCCGCTGCTTCCGGTTCGGCCTGTTCGTCAGCACGCTGTGGCTGCTGACCCGGTGGTGGGACGGCGGCATCCGGCTCGTGCGGCATCACATCCGGACGTACTCGGTGGTGCTGCTGACGGTCGTCGTCGGGCTGGCCGCTTCACCGGGGATCGCGCTGGCCGAGGAGTACGGCGGACGGCTGACCGGCACCATCTGGCCGCTGACCCCGCCGCAGGTCGGGCAGTACTCTGCGGTGGTCATCGGGCTCACGCTGCTGCTGTGGCTCGGCGGTGAACTCGACCGGCTGAACGCGCTGATCGTCATCGTCCCCTCGATCGGCATCCTGCTGCTGACCCACACCCGCACCGCCACGCTCGGCCTGGTCGCCGGCGTGCTGATCGCGCTGCTCTCCCTCTGGATGTCCAGCGCGCGGGCCAGGAAGGTGTTCGCCGGGGTCGCGCTGATCGGCGCGGTGTCCGCGGTCGTCCTCGGTTCGCTGGTGCAGGCCTGGTTCCTGCGCGGCCAGAGCTCGGAGAACTTCTCCAGCCTCACCGGCCGCGCGAAGGTGTGGGACGCGCTGCTGTCCGACCCGCGCACCCTCGGCGAGTACGTGTTCGGCGTCGGGCTGACGAACAAGTCCTACATCGGCCTGCCCATCGACAACAGCTGGCTCGCGGTCTACCACGAACAGGGCTACGTCGGGATCGCGATCGTCGCGGCCTTCATGCTCGTGCTGATCGTGGTCGCCGCGCTGCGGCCGCCGTCGCTGGCCAGGGCGTGCGCGATCTTCCTGATCACCTACTGCGTTTCGGCGTCCTACACCGAGGCGGGCCTCGGTGACGCGTCGCCGTACCTGCTGCATCTCGCGCTGGCGGCGTCGCTGCTGGTGCGGGTGCCTTCCGAAACCGTCTCCGAGAAGAAGTTCGTTCCGGCCAAGGAGCCTGTGTGAAGGTCCTCGTGGTCCACAACCGCTATCGGTCCGAGCAGCCGAGCGGGGAGAACAACGTCGTCGACCAGGAGGTCGCGCTGCTCGCGGCCGCCGGGCACGACGTCGGCCTGTTCGAACGGCGCAGTGACGACATCTCCGCGATGTCGTTGCCGCGCAAGGCCGTCGTCCCGCTCCAGGTGCCGTGGAACCGGGCCGTGCGTGCCGATCTCGCCCGTCGGCTGACCGAAGACCGGCCGGACGTCGTCCACGTCCACAACACTTTCCCGCTGCTGTCGCCGTCGGTGCTGGCGGCGTGCGCGGACGCGCGTGTGCCCGCCGTCGCGACCGTGCACAACTACACCCTGATCTGCCCGCCTGGCACGCTGTACCGCGACGGTCACGTGTGCACGGACTGCGTCGGCCGGACACCGGCGCCCGCGGTGCGGCACGGTTGTTATCGCGGGTCGGCGCTGGCGACCGTGCCGATGGCGGCGAGCCTGATGCTCAACCGGCGTCGCTGGTGGTCCGGGGTCTCCCGGTTCTTCTGCATCTCACGGGCGCAACGCGAGGTGCTGGTGGCCGCCGGGATGCCCGCGGAACGGCTGGCGGTGAAGTACAACTTCGTCGCCGATCCCGGCATCCGGCGCTCCGGTACCGGCGAGCACGTGCTGTTCCTCGGCCGGATCACCGCGGAGAAGGGGATCGGCCTGCTCATGGCGGCCTGGGACCGGCTCGCCGCGACCGGTGGGCTCGGCATGCCGCTGGTGATCGCGGGGACCGGCCCGATGCAGGACGAGGTCGCGCGCTGGGCGGAAGGCCGCGACGACGTCCGCTACGAAGGGCTGCGAAGCAAGGCGGAATGCGCCGGACTGGTCACTCGCGCGGCGGTCGCGGTGGCGCCGTCGGAATGGCTGGAGACGTTCGGGCTGGTGGTCGTCGAGGCGATGGCCGCCGGGGTCCCGACCGTCGCGGCCGCGCACGGCGCGTTCCGCGAACTGGTCGAGGACGGAGTGACCGGGCTGCTGCACGAACCCGGCGACGCAGAGTCGCTGGCGCGGCGGCTGCGGGAGATCGTCGGCGACGACGGGCGGAACCGTGAACTCGGCACGGCGGCGCGGCTGGTCTACGAACAGGAGTTCACGCCGGAAGTTGGGCTGGAGCGGCTGATCGGCGGTTACCGGGACGCGATCGGGCGGGTGGCCGCGGAGTGAAACCGGCCCTGCCGCCGGTGCTCCGCCCGGCCGCGTTCGTCCTCGCCGTGGCAGGCGGGCTCGGCGCACTGGTGCTGGGCCTGGTCTACGCCGGCACCTCCGGGCCGACCGGGCTGGACGCGACGCTGGTCGACGCGCTCGCCTGGTCCGGCGATCCCTGGTGGACTATCGCGACGGTGATCGATTTCGTCGGTGAACCCGTCGGCGCGATCGTCACCATGGTCGTGTTCCTCGGCTGGTGCTGGTATTCGCGGCGGCCGCGCACCGCCGTCACCGGAGTGGTTGCCGCGTTGGTCACCGTCGGGCTGACGAGCGGGCTGAAACCGCTCATCGGCCGGTACATCCACGGCGAATTCCTGGCCTATCCCAGCGGGCACACCGGATTCGCCACCGCGTTGACCTTCACCGCCGCGCTCGGCGTGCTCGGTGGTCTTCGGCGTGGCCCGGCGTCGGTGCTGCTGGTCGTCGCGGTCGTCGTCGCCGGGGCCGCGATGGGCTGGGCCGAGGTAACAATGGGCGCGCACTACCCGACTGACACGCTGGGTGGCTTCGGTGTGGCGCTCGCGGTGGTTCCGGCGATCGCAGTGCTCACCGACAAAGGGGCGACCCGGCGAACGCCGTGAACGGTATTCCTCGAACACCGCACTGCGAAAGGATCGGCTCCTCATGTCCCTCATCGATGCCGCCAAGAAGGTCGCCGCACGGGCGGAGGACCTCGGCCAGCGCGCACTGGCGACGGTCGGCGCCAAACAGTCCGAGTCCGCCATCTCGGCCGACGCACAGGGCTATTGGAACTCGCCCGGCGAGAAAAGATGGAAGGACAATTCGCACTGGCGCGATTCCGGCACCTTCGACGGCAACGACCTCTGGTCCGAAATCGGGAAGCGGCACCTCGACATGTTCGAGGGCGGTGCCCGTTTGGCGGACTTCGACCGGCCGTGGAATCGCGTCGTCGAATGGGGCTGCGGCGGCGGCGCGAACGCCATCCATTTCGCCCCGCGTGCCCAGGAATTCATCGGCGTCGACATCTCCGCCGAGACCCTCGCGGAATGCGAGAAGCAGGTCGCGAACGTCTGTGACACCCCGTTCCAGGCCGTCGAAATCGACGTCGCGAACCCGGAAGCCGCGCTTTCGATGGTGAAGGAACCCTGCGACGTCTACGTGAGCTTCTACGTTTTCGAGCTGATCCCGACGCCGGAATACGGCGAACGCCTGCTCCGCATCGCGCGGGAACTGCTCGTCCCCGGCGGGCTCGCGCTGATCCAGGTCAAGTACGACCCCGGCACCTGGCGGACCCGGCCGCGCCGTCGTTCGTACCGCTCGGGGCTGGCGGCGATGACGACCTACCGCGTCGACGCCTTCTGGCAGCTGGCGGAGCGGTGCGGGTTCACGCCCCAGGCGATCCAGTTGGTGCCGAAGAACGAGCTGGACGAGCGATACGCGTACTTCTTCCTGACGAAGCCCTGACTTCCGCATTCAGCCGACTGACTGCGTCGCTCTGGTGCCGGGCCCGGCGTCGCGAAAGCCACTTTCGCGACACCGCCTCGGACCGCGTTTAGCCGACTAACTGCGGGACCGAAAACGCACCTCGCGTGAATGAGGACGTAACTCGCGTGCTCAGCCGCGTAACTCACGTGCTCAGAGACGTAACTCGCGTGATCAGACGGACGACACGTGTGTCCAGACGGACGACACGCGTGATTGCGCGGACGACACGCGCACGCGGCCGTGACCACCGAGAGTCGGCCGCCTGGACACGCGTGTCGTCCCTCCAATCACGCGTGTCGTCCATCGGATCACACGCGTCGTCCGTCTGATCACGCAAGTTACGTCCTCAAGCACGCGAGTTACGGTTTTGATCACGCGAGTTACGCGTCTGATCACGTGAGTTGCGGCTTCAATCACGCGAGTGCGGCGTCTGATCACGCGAGTCGCGCCTTCGGTCACCGGGCCGGGCAACCGCCGGCACCGTCGAAAGTGCTGCAAGGGTCCTGCCCGTAGGGAGCCGCCCGCCAAGCGACTACGTCCAGCGACCGCGACGCGTCATGCGCCACGAACGACCAATGCCCGACGTAGGTGTTCGAGAACCACTCGTTGTCCTGAGCGAACGTCACCGCCTCGGACACGGCGTTGCCCCGATACGGCGACCACGACGGATAAGTACCGTAGTTCGACAGCACGGCCATGCGCCCGCACAGTCCCGTGCAGTCGGGCGCGCTCTGGAAAACGTTGTCGTGCACGTTGACCCGCTGGGTCTTCCAGCGGCAGTCGTCGTACGCCGGTTCCCGCGCGATCGTCTCGGGCGCGCAGTCCGACGGCGAGGCGACGACGCGGGTGCAGGTCCCGGTCGAGGTGTTCGAGGGACTGTTGCAGAACCGGTCGGCGTTCTCCCACAGCGTCAGGCCGCCCCAGTTGTCCTCGAACACGTTCTCCGCGATCTCGATCATGTCGGTCCGCGCCCAGATCCGCGGTTCGCCGCCGGACTCGCTCAGATACACCGCGGCGATCGGGAAGTTGTTGCCCCGCGCGGCGAAATCGCGTCCCAGCACCAGGGCGTTGCGGCGGAAGGTGTTGCTGCGGATGATCAGGTTGTAGCTGATCTCGTAGAACAGCGCCTCGGCGTCGTTGTCCTCGATCGTGTTGTCTTCGATGATGAAGTCGTTGTTGTTCGTATCCGCCCAGAGCCCGGCGCCGTGGTTGTGGTGCACCCAGTTCCCTCGGATGTCCGCGCCGTCGACGGCCCAGAATTTCGCTCCGCCGCTGCAACCGCAGCCGGGCTGTTTCTTCTCCCAGTCGTCGGTGTTGTTCCAGGCGATCTCGTTGCCCTCCACCACAAGCCCGGTGATGCCGCCGCCCGCGCGGTAGGCGTTGATCCCGTACTGCCCGTTCTTCCGCAGGCAGTTCCCGAGGACCTCCTGCCGCGGCCCGGCCATCATCGCGGCACCGCGGTTGTGCTCGATGACGTTGCCCTCGATCACCCAGTGCTCACCGGAATCGTGGTTCACCACGCCCTGGTCCTGCGGTGCGACGAAACCGCGGATCGTCAGCCCGCGGATCACGACGTCCTTGGCCTGCTGGGTGAACGCCGCCCGGTTGATGCCGCGGCCGTCCAGGACCGCGCCGGGTGCGCCGACGTAGACGTTGCCGTCCTTCGGGATCACCTGGCTGTACGGGTCGTCGGCGAGGATGTGCGTCCCGGTGCTGAGCCAGAACGCCGTTCCCGGCGGATGCGCCGAGGTCTCGATCGCGAGGTGTTCGCCGGGATCGACGACGACGGCGTTCTCCGGTTTCGGGGAACTCGCCGGTCCCGACGCGCAGACGGCCGGCGCCTCGGCCGCCGATGCCACAGCGGTGAAGGAGCCGGCCGTCAGGACCACCGACAGCGCGAGCGCCGTCGTTCTTGCCCAAGTCATGGGTTTCAAGGTAAGTCACCGCGCAGCACACCGGATGGACACGAAAGTGTGGTCATCACGCGAACCTCCGGAACACCGGTTTCACCGGACGGCCGCCCGTCCACTGCGTCGGGTCCTGGACTTCGAGGGCTTTCCGGTACGTGGTGCAGGCCCGCGAGACGACGTCGATCGTCTTGTCGATGTCGGCCTCGGTGAGCCCGGCGCTGACCACGAACGACGGCCCGATCACCCCGCCGGTGATCAGTTCCCGCAGGAACAGCGTCCGATACGGCTGTGACGGCTCGCCCTTGTCGTCGAGCGTGGCGAACACCAGGTTGCTCGCCCTGCCGCGTACGAGCACGTGTTCGCCGACTCCGGCGCTCGCGGCGACCTCGCGGACACCCGCCGCGAGCCGGTCGCCCAGCGCGTGCAGCCGCGCGGTGATCCCTTCTTCGGCGTAGGTGTCGAAGACGGCGATCGCCGCGGCGAGGGAATGCGTCTCGGCGCCGTGGGTCGTCGAAAGCAGGAAGACCCGTTCGCGGTGGTCGCGCAGCCCGCCGAGTTCCATGTACTCCCGTTTGCCCGCCAGCGCCGAAACCGCGAAACCGTTCCCCAGCGCCTTGCCGAACGCCGAGAGATCCGGGGTGACGCCGTACAGCCCCTGCGCCCCGGCCTCCGACCAGCGGAACCCGGTGATCATCTCGTCGAACACCAGCAGGCAGCCGTACCGATCGCACAGGTTCCGCAGCCCGGCGAGATACCCCGGCGGCGGCTCCTTCTGGGTCGCGGCCTCCAGGACGAGGCAGGCGACCTCGTGCTCCCGCAGCAGCTCTTCCGTGGCCGCGAGATCACCGTAGGGGAAGGAGACCGTCAGTTCCGTCGTCTCGCCGGGGATCCCGGCGGACATCGGCGTGGTCCCGATGAACCAGTCGTCGGTGGAGAAGAACGCGTGGTCGCGGCAGATCGCCACGAGCGTCCGCCCGGTCGCCGCCCGCGCCAGCCGGATGGCGGCCGTGGTCGCGTCCGAGCCGTTCTTCGCGAACTTCACCATCTCCGCGGTCGGCACGGCGGCGAGGAACCGCTCCGCGGCTTCGGCCTCGATGATGGACGGCCGGACGAAGTTGCCGCCCTTTTCGATTTCGGTCCGGACGGCTTCCAGGACCCGTGGGTGCGCGTGGCCGAGGCTGACCGCGCGAAGCCCCGATCCGTACTCGATGTATTCGTTCCCGTCGACGTCCCACACGTGGCCGGCGAGGCCGCGCGCGATGACCGGTGAGAAGTCATCGGGGTACTGGTCCTGGCCCTTGGCGTAGGTGTGCGCGCCACCGGGGATGGCTCGGTGCAGTCGTTCGTTCGCCTGGTCGGAGCGCGGCAAAGGGCGGTTCACGGGATCACCTCGTGGTCGTCAGTGCGGCGGCGAGCGGAGGGGCGTGGGCGTCACGTTCGGACACCGCGCTGATCGCGAGTGGCCACGGGATGGCCAGTTCGGGATCGGCGTAGGAGATCGCGATGTCCTCGCACCGGTCGTGCGGCCGGTCGATGCGGTAGGAGATGTCGGCGGGGTCGGTGAGCGCCTGGAACCCGTGCGCGCACCCCGCCGGGATGTACAGGGAGACCTGGGTCTCCCCGGACAGTTCGAACCCTTTCACGGCCCGGAAGGTGGGGGAGTCCGGCCGCAGGTCCACGATGACGTCGAAGATGGCGCCGGAGGAGCAGCGGACCAGCTTGGCCTCGCCGCGCCCGCCGCGCAGGTGCATTCCGCGCACGACTCCCTTGCGGGACCGCGAAATGCTGTCCTGCGCGAAGCCGCCGGGGTCGATGCCCACCGAGGCAACGACCTCGCTGTCGAAGGTGCGGCTGAAGAAACCGCGCTCGTCGGAGAACGGTGTCGGCGTGAAGAGGTAGGCGCCTTCGATTTCGGGAACCGCTTCGACCTTCATCGGATCTCCTCGGGCTCGCGGAACAGCGTCCTGTCGAGGACGTCGTACTGCTTCTCCAGCAGTTTCCCCTTGGCGGCGCTCCGATCCCGGAGGCGCTGCCAGAATTCCTCGGGTTTGGCCTCGAGTTCGGCGAGTTGCCGGACGAGCAGGTCGACGTCGACCGCGCGCGCGGACTGGCAGTACTCCGCCAGCCCCATGTTCGCCATGATGCTGTCCATCTTCTGCGAATAGCTGATCGAGATCGTCGGCTTCGCGAGCTTCAGCGAGCACAGGACGTTGTGGTAGCGCGTCCCGACGACGGCGCCGAGTGCGGCGATCTCGGTGATGAGGTCGCCGAGGGTGGGCAGTTTCGCCGCGGTCACCTGGTTCGGGTCGAGGCCGGGCCGGTGTTCGCGCAGGTCGGCGAAGATCTCTTCGACGACGGGGTCGTCGATCTCGTCGCCGGTGAGCAGCCGGATCTCCCGTCCGTCGTCGACCAGTCTGCGCACGAGCCGTTTCATCGCGTCCACATAGGACGAACGGATCTCCTCGCCCCGGCGCCGGTCGTCGTTGCCCCCGTGGAATTCCATGACCCCGACCCCGACGACGTCCGACGGCCGCCCGGCGGGGATCGGCATCGCGAACGCCAGATCCGGGTAGAGGTCGTCCTTCGCGGTGTCGAGGCCCATCTCGCGCCAGGCGTCGCGGGACAGCTCGTCGCGGAAGGACCGGTAGTGCGCGGAGCGGGCGGCGATCCGGTAGAGGCGCCGCGTGGTCCGCTGGCGGATGACGTTCGAGCCGACGTTGAGCAGCGCGACCCTGGTCCCCCACAGCCTGCCCGACACCCCCAGCAGCGCCATCGCGTACGGGAAACCCCAGGGCCGCAAAGGAAGCGTTGTTTCGAGGACGCCGGCGCCGGGGACGATCACCACGTCGCACCGCCGGGTCCAGGAGAGGATCTTGAGCGTGTCGGCGACCTTGCCGACGACCTTCAGCAGGGCCGCGAGCACCCCCGTCGTGTCACGGTTGCGCGAGTAGTACCAGAGCAGTGACTCCGCTTTGACGCCGTAGCGCTCCTCGACCAGTTCGGGACCGGAGCAGAGGCAGCTGAGTTCCGCCTCCGGATGTCGTTGTCGTACGTACTCGAGTACGACTTCGAGTGATCCGTCATTGCCGATGTTCCCTGCCCCCAGCAGACCGAAGAAGCCGACCCGGGGATGTCTTCGCTTTCTCGCTCCGGAGCGAGAGGTCACGACGTCCTCCTCTGCCGCCCAGGGACCACGGCGTCGATGTTCATTCCGTCGATTTCGGGTGCCGCGTCCTCGGCGCGGTCCTCGTTCCGGCCGCGGGACCGGTCGGCCAGCCAGGACGCGAGATGCCGGTAGCACTCCCGCCGGTCCGCCGAAGAGAGCGGCGCCCGGCGGATACCGCCGACGAAGCCGCCGATGTACTCGCCGATCAGCCGCGGCATCGGGTTCCGCACCGGGTCGGCGCGCCGCGGGTCGAGGTTCGAGCAGCGCTTCCGGATGCTCGGGTTCGCCCGTTCGGCGCGGCCGGGGTGGTCGCGGCGGAAGTACTGCACCTCGGGGACCTGGTGGAACGGGCCGTGGAGGCTCAGTTCGGCGACATAGGTGCGGTCGGCGTGGTGGTAGCTGTCGAGCGGTTTGACCCGGCGGAGCACGTGCGTGCGTATCACGCCGTAGAAGTCGTCGCCGCCCGTTTCGAACAGCAGGCTGCGGAACCGCGTCGGCGCGTGCGGCGAGTCCGTCGCCAGCGGGTAGTCGAGTTTGTGGGTCACCGCGCCGTGATCGTCGATGATCGCCTGCCAGCTGTGGGCGACGATCGTTTCCGGCCGCTCGTCCAGCGCCTCGATACAGAGTTTGATCAGGTCACGGCCGTAAAGGTCGTCATGTGAGGCCCATTTGAACAGCTCGCCGCGGGCTTCGTCGAGGACCCGGTTGTGGTTCGGGGACGCGCCGACGTTCTTCGGCAGCCGCAGATACCGGATCCGGGCGTCGCGGCCCTCGTAGTCCCGGCAGATCTCTTCGGTACCGTCGGTCGAAGCGTTGTCCGAAATGATCAGCTCGAAGTCTTCGTGACTCTGGCCCAGCAGGGCGTCGAGCGATTCGGACAGGTACTCCTCGCCGTTGTAGACGGGCAGACCGATGCTGAGCCGTGGAATCCGGGTCATACCATTCCCACCTCTTCGTCGTTGGTGCGTGCCGCGACCGGCCGGTACTCGCGATACGCGACACGGAGCTGGTACCACCACATCGCGGCGCCCAGCCAGACCGAGAGCATCGAGCCCCACGCGGCACCTTCGGCGCCGTCGAGGTAGGCGCCGATGATCCCGAAGACCACGTAACCCACCGAAGCGACCAGCTGGGCACGGAGACTGCGTTTGGCGTTGCCGAGGGCACGCAAGCCGGCGGCCGCGCCCGCGACGAAACCGGCGGCGGTGACCGAGAGAGTGACCGGCAGGATCAGCGGCTCGGCCGCGTCCCAGACCGAGCCCATGATCCAGCGCCCGACGTCGTAGGGCACCAGGAGCAGCAACCCGAGGCCCCACAGCAGGGCCGCACCCGCTTGGCCGCCGCCGAGCACCACGCAGAAGTGCTTCAGCCGGTGCGGGGCGCGGTGTAGGACGCGAGCGCCTTCGGCCACTGTCGTGAGCGAAAGCCCCATCAGCAGGGCGAGGAACGGCCCGAGCAGCTGCTCGGCACCGCGGACCGCGCCGACCGCCGTGATCCCCGCGATCGCCCCGAGCCCGTAGGCGCGCAGCTGTGACGAGCCGGCGTTGCTGACGTTTTCGATCAGGTACCGCACGCTGAGGTCGCGCTGTTCCTTCACCCAGCCCGTCATCTCCGAGAGTTTCGGCACGATGCCGGTCTGGAACAGCCCGTAGACGGCCGCGACCGCACCGGCCAGTCCCCAGGCCAGGATGAACGCGACCACGGTGCCGAAATGCGAGGCGATGGCCAGCGCCGGGATCAGCGCGACACCCCACACCGTGTCGTTGACGAAGGCCTTCCTGCCGTCGCCCTTGGCGAACAGCGCGAACCGCCAGGCGTCCTGCAGCATCAGCCCGGGGAGCACGACGCCGAGCGCGACGAACACCCCGCCCAGCGGCTGCACGGCGAGGAAACCGACGATCACGCTGACCAGGCCGGTCGCGAGGCCGACCCCGATCGCCGTCCCCGCCGCCCGCGACACCGCCCGGCGCCAGGCTTCCTCCGGCACCGCGGAGAAACGCACCATCATCGGGTCGGTGGCCAGGCCGCGCGAGAGGTTGAGCACCACGCCGTAGGTCACCCACGCGAGGCTGAACATGCCGAAGGCGAACGTGCCCAGCGAGCGCGCGACGAACAGCCCGACCGCGAAGTTGGTCAGGCTCGAAACGGCCTGGTCGCCGAGGCCCCAGCTGAGCCTGCCGGCCATGGCGCGTACGGCCCCGGAGGCCAGTGTCGCCCGATGTCTCCCGCCTGCCACCCGCGTCACTCCTTCAGCAATCCGGCGCCCTGCAGCGCGTGAGCGGCGGCGACGACGGAATCGAAGGGGAGACCGGATCGCTGGGCGACGTCGAGCAGGCTGTGCTCGCCGTCCGAGAGGTTGAGCACCCAGAGCATCGCCATCTGGGCCGCCTTGGCGTCACTGCGGCCGCCGAGGGAGTCGTAGAGCCCGCGTTTGCCGAGCTGCGGCTCGCCGTACGGGCTCAGGTTGACGTAGCGGCGGTCGCGGTCCAGCAGGGAGAACGCCTCGCTCAAGGTCGCGAGCGTGTCCTCCATCGCCTCGGTGGACACGAAATCCAGGTTGTCGGCCGAAGTGTGGTACTCGGGATAGCCGGCGTACGGCGTCCTGGTCAGCGAGCCGACGCCGAGGTTGAATCCCGGCGAGCAGAACTGCCGCTCGTCGTAGCCGTACGGCGAGAAGTCGAGGACCTCGTGCGGTTTTCCGGCAAGGACGAATTCGAGCACCTTGTCGATTTCGGCGTCCCCGCGACGGCTTCGCTTGTAGGTCAGCGATCCGGGGTCGCCCGCGCAGGCGAGCACGATCCCGGCCTTGACCTTGCCGAGCCGTTCGGTGTTGCGCGCGAGCCAGGTGATCGCGCCGATCGTGCCCGGCATGAACAGGAACCGGTATGTGTGGTGCGGTTTCGCCGCGGCCAGCCGCTGCGCGAGCGCCGCGGCGACGGCGATACCCGCGAGGTTGTCGTTGGCCAGCGACGGATGGCAGGTGTGGCACGACACCAGCACCTCGTCGGTGACCTCACCGGGGACCACGTGCTCGGCGTAGGTCAGCTGCCCATCGTCCAAAGTGGACTCGATCCGGACCTCGTAGTCACCGTCCGGCAACGCGTCGAGGGTGTCCTGTGCCAGGCAGAAACCCCACGTCGGCGCGTAGTAGCTCGTGCGGTACGGCACCAGCGACGGCTGCTCGGGCAGCGTGTGGAGATGCTCGCGCAGGTCCGCCAGCGGCATCGTCTCGGCCACCGGCACGCTGTAGCCGACGACGTGCAGGTTCGACTCCCGGAAGTCGACGACCTTCCGCCCGGCCGGGTCCTTCACCCAGGCGTCGCGGATGTTCCACTCCTGGGGAACGGTCCAGTCGAGCACCTGGGTCCCGGTCGGCACCTCGTGGACGTCGAGCGGGAGGTGCTCGCCGAGGATCTCCAGCGTGGCGCGGACGCCGTCGCCGGTGATGCTGCGGCAGAGCGGATACAGGCGCTCGACCAGCTCCCGCAGGTCGGCGCCCGTGTCCAGTGGCTTGCGCGTCATCACCGTCGCCGCAGGGTTTCGTCGATCTCGCCCGCGGCGGTCCGCGCGTTGAGCGTGGCCAACCTGGTGAACCGGTTCTTGAAGTCGTGCGCGGTCAGGCCGTGCGTGCGATAGGCGTAGATCAGATCGAGTGCGCCGTCCTTGACCGACCAGTCGCATTCGAAGCCGGGGATCGCCTCACGGAAGCGGGAGAAGTCGACGCGGTAGGAGCGCGGGTCGCCCGCGGACTCGCCGGTGATCCGCAGCTTCGCGCTGGGGACGGCCTCGACGACCTGCTGGGCGATCTCGGCCACGGTCACGTTGTTGCGTTCGGTGCCGATGTTGAAGGCCTTGTCGTGGACGGCCTCCTTGGGCGCGACCAGCGCGGCCTCGAAGGCGCGCGCGATGTCCTTGGCGTGCACCAGCGGCCGCCACGGCGTGCCGTCCGACAGCACCAGGATCTCGCCCGAAACGTGGGCGTGCGCGGTCAGGTTGTTGAGCACGATGTCCGACCGCAGCCGCGGCGAGAAGCCGAACGCGGTGGCGTTGCGCATGTACACCGGGGTGAAATCGTCGTCGGCGAGTGCGTGGAGGTCGTCCTCGACCCGCACCTTCGACTCGGCGTACGGCGTCACCGGGCGCAGCGGCGCGTCCTCGTCGACCAGGCCGTCTCCGCCCGAAGCGCCATAGACCGAGCACGTCGAGGCGTAGAGGAACCGCTTGACCCCAGCGTCCTTCGCCAGCTTCGCGAGCTTGACCGAAGCGTGGTGGTTGATGTCGTAGGTGAGCTCCGGCGCCAGCGATCCCAGCGGGTCGTTGGACAGCGCGGCGAGGTGGATCACCGCGTCCACCCCGGTCACGTGCTCGGCCGTGACGTCGCGAAGGTCGACTTCGTAGCCCTTGGGATCGTCGGGCTTCGGGCCCAGCACGCAGGTGTCGAAGAGACCGGAGTCGAGGCCGACGACCTCGTGGCCTTCGGCGGCCAGCACCGGGGCCATCACCGTGCCCAGGTAACCCTTGTGCCCGGTCAGCAGCACACGCATGGCTTTCAGCCTTTCGGAGTGAGGTCGAGCGTCAGTTTCTTGAGGTCGAAGGCCTCCGCGTAGCGCTGCCCGCATTCGATTCCGCGAATGCGGGCGAGGCCGAGGAAGGCTTCCCGGTCGTACCAGGGCCGGTGCCGCTGAGAGGCGTAGTGCTCCTGCAGCAGCCGGACCTTCTGTTCGGCGAGCTCGGCCGACAGCGGGACGTACGCGGTGGGTTTGGCGAGGTCGCCGTCCCATTTCGCGATCTCGTACTCCAGCTGGAGATGGGTGCGGAACACCGTCGGCACGAGCGTCGCCAGCCCGCGGTGGTCCTGGTGCGCGTCCGCTGTGCGCGGGGAGAGGACGAGGTCCGGGTCGGTGCGGCGGCGCAGGTCTTCCAGGCTGTTCTTGGCCTCTTCCCAGTGCGCGGGGAACCGGCCGTCGGGCAGTTTGAGCACGGTGACCTCGACGTCGGCGCCCTGGCAGAAGGCGGCGAGCGCGGCACGTTCCTCAGCCTCGCGTTCGGTGCCGCCACCGGAAAGGACGAGCGCGTCCACCCGCACACCGGGATTCTGGCCGCAAAGGGTCAACAAACTGCCGCCCGCCCCGATGGCGATGTCGTCACAATGCGCGCCCAGCGCGACGATCCGCTCGATCCCGCCGGTACCGAGTCCGATCACGCCGTGCTCGCGGGTTCGCGTTCCCAGCGTGCCCACGGACGGTCGCCGTGCGCATAGGAATCGTCCAGCTGGACGCGTTCCTTGACGGTGTCCGTCGGCTTCCAGAACCCGCGGTACGGGTACGCCAGTAGCTTGCCCTGCTTGGCGAGTTCTCCGCAGCCGTCGGCCACGAGGTCGCCGCCCTCGGGGATGTGGTCGAAGATCTCCTGGCGCAGCACGAAATACCCGCCGTTCTCCCACAGCGGCATCTCGCTGACCGGGGTCAGCGCGCCGATCCGGCCGTCCTCGCCCATTTCGACGCAGTGGAACGACGACTGCGGCGGCACGACCATCATCGACGCGCCGGCGTCGGAATCGGTGAACCGCTCGATCATCTCCGGCAGCGGGGCGTCGGTGAGGACGTCGGCGTAGTTGGCGAGGAACATCTCGTCGCCCTCGAGGTACGGGCGTACGCGGCGCAGGCGCTCGCCGATGGCCGATTCGAGGCCGGTCTGCACGAAGGTGATCGACCAGTCCGCGATGTCGGTCGAAAGCAATTCGGCCTTGCCGTTGCGCAGGACGAAATCGTTGGAGGTGGTCTCTTCGTAATTGAGGAAGAACTCCTTGATGTGGTGCGCGCCGTAACCGAGGCAGAGGACGAATTCGGTGTGGCCGAAATGCGCGTAGTACCGCATCACGTGCCAGATCAGCGGTCTCGGGCCGACCATGGCCATCGGCTTGGGCACGTCGGACGCGTCACCGTTGCGCATCCGCATGCCGTAACCGCCGCAGAAGAGGACTACCTTCACGACTTCACCTCGACGATTTCCAGGTGCGGGATGGGGAAGACCAGTTTCCCGCCCCATTTGTCCACAAAGGACAATTGGGCGGTCAGTTCCTTCCGGAGGTTCCACGGAAGGACGAGCACGTAATCGGGTTCGTCCGCCTCGATGCGTTCCGGCGGCAGGATCGGGATCCGGGTGCCGGGGGTGAACCGGCCGTGCTTGTACGGGTTCCGATCGACGGTGTACCGCAGCACGTCCGGACGGATACCGCAGTGGTTCAGCAGCGTGTTCCCCTTGCCGGGGGCGCCGTAACCGACGACGGTCTTGCCTTCGAGCGCCGCGTCGGTGAGGAACTTGTTCAGGTCGAGCCGGACCTTGGTGACCCGCTCGGAGAATTCGGTGTAGCCGGACATTTCGTGCAGCCCGGCGGCCTTCTCGGCGTCGAGGACCTGGGTCATCCGCTCGCTCGGCTCACCGGCGACGGCGTCCGGGCGCGCCCACAGCCGGATCGAACCGCCGTGGGTGGGCAGGAGTTCGGCGTCCACAACGGACAATCCGCCGAGCGCGAGGGCCCGGCGCGCGGATTCCACCGTGTAGTACTGGAAATGCTCGTGATAGATCGTGTCGTACTGGTTGTCCTGGATCAGCGTCAACAGGTGCTGGACCTCGATGCTGACCCAGCCGTCGTCGGCGACCAGGGCGCGGAGCCCGTGCGTGAAACCGATGATGTCCGGGATGTGCGCGTAGACGTTGTTCGCCACGACGAGGTCGGCGGGACCGTGTTCGTCGCGGACCTCTTGTCCGGTTTCGGGGCCGAGGAAAGCGGTCTTCGTCGGCACCCCGGCGTCACGCGCGGCTTGGCCCACGTTCACCGAAGGTTCCACGCCAAGACAGCGGATCTGCTGTGCCACAACGTGTTTGAGCAGATAACCGTCGTTGCTGGCGACCTCGACGACGAACGACGACCCGTCGAGCCCGAGCCGGTCGACGGCGCCGTCGACGAACGTCTTAGCGTGTTCGACCCAGGAGGCGGAATACGACGAGAAGTACGCGTATTCGGTGAAAGTCTCTTCCGGGGTGATCAGCGGCGGGATCTGGGAGAGCCAGCACTCGGTGCAGACCTGCAGGTGCAGGGGATACGTCGGCTCCGGCTCCGCGAGCTGCGCCGCGGTCAGGAACCGTTCGCACGGCGGCGTCGCCCCGAGGTCGACGACACTGGCGAGATGGGCCGAGCCGCAGAGTCGGCAGGTGGTCATCGAGAGGCTCCTTGGCTCGCGTCACGTATCCCAGACGTCGGCCCCTCGGGTCGCCTCGTTACATGCTTCCAGGGGTCTCACGCTTCCGTCTCACAACCGAAACCTGCCGTCTCGGCCATCGGCGCAGACCCCTGCGCCATCCGGGCGCGGGCAACCCCGCCCGATCGCGTTCAGCCCGCTAAACGCGAGTCGCGAGCCCAGCCTCAGACCCGCGTGAAGGCCCCCTTCCCTCGGCTCAGTCGAGGGAAGGGGCCTTCACGAGCCCTTCAGCCGCATCGCGTTTAGCCCGCTGAACGCGATGCGGCCAGGCGGAGTCAATCACCACGTCAAGAAACCACCAGCGCGTAGTCGGCGTCGGTGGCCGATGTCTCCGGGTGACCGTCGGCGTTCACCTGCGTCGCCACGACCTCCACCGTCCACGTACCCGCGGCCGGCTTCTCCAGGATGACGTTCTCCACCGTGTCGACCGTGTTCGGCGACCCGCCCGCGGTCGAGAAGTTGCCCGCCTTCAGCCCGTTGTTGCCGTAGTAGACGGTCCCGTTCGGCGCGGTGACCTTCAGGGTCAGGTCGTTGACCCTGGTGACCGACGCGCTCGGCGAGCCCGCCGGGTCGGTGTAGGCCAGCGTCGCCTTGAACTGCTTGGTCCCGTTCACCGCGACGGTGTACTTCTTCGACTGCCCGGTGCCCAGCAGGTCGGTCTCGTTCACCAGTACCGGCAGTTTCCACCCGTTCGCCTTGGCCTGCTCGTGCAGGTACCGCACGTTCGCGGTGCCCCAGCCCTGATGCGTCCTGGTCATGTCGTGCGACGTGCCGCTGAACGCGAACTGGTCGGCCCCGTTGATCAGCAGCGCCTTCGCGGTCGCCGCGTGCGGGCGGCTCGTGAAGACGTCGCGGCCCTTGCCGGGGCCGCCGTCGAACACGCCGTCGGCCCACATCTGGAACAGCAACCCGGCGTTCCCGCAGGTGATCGGGGTCGCGCCGCTTGTCCCGCCGAACGACGTCGTGTACGAGGTGTCACTGCCCGACGACGTGGTGTCGATCCGGTCGTAGTAGTTCGACAGCTCCGGTTTGATCCGGCCGTCGGCGGCCGGGCCGATGCTGGCGCCGCCGCTCCACTTGTCGTCGGTGCGGCCCAGCGTGTTGTAGTGATACTGCCCGCCCACCGAGAGCACGTTCTTCGACCAGGCCTGCGGCCGCGACTGCTGGGTGCCCGCGTTGCTCTGCGACTGGCAGATCAGCAGGTCGTGATCGAAGACGATCTTGTCGAGCTCGGCCGAGACGGAGTTGTAGGCCGTGGTCAGCCCGCCGCCCCAGCTGTTGCTTTGGAACACCGCGCGGTACTTGCCCGCCGGGTCGACCAGTTCCTTGGTGTGGGCGTAGCGGTCCGGCTTGTTGTAGGTGGCGAAGATCCCCTGCCCCTCGGGCAGCAGCCCCCGTTGTGGCGCGCTCACCCCCGACGCGAAGATCTGGCCGTAGGTGGAGGTCCCGTGGCTGGTGCTGGTGGAGTTCGAGCCGTGCAGCACCGTCGGCCGCGCCTTGAACTCCTGGTGGGTGACGCGCAGGCCGCCGTCCATCACCTCGCCGCGCACGCCCTGACCGCGGTAGCCGCCGACGCTCTCGATGTGGTTCGCGCCGCCGCTCTCCCTGGCGTTGGCCATGTCGGTTTCGGGAGCGGTGATCGCGCCGACCGCGAGCACCTCGGCCCCCTGCGCCACGGTGGCGGCTTGCCCGGGACCGAGGTTCGCGACGATGTGCTGCCCGCTCTGCGAGATCGCCTCGATACCGCCGCCGAGCCGCAGGATCCGCTCGGCCACGGCGCGCTGGTCACGCGCGTCCGGCTCGACCAGCGTCACCAGGTGACTGCCGGTCGCCGCCGTCGACCTCTCCCTCTTGTCGTCCGGCCGGTATTCGCCGAGCCAGCGGACGAAAGCCAATTCCGCCACCGATTCGCGGTTCTCCGGTTTCACCCGGACCACATAGGCGAAATCGGGAATGTAGGACCCGATCCGCACGCCGAGTGAGCGCAATTTCCCGCGCTGCGCGTCGGTGAGCGCACTGCGGACCTGGAGCAGATACGCGCCCTTCCAGTCCTGGCTCGCCGCCGTGCGCTGGGTCAGCGGGTCGAAGGTCCTGCTGGCCAGACGGATGAACTGGGGGTCTTCGGCGGCCGGGGCGGCGGCGGCCGCCCCGCTCGTCAGTAGCATCGCGCCGATCAAGGGCGCGAGAAAGCGGACAGACTTCGGCCGTGGCATGAAATACCTCCGGGGAGCTCTGCAGGGGAGAGGTCTTTCGAAGGTACCGGCCGAAAAGCGTGATGATCAGCCGCTGAACGGCCCAGCCGTTTTCCGGTGTTGCGGGAAATGGAGCATAAACGGTTAAAAACTGATTCAGGAAATCTCGCCGATCGCCCCGCTGAACCGCGTCAGCCGCTCACGTTCCTCTTCGTCGAGCCGCCACCCAGATGGTGCGGCAACGCGCGTAGACGGCACGCCGGCCCCAGGTCGGCGACACGCAGGCGATGGCGCGCACTGGTCGTCCCCAACGGATGTGCGTGCACGAAGTGGGTCTTCAACGGCCGCGCGGCGCAACGGACGTCGGCCCGGTTCACTCCATCAGGGCTCGCAGTACTTCGGAGAGCTCGCGGATCGCGGCGGTCTCGGCTGTGTGGATGTCCCGGATCATGCCGCCCATCGTGCCGAAGAGTTCGCGGGCTTCGGCCTCGGTGAACGGTGTTTCGTCGTTGTAGTGCGCGCGCATTTTCCACATTTCCGCACCGGCCGACGCGGCGGCGTCCTGCCCCGCGTCGCCTTCGCGGACACCCGCCGACACCGCGCTGACCAGCCCGCGCACCCAGGCGAACTCCGCGTTCGACGCAGGGACGGCCGTCTCGGCCAGTTCGGCCCAGCGTTCGCCGATCCCGCGCCAGGTCGGCGCCTGCTCGGCCAGCGCGGGCAGTTCGAGCAGGCCGGCGGCTTCGGTGAGCGCGTCGGCGAACAGCCCGCGCAGGTGCCCGCCCTCCATTCCGGCCGGGGTGACGCTCTCCCAGACGTTGAACAGTGCCCCGACGAGCCCGCGCCGTTCGCCGAACGCGCGCGGCCAGCCCTTCGGGTCACGTTCGTCGGTCATCGCCTTCGCCCAGCGCTCCCAAGCGGGCAGCGAGAACGACTTCGACGGCGCCGAGAGATTGCGGACGCAGTCCGTCAGCCCGTCGCGCACGGCCGTCCGCCAGTCGGAGACCTCGCCGGGCTCGATGGTCGCGAGCAGGTTCTTGTACGAACCGACCCGGCCGCGCGCGGCGTCGAACGTCTTCCGGTCGACCGTCAGCCGCGCGAGGTTCCGGTCGTCGACGAGCACCCGGCCGTCCTCTTCGCCGTACGCGACGACGAAGTGGCCGCCACCGCCGGACATCTCCGGCGGCAGGTGCCAGTAACCGAGCGACTCGCGGTCGGGGAGGACGATCACCGGCCGCCCCGCTTCGAGTTCGGTGGTCAGCCGTTTGGCGGCGGCGCGTTTTCCGCCGGTGGTGTGGAGATCGAGGCCGAGCCCGAGACGGTCCACTGTGGACTTGAGCCAGTCCTGCGGATACTGCCAGCGCGCACGGAAACCGAACACGATCGTCGACGTCGTTTCGTGCGCGAAGTCCCACAGGATGTAGCCTGCCCCGATTCCGCCGGAGACGGCGAAGACCAGCGCCTCGCCGGGAGGCTTCCCGTCCGGCCCTTCGACACTGTGATGCGCCAGTACGGCGGCCACCGCCGAGACGTCCGGTTGCAGCCCGCCGCGCAATTCGTACTCGGTCACCCCACCATCATGCCCGCTCCGGCCGCAGACTTTCGCGTGTCGTCCATCCAGTCACGCGTGTCGTCCATCCAATCACGCGTGTCGTCCATCGGATCACGTGTGTCGTCCGATCAGTCACGTCGGGTCAGAAGTTCCTGATCAAGGAAAGCCTGCCGCGCAAGGGATCCGCCACGTACACCGTCCGGCTGCGCTGGTCGATCGCGACCGCGCCGGGGTTCACGCCGAGTGACAGGTCGCCGGTGAGCAGGCTCGTCACCCCGTCGACCCTGGCGATGCCGTTCGGTCCTCCGTTGGAGTACGCGGTGTTCGATCCCTCGTGGACCGCCACCGACGAAGACTCCGAGCGCAACAGCACGGTCGTCTTCTCCTTGCGCGTCCCCGGGTCCACAACGGACAGATGATGGATCGCCGAATTCGCGACGAATACCGTCCCGGACGCGTTGTGCACGGCGACCCCGGTCGGTGACTTGCCGACCCGGATGCCGCCGGCGAACTTCCCCGTGCCGATGTCGAAAACCTCCAGCGAGTCGGTGGCCGTGCTGGTGCAGTACGCGAGCTTGCGTCGGCTGTCGACCGCCGTCGACGACAACCCCCGCGTGGGACCGGGGACGAGGTCCAGCAGGCGGCAGCCGACGCCGTCGATGACGGCCAGCGTCCCGGTGAGGGCGCTGACCGCGTAGATGCGGTTCGCCCGCTCGTCGATGTCGACACTGGACGCTCCAGGACCGGCAGGCACCACGCTGACGACGTCGTTGGCCCGCCCGTCGATGACGAGGACGGTCCCGCCGGGCGGATTCGCGACGAAGATCCGGTCGGTCACCGTGTCCACGGCCAGCCCGGCGGGCTCGCCGCCGACCGGGATCACGTCACTAACCGTGCCGGACCGCGAATCGAGGACGACGATCGTGCCGGTGGACGGGTCCGAGACGTACGCGAAGCCGGTGACGGAATTCACCGCGACCGCCTCCGGGGTGCCCCCGACCTCGACGACAAGCACTTTTTCGGCTCTGGCCACCGGCGCGAAGGCGACTGCGGAGGCGCCGGCCGCGGCCAGAGTGAGCAGGGCTCGGCGGCTCAGTTCGGGTCCTCGCACAGGCGCCTCCCGATGATCGTTCCGGGGTTCGACGATAACCCGCAGGCCGGGCACGCGAAGGAACTTCGCGTCCCCCGATCGCGTTGTTTCCGATGAGTAACCCCACCCCCGGAGAAAGGAAGGAGCAGGACGCCGTGCACAAACACCAGAACGGGCTCAAGACCGTCGTCCTGCTCGGCCTGCTGTCCGCGCTCATCGTCGGGATCAGCGGTTTCTTCGGGCGGGGCGCGCTGGTCATCGGGCTGGTGGTGGCGCTCGGGGTCAACGCGTACGCCTACTTCAACTCCGGCAAACTGGCGCTGCGGGCCATGCGCGCCCGCCCCGTTTCGGAGGCCGAGCACCCGGCGATGTACCGGATCGTGCGGGAGCTGGCGACCACCGCGCGGCAGCCGATGCCGCGGCTCTACGTCAGCCCCACGCAGGCCCCGAACGCCTTCGCCACCGGCCGCAGCCCCCGGCACGCGGCGGTGTGCTGCACCACCGGCATCCTCGACCTGCTCGACGAACGCGAGCTGCGGGCGGTGCTCGGGCACGAGCTGTCCCACGTCTACAACCGCGACATCCTGATCTCGTGTGTCGCGGGCGCGCTGGCGAGCGTGATCAGCGTGATCGCCAACATCGCGATGTTCACCAGCATCTTCGGTGGCAGCAACCGCGAGGACGGCGACAGCCCGCTGGTCGGGTTGCTCCTGGTCGTGATCGGGCCGATCGCGGCCGCCGTGGTGAAGCTCGGGGTGAGCCGCTCACGCGAATTCCAGGCAGACGCGTCGGGCGCGGAACTCACCGGAGACCCGCTCGGGCTGGCGTCGGCGCTGCGGAAGCTCGACCAGGGGACGCGCGCGGCGCCGCTCGTGCCGGAGCCGAAGCTGGTTTCGCAGTCGCACCTGATGATCGCGAACCCGTTCCGGCCGGGCGAAGGCCTCTCGAAGCTCTTCTCGACCCACCCGCCCATGACCGAACGCATCCGGCGCCTGGAAGAAATGGCGCGCCACCCCTACTGACCAGCCGACCTGCGTTTAGCCCCCTAATCGCGATCCGCCCGCCGGGATCGCGATTAGCCCGCGAAACGCAGGTCGGCCTCGGGATCGCGTTTAGCCCGCTGAACGCAGGTCGCCCCCCGGATCGCGATTAGCCCGCGAAACGCGATCCGGCTCGGTCCCTGCCCCGGCGACCCCGAGGGCCGCTGCCCCCGCTGCGGCACTGAGACACTCAACGCCCCTAGTGTCACTTCGGGCCGCGCTGACCAGCCGGATCGCGATTAGCCCGCGAAACGCAGGTCGGCCACGGATCGCGATTAGGGGGCTAAACGCAGGTCGGCCCGGCGTCCCATCCCGTGGGAGCGGGAAGCGGGGCAGGACCGCGCGAGTTCCCCGGGCATGGCTTCCGCACAGCAGTTGCACCTCGGGGTCGCGCTCGACGGGGCCGGGCAGCATCCGGCCGCCTGGCGGGTCTCCGACGTCCGCCCGGCCGCCTTGTTCACCGCCGCCCACTACCTGACCCACGCGAAGCTCGCCGAAGCGGCTTCGCTCGACTTCGTCACCCTCGACGACACCCTCGCGCTCCAGCCCGGGGGCGAAGAGGTCGTCCGAGGCCGGCTCGACGCGCTACTGACGTTCGCCGCGATAGCCCCGGCGACCAGCGGAATCGGCCTCGTCCCGACGGTCACCACCACGCACACCGAGCCGTTCCACATCTCGACGGCCGTCGCTTCACTCGACTTCGCGAGCCGCGGCCGCGCAGGCGTCCTCGCGGTGCCTTCGCGCACCGAAGCCGAGGTCGCGCACTTCGGCAGGCGCACCCTGCCGTCCGAGGTGGACGCCGAAGCGGAGAACGCCGAAGTCGTCGACGTCATCGCGCGCCTCTGGGACAGCTGGGAGGACGGCGCGATCATCCGCGACGAACCGACCGGCCGCTTCATCGACCGCGCGAAGCTCCATTACGTCGACTTCGAGGGTCGCTTCTTCAGCATCAAGGGACCTTCGATCACGCCGCGCCCGCCGCAGGGACATCCCGTCGTCGCGGTGTACGGCGACTCGCCGTACGCACACGGCGCGGACGTCGTCCTGGTCGACGAGGTCCGCGGCGCCCGCGAACGTTTCCCGGACGCCAAGCTCCTGGCGGGTCTGTCGATCGTGCTCGCCGAGACGGAGCAAGCGGCCCTCGACCGCCGTCGCGCGCTGGAGACCTACGCGCCCTTCGCATCCAGCCTGAGCTTCACCGGCACGCCCGCCGACCTCGCCACCGAGCTGCCTCGCCTCGCGGCGTCCAATGCTCTCGACGGCTTCCACATCCGGCCCGCGGTCCTGCCCGACGACCTGGTTCTCTTCGCCGCCGAGACCGTCCCCGCGCTCCAGGCCGCGGGCGCGTTCCGGCAGACCTACACCGGCACCACCCTGCGTGACCATCTCGGCCTCGGGGTCGCCGCCAACCAGTACGCGGAGGCGTGACAGATGCCCAAGCTGGTCAAACTCGCCGCACACTTCCCCGGCGTCAACAACACCACCGTGTGGAGCGACCCGCGATCGGGTAGCCAAATCGACTTTTCGTCCTTCGAACATCTCGCGCGCACGGCCGAGCGGGGCAAGTTCGACTTCCTCTTCCTCGCCGAGGGCCTGCGCCTGCGCGAACACGCGGGCAAGATCCTCGACTCCGACGTCGTCGGGCGGCCGAACACCACCACCGTGCTCGCCGCGCTGTCGGCGGTCACCACCCGGCTCGGGCTCGCGGGCACGCTGTCGTCGACGTTCAACGAACCGTACGAGGTCGCACGGCAGGTCGCGAGCATCGACCACCTTTCCGGCGGCCGCGCCGCGTGGAACGTCGTCACCTCGCCGGACGCGTGGACGGGCCAGAACTTCCGCCGCGGTGGCTTCCTGAAACGCGAGGACCGCTACCGCCGCGCCGAGGAGTTCCTCGCCACCGTGCGTGAGCTCTGGGACAGCTGGGCCCCCGACGCACTCGTGGGAGACAAGGAGAACGGCGTCTTCGCCCGCGGCATCGAGCGTTTTGTCCACAGTGGACAGCAGTTCGACATCCGCGGCGAGTTCACCGTCCCGAGGACCCCGCAGGGGCAACCGATCGTCATCCAGGCCGGGGATTCCGGCGAGGGCAGGGAATTCGCCGCCAAGACCGCCGACGTCATTTTCAGCCGCCACGGTTCATTGGAGAGCGGCAAGGAGTTCTTCGCCGACGTCAAGCGGCGGTTGCCCGCGTACGGCCGCGAGCCCGGTGAGCTGCTGATCATGCCCGCGGCGACGTTCGTCCTCGGCGACACCGAGGAGGACGCGCACGAGTACGCCCGCGAGATCCGCTACCAGCAGGTGCGCCCGGCCACCGCGATCCAGTTCCTCGAACAGGTCTGGAGCCGCGACCTCTCCGCCTATGACGCCGACGGCCCGCTGCCCGAGATCGACCCGGACCCCGACGCCCAACCGCTGACCTGGGGCAGAGTCCGGCACGAAAAGGATCCCCTCGCCGTGGCCGCGAAATGGCGGGCGATCGCGGAGGAGAAGAAGCTCTCCATCCGCGAACTCGTCATCGAGGTGACCGCACGCCAGCAGTTCGTCGGTACCGCCCGGCAGGTCGCGGAGTCGATCGACGAGTACGTCCAGAGCGACGCCGCCGACGGATTCGTGCTGGTGCCGCATCTGACCCCGGGTGGGCTGGACGCGTTCGTCGACGACGTCGTCCCGCTGCTGCAGGAACGGGGTGTCTTCCGGGCCGACTACACCGGCGACACCCTGCGCGAGCACCTGTTCAGCCGGTAGCACCCTGGGTGCGCGCGACGTTCATCAGATATTCGCCGTAGCCGGACTTCGCCAGCTTCGCGCCGAGGGCGTAGCACTGTTCCGCGTCGATGAAGCCCATCCGCAGCGCGACTTCTTCGAGACACGCGATCCGGACGCCCGTCCGGTGTTCGAGAACCTGCACGAACTGACCTGCCTCCAGCAGCGAGTCGTGCGTGCCGGTGTCGAGCCAGGCGAACCCGCGGCCGAGGTCGATCAGGGTCGCGCGGTCCTGCCGCAGATAGGTGAGGTTGACGTCCGTGATCTCCAGTTCCCCGCGCGGGGAGGGCTTGAGGTCACGGGCGATCTCGACGACCTGGTTGTCGTAGAAGTACAGGCCGGTGATGGCCTTGCTCGACTTCGGCTTCTCGGGTTTCTCCTCGATGGAGAGGAGCTTGCCGTCTGCGTCGATCTCGCCGACGCCGTACCGCTGCGGGTCCTTGACCGGGTAGCCGAACAGCACACAGCCGTCCAGCGTGGTCGCCGCGGCCTGCAGCCTGCTGGAGAACCCCTGGCCGTAGAAGATGTTGTCGCCGAGCACGAGCGCGACGTCATCGTCACCGATGAAGTCCGCGCCGATGACGAACGCTTCGGCCAGCCCGTTCGGCGCGGCTTGCTCGGCGTAGCTGAAACTGAGCCCGAACTGGCTGCCGTCACCGAGCAGTCGCCGGAAATGCGGCAGGTCGACCGGCGTCGAGATGATCAGGATCTCGCGGATCCCGGCGAACATCAGCACCGAGATCGGGTAGTAGATCATCGGTTTGTCGTAGACCGGTAGCAGCTGTTTCGATATCGCCTGGGTGATGGGATGCAGACGCGTCCCACTGCCCCCCGCCAGCACGATGCCCTTCATGCGATGCCCCCGCTTCGTAGCCGATCGCTCGGAGCCTCACACTACCGGGTGGCTCAGAACGCCGGGCCCTTCGCGAAGTACGCCTTGCAGCCGAGGTTGTACTCGGTGGAGATCTGCAACACGTTCTTGCCGTCGTCGACCGGCAGCAGTGTCGAGCTGTAGTTGGGGCAGAAGTTGTCGTGAATTCCGGAGATGTGCACCGGGGCGGGTAACTCGTACCAATGCCCGGCACCGAAGTTGTCGTTGGCCAGCAGGACCTTGCCGTTCTTGTCCTGCTGGACCCCGGCGGCGTCGGTGTAGATCTGCCCGACCATCACCAGCCGCACCCCGTTCGGGCCGCCGGGGAACAGCGTGATCGTCTGGGCGTGCTGGAAGTAGTTGCCGTTCGGGGTGGTGACACGGGTGCCGGGGTCGAGGGGATCGCCCCAGTTCGCGCCGTCGGAGGAGATCTTGAAGTACGGGTCGCAGAAGCGGTCGCGGTAGTTGCAGATCTCGTAGGCCAGGTAGTACCGGCCGTCGGGGAGGCGCCGGATGGTCGGCATCCCCGGTCGCACCTGATGGGGCGGGATGGCCATCGTGCGCTGCTTCGTGCCCCATCTCACCCCGTCGGTGGAGGCGACCCGGTTCATCACCTGCGCGAACTGCGGCGCCTCGGTCTCGTCGGCGTAGTGCAGCCACAGCGTGCCGCCCGCGTCGACGACGAACTCCGGCTCCCAGATGCCGTCGTGGTTGTGCGAACGAGCCGCCTCGGACAGGAAGCCCCACGTGCGGCCGGCGTCGCGGCTCGACCAGATCCTGATACCGATCCGCCGTTGCGGACCGGCGTCCTGCCGGTAGCTCGCGGCCCACAGCAGGGTGCCCGCGCGGAGCCTGCCGACCCGTTGCGGCAGTTCGTACAGCGTGCCGCAGCACATGCCGCGGCGGCCGTCGCGGTCGCGGATCTCGCCGATCTTGTGGAAGCTCTGCCCCTCGTCGGTGCTTTCCATGATGGGGGTGAACTTGCCGCTCGCGTCCTCGCTGGTCAGCGACGCGAGGATGCGGCCGCGGCCGATCGCGGAATGCTCCAGGCGGATGAGCCGGGGGTACGAGCCGTAGCCGGGCACGAGCTGCCGGCGTTCAGCGGCCTGCGCGGAGGTGACCAAGGACGCGATCACCGTGAGTGACAGCGCGAAGGCGAGTGCGGAGCTGAAACGGCGCTTCATCGTGACCTTCCTCGAACGCGATCGCCGGATTGCAACACGGGCTTTTGTCCCTTTCGGACTGCCGAGAAGGCGTCGCGGCGGAAACCCACGTACGAGTGGCCTGAATCGCTCGGCCGAGTGGTCCGGTAACGCTGGGCTATCGGTCGGCGAAGATCCGTTGACGGGTTCGACCAGGGGGAAATTCGTGATCATGCGCTTGTGCGCCGCCGTGCTGCTGACCGTGGCCCTGGTGGCCTGCTCACCGCCGAACCTGGGCCGCGTCGTCCCCCGGGCGGCCGCACCGGAAAGCCTGGCCGCACCTTCGCCGACCCCCACGACCACCCCGAGGCCGGGCCCACAGCAGGAAGAGAAGCACTCGGGCAAGGGAAACGCGTCGGTCCGCATGGCTTGGCCGGCGCGCCTCGGCTTCGTGACCTTCGACTGCCCGAAGTGTTCCGGCCACGTCGCGGTCAACACCGAGAACGAGCTGATCGTCAACGACAGCGGCCCGTACAAGGGCACCCAGTGGATCAACGACGTGCCCGGCCGTCAGGCGAAGACGTTCACCATCAAGGCCAACGCCGCCTGGACGCTGACCATCACCGACGAAAGCGGCTTGCCCGTCCTGGAGCCGGGCAAGCCCTTATCGGGGAAGAGCGAAGCGGTGTTCGCGGTGCCCGACGCCGTCACGTCGGTCGCCATCACGACCAAGAACAGCGGCCGCACCGCGGTGTGGGTGCACAGCGGAGACTACCCGGAACTCCCCGTCAACCAGCTCGGCGACTACAAGGGCAGCGTGCCCGTGACCGGCCCGGCTTTCGTGTCGGTGGAAGGCGACGGGACCTGGACGGTCACCGCGTCGTAGACAGGACGAAGGCCACCTTCCGCGGAAGGTGGCCTTCGTCGTCGCCGCGCTCAGCGGTAGTTCGTGAACTGCAGCGCGATCTCGAAGTCCTTGCCCTTCAGCAAGGCGATCACGTCCTGCAGCTGGTCCTTCTTCTTGCCGGACACCCGCAGCTGGTCGCCCTGGACCTGCGCCTGGACCCCCTTGGGGCCCTCGTCGCGGATGAACTTGGCGATCTGCTTCGCCTTGTCCGACGCGATCCCCTGCAGGATCTTGCCGCCGATCTTGTAGATCTTGCCGGACAGTGCCGGCTCGTCCGCCTCGAAGGCCTTCAGGGAGATGCCGCGCTTGATCAGCTTCTCCTTGAACACCTCGACCGCCGCCAGCGCCCGTTCCTCGGTCTCGGACTCGATCGCGATCGCCTCCTCGCCGGACCAGTCGATCTTGGTCCCGGTACCCCGGAAGTCGAACCGTGTACCGAGTTCCTTGCTGGCCTGGTTCAGGGCGTTGTCCACCTCCTGGCGATCGACCTTGCTCACCACGTCGAAAGAGGGATCCGCCACGTGTTCTCACACCTCGTACTCGCTTGTCAGGAGCTTCCACCCTAGCCCTGCGGAACCCGGTTGACCGGCCCGCCACGGCATTGGGTATTCTTTCGTCTCGGCCGGGGACACCCGGTCACGGCGAGTTGCCCGAGCGGCCAAAGGGATCTGACTGTAAATCAGACGGCACAGCCTTCGGGGGTTCGAATCCCTCACTCGCCACACCGGAGCGGCCTCTGACCTGGGAAACCAGGCCAGAGGCCGCTCTTGTTCGTCTGCGGCCCTGCGGGCCGTTCGCCGGGCCTGCCGCCTCGTCGGTGTCCGTTCATCCTGCTCGATTCGCCGTCGGCGGCATCTTCGCGGTGCTGCCCGCCGTCAGCGCGGTCATCATCACCACTGGTCGGCGCGTTCCCACACGGACACGTGCTTGGTGCTCTCGGCGGTGAGTTCCGAACGGTCCCAGTCCGCCCAGCGGTACTTCAGGCGCATCCCGGCGAGGCGGGCCATGAGGTCCATTTCGGCGGGCCACGCGTACCGGAAGGGGATCCGGCGGAATCGTCCCTCTCCCTCCGGTGACACCGTGACGTGGTTCGAAGTGAACTCCTGCCTGACGACGTCGTACTGGTCGAATCCCACATAGCCGGGTGCCATCGCGAACGGGACGATGTCCTGCCCGGGCGGCAAGCGCCGCAGCTCCGGCAGGCCGACCTCGACGAGGAACAGTCCGCCCGGCCGCAGGTGCGCGGCCGCGTTGCGGAAGACGTCGACCTGACCGTCCTGGGTGGTCACGTTGCTGATTGTGTTGTAGACCAGGTAAATCAGCGAAAATTCGCCGGCCACCCGGGTTTTCGTCATGTCGCCGATCGTGACCTCGACCGCGTCGCCGCCCGGCTTGCCCGCGATCCGGTCCGCCATCGCCCGGCTCAGTTCGAGGCCGCTCACCGGTACACCGCGCGCCGCCAGCGGGATCGCGATCCGCCCGGTCCCGACGGCGAACTCGAGCACCGGACCGTCGGCCAGGTCTTCGAGGACGTCCACCGCGGGCGTCACCACTTCGGGCGCGTTCGCGCCGCCCGGCGCGTCATAGCCTGCGGCCACACTTTCGGGGAACCAGCCGTCCGCCGGGTCGTCTCCCGTATCCGTCTCACTGATCACGGCCGCCGACGTTACGCCCGCGACCGTGCGGTCTTCATCCCGTTTTCTGGGGGTCAGCGCGATAGCGCAGCAGGACGGTCCCCGACGCGAACGTCCGCTCCTCCGCCAACCGAAGATTCGGAACGCCGGTGGCACCCTCGAACAGCCGGCGGCCTTCGCCGGCCACGACCGGATAGACGAACAGCCGGTACTCGTCGACGAGGCTCTCGGCGATGAGCGCCCGCACCAGCGAGATGCTGCCGGTGGTCACGATGTCCTTGCCTTCTGCGGCCTTGAGATTCTCGATTTCGGAACGCAGCTCGCCGGAGAGCACCGTCGTGTTCTGCCACTCCGGCTCCGTCAGCGTGCTCGAGACCACGTACTTGTCCACTGAGTCGAGGTAGGCCGAAATACCCGTGGTGTCCTCGGTTTGCTTCGGCCAGTACCCGCGCATGTCTTCGAAGGTGACGCGTCCGAGAAGTAACGCGTCGGCGTTCTCACGTTGTTCTTCGAGCACGGACAGGACGTCCGACCGGTCCACGTCCGGATCCGTGTCGCCCGGGCTGAACCAGTCGCCCGCCAGTTCGATCACGCCGTCGACCGTGCAGTTCTCGGTGACGATCAGCTCCCGCATGGACCAGACCGTACCGCCGCCCCCCGACAAAAACGGCGCGTCACGCCTCGCCGTGAACCGCGCGCCTCGACGGGTACCACGTCTCGCCCGCGGGTTCGCCCGCCATGTTCCAGGTCCACGACACCCTTGGCGTCACGCGCGCGTAGATGCCCGGGCCGACCGCTCCCACCCGTTCGATCGGGTCGTCGGCCTCGCCGTAGACGCGGATACCGCGGGCGATGAACGGGTCGAAGGAGACCGTGTCGTCGACGAGCAGCGCGACTTTGCGTCGCCCCGCAAGGATGTTGCGGAACTTCCGGGTCGCGAGGACCGACGCGCCCACTCCGCCGACCCAGAAATACGTGCCGTCGAACTCGAACGCCAGCGGGACGACGTCCGGCTGTTCGCCGTCCTCCGACAGGGTCGCGAAACGGGCCAAGGGCTGCGAGCGCAGGTATGCGATCTCATCGTCTGTAAAGGTCATCGCGCCATCATCCGGGCTCGATTGAGGACCAGCATGTCGGTGACGAAGCAGACCGGCGTGCCGTCGGCCGCCCGGCCGATCCAGGTCGGATAGCTGCCGTCGCCCCAACCGGTGGTGAACGCGATGATGTTGCCGTCGGCTCCGTCCGGGGTGACGTCGATATGCGGATCCACCTCCTCGAACTTCTCCAGAAGGTCGTCGTCCATCTCCTCGGGGAGGGCGCTCGCGTCGGCGAAGCAGCCTGTGCCGCTGTCCACGCCGTAGCCGTAGAACTCCCCGTCCCCGAGGAAAAGCGCGTTCTGCCCGGGCCAGAGCGCGGTTTCCCAGGTGGCGACGGGAACGTCGGCGACGACGAGTTTGGCGGCCGCGACCCGCTCGTGGGCGGGTTCCTCGACGAACCGGATCACGGAGACCTCGACCGGGTACTCACCGGGAGGCACGGTGACCGTGAAGTGCTCCGCGTCCGCGTCCAGGAACGCCGGATCCGCCGCGACGAGCCTGCCGCTCGGCATGCGGAGTTTCCCGGCATCCCGGAGTTCGACCTCGACGAGGCCGTGGTCGCCGGTCAGCGAGAAGCGCGTGCCCGCGGTGAACATCTCGTCCATGCCGGAAGGGCGCAACGGAACGGACGGCCGCCAGGGGCGTTCATCGACGGGCATCGGCGGCTCGGTGTCGGGGGCGTCCGAGGTCCGAAGAGTCAGCGGCCCCGAATTCGCGAGAGGTTCCCAGTCACCGAAGGCGGGCTTCGGCATGGCCAGCTCCGACACCTGCTTGCTCACCTGACCACTGCTGGAACCGCCGCCATAACCCTGCGGTGCATGATGCATCCAGCCCTTGCCATCCGGGCCGAAGGACATCTCCAGATGGCCGGCGCTCTTCTTGTCGAACTCCTCCTGGTCGTCGAATCGGTAGGTCCACTGCTCGACCTTTATGAGGAACAGCGCCCCGTCCTCCAGCACCCGGAACTCGAAGAAACCCCGGCGCCTCCCCAAGTCATCGAACTGCACTGTGCGCGCGAAGCGCTGCTTCCACGCGATTTCGAGGAGCACCAGCGGCACCTCGGTGCCAGGGCGCACCAGGGCGACGGCGTACTGCTCTCCGGTGGTGTCACGCCCGCGCGCGGTGCCGGACGAGAGCCTTCCGGCCACCGCGCGGGCGGCCGGATCCCAACCTTCGCAATATACGACGTCCAGCAAGGTCCCCTCAGACATGAGGCGGAACCTAGCGGGAACCACCGACAAAACCCAGGGCTATTCGCGGATCGCGTAGTCGCCGAAGGCCGGTTCCAGCAACTCGAAAGCCCGTTGTGTCGCCTTCGTCAGCGCTTCGGCGATCTCGTCGTTGCTCTCGCCGGCGTGCGAGCGCCGGAGGACCTCGCGGAACAGGACGCGGTCGATCGCGTTGAGTTCGGCGGCCGCCATGATCGGGGTGACGTCGTCCGCGTCGGCTCCGGTCTCGCTCGCGAGCAGTTCCGCGAGCGCCGCTTCCCGCAGTTCGTGCAGTTCACGCAGCCGTGCGGTCAGGGTCGGGCTCTCCAGCACCATTTTCGCGAAGACCGGCCCGGTGAAGCCGATCACCGGCGAGTGCTCGGCGACGGCGTCCAGGAAGGTGCGCCGTAGCGCGGCCAGCGCCGACTCACCCGGCTTCCGGTCCCGGACAGCGTTCGCCAGCCCGTTCGTGAACTCCTCGTGCTGGTCGAGCGCCAGGTCCTCCTTGCGCGCGAAGTAGTTCGTGACGGTCTTCTTCGCGACTCTCGCCGCCGCGGCGATCTCGGCGATCGTCGTCTCCTCGAAGCCCTTCTCGATGAAGAGCAGCGTCGCCTGATCGGAGATCAGCTGCCGTGTCTCCTGCTTCTTGAGCTCCCGCAAACCCACATCCGTGCTGGTCATGAGCGAAGTTTACCACCATCGTAAAAATATCCTTGACTTACCGTGCGTCGGATGTAAACTTACGTCCGTACTACTGACCAGTGAGAGAAGAGGCTCCTTGACCGCTCGAATCCCCCAAGGCAACGAAGGCACCAACCGCGCCCAGGTCCGCCGGAACGACCGCCACCACCAGCAGCCGTTCCCGGGCCGCTCGATGCCGGTGCGCCGCTCGATCGGCGTTCCGCGCCGCCGGTCGTACTGACCGGCCTGCTCCTCCGAAACCCACCGCCGATCCGAAGGGGATAGCCCATGAACGTCCTTGCCTCCACCGTCTCGCTGACCGTCGACGACGTCGCCGCTTCCAGCCGTTTCTTCACTGAGCACTTCGGCTTCACCGAGCAGATGGCCGCGGAGGGCTTCGTCTCCCTCGGGCACGAGACCGCGAAGGTGGCCATCGTCCTGCTTCAGGCGGGGATCGAGGTCCTGCCGGAGAACCTGCGGCAGCAGCGCGCCTCCGGGGTGATCGTGGCCTTCACGGTCGAGAACCTCGAAGCCGAGGAGAAGCGCCTGCGCGAAGAAGGTGTCGAGATCACGTTGCCGCTGCGGGAAGAGCCGTGGGGAGAGCGCCTCCTCATGGTCACCGACCCGAACGGCGTGCCCGTGGAACTCGTGGAATGGGTACAGCAGTAAGGAAATCTCAAGGCGGGGCTTGGTCCACAGTGGACCAAGCCCCGCTTTTCGCCGCTACTTCATTGTGGCGAGCTGGATCAGGTTGCCGCAGGTGTCGTCGAAGACGGCGGTGACCACGGGCCCCAGGTCGACGGCGTCCTGCGTGAACTCGACGCCCAGCCCTTTGAGGCGGTCGACCTCGGCGTGCACGTCGTCGACGGCGAACTGGGTGAACGGGATGCCGTCGTCGGCCAACGCCTTCTTGAACGGCTTGGCCGCGGGGTGGCCGTCCGGTTCCAGCAGCAGTTCGACACCGTCGGGGTTGGCGGGGGAGACCACGGTGAGCCAGCGGGCGTCGCCGGTGGGTACGTCGTGTTTCTTGATGAACCCCAGCTTTTCGGTGTAGAACTCCAGCGCCTTGGCCTGGTCGTCGACGAAGACGCTGGTGATGTTGATCCGGATCACGGGTTCGGTTCCTCTCGGTCGGTGGGCCACCGCTCGACGATCGACCGCAACGGGCTCGTGTCGATGTGGTGGAACTTGTAGCGGCCCTGCCGCCGGGTGTGCACCAGGCCCGCCTGTTCGAGCATCGCGAGATGCTGCGAGATGGCCTGCCGTGACGAGGCCAGGCCATGTTTCATGGTCAGCCTGCCGCAGATCTCGAACAGGGTCTGACCGTCCTTTTCGGTCAGCTCGTCCAGGATGGTGCGTCGCGTCGCGTCGCCGATCGCCTTGAACAGGTCGCCGTCCACGACTCAGTTATAGGCAAGTCGTCACTTGCCTGTCAACTCGGGGCTCAGGAACCGAGATACCGCAGGATCGCGAGGACACGGCGGCTGTACCCGGCGGTGCTGGCCAGACCGAGCTTGTCGAAAATGGCGTTCACGTGCTTCTCGACGGCGCTCAGCGACACGAACAGCGACTCGGCGATCCCGGTGTTCGTATGGCCCTGGGCCATCTTCTCCAGCACTTCACGCTCGCGGACGGTCAATTTCGCGAGCGGATCGGTATGCGTGGTCCGGGCGAGCAGCCGCCGGACGACCTCCGGATCGAACGCCGCCCCGCCCGCGGCGACACGGTCGAGCGCGTCCAGGAATTCGCCCACTTGGGCGACCCGGTCCTTCAGGAGGTAGCCGACGCGCTCACCGTCACCGGTGATCAACTCGGCGGCGTAGCGCTTCTCGACGTACTGCGAGAGCACCAGCACCCCGATCTCCGGCCAGCGGTTCCGGATCTCGAGCGCCGCGCGAAGACCTTCGTCGGTGTGGGTCGGCGGCATGCGGACGTCGGTGACGATCACGTCCGGCCGATAGGCGGCCGTCGTCGAGAGCAGCGCGTCGCCGTCGCCGACCGAGGCCACGACCTCGTGCCCTTCTTCGACCAGCAGCCGGACCAGCCCCTCACGCAGCAGGGTCGAATCCTCGGCGAGGATCACTCGCACGGCAGCACCGCCGTCACCACGGTCGGTCCGCCAGGCGGACTGTCCACAGTGAACAGACCGTCCGCGGCCGCGACGCGCATCGCGAGGCCGGAAAGACCGCCGCCGGACTCCCGCGCCCCGCCCGTGCCGTCATCGGTGATCCGCACCCGCACCCTGTCCCCGTCCCGCTCGGCCTCGATGTCGATCCGCGTCGCCGCGGCGTGCTTGATCGTATTGGTGACCGCTTCGGACGCGACGAAGTAGACGACGGTCTCGATGGCCGCCGGTGGCCGTTCCGGCAGGTCGACCCGCAGCCGGACCGGTACCCCCGAGCGTTCCGCGAGTGCTTCCAGCGCGGGGTGCAGCCCGTCCGCGTCCAGCGCGATCGGATACACCCGCCACGAGACCTCGCGGAGGTCTTCGAGGGCGCGCTGGGATTCCTCGTGCGCCTGCCGGAGCAGCTCCGACGCGTGGTCCGGATCACCGGCGCGCCGCGCCCGGCCGAGCAGCATCCCGAGCGCGACGAGCCGCTGCTGGACGCCGTCGTGCAGGTCCCGTTCGATGCGGCGGCGTTCACCGTTGACCGCCTCGACCACCTCGGCCCGGCTGATCGCGAGTTCGGAGACCCGGCGGCGCAACTGTTCCTTCTTGCTGGGGCCGAAAAAGCTCATCGCCAGCTTTTGGTCCAGCGTCGCGGCTCCGATGAGCCCTTGCAGGGAAAGAAAAACGAGCAGTGCACCGAAGAGCGCGGTGGTGACCGGGTCGTACCAGTCGGCCGGGGCGTCACCGCCGGGCGACCTGCCGTCCAGTAGCTGATATCCGATGATCACGCCCGATCCGGCGCCCATCAGGATCAGGCCGAAGACCCCGGCGGTGAGCAACCCGATGACGCAACGCGGGACCAGGTAGGCCATCGCGCGGCGTTCGGTGTAATCCGACGCGTTCTCCAGGCCGAAGTACCTCTCCAGCCGTTGCCGCTCCATTTCGGACAGTGCGCGGGCGCCCGAGAAGACCGGCTGCCGCAACGCGGGGATCGCGAGCGCGACGCCGCCGAAGAGCACGTAGAAGAACTCCGCGACCGCTGTCGTGGCGCCGATCGCCAGGCCCAGCGTGCCGCGGAGCATCTTGCGCAGGTAGCGGCGCATCGCTGCCGGGACGGGCATAACGCCAGGCTAGCGGGGTACCCGAAGAACGGTATTGCGGTTTTCCGCAGTGATCTGTGCCGCTTCACCGCAGGGTGCGGAACCCGGGCGATTCGTACGTTCGTTGATATCCGCAGACGACCACGAAAGGCCGCCATGAACCTCCTGCTCGCCCAATCCGCCAGTGAACCGATGGGAGGACTCGCCGGCTGGGCGGTGTCGTTGATGGACGCGCTGGGCGGTCCGGGCGCCGCGATCATCGTCGGCCTGGACAACCTGTTCCCGCCGATCCCCAGCGAACTGGTGCTCCCGCTCGCCGGGTTCTCCGCCAGCCAGGGCACGTTCACCCTGGTGGAAGCGCTGGTGTGGACGACCTTCGGTTCGGTCGCGGGCGCGGTCATCGTGTACTACCTCGGCCTCGTGCTCGGCCGAGATCGCACCCGCCGGTGGATGGCGAAGATCCCGCTGGTCAAGGCGTCCGACTTCGACAAGACCGAGGCCTGGTTCCAGAAACACGGCACCAAGGCGGTGTTCTTCGGCAGGATGGTGCCGATCTTCCGCAGCCTCATCTCGCTGCCCGCCGGGATCGAGCGCATGCCGTTCTGGCGGTTCCTTGCCCTGACCACGCTGGGCAGCCTGATCTGGAACACGGTGTTCGTGCTGGCGGGCTACGGCCTCGGGGAAAGCTGGCATCTGGTCGAGGAGTACGCCGGGTTCTTCCAGTACTTCGTGATCGCCGCCGTCGCGGTCGCGCTGACCCTCTTCGTGGTGAACCGGCTGCGCGAGAAGAACCGCACCAATGTCTGAGCCGGTGCGGGGCGCCGGCCAGGGCGCCCCGCACTCGGTGGAGTCAGGAACGGAAGGGGCCGGTCACCTCGTAGGTGATCCCGCCGGAGGACGAACCGGAGGTGCCGCGTTGCGACGAGAAGTACAGCCGGTTCCCCGCCGGGGTGAACGCGGGGCCGCAGATCTCCGACGAGCTCTGGCCGTTGATCCGCAGGAACGGCGCCACGATGTCGTTCGGCGTGATGATGCAGATCTCCATGTTGCCGCCGTCTTCGGCGACGTACAGGTCACCCGAAGAGGTCCCGGTGACGTTGTCGACGCCGGTCAGCGGTGCCGAGCCTGGGCTGACCAGCGAGTCGTCGTAGGCCAGCTCGTAGGTGTTGTTCGTCAGGTTGAGCTGCCAGACGCGGTTGTCGCCCTTGGTGGTGAACCACGCGGTGTCGTTGGCGTAGTGCAGCCCTTCGCCGCCGCTGAACCGTTTCGCACCGGACACCTGGTTGCGGGTGGCCGTGGGGGAGCCGTCGGGGTCGGGCACGTTCGCCCAGGTGAAGCTGCCCGATGTCGCCGTGCCCGCCTTCAGCACCTGGAGCGTTCCGGCGGAGAGGTTGCCCCAGGTCGTCGGGACGAAACGATAGAAGCAGCCGTCCGACGTGTCCTCGGTCAGGTAGACGACCTTGCGCACCGGGTCGGCCGCCGCGGCCTCGTGCTTGAACTTCCCCATCGCGGGCCGCTGGACGGCGGCCGTGGCCGGGCCGTTCGGCTGGCACTCGTAGACGAACCCGAGGTCGATCTCCTCGCAGGAAAGCCAGGTGTTCCAAGGAGTCTTGCCACCCGCGCAGTTCTGGCGCGTGTTCGCCAGGATGCGATGGGCGCCGGTGATGTTCCCGCTCGCGTCGAATTTGACCGCGCTCGCGCCGCCGCCCGGGGTGATCTCCGAATTCGACACGTAGATCCAGCCGCTGCCGTCGGCGAACACCGCGCCGCCGTCCGGGGCGCTGTGCCAGGTGTACCCGGTGCTCGCGACCTTCTGGCCGGACCTCGCGATGACGCGGCTGGTGAATCCCGCCGGCAGCTGGATCCCGTTCGCGTCGGCCGCCTGGAGCGCGCCGTACGGGCTGGGTCCGTTCTGGGCGGGCGCGGCGAGCGCCGCCCCCGAGAGCCTGTTTCCGAACGCCGTGACACCGGCGCCGACCACGGCCGCGCGCAGGAAATTCCGTCGCTTCACTCATGCCTCCGAGACATCCGCTGATGTGGTGGTGCGGGAAGGAGCGGGTCGGAGAGTACGGGCGGAACGGGACTTCCAGGTGAATTCGCGGCATATTCACCGCGAGAAGAGAACTTTCGTAGGGAACCCTCGCTCAGCACTATTTCCCGCGCTTTGCGGAGCCCCGGCGCGTCGGCCCCGCCACGCTGTTCGGCGACGGCCAAAGCGAGCAGTATCCGGTCGATCGGCGCGCATCCGCCATTGCGGTGGTGACGACGTCCGATCAGGTGACGCCAGTCGGCGAGATACTCGTCGATTCCCGGCTCTCCGGGCACCGCCCGGAGCAGTGCGCGCAACAGGACGATCATCTGGGTTTCGTTTCCGGGCAAGGTGTTCCGGGCCAACATGTCGGCCAAGGTGCTGCGGGACCAGCCGGTCGCGGCAGCCAGCGCGCGGATGCTGAGGCCGCTTCGGTCGCGAAGTTCACGCAGTCGCGCCATGAACTCCGATTCGGTGTTCATCGGGGTGCCCTGGCGGGCACGGGGTGGCGGAGAACGGCGCCGAACAGGGCGATGGCGATGCCCGCGGCGATCGAGGCATTGGTGCCGGCGAAGGTCAGCGCGGCGGTGAAACCGGTGAGAATGCTCAGGCAGACGATCTGACCGGCCGAAACGCACCGGCGTCTCGGTCGCAACGGGGAAAGAATTCCTTGACTCATGACCTTGCCCTCTCAAGGATCACGCACCCCGGCTGGGTGGCACGCAATACACGTTATCAAAACGTGATAGGGAGTTTAAGGTGAGTCAATGTCCGGGTTCGTCCGGATCTCGGACTGCCGAAAGCCCCGGATCCTGGGCAGGATCCGGGGCTTAGGGCTGTCGCGCTGTTACGCCGCTTGGGCGACCGGAGCCGTCGCCGAGGCCAGCGCGATGTCCAGGACATCCCGGACGTTCGCCACGGCGTGTACGTCCAGCTGCGCCAGCACTTCGGCCGGGACATCGTCCAGGTCGGGCTCGTTGCGCTGCGGGATGATCACCGTCTTCATCCCCGCCCGGTGCGCGGCCAGCAGTTTCTGCTTGACCCCGCCGATCGGCAGCACGCGCCCGGTCAGCGACACCTCACCGGTCATCGCGACGTCCGACTTCACGACCCGGCCCGAAAGCAGGGACGCCAGCGCGGTCGTCATCGTGATGCCGGCGCTCGGCCCGTCCTTGGGCACCGCGCCCGCGGGGACGTGCACGTGGATGCCGCGGTCCTTCAGGTCGCCGACCGGCAGTTCCAGCTCGGCGCCGTGCGAGCGCAGGTACGACAATGCGATCTGCACCGACTCCTTCATCACGTCACCCAGCTGACCGGTGAGCGACAGGCCGGTCGAGCCCGACTCCGGATCCGCCAGCGACGCCTCGATGTAGAGGACGTCACCGCCGGCGCCGGTCACCGCCAGCCCGGTCGCCACGCCCGGCGTCGACGTGCGCTGCGTCGAGGCGGGCAGCGAGGACTCCGGCAGGTGCCGCGGGCGGCCGAGGTAGGTCTCGAGCCCGTCGGCGTCGATCGTCAACGGCAGCTCGACCTCGTCGAGGGCGACCTTGGTCGCCACCTTCCGCAGCACCTTCGCGATGGTCCGGTTCGCGTTGCGCACCCCGGCTTCCCGCGTGTACTCGGCGGCGATCCGGCTGAACGCGCCGTCGGTCAGCGTGACGTCGTCCTTGTCGAGGCCGGCGCGCTCCAGTTCGCGGGGGAGCAGGTGGTCGCGGGCGATGGTGACCTTCTCGTGCTCGGTGTAACCGTCGAGGGTGACCAGCTCCATCCGGTCCAGCAGCGGGCCGGGGATGGTTTCGAGCGCGTTCGCCGTCGCGAGGAACACGACGTCGGACAGATCCAGCTCGACCTCGAGGTAGTGGTCGCGGAAGGTGTGGTTCTGCTCCGGGTCCAGTACTTCCAGCAGCGCGGCCGTGGGGTCGCCGCGATAGTCGGCGCCGACCTTGTCGATCTCGTCGAGCAGCACGACCGGGTTCATCGAGCCCGCTTCTTTGATGGCGCGGACGATCCGGCCGGGCAGCGCGCCGACGTAGGTGCGGCGGTGACCGCGGATCTCGGCCTCGTCGCGGATGCCGCCGAGCGCGACGCGGACGAACTTGCGGCCCATCGCCTTCGCCACGGACTCGCCGAGGGACGTCTTGCCGACCCCGGGAGGGCCGGCGAGCGCCAGCACGGCGCCCGAACGCCGTCCGCCGACCGGACCGAGCCCCGACTCCGCACGTCGCTTGCGCACGGCCAGGTACTCGATGATGCGTTCCTTCACGTCGTCGAGACCGGCGTGGTCGGCGTCGAGGATGTCGCGCGCCGCGGCGATGTCGTGGACGTCGGTGGTGCGTTCGTTCCACGGCAGTTCGAGGACGGTGTCCAGCCACGTGCGGATCCAGCCGCCCTCGGGGGACTGGTCGGAGGTCCGCTCCAGTTTGTCCACTTCGGACAGTGCGGCCTTCTTGACCGCGTCCGGCAGTTCGGCGCCCTCGACGCGGGCGCGGTAGTCGTCGTCGTTGGCGGTGCCGTCGAGTTCGCCCAGTTCCTTGCGGATGGCTTCGAGCTGGCGGCGCAGCAGGAACTCCTTCTGCTGCTTCTCCATGCCCTCCTGGACGTCCTTGCGGATGGTGTCGGTCACCTCGAGCTCGGCCAGCTGCTCGCGGCTCCATTCGAGCGCCTTCCGCAGCCGTGTCGAGACGTCGAGTGTGGTCAGCAGTTCGAGCTTCTGCTCGGTCTTGAGGTAGGACGAGTTGCCTGCCAGGTCGGCGAGCGCGGACGGCTCCTCAACCTCCTGGACGGCGTCGATCATCTGCCAGCCGCCGCGCTGCTGGAGGATCGCGATGACGACGGACTTGTACTCGGACGCGAGCTTCGCGGAGTCGTCGTCGGTGGTCTCCGTGGCGACCTCGGCGTGCACCCAGCGGGCCGCGCCGGGCCCGTCGGCGATGTGGCCGACGACGGCGCGGCGGGTGCCGCGCAGCAACACCGCGGTCTTGCCGCCGGGCACGCGCCCGATGCGCTCGACGGTCGCGATGGTGCCGAGTTCGGCGTACTCGCCGTGGACGCGGGGGACGATCAGCACTTCGGCCTTCGTGGTGGCGCTGGACCGGATCCCCGGGAAGGAAGCCTGGGCAGGCGTGGTGGCCTGGGCGGACTCCACCGCGGCGCGCGTCTCCGTGTCGGCGAGGTCGAGCGGGACGATCATGCCCGGCAGCACGACGTCGTCATCGAGCGGGAGGACGGGCAGGAGGCGGTTGTCGGTCATCTGTGCACTCCTCGGTTAGTTGAGTCTGACTAGCTCAACTCTCCGATCGACCCGTTTGTTTCCTTCCCGCGTTCGCCGTCAGCGATCACCCACCCCTCCGACCTCTGCGCGACGCGCGTGACGTTTAGCCCGCTAAACGCAGGTGCTCGCGGGGAGAGGTCGGATGTCAGGGGTGGACGGCGACCCCGCACCACGCGAAGGGCCGGGCACCTTCCTCGTCCCGCCGCAGCTCCCGCACCGGCCGCCAGTCGGGCAGGTTGACGACGCCGGGCTCCAACAGCGGCCAGTCCCCGAAGAGCGGCTCGATCTCTTCGCGGTCCCGCATCCACACCGGGTTGCTCGTCTTCCGGTACTGCTCGACCATCCAGTGGAGCCCGTCCGCGTCCTCGCCCGTCTGGCCGCCGAAGCTCATATGCGACAGCCCCAGCCAGCTGCCCGGCGCCAGCGCGTTCCGGTAAGTCGCGACCAGCGCGGGCGGATCGTCGTGCGGCCCGGCGAAATGCAGGACGGCCATCATCATCAGGCACACCGGCTGGTCGAAATCGATCAGCCGCAGCGTCTCCGGATGCCGCAGGACGTCCTTCGGCCGCCTCATGTCGGCCTGGATGATCCCGGCCCAGTCGGTCGCCTCATGCCGTTCGAGGATCAGTTCCGCGTGCGCCACCGCCACCGGCTCGTAGTCGACGTACACGACCTTCGCCGTATCGCCCGGCTCCAGTTCCTCTTGGACGATCTCGTGCACGTTCCCGGCTGTCGGGACACCGGAACCCAGATCGATGAACTGCCGGATCCCGGCGTTCAGCGCCGCGCGCACGACCCGGTTCATGAACTCGCGGTTGTGCCGCGCGCCCGGTTTGACCCACCGCCACTGCTTTTCCAGCGTGCGGGCGAACTCGCGGTCGACCGCCCAGTTGTGGGTCCCGCCGAGGAACCAGTCGTAGATCCTCGCCGCGGACGGCTTTTCGGTGTCGACCCCGGTCGGCGCCACCGGGGCCGAATCCTCGTCCTTCGTCACGAAACGAGCCTATCGGGATCAGGGCACCGCCGGTCGCCGCTGCCAGTACGTCCAGAGCGGCCGGTAGCCCTGCGCGTACCAGAACGGCGTCGAGCGTGGGTTGGCCAGCGCGTGGTGCAGCAGCACGGCTTCGGTGCCGCATTCGTCGAAGACCTGGTGCGCGTGCGCGGCGAGCGCCGTCCCCACCCCGCTCGAGCGCGCCGGCTCGGCCACCGCGAGCGACGACAGGTAGCCGACGCGTTCCGCCGCGACCCGGCCGCCGATCCACGCCGTCTCACCGGGGAACTGCACCCGGACCATGCCCAGCGGGCGGCCGTACAGTTCGGCGATCCACAACGTGGGATTTTCCCGGCCGAGATGTTTCGACAGATCCGTGGTGATCGTTTCCTCCGCGCCCTCGCGCAAAGTGACAGAACCGAACTGCGCGTCATAACGCTGCAATTCCAGTTCGAGTCCGACGGCGGTTTCGAGATCATCCGCTTCGGCGGGCCGGATGTGCACTCCGGGAGTGGCGGGCGGCCCGGTGACGGCGAGCCGGTCGGCCGGGCGGACCGCGATCACCAGCACCGGCGCGAAGCCGCGGTGCAGCAATTCGGCCGAACCGGGGGAGTCCCGGCTGGGCCGCACCACGGTCGCCGCCGTCTCGACATCCCCAGGTGGGGCCACGGTCTTCAGATGTTCATCCCATCGGGTGAGTAATGCGTCAAGGGCCGCTTCCGGCCGCGGTCCGGTGAGCCGCGCTTCGAGACGATGTTCGACGAGGGCCCGCCACGGAGAGTCAACAGAATCGGGACCCGCTTCAGTCCGTACCGACAATCCGGCGGCGGCCGAGTCGCCTGCCGTCGCGGAGAGTGACACGGAGCCCTCGACAGGCTCCAGTGCAGGCATTTCGGGGAGCAGGGTGTCCACGGTGGCGAGCCGCTCGGCATGCCCGGCGGCGATGGCGTGGCTATTCATAGGGCTATTCAAGCCCCTACTCACGGGTCCGTCGGGAACTTCACGAGATCGGCCGGAGTGTGGCGCCAGGTGACTTCCGGTAGTCGGAAGGAACGCGAATAACGCTCCCATTTCACCCCTTGGTCCACGCAGGTCAGCGCGACGCGCCCATTGTTAACCCTGGGGTGATCTCATACTGTCTCGAATGGGACTTGGGTACGCCCTCCGGGGTACTGTATTGCCCTCGTCCCCGAGGTCGCGGTAGGACAAGACCGGTTGGGCAGCCGGGAAGGAAGGTCGGATGCCGGACACGAACGGCAGGCCCGGGAGCGCCGCACAGGCGGCAACGGGCAAGGGAGGCGCCGTTACGGAGGCTCGTACCGACGAGCGACGATTCCGCGTCTACACCTTCGCGGTACTCACCATGGGCATCGCCGCCGCGGCCGCGGTCAGCCTCTGGCTGGACTTCGAGGCTTCGGACGACCTGCTGTGGATCGGGCCGATCCTCGCGCTCGCGTTCCTGCTGGCCGAACAGCTCGGCATCAACGTCGACGTCCGCAGCGGTATCTCGTGGACGATCTCGTTCACCGAGATCCCACTGGTCATCGGATTCTTCGTCGCTCCCTTCGAAGTCGTGCTCGCCGCGCATCTCGCGGCGGGCATCGGGACCCTGCTGGCCCGCAAGGTCGCGGGCCGCGTCCTCTACAACGCCGGCGCCTTCCTGCTGGAGATCACCGGCGCGTTCGCCGTGGCAGGACTGGTGAAACAGGCCTCCGGCGCCCACGACATGACCTGGATCGCCGCGCTGGCGGGCACTTTGACCGCGCCGCTGGTCAGCACGCTGCTCGCGCTCGCCGCCGTCCGCGTGCTGCGCCGCCGCATGCGGGTCAGCACCGCGATCCGGCTGACGGGCCGCATCCTCGTCGTCGGCTTCGTCAACGCTTCGGTCGGTCTTTCCGGATATTTGGTCATTTCCGGGACGCCGAAGGCCTGGCCGCTCGTGCTGGCGGTCTTCCTCGGGCTCACCGCTTTGTACTGGGCGTATTCCGACCTGCTCCGCGAGCAGCGCGACATGGAAGCGCTGTCCGACGTGAGCCTGATGGTCGCGCGATCCGGTCAACAGGCCGCCGCGCGGCCCGCCGGGCGAGCCGACGAACTCGTCGGCGGGGTCGACGTCCGCGAATGGGCGACCATCGCCGAACGCATCAAGGACCAGCTCGCCGCCGGCCGCGTCGTGCTCAGGCTTCGGCTGGAACCGAAGGACACCATGCGGATGGTCGTCGCGGGCGACGAACTGCCGCCCGTCGACCCGGCCGCCGACGACCCACTGTTGCGCCTGCCCGGCGCACACGTCCGGCACTTCCGGATCACCGAAGCCAATCCCGACGTCCGCTCCGCGTTGCTCGACCGCGGCGCGCAGGAGGCGCTCGTCGTCCCGTTGCGCAGCGCGAACCAGCTCCTCGGCGTCGTCGAAGCGCACGACAGGCTGTCCCGCTGGCGCGGGTTCGGCAAGTACGACGTCCAGCTGCTCGGCACGATGGCCAGCCACCTCGCGACGTCGCTGGACAACCGGCGCCTCCTCGCGACCCTGCGCCACGACGCCTACCACGACCCGCTGACCGGCCTGCTCAACCGGCCGGGCTTCCGCCAGGTCGCCAAGGAACCGTTGCGGGAACAGGTCGACGCGGTCGTGCTCCGGATCGACCTCGACGTCTTCTCCACCGTGAGCGACGCGCTCGGCTACGTGTGGGCCGACCGGATGGTCATCGCCGCGGGCCGCCGGATCCGCGACGCGCTCGGCCCCGACGTCCCGCTCGCCAGGCTCGAAGGCGCGTCCTTCGCGGCGCTCCTCGTCGGCTGCGCGCCGGAGCGCGCCCAGGCCGCCGCGGAACTGCTGCGCGCGGAACTCGTCGCCCCGTACCCGGTGGACCGGCTCTCCGTCGAAGCCAACGCGATGATCGGCTACGCGACTTCGTCGGCGGAAGACGACGACCAGGTCGACGTCGACGGGCTCCTGCAGCGCGCCGACGTCGCCGTCCGCGCCACCAAGGGCGGCGAAGAGGTCCGCGGCTACATGGCCAGCATGGGCCAGATCTTCATGCGCCGGTTCCAGATGGTCACGCAGTTCCGGCAGTCGCTGGAAGAAGGCCAGCTGAGCGTCCACTACCAGCCGAAGATCACCTTGCCGAACCGGCAGATCCAGGGCGTCGAGGCGCTCGTGCGCTGGGTGCATCCGGAGTTCGGCAGGCTCGGGCCCGACGAGTTCGTCCCGGCGATCGAAGCCGCCGGCCTCATCGGCGTCCTGACTTCGTTCGTGCTCGAAGAGTCGTTGAAGCGGGTGCGCAAGTGGCTCGACGAGGGCCTGCGCATCTCCGCCGCGGTGAACCTGTCGGTGCGGAACCTGGCCGACGAGGACTTCCCGACGAAGGTCGCGCGCGAACTCGACCGCTTCGGCATCCCGCCCGAGCTGCTCACCTTCGAGCTGACCGAGTCCGGTGTGATGTCCGACCCGCAGAAGGCGCTGCCGATCCTGCGGGAGCTGCACTCGCTGGGCATCGTGCTCGCCGTCGACGACTTCGGCACCGGTTACTCGTCGCTGGCGTACCTGCGGCAGCTCCCGGTCGACCAGGTCAAGATCGACAAGAGCTTCGTGCTCGGCATGGGCACCGACCTCGGCGACCTCGCCGTCGTGCGCTCCATCGTCGAGCTGGGCCACTCGCTCGGCCTAACGGTCGTGGCGGAGGGCGTCGAGGAGGACGTCGCGCGGGATCAGCTGGAGGCGATGGGGTGTGACGTGGCGCAGGGCTACCTCATCTCCCGGCCGCTGCCGGAGGACCGCCTGGAGGCGTGGCTGCAGGCCCGTACGGCACGCTCGCCGGGTCGACACTCCGAGACCGTCCTGACCCTGCTGACCTGAGGTTTCGCGATAACCGGGCCCCCGGTCAAGGCCCCTTAACCGGCCTGCTAGTCTTTCCAAGTCCTCGCGAGAGGGCAAGGCCCCTTTAGCTCAGTCGGTAGAGCGTTTCCATGGTAAGGAAAAGGTCTACGGTTCGATTCCGTAAAGGGGCTCGCAACCTCAACCGCGTCACGCAAGCGTGTCGCGGTTAGGGTTATGTAAGGGCGGTGTAGCTCAGCTGGCAGAGCAAGCGGCTCATAATCGCTGTGTCGCCGGTTCAAGTCCGGCCACCGCTACGCGGTAATCCTGGGTATCCCAGGCCTAGTAGAGAAGGAAATGCTGTGGCTGCCACTGACGTGCGACCGAAGATCACGCTCGCGTGTGAGGAGTGCAAGCACCGCAACTACATCACCAAGAAGAACCGGCGCAACAACCCGGATCGCCTGGAGATGAAGAAGTTCTGCCCGAACTGCGGTACGCACCGGACTCACAAAGAGACCCGCTGAGCGTCTGGCGGTTCTACCTGTCTCACCCGAAGCCGTCCTGGTCACCAGGGCGGCTTCGGGTATTTTTCGGGTTCGGTAGCCTGCTCGGGTGGCCTTGGACCAGTCGTTCACCGGGCGGGTGTACCCGCCGACCAGTACCTATGAAGTGAGTCGCGAGAAGATCCGGGAGTTCGCCGACGCGCTCGGCGACGCGAACCCGCTCTTCCGCGACACCGAAGCGGCGAAGGCGGCCGGCTACCCCGACGTCATCGCCCCGCCGACGTTCCTGACGATCATCAACCTCGCCTCGATCAACGCGATCGTCTCGGACCCCGAGCTGGGTCTGGACTATTCGCGGATGGTCCACGGCGACCAGCGGTTCACCTACACGCGGCCGGTGCACGCGGGTGACGTCCTGTCGCTCACCACGCACATCGACAACATCATGACCCGCGCCGGGAACGACTTCATCAACCTGCGCGCCGAGATCTCCGGCGCCGACGGCGGCCCGATCGCCACCACGAACGCCCAGCTCGTGGTCCGAGGGGAGGACGCGTGAGCACGTTCACGGCCGGGGAAGAACTGACGCCGCTGACCATCGACGTCACCCGCGACCAGCTGGTGCGCTACGCCGGCGCGTCGCAGGACTTCAACCCCATTCACTGGAACGAGGCCTTCGCCAAGGAAGTCGGCCTTCCCGACGTCATCGCGCACGGGATGCTGACCATGGCGCTCGGGGCGCGCCTCGTCACCGACTGGCTGGGCGACCCCGGCCGCCTCGTCGACTACTTCGCGCGCTTCACGCGCCCCGTGGTCGTGCCGAACGACGGCGTGGCGACAATCGAGTTCACCGGGAAGGTCGCCGTGGTCAACGACGACGGCACCGCCCGCGTCGACATCACCGCCAAGTTCGAGGGCAAGGCCGTCCTGGGCAAGGCGCAGGCGGTCGTCCGCGTCTGACGGGTTGTGAAAGCCACTTTCGCAACGTTCAACGTTGCGAAAGTGGCTTTCACAACGTCCTCGCTGCCCTACGCGACCTTCAGCAGCTTCTCGATGACCTCCGCCATCCCTTCCGCGCCCCGCGCGTTCGGGTGCAGCGCCGCCGCGGGCACGGAAGGAGCGGGGCCTTCGACCCAGCGCCGGTTCGCGGCGCTGCACATGTCCCGCCCCTTGCTCGCTGTCGACATGTCGGCGAAGCCCGCTTCGTGCTCCTTCGCCTTCTCCTGCAACGCCTCGTTCAGTCGCTTCAGTGAGTCGCGGAAGTAGGCCACGTCCCCCGCGCCGACCGGCAGTACCGGCCAGCAACCGGCGTCGTCGTCCGGCAGCACTGTCGGGTACCCCACGACCACGATGCGCGCCGAAGGGGCCTTCGCGCGGATCTGGTCCAGAATCCCGCCGAAACGCCCCGCCGCGGCGGCGATCCGCTCGGCCAACTGGTCGCGCCCGCCCGCGGTCAGCTGGGTCTTGCAGGGCGAAGCGGTCTGCACCTGCGTCGCGCACTGGCTCGCGAAGCCGACGAAGCCCACGTCGTTGCCGCCGATCCCGACGGTCACCAGGGTCGTGTCGCCGTCGATGACGTCGAGCTGCGGAGCGTTCGTGCCGTCCCGGGTCTTCTGCTCGCCGGTGAGGTGTTCGGTCGTGGCGCCGCTACAGCTGGCGTCGACGAACTCGGCCGGGCGCAGCTTCGCGGCGAGCAGGCTCGGGTAGTTGTTGTCCGAGCGGTCGCAGCCCGGCGGCGCGCCCACGGGCCGTCCGGTGCCCGGCGAAGCCGTGTAGGAATCCCCCAGCGCGATGTACCGGCCTGAGCCATCCGAAGTGGTGACGCCCGCAGGCGTCACCGACGTCCCACGCTCCCACAGGTGGTAGGCGATCCCCAGGACGGACAGCACGATCACCAGGAAGAGGCAGCCTCCGCCCGTTCTTCGCTGCGTCACCCGTTCGTTGTACGCGACCTGGGTCACCTTTGTCATCGGTCCGCTCGTCGGTGAACGACGCGTGAACGGGTGATCTCCGGTTGCCTGAGACGTGGATCACGTTCAGGGTGATGCCCGTACCTGCCCCGAGGAAAGGCGAAAACCGTGAGCCTCCCGTCCGCCCTCGAAGGCCTGACGAAGAAGCATGACGAACTCCTCGCCGAGCTCAAGATCAAGACCATCCGGGACCTCGGCAACTGGAAGTACGCGGCGAAGGCCCACGCGCTCGTCCAGCTCGCCGACGGCGCGTCCTGACCTGCTGAAGGCCCTTCCCGGCGAACGGGGAGGGCCCTCAGTCGCGGGGGACGAGGTCGCGCAGTCCGGCGGCGAGATCGAGGGCGTGGCCGACGTCCCGCGCGAGATAGTGCGGGTCGACGAAGGCTTCGGCGATCCCGGTCTCGGCAGCCGCCTCGAGCTGCGCGGCGACGTCTTGGAGATCGGTTCCGGGCTTCGGGTTGATCCGCAGGACCCGCCGCAACGTGCCGGGATCTCGGCCCGCCTTCTCGGCCGCGCTCACCACGGTCTTCCAGAGCTTCGCCAAATACGGCGCGGGCAGCCCCGCGGGAAGCCAGCCGTTCGCGCGGCGGCCGACGCGGTCCAGCGCCACCGGCGACAGCCCGCCGAGCAGGACCGGCGGATGCGGGCTCTGCGCCGGTCGCAAGCCCACCTTCGACGCCGGGATCCGCCAGCGTTCGCCCTCGTGCTCGACCGGGTCGTCGGTCCAGAACTTCCCGAGAACGTCGAGAAGCTCCTCCAGTTGCCTGCCGCGCCCCTTCCAGGGCGTGCCCGTGGCCGTGTACTCGTCGCGGAGCCAGCCGATACCCAGGCCGACGTCCAGCCGCCCACCGCTCACCTGATCCAGTGAAGTGAGCATCCTGGCGAGCACGACGGCCGGATACACCGTGCCGGTGAGTGTGCTGGTGCCCAGCCGGACCCTGTTCGTGACGCTCGCGGCGACGGTCAGCAGGATCAGCGGATCGGCGAAGGTGACGAACTCGGGCGGGTACGGCCGTTCGGGCGTGCCGCCGGGATAGAAGTCCGACGGCGACACTGGGGCCAGCACACGATCCCCGACCCACAAGGATTCGTACCCGAGCTCCTCGGCGGCCGCGGCGAAACCGGTGACGGCGTCCATCGACGCGAGGGGACCATACTGCGGAAGAGCGATTCCCAAGCGCATCACGGTCACCGTGCTTCCGCGAGCAGCCGGCCCATCCTGGAGATCCCTTCGGCGAGATCGTTTTCGTCCAGCGCGTAGGAAATCCGGAAGTATCCTGGCGTCCCGAACGCTTCGCCGGGCACCACGGCGACCTCGGCCTCGCGCAGGATCAGATCGGCCAGCGCCACCGTGTCGGCCGGGCGTTCGCCGCGGATCTCCTTGCCCAGCAAGGCTTTCACCGACGGATAAACGTAGAAGGCGCCGAGCGGCACCGGAGTCTCGACGCCGGGGATCTCGGAAAGCAGGGAAAGCGCGGTCTTGCGCCGGGAATCGAAGGCTTCGCGCATCGCGAAAACGGCGTCGAGCGGGCCGCTCACCGCGGCCAGCGCGGCTCGTTGCGCCACGTTGGAAACGTTGCCGCACAAGTGTGACTGGTACGCCGTCGCCGCCTTGACCACGTCGTGCGGACCGAGCAGCCAGCCCACCCGCCAGCCGGTCATCGAGTACGTCTTCGCGACGCCGTTGAGGACGATCGTGCGGTCGGCGAGCTCCGGGACCAGGACGGGCAGCGAAGGCGCTTCCGCGCCGTCGTAGACCAGGTGCTCGTAGATCTCGTCGGTGATGACCCAGAGACCGTTCTCGTGCGCCCAGCGCCCGATCGCCTCGACCTGCTCACGCGGGTACACCGCGCCGGTCGGGTTCGACGGCGACACGAACAGGAGCACCTTCGTGCGCGGTGTCCTGGCGGCTTCGAGCTGCTCGACGGTGACCAGGTAACCCGTCGTCTCGTCGGCCGTGACCTGCACCGCGACACCGCCGGCGAGGGCGATCGACTCCGGGTACGTCGTCCAGTACGGCGCGGGCAGCAGCACCTCGTCATCGGGGTCGAGCAGCGTCGCGAACGCCGAGTGGACCGCCTGCTTGCCGCCGTTGGTCACCAGGACGCGGCTCGGGTCGACCTCGAACCCGGAGTCGCGGACGGTCTTCGCCGCGATCGCCTCGCGCAACTCCGGGAGCCCGCCCGCGGCCGTGTAGCCGTGATTGACCTTGTCCCGGACGGCCGCTTCGGCGGCTTCGAGCACGTTGGCCGGGGTGGGGAAGTCCGGCTGCCCGGCACCGAACCCGATCACCGGACGGCCCTGCGCCTTGAGCTCCCGGGCCTTCGCGTCGACGGCCAGCGTGGCCGAGGGCGTGATGCCGCCGATGCGGGCCGAGACGCGCGAAGCCGGCGAAGGCGAGGGTGCGGGAGCGCTCATGGCGACATCGTGGCACGATCATGGGGTCGGCCGTGGGGGAGTTTCCCCGCGGAAGGCTGCTCCGCGCCGCTTTGAGGGGCGCGGTTGCGAAGCTGTTCGGGGGTTGCCGTAGACTTCTGGTCTCGGAACGCACTACGGTCATCCCCGCCACGGCGGTGGGGACGATGGAATGCGTCCTCGGGAGCTCCGGAGCATCGGGGTTCCAAAGGGGTGTAGCTCAATTGGCAGAGCAGCGGTCTCCAAAACCGCAGGTTGCAGGTTCAAGTCCTGTCACCCCTGCGTAAGCGAACTGGTGAAGGCGGAGGAGTGGTCGTGAGCGACAGCGACGCCAGCGGTGAGAAGGCGCAGGACGGCGCCGGGCAGAAGCCCGACGAGCAGTCCCGCCCGGTGACCGCCGCTGCCCGGCGTGAGCGCCGTGCGTCCGCGCGCCCGTCCGGCAAGGCCGACGCCAAGTCGGACGACAAGACCCGCCCCGCCGGCAAGGCGAAGGCCGGGGACAAGACCGAGAAGTCCAAGGACGCCAAAGGCACGGCGACCCCGAAGCGCGACCGCAAGCCGAAGCAGGCGTCGATCTTCGCCCGGCTCATGCGCTTCATCCGTGAGGTCTGGGCCGAGCTGCGCAAGGTCATCTGGCCGAACCGCAAGCAGATGGTCACCTACACCGCGGTGGTGCTGGTCTTCGTGGTGTTCATGGTGGCGCTGGTGAGCGGCCTCGACCTGGCCTTCAAAGAGGTCGTCGGTGCCGTCTTCGGCAGCTGAGGCAGCCGGTCGCGGGGCCTGAGCGGCGCCGCACGCCTGCCCTGCGCCACGGCAACCGATCAACTGAGAGGACGGAACGTGACCTCCGACAACGGCACAGCAGCCGGTCATGAGCTGACCGAGCTTTCCGACGAGCAGGTGCACGCGGCACTCGGCGACGAGCAGTCCGAGCACCTGGACTCCGTCGAGGTGCCCGCCGCAGGCGACGAGGTCGACGAAGCCGGAGATGTCGCGTCCGACGAGACCGACGACAACGCAGCCGACGACACCGCCGCCGAAGCCGACGAGGACGTCGACCCGGTCGCGAAGATGCGCGCGGAACTCAACGCCGCTCCCGGCGAGTGGTACGTCGTGCACTCGTACGCGGGTTACGAGAACAAGGTGAAGACCAACCTCGAGACCCGGACCCAGACGCTGGACGTCGAGGACTACATCTTCCAGATCGAGGTCCCGACCGAAGAGGTTACCGAGATCAAGAACGGCCAGCGCAAGCAGGTGCAGCGCAAGGTGCTGCCCGGCTACATCCTGGTCCGCATGGACCTGAACGACGCCTCGTGGAGCGCGGTGCGCAACACGCCGGGTGTCACCGGGTTCGTCGGAGCCACGTCGCGTCCGTCGCCGCTGACCGTGGACGAGGTGCTCAAGTTCCTCGCGCCCAAGGTCGAGACGGCCGCGCCCGCCAAGTCCGGCAAGGGCGAGGCCGCCGCTTCCGAGTCGCAGCTGGGCGGCCCCGCGGTCGAGGTCGACTTCGAGATCGGCGAGTCGGTCACCGTCATGGACGGCCCGTTCGCCACGCTGCCCGCGACGATCTCCGAGGTCAACGTGGACGGACAGAAGCTGAAGGTCCTGGTGTCGATCTTCGGCCGGGAGACCCCGGTCGAGCTGTCGTTCAACCAGGTCTCCAAGATCTGACGGCCGCCAGACGGCCGGCAGTCCCCGCGTACTGGCAGGTGTGCGGGGGACTCAAGTCAGTAAGAAGGAACAAACGAAATGCCACCCAAGAAGAAGAAGCTTGCGGCGATCATCAAGCTGCAGATCAAGGCGGGTGCGGCCAACCCCGCGCCGCCGGTCGGCCCCGCGCTGGGTCAGCACGGCGTCAACATCATGGAGTTCTGCAAGGCCTACAACGCCGCGACCGAGTCGCAGCGCGGGGACGTCGTCCCGGTCGAGATCTCCGTGTACGAAGACCGTTCGTTCGATTTCAAGCTCAAGACGCCGCCGGCCGCGAAGCTGCTGCTGAAGGCCGCGGGCGTGGAGAAGGGTTCCGGCGAGCCGCACAAGACCAAGGTCGCCAAGGTCACTTGGGACCAGGTCCGCGACATCGCGAAGACCAAGGAATCCGACCTGAACGCGCACGACATCGACCAGGCCGCGAAGATCATCGCCGGCACCGCCCGCTCGATGGGCATCACGGTCGTCGACTGAGCACCACCCAGCACCACCGTGGGAGAGCCAGTGCTGGCTCCAACACCACACTGATCCGTTGAAGAGTTAAGGACAGAAGCAATGCCCAAGCACAGCAAGGCCTACCGCAAGGCTCTTGAGCTGGTGGACCGCGAGCGGCTCTACGCCCCGCTCGAGGCCGCGAAGCTGGCCAAGGAGACTTCCTCCGCGAAGATGGACGCCACCGTCGAGGTCGCCATGCGCCTCGGTGTCGACCCTCGCAAGGCCGACCAGATGGTCCGCGGCACCGTGAACCTGCCGCACGGCACCGGTAAGACCGCCCGCGTCATCGTTTTCGCCGTTGGTGACAAGGCCGCCGAGGCCGAGGCCGCCGGCGCGGACGTGGTCGGCACCGACGAACTGATCGAGCGCATCCAGGGTGGCTGGCTCGAGTTCGACGCCGCGATCGCGACGCCGGACCAGATGGCGAAGGTCGGCCGTATCGCCCGCATCCTCGGCCCGCGTGGCCTGATGCCGAACCCGAAGACCGGCACCGTGACCCCCGCGGTCGCGAAGGCCGTGGCGGACATCAAGGGCGGTAAGATCAACTTCCGCGTGGACAAGCAGGCCAACCTGCACTTCGTCATCGGCAAGGCCTCGTTCGACACCGAGAAGCTGGTGGAGAACTACGCGGCCGCGCTGGACGAGGTCCTCCGCGCCAAGCCGTCGTCGGCGAAGGGCCGTTACCTGCGCAAGGTCGTCGTCTCCACGACGATGGGCCCGGGTATCCCGGTCGACCCCGCCCGGACCCGCAACCTCCTCTCCGAGGAAGCGTGAGTCTGAGTTAGACATCACTGAGAAGGGGGCGGTCCCGCTACGGCGGGGCCGCCCCTTTTTCGTGTTTGCTGGAGGGCATGCCTACCTTCGCGTCGTTCGACGGGCTTCAGCTGAGCTACACCGTTTGGGAAGGCCGAGGGCGTCCGGTACTGCTGCAACACGGCTTCGCCGCGGACACGAACGCCAACTGGATCGCGCCGGGCGTCGTCGACACCCTCCAGGACGCGGGGCTGACCGTGATCAGCCTGGACGCGCGCGGCCACGGACGGTCGGCGAAACCGCACGACGAGGCGAGCTACGGCGACGACGCGATGGTCCGCGACGTTTCGGCGCTGCTCGACACGCTGAACCTCGACGAGGTGTCGATGGTCGGCTACTCGATGGGCGCGATGATCGCGCTCGGCGCGGTGGCCGCCGACCCGCGGATCCGGTGTCTCGCGATCGGTGGGGTCGGTTCGGGGATCGTCGACTTCGGCGGCGTGGACACCCGCGTCGTCACGCCTGAGGCGATCAGCGAGGCACTGCTCGCTTCGGACCCTTCGACGCTCCCGGCGTCTTCGGCGCCGTTTCGGATGCTGGCCGACGCTCTGCGGGCCGACCGGATCGCGCTGGCGGCCGTCGCGCGCGGGACGGCGAACCCGAAACTGGACCTGACGGCGATCGCGGTGCCGACCCTGATCCTGGCGGGGGACACCGACCCGCTGGCCGCGGAACCCGAACGCCTGGCCGCCGCCATCGCCGGTGCCCGCCTCGTCCGCGTCCCGGGCGACCACATGGCCGCCGTCATGCACCCCGCCTTCGGCTCCGCGCTGACCGGCTTCCTCACTTCGCACGACCTCTGACCGGACGTGCGTTTAGCCCCCCCTAATCGCGATCCGGCGCCCGACCTGCGTTTCGCGGGCTAATCGTGATCCGGTGGCCGACCTGCGTTTAGCCCCCTAATCGCGATCTGAAGTTGAAACGCCCAGGTCAGTTGCCGGTGGGCGGGGCGGGGCAGGGGTCGGGGGAGTTCGCGTGCCCGGTGATCAGCCACTGGCCCATCTCGACTTCCTGCAGGGTGAAGCTGCCCAGCAGGGGACCGCCGCGGATGGTGTACCAGCACGAGTGGATCGTCAGGTTCTGCCGCGGGACCACGCTCGACATCGGGCGCACCGCGTAGATGTACGGCGTGATGTCGGTGACCTTCGCGTTCAGGGCCGGGACAGCGGTCGCACAGTCCGGGTAGCCGAGGTCGCGGGCGAACTGGGCCTGCGCCTGTTCGCTCATCGACAGGCAGACCTTTTCGACGCGGGTGGCAGGCGGGTACGGCTTGCCGATCGTGTCGTAGATGGCCCGCACCGCCTCCCACGGGTTGGTCGAAAGAACCTGGTTGGTGCGGTGCTTGCCCCCGCCGCCCTGGACGAACGTCGCCGTGTCCTCCCCGGCGTCGCTGGGGAAGATCTGCCGGTAGGCGATGGTCGCGCCGATGCAGATCAGCAGGATCACGATCACCCAGGCGAGGAGCTTCCAGCCCAGGCGTCGCAGCCAGCGCGGAGTGCGCGGCCGAGGGGCCTTGACGAGTTCGCCGGGCGGCGGTCCCGGAGGTGCCGGAGGCTGTCCTGCGTAGTGCTGGGTCATCGGCTGCGCGGGCTGCGTCGGCACGAGGCCCTGCTGCTGTGCCTCGGTGAACTTCAGATAGTCCTGAAACTGCTGAAACTGCTGGAACTGGCGCAGTTGCTCCTCGTCCAGCCGGGGCGCGGGCTGACCTCCCGCCTTGGGCTCGATGTCCGTGCCGGGCTCGTTGTCCGGCTTTCCGTCATCACGCTGCTCCGCCACGTCACCATGATGCCTCGCGAGCCCGCCCGCGCACTCCGCCGGTCGCGTTTAGCGGGCTAAACGCGATCCGGCAGGGGCCCGTGCGGAGGCCGAAACAGGGTCACGTACCCTTGTCAAGGTTCTACCGAAGACCGCTGGTCTTCTCCCGGTCATCTGGCCTGGAGAACGAAGGCCCCGCTAGGGCGGGCGACCCGCGCAGGAGGAACGAGGCTCGTCCACGACGCATATCGTCGTGTGCCCTGACGCCCCGCGCCTGTCTGCGCTGGGGCGTTTCGTCGTTTCAGGGCTCTCAAGGCCAGTGGACCACTAGCCAAGAGAGGAGGCGACCATGGCGAAGCCCGACAAGGAGGCGGCCGTCGCCGAGATCGCGGAGAGCTTCCGCAGCAGCTCGGCCACAGTCGTTACCCAGTACACCGGCCTCTCCGTGTCCCAGCTGTCCCAGCTGCGCCGCGCTCTCGGCACCAGTGCCAAGTACCGGGTCGCGAAGAACACCCTCGTCAAGCGTGCCGCCACGGACGCGGGCATCGAGGGCCTTGAAGACCTGTTCGTCGGCCCGACCGCGATCGCCTTCGTCGAAGGTGAAGCTGTTGACGCCGCGAAGGCGCTTCGCGACTTCGCGAAGGACAACAACGCGCTTGTGATCAAGGGCGGCTACATGGACGGCAAGACGCTGTCCGTGGACGAGATCACCAAGATCGCCGATCTCGACAGCCGTGAGGTCCTGCTCGCCAAGGCGGCGGGCGCGTTCAAGGCGAAGCTGTCCCAGGCCGCCGCGCTGTTCCAGGCGCCGGCGTCCCAGGTCGCCCGCCTGGCTGCCGCGCTGGAGGACAAGCAGCGCAACGCCGGTACCGAAGCAGCCGAAGCACCCGCCGAGAGCTGAACACCCCCACCCCGAACTTTTAGTTCGTTTCAGAGAGGAAAGCCACCATGGCGAAGCTGAGCACCACCGAGCTGATCGACGCCTTCAAGGAGCTCACCCTTCTTGAGCTGTCCGAGTTCGTGAAGGAATTCGAGACCACCTTCGACGTGACCGCGGCCGCCCCGGCTGCCGTCGTCGCCGCCGCCCCGGGTGCCGCCCCCGCCGCGGCCGCCGAGGAGCAGGACGAGTTCGACGTCGTTCTCGAGTCCGCCGGTGAAAAGAAGATCCAGGTCATCAAGGTCGTCCGTGAGGTCGTCTCCGGTCTGGGCCTGAAGGAGGCCAAGGAGCTGGTCGAGGCCGCTCCCAAGGCCCTCCTGGAGAAGGTCGACAAGGAGGCCGCCGAGGCCGCCAAGGAGAAGCTCGAGGCCGCGGGCGCCAAGATCACCATCAAGTGATCCCGGGCGCGTCAGCGCCTACCGCAGCACCGCCGAAGGGGCGGGCATCCACACGGATGCCCGCCCCTTCGCCGTCTCCCGCCCCTCCGCCCCGACCTGCGTTTAGCCCCCTAATCGCGACGCGTAGCCACGCTAAGCACCTGGGGGCGGCCGGGGCAGCCGACCTGCGTTTAGCCCCCTAATCGCGATCCGCGTGGCGCGGAGGGCGGCCGGGGCACCTGACCTGCGTTTAGCCCCCTAATCGCGATCCGACCTGGGCAGGGGCAGGTCGTGGATCTGCGTACGGGAGTGACGTGCACTACGGTGCTGCAAGCGGCGCACGGGCAGGCGGCGGGCTGCGCGAAAAGTTACCCGCGGGTCTGGCCAGAAAAGAAAACTGGTGAGTAACCTGTTCGCACTCAGCTCGTTGCACCTGGTTGACGCGGGTATCGCTGCGCGAACGCATGCGTCCTCCCGGGCCAGTGGCACGGGACGGCAGTGCGCGACGACGCGGAACAGCTCCTGGAGGTGCGATGGGTGCCGAGGTGGTCATCGAAGGTCTTTCCAAGTCCTTCGGTAAGCAGGCCATCTGGCGGGACGTCACGCTGACCCTGCCTCCGGGCGAGGTTTCGGCGATGCTCGGCCCGTCCGGAACCGGTAAGTCCGTCTTCTTGAAGTCGATGATCGGTCTGCTCAAGCCCGACAAGGGCCGGTGCATGATCAACGGCGTCGACATCGTGACGTGCTCCGAACACCAGCTTTACGAGGTGCGCAAGCTCTTCGGCGTCCTGTTCCAGGACGGCGCGCTCTTCGGCTCGATGAACCTCTACGACAACGTGGCGTTCCCCCTGCGCGAGCACACGAAGAAGTCGGAGACCGAGGTCCGCCGGATCGTGCTCGAGAAGCTCGAGATGACCGGTCTCAACGGCGCCGACAAGAAGCTGCCCGGCGAGATCTCCGGCGGTATGCGCAAACGTGCCGGCCTCGCCCGCGCCCTGGTGCTGGACCCGCAGATCATCCTGGTCGACGAGCCGGACTCCGGTCTCGACCCGGTCCGCACCACCTACATCTCCCAGCTCTTCCTGGACGTCAACGCGCAGATCGACGCGACGTTCCTGATCGTCACGCACAACATCAACCTCGCCCGCACCGTTCCGGACAACCTCGGCATGCTCTTCCGCAAGGAACTGGTCATGTTCGGCCCGCGCGAGGTGCTGCTGACCAGCGAGGAGCCGGTCGTCAAGCAGTTCCTCAACGGCAAGATGGACGGCCCCATCGGCATGAGCGAGGAGAAGGACTCGGCCCAGCTCGCCGCCGAGCGCGCGATGTTCGAGGCCGGTCACCACGCGGGCGGGGTCGAGGACGTCAGCGGGGTGCCGCCGCAGATGCAGCCGACGCCCGGCGTGCCGACCCGGATGGGCGCGGTCCGCCGCAAGGACCGGGTCATGCAGATCCTGCACGGCCTGCCGAACGAGGCGCAGCAGAGCATCATCGAGTCGCTCTCCCCGGAGGAGCAGCAGCACTACGGTGTCCGCCCGCAGCGGCTCGCGACCGCAGGCCACCGGTCGGCGCCGGCCGAGACCTCGATGCCGAACCACCACCAGGGCCAGTTGCCCGACGACCAGGTCGCCCACATCCCGCATCCCGGGAGAACAGGCAACCACCGCTTGCGGCCACAAGATCCGGGGTCAGGTGGCGCGTGAGCTCTTCCGCTTCATCGGCGAAGATTCCCGGGATCGGCATGTTGCGCGAGACCGGGAACCTGTTCGCTCTCGGCCTCGACATCGTTCGTGGCATCTTCCAGCGCCCGTTCCAGCTGCGGGAGTTCATCCAGCAGGCCTGGTTCATCGCGAGCGTCACGATCCTGCCGACGGCGCTCGTCGCGATCCCGTTCGGCGCGGTCATTTCGCTTCAGTTCGGTTCGCTCGCCCGCCAGCTCGGCGCCCAGTCCTACACGGGCGCCGGGTCGGTGCTCGCCACCGTGCAGCAGGCCAGTCCGCTGGTCACGGCACTGCTGGTCGCGGGCGCCGGTGGTAGCGCCGTCTGCGCCGACATCGGCGCGCGGACGATCCGTGAAGAGATCGACGCCATGGAGGTGCTCGGTGTCTCCGCGGTGCAGCGCCTGATCGTGCCGCGCGTGCTCGCGATGATGCTGATCGCCCTCCTGCTGAACGGCATGGTCAGCGTCATCGGCGTGCTCGGCGGCTACTTCTTCAACGTCGTCCTCCAGGGCGGGACGCCGGGCGCGTACCTGGCGAGCTTCTCCGCGCTGGCCCAGCTGCCGGACCTGTGGGTCGGCGAGCTGAAGGCGCTGATCTTCGGCTTCATCGCCGGGGTCGTCGCCGCTTACCGGGGACTGAATCCGTCCGGCGGCCCGAAGGGCGTCGGGGACGCGGTGAACCAGTCGGTCGTCATCACGTTCCTCATGCTGTTCGTGGTGAACTTCGTGATCACGCTGATCTACCTGCAGATCGTGCCCGGAAAGCTGGACTGACGCATGACCTTCCTTACCCGCGCCAAGGGGGTTGCCAACCGTCCTTTGCAGACTCTGGACAACCTCGGTGACCAGATGTCGTTCTACGGCCGCGCGTTGCTGTGGACGCCGAGGACGCTTCGCCGCTACATGAAAGAAGTTCTGCGGCTACTCGCCGAGGTGAGCTTCGGTTCCGGCTCGCTCGCGGTCATCGGCGGCACGGTCGGCGTAATGGTCGGCCTGACGCTGTTCACCGGTGTCCTCGTCGGTCTTCAGGGATATTCGGCGCTGAACTCGATCGGCACGTCGGCCTTCACCGGCTTCCTGACCGCGTTCTTCAACACCCGTGAGATCGCGCCGCTGGTCGCCGGCCTGGCGCTTTCGGCGACGGTCGGCGCCGGGTTCACCGCCCAGCTGGGCGCGATGCGGATCTCCGAGGAGATCGACGCGCTCGAAGTCATGGGCGTGCCCAGCCTGCCGTACCTGGTGACCACGCGGATCATCGCCGGTTTCGTCGCGGTCATCCCGCTGTACGTCATCGGCCTGCTGAGTTCGTATCTCGCGTCCCGGTTGGTCGTTATCTACATCTACAACCAGTCAGCGGGTACCTACGACCATTACTTCGACCTGTTCCTACCACCACAGGATGTGTTGTATTCGTTCATCAAGGTGCTGTTGTTCAGCGTCTTGATCATCCTGTCGCATTGTTACTTCGGCTACCGGGCCTCCGGCGGCCCCGCCGGTGTCGGCGTGGCCGTCGGCAAGGCGGTCCGGCTGAGCATCGTCACGGTGTCCATCATGAACTTCTTCATCGGTTTCGCGATCTGGGGAACCGACGTCACGGTGAGGATCGCAGGATGATCGCGACAGTCCGGCGCAGGCTTCTCGGTCTGTTGCTTGTCGCCGTGCTCATCGGCGGAGTGGCGCTGAGCATCGCGCTGTACCAACGGGCGTTCACTCCCGTGGTGAGTGTGAAGCTCCAGTCGGGCAGCATCGGGAACCAGTTGCTGAAGCAGTCCGACGTGAAGGTCCGCGGGCTCATCGTCGGCTCGGTCAAGGAGATCAACGCGACCCCGGACGGCGCCGAACTCACGCTCGCGCTGAATCCGGAGTCGGCGAAACTGATCCCCCAGAACGTTTCGGCGCGATTCCTGCCGAAGACGTTGTTCGGTGAGCGCTTCGTTTCCCTCGAGATCCCGGACGCGCCGTCGGAGGAGACGATCGCCGAAGGCGACGTGATCACCCAGGACCGCACGTCCGGCGCGGTCGAGCTGGAGCAGGCCTTCGCCCATCTGATGCCGGTCTTGCAGGCCGTCCAGCCGCAGAAGCTGTCGAGCACGCTTTCGGCGATCTCGACCGCGCTCAACGGCCGCGGCGACCAGCTCGGCGACACCCTCGCGCAGCTCGGCAGCTACGTCGGGGAGCTGAACCCGCACGAGCCCAAGCTCCAGCAGAACCTCAAGGAACTCGCGAAGTTCTCGGACAACCTCGGCGCCGTCGCCCCGGATCTGGTGCAGACCTTGGACAACCTGAGCACCACCACCCGCACCGTGGTGGACCAGAAGATGAATCTGGCGAACCTCTATGGCAGCGTCACCCAGGCCTCGGTCGATCTGCAGACGTTCCTGCAGAACAACGCGGACAACCTGATCCGGCTCGCCGACACCGCCCGCCCGACGGCGGAGCTGCTGGCGAAGTACGCGCCGGAGTACCCGTGCGTGATCGGGCAGATGGCGGCCAACCTGCCGAAGATCGACAAAGCCCTCGGCAAGGGCACCGACCGGCCGGGCCTGCACGCGACCATCGAGGTCACCGTCAATCGCGGGCCGTACCTGCCCGGCAAGGACGAGCCGCGGTTCGAGGACAAACGCGGTCCGCGCTGTTACGACCTGAAGCAGTTCCCGGACCCGTTCCCGCAGTATCCGCCGGACGGCCCGATCAAGGACGGCAGCACGGTCAAGGCGCCGGCACGCTCGGCGAACGACGGTCTTTCGCCGTCGAACGGCTTCGCGAACTACGGCGGCTACAACGGCAACGGCGGGGGAGCGCCCGGCGGTAGCCCGTCGTACAGCGCGTCCGAATCGGACTTCCTCGCGCAGCTGGTCGCCCCGCAGGTCGGCATGACCGCCTCGGACGTGCCCGGCTGGGGATCGCTGCTCGTCGGGCCGCTCTACCGAGGAGCGGAGGTGCACGTCCAGTGAGGGGATTGCTCGCTCCGCTGATCAAACTCTGTGCCTTCATCGTCGTCACCGTGCTGTTCACGACGATCCTCGGCATCAGCATCGCCAACGTGAACACCACCAGCACCAACGCCTACAAGGCACGGTTCAGCGACGCGACCCTCGTGCTGCCCAACGACGACGTCCGCATCGCCGGTGTCCGGGTCGGGCAGGTCAAAGAGGTCCGCATCGTCGACCGGCGTCAGGCCGAGATCGAGTTCGAGGTGGACTCCGGCCGCAAGCTGCCCGCCGGGGTGACCGCGCAGATCAAGTTCCGGAACCTGGTCGGCCAGCGCTACCTCTCGCTCGGGCAGGGCACCGACAGCTCCGGCAAGACACTGGAGCCCGGCGGGAACATCCCGCTGGAGCGGACCACGCCCGCGCTCGACCTGACGCAGTTGTTCAACGGGTTCAAGCCGCTGTTCACCGCGCTCAACCCGGACGACATCAACAAGCTGTCCTACGAGGTCATCCAGGTCCTTCAGGGCGAGGGCGGCACGGTCGAAAGCCTGTTGAAGCACACCGCGTCGCTGGCCACCACGATCGCCGACAAGGACAAGGTGATCGGCGAGGTCATCGACAACCTGAACTCGGTGCTCGACACGGTCAACGCGCACACGCCGCAGCTGAACGACCTGATCGTCAAGCTGCAGCAGCTGGTCTCCGGGCTGGCCGCGGACCGCGAGCCGATCGGCGACGCCATCGAATCGCTCGGCACCCTCGCCGAGACGACGTCGGGTCTCCTCGGTGAGGCCCGTGAGCCGCTCAAGCAGGACATCGCCGCGCTCGGCACGCTGACGAAGAACCTCAACGACAGCCAGCCGATCGTCGAGCATTTCATCCAGTTCCTGCCGCAGAAGGTGACGGCGCTGACCCGCACCGCCGACTACGGCTCCTGGTTCAACTTCTTCGCCTGTGAGCTGACGGGAGCCGTCGCCCTGCCTCCGCTGATCAACGAGCCGATCAACCTGCCGCTGCTGCCGGTGAACCGGGCGAGGTGCACGGCATGAAGTCGTTCCAGAAACGCAATCCGATCCCGATCGCGCTGGTCGGCATCTCGGTGCTGCTGCTGGGTTTCCTCGCCGCGCTCAACTCCGAGGACCTGCCGGTCATCGGCGGCGGGACGACGTACTCCGCGGACTTCAGCGAGGCTTCGGGCCTGCAGGAGGACAACGACGTGCGGGTCGCGGGCGTGAAGGTCGGCAAGGTCTCCGAGATCAAGCTCGACGGCGACAAGGTCCGGATCTCCTTCAAGGTCAAGGACGCCTGGCTGGGTGACAAGACCAGCGCGGCCATCAAGATCAAGACCGTGCTCGGGCAGAAGTACCTGGCGCTCGACCCGCAGGGGCAGCGCACGCTCGACCCGAGCGCGACGATCCCGCGCGAGCGCACGATGTCGCCGTTCGACGTCCTCGACGCCTTCCGCGGGCTCTCGCAGACCGTCGACGACATCGACACGACGCAGCTGGCGAAGAGCTTCGACGTCATCACGGAGACCTTCGCGGACACCCCGGCCGACGTGAAGGGCGCCTTGAACGGCCTTTCGCGGCTTTCGGACACCATCGCCAAGCGTGACTCGCAGCTGTCGAGCCTGCTCGCGAACACGCGGCAGGTCTCGCAGACGCTCGTCGACCGCGACGCCGAGTTCGAGAAGCTCCTGGCCGACGGCAACAAGCTGCTCGGCGAGGTGGCCAAGCGCAAGGAAGCGATCTCCGCGTTGCTGGACGGTTCGCGCAACCTCGCCACCCAGCTCAAGGGCCTGGTCGACGACAACGACGCACAGCTCGACCCGGTGCTCACCCAGCTCGACCAGCTGACCTCGATGCTCCAGCGCAACCAGGACGCCCTCGGCCAGGGCATCGCGCGGTTCGCGCCGTTCATCCGCGTGTTCACGAACACGATCGGCAACGGCCGCTGGTTCGACAACTACATCTGCGGACTGGTCCTGCCGTCGTTCGGGCCGATCAACGACAAGGGGTGCTACGAGAAATGAGTACCCGTCTCGGTTCCAGCCTCGCGCGCGGCTTCACCATCGCGATCGTGCTCGCGCTGGTCGTCGCCGGCGCGCTGTGGTGGACGCTCAAGGACGCCGGCCGCAACCACGTGACCGCGTATTTCGCCGGCACCGTCGGCCTCTACGAAGGCAACAGTGTCCGCATGCTCGGCGTCGACATGGGCAAGGTCACCAAGATCCAGCCGATGGGCAACCAGGTCCGCGTCGAACTCGAGTACGACCGTTCGGTGGCCGTGCCCGCGGACGCGAAGGCGATCATCGTGTCGCCGTCGCTGGTCAGTGACCGCTACGTCCAGCTCGCCCCGGCCTACAAGGGCGGGCCGCGGATCGCCGACGGCGCCGTCATCGGGCTCGACCGCACCGAGGTCCCGCTGGAAGTCGACGAGCTCGCCGCCAGCCTTTCCCGGGTCAGCAGGTCGCTCGGGCCCAACGGTGCCAACAAGAACGGTTCGCTGTCGAACCTGCTCGACACCGCCGCGAAGAACTTCGACGGCAACGGGCAGGCGCTGCACGACACGATCACGAAACTCGGGCAGGCCGCGGGCACGTTGTCCGGCAACAAGGACGACCTGTTCAAGACCGTCGAGAACCTCGGTTCCTTCTCGCAGACGCTGGTGAACAGCGACCAGCAGGTCCGTGACTTCGAACGGCAACTCGCCGACGTCAGCGGATTCCTCGCGGGCGAACGGGAAAACCTCTCGGCCACGGTGAAGCAGCTGTCCGACACGCTCACCGCGGTGCAGGCGTTCATCGAGAAGAACCGCGACCGGCTCAAGTCCAATGTGGACAAGCTGGCCAGTGTGACCAAGGTCCTCGTGGACCAGCGCGGCGCGCTCGCCGAGATCCTCGACGTCGCCCCGGTCGGCCTCGGGAACCTGGTCAACACCTACAACGCCTCGTCGGGAACGCTCGACGCGCGAGCCAACCTCAACGAGCTCACCCAGCCGCCGCTGGTGATGGTGTGCAACCTGCTCAAGCAGACCCCGGACGCGCTCGACGCGCTGGGCGACGCCTGCAAGGGGGTCGCCGGACTGGTCGACGGGCTGGTGCCGCTGCCGTCGATCGCGCAGGTGATCCAGTCTTCGCAGGCGGGCCAGTTGCCGCCGCTGCCGCTGCCCATCGCCGGTCAGCTCTACGGAACGGCGGCGAAGTGATGCGTTGCAAAAAAAGAGGACTCATGGCGCAGAGCTCAGCCGACGAGCACGGAGTGCCGCGAAGGACACTGAAGAAGATCGCTCTCATCGCCTCCGGGACGGTCGCGGCGCTGACGTTGAGCGGCTGCGGGTTCAGCGGGATCTACGACGTCCCGCTGCCCGGTGGCGCCGAACTCGGCGACCACCCGTACACGGTCAAGGTGCAGTTCCGCGACGTCCTCGACCTGACCCCGCAGGCCGGGGTGAAGGTCAACGAGGTCGCCATCGGTCGCGTCGAAGCGATCGGGCTGACCCCGGACGGCTGGAACGCCGAAGTCACCCTCCGGGTCAACGGAGACGTGAAGCTGCCGGCGAACGCTCTCGCCAACGTCAAGCAGTCCAGCCTCCTCGGTGAGAAGTACGTCGAGCTGGCGGCGCCCGCCGACAGGCAGGGCAAGCTCGCCGACAACGCGGTGATCCCGCTGGCCCGCACGAACCGCAGCGTCGAGGTCGAAGAACTGCTCGGCGCGCTCTCGCTGCTGCTCAACGGCGGCGGGGTCGAACAGCTCAACACCATCACCAAGGAACTCAACAACGCCACCACCGGCCGCTCGCCGGAGCTCAAGGCGCTGCTGAACAACACCAACGAGCTGGTCACGAACCTGGACAAGCAGTCCGCGAACATCACGCGGGCACTCGACGGGCTGAACCGGCTCTCACTCACCCTGAACGGGCAGAAGGACAAGCTGGTCGGCGCGGTCGACAACCTCGGTCCCGGTCTCGGTGTGCTGGAGCAGCAGCGCGGCCAGCTGGTGACCATGCTGAACGCGCTCAACAACCTCTCGGGTGTCGCCGTCGACACGGTGAACAAGAGCAAGGAAGACCTCGTCGCCGACCTCAAGGCGCTGCAGCCGACGCTGCAGAAGCTCGGTGAGGCGGGCGCGGATCTGCCGAAGGCGCTGGAGATCCTGCTGACCTTCCCGTTCAGTGACGCCGCCTACGACGGCGTCAAGGGCGACTACTTCAACCTGTTCGCGAAGATCGACCTGAACCTGAACGAGATCCTCAAGAACCTCGGCCGCAGCCGTCAGAACCCGCTCCAGGACGTCATCCCGGTCCCGGGGCTGACCGGCGGTACCGAGGGACCGGGCGCGAACCCGCCGCTGCCGATTCCGGACAGCGTCGGCGGTGTCACCGGTGGTCAGGTGAGCGCGCCGCAGGGCGGCGGACAGCCGCGACAGACCGGACCCGCCGGTATCTTCGGCGTGCTGTCGGGAGGTGCCGGCTGATGCTGGTCCGTAGGACGAAGATCCAGCTGGTCGCGTTCGCGATCATCTCCGTGGTCGCCATCGTGTACGCGCTGATCCGGTTCGCCGGGCTCGGCCAGGTCTTCGGCGACGAGGGCTACACGGTGAAACTGCAGCTCAAGCAGTCCGGCGGCATCTTCCAGAACGCCGAGGTCACCTACCGGGGCTTCAACATCGGCCGGGTCGGCGAGCTGCGCCTGACCAAGACCGGGCTGGAGGCCGACCTCAACATCGCGCCGGACGCCCCGCCGGTGCCCGCCGATCTCGACGCCGTCGTCGCGAACCGGTCGGCGGTCGGCGAACAGTTCGTCGACCTGAAGCCGAAGAGCGACAAGGGACCGTTCCTGAACGCGAGCTCGGTCATCCCGGCCGACAAGGTCAAGACGCCCGTGCCCACCGAGCAGCTCATCGGCGACCTCGACAGCCTCGCGGCTTCGGTGCCGACCGACTCGCTGCGCAAGGTCGTCGACGAGTCGTACAACGCCTTCAACGGCACCGGCCCGGACCTGCAGCGGCTGCTCGACACCGCGCGGAGCTTCACCGCGACCGCGCAGGAGTATCTGCCGCAGACCGTCCAGCTGCTGGAAAAGGGCGGGCAGGTCCTCGAAACGCAGAACGACCTGGCGAGTTCGATGAAGTCGTTCAGCGCCGACCTCAACAAGCTCTCCGGCACCCTGAAGAACTCCGACGCCGACATCCGGAAGCTGATCGGGATCACCCCCCAGGTGGCGAACCAGATCAGCTCGGTGCTCGCCGAATCCGGTCCGGGCCTGGGCGCGCTGACGGCGAACCTGCTCACGACGTCGAATCTGCTGGTGACCCGGCTGGACGGGCTCGAACAGGGCCTCGTGACCTACCCGATGCTGGCCGCGGGCGCGAACAGCGTCGCCAACGACGGAACCGCGCACCTGGGTCTCGCGCTCAACCTGTTCAACCCGCCTTCGTGCACCAAGGGCTACATCGGCCTCGACAAGTACCGCGAAGGCACCGACACGACACCTCGCCCGCCGAAGGACGACGCGTACTGTGCCGAGCCGAAGGGCAGCCCGATCAACGTGCGCGGTTCGCAGAACGTGCCGTACAACGGGGTCCCGCAGATCCCGTCGGAAGGCGACGTCGCGGCGAACGCCGGCCGCTCGGCCGAGGAACTGGCCAGCCTGCGCGCGGCACAGGGCATGCCGAGCGTCCTGCAGAGCCCCGGGGTCAGCCTGCCCACCCTCGGCACGCTGCTGGGCCTGCCCGGCTGACGCCGAGACCGTATATCTAACCTGGAGTGTCATGAGTTCTTCTCGATCGCGGACCCTGGTCCTCGGGGCGGCGGCGTTCGCGCTCGCGGCCTTCGTCGCCGCGGCGATCTTCGGTGTCATGTGGGCCGTGGCCGCGTCGGACGACAACGCCGACCTGGCGCGCTCGCGCGACGAAGTGGTCAAGGCGGGCGGTACCGCGATCAAGGCGTACACCGAGGTCGACTTCGAGAAACTCGACGAGTTCTTCAGCAGGCAGAAGGCCGTCTCCGACGACAAGATGAGCCAGCAGCTGGCCCAGCTGGAGCCGACCTACCGCAAGGCGCTCGGCGACGCGAAGACCAAGGTCGTGACCACCATCCAGGACATCGCGGTCGAGGAACTCGACGACCACGAGGGCAAGGCGAGCTTCCTCGCCGCCATCTCCACGCAGGTCACCCAGGGCGACAAGGCGAGTTCGAAGGCGCTGCGCCTGGAGGTCTCGATGACCAGGGTCGGCGATGAGTGGAAGCTGTCCGGGATCGACAACGTGCCCCTCGTCGCGGCCGGTCAGTAAGAGCGTCACCTAGAACGGAGCCACGTAGTGCCCCCCTCCCGTCGCCAGCCCCCTCGCAGCACTCCGCCGGTGCGCCGCCCCCGGGTGGCCGGTCTGCGACGGCCCGGTGCGTCTCCTGTTCCCGCCTCTCCGGAAGTCTCCGCTTCCGAGGTTCCGGAGGTCGAGGTCGACGAAACGCCGACGCCGGTTCGCCGACCTTCGCCGCGGCCGGCTCCGCGTCCTGAGCCCGAGGCCCTTGTTGAGGAGCCTGAGGCTGAGGTGGCTCCTGACGAGGTCGTCGAGAAGCCGAGTCCGCGTGCAAAGGTTTCGGCGGCCGTCGAAGAGAAGCCGGACGACCTCGAAGAGGCTGAGGTTGAGGTGGCCGCTGTCGAGGCTCCTGACGAGGTCGTCGAGAAGCCGAGTCCGCGTGCGAAGGTTTCTGCGGCCGTCGAAGGGAAGCCGGACGACCTTGAAGAGGCTGAAGCCGAGGTCGCTTCCGATGAGGATTCAGACTCTTCGAAGCCCAAGAAGCCGGGCTCCCGGCAGCTGATCCTGGCCGGCGCCCTGGTCGTCGTCGGCTTGCTGCTGGCCGCGACCGCGGTGCTCTTCAAGATCCAGGCCGACGAGGTGTCCAGCTCGACGAACAACACCGCGCTGCTGGACGTCGCGAAGACCGCGCAGGTCAAGGACCAGGTCTCGAAGGCGACCGAGGCGCTGTTCTCGTACGACTACAACAACATCGCGAAGACCGAGACTGCGGCGGGTGACCTGCTGGTCAACGACGAGGTGCGGGCGAAGTACAACCTGCTGATGGGCGAGGTCAAGCGGCTGGCCCCGCAGCAGAAGATGGTCGTGACCTGCAAGGTCACCCGCAGCGCCGTCATCCGGCTGGAAGGCGACCGGGCCGACGTGATGGTGTTCGTCGACCAGAGCTCGACGCGGGCCGACACGAACAAGACCACCGCCGGGAGCGCGCAGCTGCACTTGAACGCGGAGCTGCAGGGCGACAAGTGGAAGATCACGGCGATGAACACCTACGCCGCTCCGCCCAACCCGACCGCTTCCTCGGCCCCCGCCTCACCCCCCGCCCCCTCCAAGTAGCCCGGCGCGGATCGCGTTTAGCCCCCTAATCGCGATCCGCCTGGTCGGACGCGCGTGAAGGCCCCCTTCCCTCGGCCCAGCCGAGGGAAGGGGGCCTTCACGCGCTTCGTGGGGGCCGTCGACCGTGAAGTCCGTGAAGGCCTCCTTAAGGGACCCTGAGTCCCTCAAGGAGGCCTTCAGGGCTCACCGCCCGCCCCGGAACGCGTTTAGCGGGCTAAACGCGTTCCGGTAGGCCCAGGGGCCGCCCGGCCACCGGCGCGGCGACGCACATCCACCCACGAGCGAGCGCGCCGCGCCCATCTCAAGTCCTGGCCCGAGTCGGCTCGCCCCACAGCCACGCCCCGACGGATCGCCTTTAGCGGGCTAAACGCGATCCGGGAGCCCTCCCTATGCGCCGCACCAGAAAACTCACCGGCCACAGCCGCCACACGCCCCCGAAACGCCGAGAGACGCCCGAAGGCACCCCGCCGCCCGCCCCGACGACTCCCGAAGTACCTCGGGTCCGGATCACGATTAGCCCGCTAAACGCAGGTCGCCGCCACCTGCGGGTACCGGACGGTAACCAGGATGATCGTCCTGTGAGGCACCCCGTCCGGAGCTACTTCCACGCTGCGCCAACCGGCGGGACCACCGCGCGGCATCTTGACTCAGAGCCCCTGTGGGGTCACGCTTACTGGCAACGGTGAGAACCGGCGGTGCCCTTGCGGGAGGGACGGTCCGGGGACGCCGAGCAGAGGCATACCTGAAGACGTTGCGATGCAGGCTGGGCCCCATCGGGAGCGCCCCCTGGACAGACCGCGACGTTCGGGCTAGACTGCTTCTTTGCGCTGCCCTCTTTCAGGCTGCCCGGAGCCGGTAGTTAGGATAGTGGGCACACGGCACCCTTGACAGACCGCATCAGCTGTTGCTGACGCGGCTGCTCACCGCTCATTGTCCCCGGAAGGACGCATCTTGGCAGTCTCTCCCGCGAACCAGGCCACTGCTGCGACCACCTCGGCTGTATCTCGCTCGGAGTCCACGGGAATCCCGGGAGCCCCCAAGCGGGTCTCCTTCGCAAAGATTCGCGAGCCGCTCAGCACCCCGAACCTGCTCGACGTGCAGATCAGGTCCTTTGAATGGTTCACCGGCGACGAGGCGTGGTTCGAACGCCGCGTCGAAGAAGGTGAAGAAAACCCGGTCGGTGGCCTGGAAGAGGTCCTCAACGAGATCTCGCCGATCGAAGACTTCTCCGGATCCATGTCGCTGTCCTTCTCCGACCCGCGCTTCGACGAGGTCAAGGCCTCCGTCGAGGAGTGCAAGGACAAGGACATGACGTACGCGGCCCCGCTGTTCGTGACCGCCGAGTTCGTGAACAACAACACCGGCGAGATCAAGAGCCAGACGGTCTTCATGGGTGACTTCCCGGTGATGACCGACAAGGGCACCTTCGTCATCAACGGCACCGAGCGTGTCGTCGTGTCCCAGCTGGTCCGTTCGCCGGGTGTGTACTTCGACACCAGCGTCGACAAGACCACCGACAAGGACGTCTTCAACGTCCGCGTCATCCCGAGCCGGGGTGCCTGGCTGGAGTTCGACGTCGACAAGCGCGACACCGTCGGCGTCCGCATCGACCGCAAGCGCCGCCAGCCGGTGACCGTGCTGCTGAAGGCGCTCGGCTGGACCACCGAGGCGATCCGCGAGCGTTTCTCCTTCTCCGAGACGCTGCTCGCCACCCTCGAGAAGGACCACACCGCCGGCACCGACGAGGCGCTCCTCGACATCTACCGCAAGCTGCGCCCGGGCGAACCGCCCACCAAGGAGAGCGCGCAGACGCTGCTGGAGAACCTGTTCTTCAAGCCGAAGCGCTACGACCTGGCCAAGGTCGGCCGGTACAAGCTGAACAAGAAGCTCGGCCTGACCACGCCGTACGACACCGGGACGCTCACCGAAGAGGACATCGTCTCGACGATCGAGTACCTGGTCCGCCTGCACGCGGGCGAGGACAAGGCGACCGTCGGCGACCAGGTCATCCCGGTCGAGACCGACGACATCGACCACTTCGGCAACCGTCGTCTCCGCACCGTCGGCGAGCTCATCCAGAACCAGATCCGCGTGGGTCTGTCCCGGATGGAGCGCGTCGTCCGCGAGCGGATGACCACCCAGGACGTCGAGGCGATCACGCCGCAGACCCTGATCAACATCCGTCCCGTCGTGGCGGCGATCAAGGAGTTCTTCGGTACTTCGCAGCTGTCGCAGTTCATGGACCAGAACAACCCGCTGTCGGGGCTGACGCACAAGCGTCGTCTGTCCGCTCTCGGCCCGGGTGGTCTGTCGCGTGAGCGCGCCGGCATGGAGGTCCGTGACGTCCACCCGTCGCACTACGGCCGCATGTGCCCGATCGAGACGCCGGAAGGCCCGAACATCGGCCTGATCGGTTCGCTCTGCTCGTACGCGCGGGTCAACCCGTTCGGTTTCATCGAGACCCCGTACCGCAAGGTCGTCGAGGGCCGCGTCACCGACCAGGTCGACTACCTCACCGCGGACGAGGAAGACCGCTACGTGAAGGCGCAGGCGAACGCGCCGATCTCGGAAGACGGCACCTTCGTCGAAGACCGCGTCCTGGTCCGTAAGAAGGGCGGCGAGGTCGAGCTGATCGACCCGCTCGACGTGGACTACATGGACGTCTCGCCGCGGCAGATGGTCTCGGTCGCGACGGCGATGATCCCGTTCCTCGAGCACGACGACGCGAACCGCGCGCTCATGGGCGCGAACATGCAGCGTCAGGCCGTGCCTCTGCTCCGTAACCAGGCGCCGTACGTCGGCACCGGTGTGGAGCTGCGCGCCGCGGTGGACGCCGGTGACGTGCTCGTCGCCGAGCAGTCCGGTGTCGTCGAGGAGCTCTCGGCCGACCTGATCACGATCATGCACGACGACGGCACGCGGAAGAGCTACGGACTGTACAAGTTCCGTCGCTCGAACCACGGCACCTGCTTCAACCACCGCCCGATCGTCAACGAGGGCGACCGGGTCGAGCAGGGCCAGGTCATCGCCGACGGCCCGTCCACCGAGAACGGTGAGATGGCGCTCGGCAAGAACCTGCTCGTCGCGGTCATGCCGTGGGAGGGCCACAACTACGAGGACGCGATCATCCTTTCCGAGCGCCTGGTGCAGGACGACGTGCTCACGTCGATCCACATCGAGGAGCACGAGATCGACGCCCGCGACACCAAGCTGGGCGCCGAGGAGATCACCCGGGACATCCCGAACGTCTCCGAGGAGGTCCTCGCCGACCTCGACGAGCGCGGCATCATCCGCATCGGTGCCGAGGTCCGCGACGGCGACATCCTGGTCGGCAAGGTCACGCCCAAGGGTGAGACCGAGCTGACCCCGGAAGAGCGTCTGCTCCGCGCGATCTTCGGTGAGAAGGCCCGCGAAGTCCGCGACACCTCGCTGAAGGTTCCCCACGGTGAGACCGGCAAGGTCATCGGTATCCGCGTGTTCTCGCGCGAGGACGACGACGAGCTGCCCCCGGGCGTCAACGAACTGGTCCGCGTCTACGTGGCCCAGAAGCGGAAGATCCAGCCGGGCGACAAGCTCGCCGGCCGCCACGGGAACAAGGGTGTCATCGGCAAGATCCTCCCCGCCGAGGACATGCCGTTCATGGAGGACGGCACGCCCGTCGACATCATCCTGAACACCCACGGTGTCCCGCGTCGTATGAACATCGGCCAGGTCCTGGAACTCCACCTGGGCTGGCTGGCGTCGCAGGGCTGGAAGATCGAGGGCAACCCCGACTGGGCGAAGAACCTCAACGAGGAGCTGTACGACGTCGACCCCGGCACGAACACCGCCACCCCGGTGTTCGACGGTGCCAAGGAAGACGAGCTGACCGGCCTGCTCGGTGCCACCAAGCCGAACCGTGACGGTGAGCGCATGGTGAAGCAGAACGGCAAGGCCACGCTGCTGGACGGCCGCTCCGGCGAGCCGTACCCGTACCCGGTCGCGGTCGGCTACATGTACATCCTGAAGCTGCACCACCTCGTCGACGACAAGATCCACGCCCGGTCCACCGGTCCGTACTCGATGATCACGCAGCAGCCGCTGGGTGGTAAGGCGCAGTTCGGTGGCCAGCGCTTCGGTGAGATGGAGTGCTGGGCGATGCAGGCGTACGGCGCCGCATACACCCTGCAGGAGCTCCTGACCATCAAGTCGGACGACGTGGTCGGCCGCGTGAAGGTGTACGAGGCCATCGTCAAGGGGGAGAACATCCCCGAGCCGGGTATCCCCGAGTCGTTCAAGGTGCTCCTGAAGGAGCTCCAGTCGCTCTGCCTCAACGTCGAGGTGCTGTCCAGCGACGGCGCCGCGATCGAGATGCGCGACTCCGACGACGAGGACCTCGAGCGTGCCGCGGCCAACCTCGGCATCAACCTGTCCCGCAACGAGTCGCCCTCGGTGGACGACGTCGTGCACTGACGGCTGTCCGAGGCGGGGCCTGCCTCCCGTGGGCCCCGCCTCGACCGCCAACCCCTCTAGTCGACTCAACCCCAAGGGGATGCAAAGACGTGCTGGACGTCAACTTCTTCGATGAGCTCCGCATCGGCCTCGCGACCGCCGACGACATCCGTCAGTGGTCCTTCGGTGAGGTCAAGAAGCCGGAGACCATCAACTACCGGACGCTCAAGCCCGAGAAGGACGGCCTCTTCTGCGAGAAGATCTTCGGCCCGACCCGGGACTGGGAGTGCTACTGCGGTAAGTACAAGCGGGTCCGCTTCAAGGGCATCATCTGCGAGCGCTGTGGCGTCGAGGTCACCCGCGCCAAGGTGCGCCGTGAGCGGATGGGCCACATCGAGCTGGCCGCCCCCGTCACCCACATCTGGTACTTCAAGGGTGTTCCCTCCCGCCTGGGCTACCTGCTCGACCTGGCGCCGAAGGACCTCGAGAAGATCATCTACTTCGCGGCCTACGTGATCACCGGTGTGAACACCGAGCTGCGGCACAACGACCTGCCGACGCTGGAGAACGAGATCGGCGTCGAGCGCAAGAACCTCGAAACCAAGCGCGACGCGGACATCGAGGCACGGGCGCAGAAGCTGGAAGCCGACCTGGCCGAGCTGGAGGCGGAGGGCGCCAAGTCCGACGTCCGCCGCAAGGTCAAGGAAGGCGGCGAGCGCGAGATGCGTCAGCTGCGTGACCGCGCCGGTCGCGAGCTGGACCGTCTCGAGGAGGTCTGGACGACCTTCACCAAGCTCGACGTGCGTCAGCTGATCGCCGACGAGCTGCTCTACCGCGAGCTCGTCGACCGCTACGGCGAGTACTTCACCGGCGGCATGGGCGCGGAGGCCATCCAGAAGCTGGCCACCGAGTTCGACGTCGCGGCCGAGGCCGACAACCTGCGCGACACCATCCGCAACGGCAAGGGGCAGAAGAAGCTCCGCGCGCTGAAGCGGCTCAAGGTCGTCGCGGCCTTCCAGGCCACCGGCAACGACCCGCGCGGCATGGTGCTCGACGCCGTCCCGGTGATCCCGCCGGACCTGCGCCCGATGGTCCAGCTCGACGGTGGCCGGTTCGCCACCTCCGACCTGAACGACCTCTACCGACGGGTCATCAACCGGAACAACCGGTTGAAGCGGCTCATCGACCTCGGCGCGCCCGAGATCATCGTCAACAACGAGAAGCGGATGCTGCAGGAGGCCGTCGACGCGCTGTTCGACAACGGCCGCCGCGGCCGCCCGGTCACCGGTCCCGGTAACCGCCCGCTGAAGTCGCTGTCCGACCTGCTCAAGGGCAAGCAGGGCCGGTTCCGGCAGAACCTGCTCGGCAAGCGTGTCGACTACTCGGGCCGTTCGGTCATCATCGTCGGTCCGCAGCTGAAGCTGCACCAGTGCGGTCTGCCGAAGGACATGGCGCTCGAGCTGTTCAAGCCGTTCGTCATGAAGCGGCTGGTCGACCTGAACCACGCGCAGAACATCAAGTCCGCCAAGCGGATGGTGGAGCGGTCGCGGCCGCAGGTGTGGGACGTGCTCGAAGAGGTCATCACCGGTCACCCGGTGATGCTGAACCGTGCGCCGACCCTGCACCGCCTCGGTATCCAGGCCTTCGAGCCGCAGCTGGTCGAAGGCAAGGCCATCCAGCTGCACCCGCTGGTCTGTGAAGCGTTCAACGCGGACTTCGACGGTGACCAGATGGCCGTGCACCTCCCGCTGTCCGCGGAGGCGCAGGCCGAGGCCCGCATCCTGATGCTGTCGGCGAACAACATCCTTTCGCCGGCGTCGGGCCGTCCGCTCGCCATGCCGCGTCTGGACATGGTGACCGGTCTGTTCCACCTGACCCGGCTCACCGAGAATGCGGAGGGTGCCGGCAACGCGTACTCCTCGCCCGCCGAAGCGATCATGGCGTACGACCTCAAGGCGCTGAGCCTGCACGCCCCGGTCAAGATCCGCATCGTCGACCGTCAGCCCGCCAAGGCCGACGAAGCGGCGCTCGCGGAGAAGGGCTGGGAGCCGGGCAAGGCTTGGCTGGCCGAGACCACCCTTGGCCGCGTGCTGTTCAACGAGCTGCTGCCGGCGGACTACCCGTTCATCAACGAGCCGATGCCGAAGAAGCGTCAGGCCGCGATCGTGAACGACCTCGCCGAGCGGTACTCGATGACCCAGGTCGCGCAGACCCTGGACCGCCTGAAGGACGCCGGTTTCTACTGGGCGACCCGTTCGGGTGTCACGGTCGCGATCTCCGACGTGCTGGTCCCGACGGGCAAGAAAGCCATTCTGGACGAGTACGAAGGCAAGGCCGACCAGGTCGAGAAGCGGTACCAGCGTGGTCAGCTGTCGCACACCGAGCGCAACAACGAGCTCGTCAAGGTGTGGACGCAGGCCACCGAAGAGGTCCACAAGATCATGGAGACGGCGCTGCCGGACGACAACCCGATCGCGATGATCGTGAAGTCGGGCGCGGCGGGCAACATGACGCAGGTCCGGTCGCTGGCCGGTATGCGTGGTCTGGTGTCGAACCCGAAGGGTGAGTACATCCCGCGTCCGATCAAGGCCAACTTCCGTGAAGGCCTGTCGGTGGCGGAGTACTTCATCGCGACGCACGGTGCCCGTAAGGGTCTGGCGGACACGGCGCTCCGTACCGCCGACTCGGGTTACCTGACCCGTCGTCTGGTGGACGTGTCGCAGGACGTCATCGTCCGCGAGGTCGACTGTGGCACCACCCGCGGCATCAACATGCCGATCGGTGAGGACATCGGCGACGGCAAGGTCCTGCGCGACCAGCACGTCGAGACCAGCGTGTACGCGCGGAACCTGGCGACCGACGCGGTCGACGCCAAGGGCAACGTCGTGCTCAACGCCGGTGACGACATCGGTGACCCGGCGATCGACAAGCTCATCTCGAGCGGGATCTCCAAGGTCAAGGTGCGTTCGGTGCTGACCTGCGAGTCGGCCGTCGGTATCTGCGCCACCTGCTACGGCCGGTCCATGGCGACCGGTCAGCTCGTCGACGTCGGCGAGGCCGTGGGTATCGTCGCGGCCCAGTCGATCGGTGAGCCGGGTACGCAGCTGACGATGCGTACGTTCCACCAGGGTGGTGTCGCCGGTGACGACATCACGACCGGTCTGCCCCGTGTCCAGGAGCTGTTCGAGGCCCGGGTCCCGAAGGGCAAGGCGCCGATCGCCGACGTCGATGGCCGCGTGCGCATCGAGGAGAGCGAGCGGTTCTGGAAGATCACGCTGATCCCGGACGACGGCAGCGAAGAGATCGTCTTCGACAAGCTGTCCAAGCGTCAGCGGCTCGCGAACACCCCGAACGGCCCGCTGGGCGACGGTGACCGCGTCAACGTCGGTCAGCAGCTGCTCGAAGGCACGCCGGACCCGCACGAGGTCCTGCGGGTCATGGGGCCGCGCGAGGCGCAGATGCACCTGGTGGACGAGGTCCAGAAGGTGTACCGGGCGCAGGGTGTGTCGATCCACGACAAGCACATCGAGGTCATCGTGCGGCAGATGCTGCGCCGCGTGACGATCATCGACTCCGGTGCCACGGACTTCCTGCCGGGCGAGCTGCCCGAGCGGACCAAGTTCGAGGCGAAGAACCGTGCGTCGGTCGCCGAAGGTGGCGAGCCGGCTTCGGGTCGCCCGGTGCTGATGGGGATCACGAAGGCCTCGCTGACCACGGACTCGTGGCTGTCGGCGGCCTCGTTCCAGGAGACCACGCGTGTTCTGACCGACGCGGCCATCAACGGCCGTTCGGACAGGCTCGTGGGCCTCAAGGAGAACGTGATCATCGGTAAGCTGATCCCGGCCGGTACCGGGATCAACAAGTACCGCAACATCCAGGTGCAGCCGACCGAGGAGGCGCGGGTCGCCGCTTACGCGATCCCGTCCTACGACGACGGCTACTACACCCCGGATGTCTTCGGCTCCACCCCGGGTGCCGCGGTGCCGCTGGACGACTACGACTTCGGCCGCGACTTCCGCTGACCGAAGCGAAATCCACGCGAAGGGCCCCCGCCGATCCGGCGGGGGCCCTTCCCGTTTCCCCGAATGTTCCAGTTTGAGTCCACTCACCCGAAACGGGTACGCATTTTACTCTGCGCTCGCTAAATTGAGCGGGTTCCACGCGGTTCGGGGGCTGTGCGCATTCATTGGGGTTATCTGGGGAGACTCTGCGTGAGCAAGGGACCTGGCGCGAGATCGATCGCGCGTGCTGGGGTCGTCTACTTGGCCGCCGTGATGGCGTTGACCAGCATGATCACGACGCCCGCGGTGGCGGAGCCGTCGGCACCTGCCTCGACGGCACCGACGACGTCGGAAGTACCGAGCAGCTCTCCGTCGCCGACGCCCAGCGCGCCACTCGCCGAAAGCTCTTCGCCCGCGGTGCCGAGGCCGCGGGCCGAGCGGCCGGAGATCCAGGCGTCCATCGTCTTCGAAAAGAGCGAGTACCGGACCGACGAAACCGTCCGGTTCACCTTCAAGCTGACGAACATCGGCCGAATTCCCGCGGCCGGTCTTCGAGTCAACCACTTGCTCACCGTGCCGGGAGCGCTGTCGATCCCCTACGAACCAGGGTGGGGAGAGCTGGGGCGTGCGTCGGGAGTGAGCCTCGCACCGGAAAAGTCTCTCGAAGTGCCTGTCACCGGCCAGGTCGGCGATCTCGATCTGGGTAAAGCCGTCGTCCGAGGCTTCGTTTCCGACACGACCGGATTCGGCGTCGGCAACTTCGACGCCGAGGTCACCGTCACGAAGAGCACCGGACGGGTGACCGGTGTCGTGTTCGGTGACAAGAACAGCGACGGCGAGCTGGACGAGGGCGAGCGGCTGGCCGGTATCCCGCTCACCTTGCGGCACGCCATCAGCGCCAAGGAGTACCAGGCCACGAGCGGCCCCGACGGGAAGATCGACTTCGGCGACGTCCCGGCGGCGAGGTACTTTCTCAGCGGCGACGGGGTCAAGGGCTGGCTGTTCCCGTTCCGGATCGTTCAGGTCGGAGAGGGCACCAAGGACCTGTCCCTCCGCGGCGTGCGGCCGTTGAACGGCGAACTCAAGGCGTCGATGTCCTTCACCAAGGACGTCTACAAGGTCGGTGAACTCGCCCATGTCACCGTGACGCTGTCGAACTCCGGATCCCTTCCGCTGGTCGGAATCGTCGCCGGGTGCAACCGCGTCGGCATGGATTTCGGGCTGCAGAGCGACGGTCCCGGTTGGGGCGAGCTCTCCGGTCACGGAAACGGGGCGACCATCCTTCCCGGCCAGACCCGCGTTTTCGACGTGACCACGAAAATCCCGGACATCACGCTCAACTATGGCCGCGTCTCCGTCGTCTGTGACTTCGGCTATGCCGACGTCGGTCTCGACAGCAGCCCGGTCGCGATGGACGCCGCCGAGGTGCCGGGTGGGGTGGCGACCCTCGCCGGCCGGGTGATCCGGTCCACTGGTCCGAATGAGCCGGAGATGGGGCTGGCCGGCGTCAAGCTCGCGCTCACCTCCGACGGTGACTGCCCGACCGTCGCCGAGACGATGACCGACGGGGAGGGGCGCTTCAAGATCGACAATATCGTGACCGGGCCGAAGTACCGCCTGTTCTTCGCGCCGCCGTTGGGGTGGCGGATGAAGGACGAGAACCCGGCCCGGGTCTATGCCATCGGCCCGGCGGACGATCTTCACGAGCTGCGTTTCGTCGTCGAGGAGGGTCAGGAGCCACCGCTCACCATGCCGACCCGGCGTCACGGCTGCGACGCGTCCGGCACTTCCACGCCCGCGCCCGGTACGCCGGGCTCACCGGAGTCCGGTGGTGGATCGGGGCTGGCCCGCACTGGCGCCGACGTCCTCGGCCTCGGGGCCCTCGCCCTGGCCACCCTGATACTCGGCGCGGGCCTGATCTTCACCTCGCGCCGCCGCCTTCGCCAGGCCGACTGACCTGCGTTTAGCCCCCTAATCGCGATCTGTCACCTACCCGCGCCCGGCGGCACTTGCGTTTAGCGGGCTAAACGCGCTCCGCCCACACGCCGCCCCCCGGTCCGACCTGCGTTTAGCCCCCTAATCGTGATCCGGCGGCGAGAGCTCGGCCCACCGGAGAACCCGGTCGACGGCGCACTACGGCCGCGAGAGGACCTCGCCGGTGTGGGCGCGACGGGTCTGGCCAGCACCGGCGCCGACGTGATCTGGCTCGGCGCGCTCGCACTGGCGGCACTGGGGCTCGGGGCGGGCCTGGTGTTCGGCGCCCGTCGCCGGTTCACTGCCTGACGCTCGCATGATCCATTTCCCGGCCGGATCGCGTTTAGCCCGCTAAACGCGATCCGGTCGCGGGCTCCGGAGCGGTGTCGGCAGCAGCGCTCTGCTGCGTCGAGTTCCCCGGGAAATCGTAACGAATCCATAACGGCCATCTGAGTGCCGGAGGTGGGTTACTGGTCCGTTGTGACCTGCCGTAGTGCCGCCAGGTGGCCTAATTCCCAATGCTCGGAAAATCGCCACCCGTTCGGCCCAGCGTCTCATCCGCATCGTGGGAAATTCACCCTGCCGTGGCGTGTCCCATTCTTTGACCACGAGATTGACACTCCAACGGCTTCACATGAGTATTTCGCCCATGCAATCCCCAGTCGCCTTGGTGTGGCGCCGGCACGTTGACTTGCGGCAGCAAGCAAGCGCGCTGTGTATGAATTCCTGACCTATTCCGGGCTGGTCGCGTCGTAGTCGAATCGCGTATCCGAAACGGATGCGCCTGTTCCTCGCGCGCTGATGCTTTCCGCTGTGCCGCAACGGTTCCCTGCTGGAGCCGGCGGCTGATTGCTTTCCCTTCGATCCGTGCCGGTGACGCCTGCGCGAAAAGGGAGAGGTGTGCCAATTGTCTGGCGCTTCGGTAGCGAAAACAGGGAGAAAGAATGCTATCCAACTCGCCAAAGTGGCGAAAAGTGGTGATCGGCGCCTTGGCGGCGGCGCTCGCCGTGGGCACGGTGACCTATACCGGCTCCACGACGAGCGCTTACGCCGACGTCCAGGTCGTCAAGGACGCGAAGAAGGCGGCCGACGGCAAGGAGTACTGGGTCCAGAACCACCTGGTGTCCAAGGACGTCGCGGCGTCCCGGAGTGCGGACGGCAAGCGCAAGAAGTGGTTGCTGGTCTGGGCCGGTGACGAGAACATCGCCGACACCCTGGTCAAGGACGTCAAGAACCTGCCGGGTTCGCTCGGCGGCGGCCTGAACAAGATCAAGAACGCGTTGCCCGGTCCGGACTTCCTCGCCGTGATCGACGCGACGCAGGGGTCGCCGACGTACGGCAAGGTCGTCAACACCGCCACCGTCGGGCCGCTCGTCGAGAACGAGCCACACCACATGCAATACGTGTGGCACAAGGGAGACACGATCTACGCCGGCGCGCTGTTCGCCGCCGCGACGTACGCCTTCGACGTCTCCGCGTTGCCGCAACTGAAGCTCAAGGGCGTCAGCCTCCCGACCCAGACCCTCGGCGGCTCCGTGCCGGACGCGTACTGGGTGCTCAAGGACGGCACCGCTTACGGCACCTACATGGGCGGTCCGGTCGTGCCCGGCCCGCACACCTACGCCAACGGTTCCACCGTGGTGGGCAACGGTTTCGCCGGAAGCCCCGGCGAGGTCGTCCGCTTCGACCAGAACGCGCAGGTACTTTCCGAGTCCCCGGCGGCCACACCGCAGGGTGACAACAAGAAGCTGTGCGACAACCTCCCGCAACTGGACAAGCCGACCTGCGCCAACCCGCACGGCATCCAGGCCCGCGAGGACCTCAACACCCTGGTCACCAGCGACTACGCCGAGCCACGCAACATCATCCTCGACCCGGTGAAGCAGCCGTCGCCGTATCTGCGGCGGCCGACCGTCCGCACTTGGGACATCTCCGACCGCAACAAGCCGAAGCTCAAGGCGGTCTCGTACCTGCCGGACGGCCCGAGGGCCGATCCCGCGGATCCGCTGCACGCGGAAAGCCGCGCGGTCATGGAGACCACGGTGACCAATCTGCCCGGCCACAAGGGCGCGTTCGCCCAGACCATGCAGGGCGGCGCGGTGTTCTACACACCGGACATCACCGCCAAGGAACCGCACTGGATCCAGGTGTTCGACGACGGCGCCGCGAACAAGGCGATCCACCCGAACAACGACTCCAACGGCGGTGGCTCGAACGGTGGCTGGATCCAGACCAGCCCCGACGACAAGTACCTCTACCGCGCGATCACCGGCCGTCAGAAGGGCGCGCTCGGCCCGGACGACCCCGGCACCACCGGTGGCGTCTACGTCCTCGACATCCAGAAGCTTGTCGCCGCGGGCGACAAGATCGAGAACATCGAGGGCCGGATCGACACGAAGGAGAAGTCCCAGCAGGGCGGTGGCGGCGACCTGCCGACCGTCGTCGGCGCGGCGCCGATCAACCCGGGTACGCCCGGCGGCGGCCCGCACTGGGGCGCGTACGACAACTTCGTGCTCGGCGACGACGGCTACTACCACGAAACCGACAAGCCGCAGCACCTCGCGGTGTCGAACTACTTCGTCGCACGGTCCGGTTTGGACGGTGACCACAAGGTCAACCTGCTGAACCTCGGCGAGGACGGGAAGGTCGCGGTCGACCGGAACTTCCGGGACGAGTTCACCGGACAGGTCGGGATCAACTTCAACCGGAAGACCTGGCCGCACGGGTCCTTCGGCAACGCCAAACCGCACTCCGAACTGTTCGTCGTGGCGGACGCGGATCTCAAGTAACCCTGCTCGGCGCGGAAGGCCGTGGGTGGCGGGCACATCCCGTCGCCCACGGCTCCGCCGACCTGTTCGGAGAAGGTCCCATGGATCACCACGTCATACCGGCGAGCTCGGGTTCGGCCGGAGTCGGCATCGCCCTCGTCCTGCTCCGGCTCGGACTCCTGCTGGCGACCGCTTTCCTCGCGGGCACAGGGATCCTGCGCCCGCTGGTGGGTGAGCTGCCTCGACGGCTCCAGCTCACCATCGCCGTGCTCGGCGGGGTTTCCGCCGCGCTCGCCGCGGTTTCCGCCTTCGCGACCGACGTCAACGTCATCGCGTTGATCGTGCATCTCGTGCTCGCGCTGGCCATTCCGGTTCTGATCCGCAGGCCGTCGGCAGGCCGCTGGGCCGCTCTCGCGCTCGCCACGCTGGTGGTGCTTGAAACCTCGCTCGGGCGGACGGGTGTCGAATTCGCCATCGACACCGTCTACGTCGCGGCCGCGGCCTTGTGGTTCGGCGTCACCGTTCTCTCCGTCTGGGTTCCCGCCGATCAGTGGCGCCAGACGAACTTCCGGCTCGGCCCGCTTTCCCTGACGCTGGGCGGGCTTCTTGTCGTCGCCGGCGCGGTGCAGCTGTTCACCTCGGGGCTCGGGTTCGACCGCCGGATCTACGGCACGCTCTTCGGTGTCACGTTGCTGGTGACCGCTGTGCTGCCGATCGCGGCCGGTTTCTTCTTCTCCCGCAACGATTCCACACGTGCCTACCGATTCGGCGCGGTCGCCGTGGCCGTCGCCTTCGTTGCCTGGAGCGCCCTCGCGGCCATTCCCAAACCACCCGAGCTCCCGGTTCCCGGTGTCGCGCTGCTCGCTGACGCCTCCCTCGGTGAACAGCGATTTCCCGTACTCGTGAGTCCGCAGCGGCCCGGCAAGAACCTCGTCCATTTCCCCGCGAGCGCGGGAGAAGACCTGTCCGCCGGAATCGAAGGCGGCCTGATCGGCAAGGCCATCGTGCGACCCGGCGCCGAGGGCACCTGGGCCGAGGTCGACCTGCCGAAAGGCCGCAGCGACCTCGTCATCAGCCGCGGTGAGGAGAAGACGAAGATCGAGGTCGACGCGGGGGAGGAGCCGGGGCTCGCCATCGAGGACGCGGACGCACCCGAGTGTGCTTCGGCGGCGCTGGGCGGCCTTGTCGCCGCCCGCCGTGAAGTCCTCACCTCATGCCCGGCGGACGCGCTTTCGAGTGAGGACAGCGGTTCTCTCGTCAAGCTCGTCGAATTTCTCGCCGGGCGCCAGCCTTCCGCGCTCACTCTCGTCGAGGACAACTCGCCGCGCAGCGTGGCCGCCGCGAAGCTGGTCCGAGAGACCGCCGCGCGCTCCGGTCTGCCGGTGCAGACCGAGGCGGGGCCGAACACCGCGCTGGTCGTCGTGTCCGGTTGGGCGGGCGGTTACACGGCGATGACCCGCGCGGCCGAGTCCCAGCGGCTCAAGCCGACCCATCAATACGGCCTGTACCTGGCGCCCTGGCTTCTGAACGGGCCGATCGTCAACTCCGTCGCGAGTTCTTCGGTGCCACTGAGGTTCGACCCGCGCGAGCAGGTGGCCGTGAGTTTCGCGGTCGCCGCGGGCAACGCCTTCGGTGGCGAAAGTCCCACGCTCGGCGGCTTCCGGAGCTGGCTGGGCGACCAGTGGAGGTCGATCGACGGCGACGTCCAGATCTTCGCCGCGGCGCAGGTCAACGCCATGCCGATGTACCCGGGCGAACCGCACGCCGTCGGGATGATCGCCGACCGGAACTACGCGGGGCAATGGATCCCCGACGGCACGATCGTGCCGGTCAGCTCGGTACTGCGGTGACTGATCCGATTTCACCAAAAAAAAGGGAGAAGAGATGAAACGAATCGCGGCCCGTGTGCTGCTGCCGCTCGCCGTCGCGGGCGCGCTGTCCGGACTCGCCGGCGGGGTCGCCTCAGCCGACCCGCTGCCGGCCGGTGGCGGTGCCCCGGCGGTCTGGCTGATCCCCGGCCTCGACCTCGGCGGGCTGCTCGGACCGACCGTTCCCGTGCCCACCGACGTTCTCGCCCCGATCTACGGGCTCATCACGCCGATCTCATAAAACCGATACCAGCAAAGGGGAATCTCATGAAGAAGACCTTCGTCCGCGCGGTCACCGGCGCCGCGCTCGCCGGCCTCGTCGTGCTCGGCTCGGCCGCTCCGGCGCTCGCCGCACAGAACGCCCCGAACGATGTCGTGGTCGTCGACGAACCCGACACGAGCGACCTCGACAACATTTGGACGTTCGCGCCGCTCGGCGTCCCGGTGCTGGGCCTCGTCCAGTCGCTCAACGGCGTCCCCGGCCGGCTGCTGCCGTCCTGACTTCCGCGGCGGCGCGGCTCCCGGGCCGCGCCGCCGCCTTCGGTGAGGAGGACCGATGGCCGACAGACAGCTGATCGGGCGTATCGCCATCGCGGGGATCGTGGTGGCCGCGCTCGCGACCTGTGTGGTGCTGCTCAACGGCGGCGAGGAGCCGCAGGCCGAAACCGTGGCGGTGGTCGGCGAGCCGACCGGGGCCGTGCCGTCGCGGGGGCCGGACCGCACGATCACCCGGACGCTCAGCCAGGCGCAGCCGGTGTCGAACGACTGGCAGATCGCGTACGAGCTCGTCGGGACGGGGACCGCGACCGTGGTCTACGACTCGAATGGGCTGGGGCTCGTGCATCAGGAGCCGCAGGTGACGCTGCCGTGGCGCAAGGAGCTCACGTGGAAGAACACCGGCACCCCGCCGACCGTCCAGCTGATGGGGCAGGGCGAGGGCGCCGTCGAATGCCGGGTGGCCGTGGGCGGCGCCGTCGTCACCTCGGAGAAGTCGGCCCCCGGCGAGGTCGCCACCTGCACCGGCCGCCTCGCCCCCGTCTGACCTGCGTTTAGCCCCCTAATCGCGATCCGGCGCCAGCGAAAACCGGTGGCCAGGATGGGCAGAATGTAGTCATGACCTGGAGCTTCGAAATCACCCCCGTCGATCACCCGGACGCCGCTCAGCTGTTGCGCGAGTACCTCGACGAGATCGCGTCCCGCTACTACGGGCGCCAGGTCACCGAAGACGAGCTCGACGTCCTGCTCGATGAGCAGCACAGCCGGGACATGGTCGCGCCGACCGGTGCCTTCCTCCTCGCGTGGCGCGACGGGGTGCTCGCCGGCTGCGCCGGGCTCCGGGTGATGACGCCCGAGATCACCGAACTCAAACGCGTGTTCCTGCGGAAGCCCGAACGCGGCAAGGGCGGCGCGGCGCTGCTCGTGGCCGCCGCCGAAGACGTCGCCCGCGGCCTCGGGGCCACGCTGATCCGCCTCGACACCCGCGACGACCTCGTCGAGGCGAGGGCTCTGTACGCACGGCTCGGCTACGAGACGGTCGAGCCCTTCAACGACGAGCCCTACGCGAACCACTACTTTGCGAAGTCCCTGGCCCCGGCCGTGCCGGATCGCGTTTAGCCCGCTAAACGCGATTGAGGGGTACCTGGCCGGCGACGTCGGTCAGGTAGTCCAAGGTGCGCAAGAGCTGAGGGCCGCTCGGCAGCGACTTCGGCACCACCGCCACCGTCCGGCCGGACGTGTGGAACTCCTGGCACCGGCCCACGTTTGCCTGCAGCCATTCGCGGACCTCGGGACGCAGCACGAAGCCGGGATTCGAGCAGTCCACTTCGGATCCGCTGATCGAGAGCGTGCAGTCGGGCATGGCCGTCCCCACCTCGACGTGCACGACCGTCCGCAGCGAACCGGACTCCCGGGTGCCGTCCTGACGGAACCCGGCACCCGGCTGGTGGTACCGGTAGACGCCGAAGGGCACCCCGCGGTGCGTGCCCACCACGGCCTGGTCGATCGACTCGCCGGTCCGCCGCAACGGAGCGGGCGCCCGGCCCGTCGCGGCCTGCTCGTGCCGCCCGCCCGAGGGCCCGAGCCTGGCACCGCTGTAGAAGTCCCAGCCCCGTTCCTTGGCCAGCTTGGCCAGCCCGCGTTTCTTCGCCGCCCCGGCGGCGATCCACCAAGCGGCCAGCGCGAGCGGCAGCGCCACCGCGGCGATGGCGACGATCCATCCGGTCACGACTCAGAAGTCCAGGTTGTCGCTGGTCTCCTCGGTCGTCTGCTCGTCGTCACCCACGGAACCGTACTCGCCGGCCTTGATCCCGCCCGAGGTGTACGTGCCGACCTTCCCGGTGACGCCGGCCGCGACCTCGCCCTTCTCCCTGCCCGTCTCCGGCGTCTTCCAGCTGCCGTCCGGATTCGTGGCCTTGCCGAGCCCGACGGTGTTCAACGCGGCCTTCTTCGTGGCCGACGTCATCCGCTCACCGAACCCGTCCGCGAGCCTGCCGCCCATGGCGCCGTCCTTCGAGGCGAACTTGCCCCACGCGGACGAGCCCGGCCCGGCCGCCAGCTGCGCGGTGGTCTTGTTGTGGGCCATCAGGTCCTTGTAGTTGCCCTTCCACTTGCCGAAGAACTCCTTGAGCTTGCCGAGGAACTGCTTGATCTTGTCGAGCAGCTGGCGGAGCTTGTTCAGGAACTTCTGCACCTTCGACGTGGTGGAAACCGCGCGGGTGGCCGTCAGCCCGCCCGCCGTCGCCGTCGAGCCGCCACACGTCGGGACGGCCGCGGCCAGCGCGGGGATCCAGATCATGATCAGCCAGGTGATGAACTCGGTGAGGATCGCCTTGATGAACTCCTCGATCACCGTCATCACCATGCTGGAGATCTGCAGCAGCTGAGCGATGTCCCCGGCCTGCGCCGCGATCCCGTCGATGCCCTGCCCGAACTTCGCCAGCTTCTCGCCGGCCGCGTTCGCCGCGTCACCGTCCCATTGGGACAGTGAATTCACCGCGTTGTCGCTGAACTCCTTGCTGTACTTCTGCAGCCAGACACCGATGTTGTTGAAGTTGCCCGCCGCGTTCGACAACGCCGGACCGTCGCCGCTGACCATGTGGATGGCGTCCTGGATCGGCTGGCACACGTTCATCAGGAAGTTGAGCCCCTGGCCGACCAGCCAGCCGATCGGGTCGCTCGCGATGTCCGCGACGCCGGCACACGAGCTGATGAAGCCGGCCCCGCTGGCGGCGATGGTGCCGATGTCGCTCGCCTGAAAGCCGTCCGCGGTCGCGGTCTTGACCGTGTTGAAGGTGCTGACCCCGCTGCCGAGCGGACCGGGCAGCGACGTCAGCATCTTGTCCGTGCGGACGACGTCGGGGTTGTAGTCGTTGATCTTGATGCCGGTGTGCTCGCCGGTGATCTTCTGGTCGGCCACGATCGTGCCCCCTTGTTACTTGGCCGGTCCGATTTGCGGTGTCCGCGACTGCGCGGGCTGTTCGAGCAGCTTGAGGATCTCGTTGAGCGACTTGACGTTGTCCTCTTCGTTGCGTTCGTAGACGGTGGCGGCGTTGTCGAGCTTCTCCGACGCCGCGGTCAGCCCCGCCGACATCTCGATCAGCAGATCCTGCAGGTCGGTGAGCATCCCCGTGTATTCGTTCTTCACGAACAGGCCGACCACGCCCCAGGATTCGTCACCGACGTCGGACTGCTGCACCAGCCGCCCCACCTCGGCCGGGACCCGGACGTCCTGCGCGAGCTTGCCCGAGTAAGTGCGCAGAGCGCTGATGACAACCGCGTGTCCCTCGCCCATCAGTGACCCCTCCTCAAGCACCTTTCCGGTGCGGATCCTCGTGATCGGCCCCTTGGACCCGGTGGCGCCGCCCCCGGTTCCCCGGACCTTCGAATCGCGTTTAGCCCGCTAAAGGCGATCGGCGCCGGATTCAGCGGTCGTCCTCGTCGAACAGGTTCTTCAGGAAACGGTCGCCGTCGGAGGCGACGGCCGGCGGCGGGGACGGCTGCTGCTGCGGTTCCGCTTCGGACCGCAGGACCGTCCGCTCGGAGTAGTCGTCGGGCTGCTCGGCCCGTCCCCGCGCGGGCGCGTCCTCCGCCATCTGCGCCTTCAGGTCCTCGACCGTGGTCCCGAACAGCTCGGCCTGGGTCTCCAGCACCTGGTCGACGAGGTGGAGGTCGTCGCCCATGTGCTCTTCGACGATGGTGGCCTGCTTGCGGGCCGATTCGGCCACGGCCTGCTGGATGGTCGACATCAGGGCGGCCGAGAGACCCTCGGGACGCTGGCGCAAGGCCTCCTCGGTGAATCGGACGTCCATGATGGCACCGCCGGGGCCCGCCACCACGGTCACCGAACGGTCGGGCGATGTCGCCGTCGCCTCGAGCCTGCTCAGCTCGTCCTGCATCCCGCCGATGTTCGCCAAGCGATCGTCGACGTTCTGAAGCTTGGATTGGAATTTGTCGAATTCCGCGACCAGCTGTTCGAACTCGGCCGACATGGAACCTCCCGTGCCTTGCGTGTGACCGGTGTCATCGTGACCTATTCACCGGTTCGACGCGACGTGGTCGGTCCCGGATCCACCCAGGCCCACCCCTTTGTGAACGGACGTCGCCCAGGGCTTCACGGCCAGGTCGGATCGCGTTTAGCCCGCTGAACGCGATCCGGGCGAGTGTCCCAGTGTCCAGGTCGGCCGTCCTGATCGGGCTCTGGGAGACCGTTCGGTTCCGGTGTGCATTCCGGATCCATCCGGCTCATCCGGCAGGGGAATAGGTAGCGTGGTCCGCCGAGCAGGGCGGTATCAGTACGAAACGAGGGGAGGCGTCGTGGACGCCGAGCAGAAGGAAAGCAGCGAGGAACCCAGGCGGGGGAGTCACGCGGCGCCGGAGGGGGCTCCCGTGCATCCGCTGATCGATCTCTCCAGGGACCCGCACCCCGGCCGGGCGGACCACGCCAAGCCCGACGAGGAATGAAGGCCGGGCGCGGAATGAAACGCCCCGAAACGCCGTTCCATCAGGGTCGCCGCGGCGTGACGCCCGGCACGATATAGTTATCGACCCCCCGATTTGGCCGGTCCGGAAGTGGCCGGGTATCTTTGGAGACCGTGCCCGGCAGGCGTCGGGCCGTCCCGTGTGCCGTGCGGCATGGACGGGGTGCTCAGGCATCCGGTCCGAAGGCTTCGCCCACGCGGGATCCGACGGAAAATCCCTACGGGAAGTTACCGGTCGCAAGACCGTGACGCGGGCCGACACGCCCGACCGCGGGGGCCGGAGACAGACACGTAGTAGCAAGATCGCGAACAGAAAGCTGGTCCATTGCCCACGATCCAGCAGCTGGTCCGTAAGGGCCGCCAGGACAAGGCTGCCAAGCAGAAGACCGCGGCCCTCAAGGGGAGCCCGCAGCGGCGTGGCGTGTGCACTCGCGTGTACACCACAACCCCCAAGAAGCCGAACTCGGCGCTTCGCAAGGTCGCTCGTGTGAAGCTGACCAGCGGCATCGAGGTCACCGCCTACATTCCCGGTGAAGGCCACAACCTGCAGGAGCACTCGATGGTGCTCGTGCGCGGTGGTCGTGTGAAGGACCTGCCGGGTGTCCGTTACAAGATCATCCGCGGTTCCCTCGACACCCAGGGTGTCAAGAACCGTAAGCAGGCGCGCAGCCGGTATGGCGCGAAGAAGGAGAAGAGCTAATGCCCCGCAAGGGTCCGGCCCCGAAGCGGCCGCTGATCTCTGACCCCGTCTACGCATCCCCGCTGGTCACCCAGCTGGTGAACAAGGTGCTGAAGGACGGCAAGCGGTCCCTGGCCGAGCGCATCGTCTACGGCGCTCTCGAAGGCGCTCGCGAGAAGACCGGCACCGACCCGGTCGTCACGCTGAAGCGCGCCCTCGACAACGTGAAGCCCACCATCGAGGTGAAGAGCCGCCGCGTCGGTGGTGCCACCTACCAGGTGCCGATCGAGGTCAAGCCGGGTCGCTCCACCACTCTCGCGCTCCGCTGGCTGGTGTCCTTTTCCGCGGCCCGCCGCGAGAAGACCATGATCGAGCGCCTGCAGAACGAGCTCCTCGACGCGAGCAACGGCCTCGGCGCCAGCGTGAAGCGGCGCGAGGACACGCACAAGATGGCCGAGTCCAACAAGGCCTTCGCGCACTACCGCTGGTAATCAGTCCGGTGCCGCCGCCCGTCCTTCGGGTCAAAGCCTTGCCGGGCCCCAATTTTGAGACAGGGGAACACTCTCGTGGCACGTGAAGTGCTGACCGACCTGAACCAGGTCCGCAACATCGGCATCATGGCCCACATCGACGCCGGTAAGACCACCACCACCGAGCGGATCCTGTTCTACACCGGGGTCAACTACAAGATCGGTGAAGTCCACGATGGCGCCGCCACCATGGACTGGATGGAGGAGGAGCAGAAGCGGGGTATCACCATCACCTCGGCTGCCACCACCACGTTCTGGGCCGATCACCAGATCAACATCATCGACACCCCGGGTCACGTCGACTTCACCGTCGAGGTGGAGCGTTCGCTGCGCGTGCTCGATGGTGCCGTCGCCGTCTTCGACGGCAAGGAAGGTGTCGAGCCGCAGTCCGAGCAGGTCTGGCGTCAGGCGGACAAGTACGAGGTTCCTCGTATCTGCTTCGTCAACAAGATGGACAAGCTCGGCGCGGACTTCTACTTCACCGTCCGCACCATCGAGGAGCGCCTCGGCGCCCGCCCGCTGGTCATCCAGCTGCCGATCGGCGCCGAGAACGAGTTCGAAGGCGTCGTCGACCTGGTCCGCATGAAGGCGCTGACCTGGCGCGGCGAGGTCCAGAAGGGCGAGGACTACGCCGTCGAGGAGATCCCGGCCGAGCTCGCCGACAAGGCGGCCGAGTACCGGGAGAAGCTGGTCGAGGCCATCGCCGAGACCGACGACTCCCTGATGGAGAAGTTCCTCGAGGGCGAGGAGCCGACGGAGGCCGAGCTGAAGGCCGGTATCCGCAAGCTCACCGTCAGCCGCGAGGCGTACCCGGTGCTCACCGGTTCCGCGTTCAAGAACAAGGGCGTGCAGCCCATGCTCGACGCGGTCATCGACTACCTGCCGTCGCCGCTGGACGTCCCCGCCGTCGAGGGCACGCTGCCCGACGGCGAGACCGTCGTGTCGCGCAAGCCGTCGACCGAGGAGCCCTTCTCCGCTCTGGCGTTCAAGATCGCCGCGCACCCGTTCTTCGGCAAGCTGACCTACATCCGGGTGTACTCGGGCAAGGTCTCCTCCGGCGCGCAGCTGATCAACGCCACCAAGGAGCGCAAGGAGCGCATCGGGAAGCTCTTCCAGATGCACTCCAACAAGGAGAACCCGGTGGACGAGGCCCAGGCGGGCCACATCTACGCGGTCATCGGCCTGAAGGACACCACCACCGGTGACACCCTCGCCGACCCGCAGAACCCGGTCGTCCTCGAGTCGATGACGTTCCCGGCGCCGGTCATCCGCGTCGCGATCGAGCCCAAGACCAAGGCCGACCAGGAGAAGCTGTCCCTGGCGATCCAGAAGCTGGCCGAAGAGGACCCGACGTTCCAGGTCAACCTGGACGAGGACACCGGCCAGACGATCATCGCCGGTATGGGCGAGCTGCACCTCGAGGTGCTGGTCAACCGCATGAAGTCCGACTACAAGGTCGAGGCGAACATCGGTAAGCCGCAGGTCGCCTACCGCGAGACGGTGCGCAAGACGGTCGAGAAGCTCGACTACGTGCACAAGAAGCAGACCGGTGGTTCCGGTCAGTTCGCGAAGGTCATCGTCAAGCTCGAGCCTCTCGAGTCCACCGACGGTGCCCTCTACGAGTTCTCCAACAAGGTCACCGGTGGCCGCGTGCCGCGGGAGTACATCCCGTCGGTCGACGCGGGCGCACAGGACGCCATGCAGTACGGCGTGCTGGCCGGCTACCCGCTCGTCGGGTTGAAGTTCACCTTGTTGGACGGCGCGTACCACGAGGTCGACTCTTCGGAAATGGCCTTCAAGATCGCCGGCTCCATGGCGATGAAGGAAGCCGCGAAGAAGGCCGGTCCGGTCATCCTCGAGCCGCTGATGGCCGTCGAGGTCACCACGCCCGAGGACTACATGGGCGATGTGATCGGCGACCTCAACTCCCGCCGTGGCCAGATCCAGGCCATGGAGGAGCGCGCCGGTACCCGTGTCGTCAAGGCACTGGTCCCGCTGTCGGAGATGTTCGGTTACGTCGGCGACCTGCGTTCGCGTACGCAGGGACGTGCCAACTACTCCATGGTGTTCGACTCCTACGCCGAGGTTCCCGCGAACGTCGCGAAGGAAATCATCGCGAAGGCGACGGGGGAGTAGTTCCCGTCCGCTCGCGGGCATAAGGAACACTCCTGAACGTCCGCAGCATCCGTCAAGAAACGAATCCCCGTCCGACAGCCACGTTGGCCGGTGAGTAAGCAAAACAGTCCAGGAGGACATTCCAGTGGCGAAGGCGAAATTCGAGCGGACCAAGCCGCACGTCAACATCGGGACCATCGGTCACGTCGACCACGGTAAGACCACTCTGACCGCGGCGATCACCAAGGTTCTGCACGACAAGTACCCCGAGCTGAACACGGCGTCGGCGTTCGACCAGATCGACAACGCGCCGGAAGAGAAGCAGCGCGGCATCACGATCAACATCTCGCACGTCGAGTACCAGACCGAGAAGCGTCACTACGCTCACGTGGACGCCCCCGGTCACGCGGACTACATCAAGAACATGATCACCGGTGCGGCGCAGATGGACGGCGCGATCCTCGTGGTCGCGGCGACCGACGGCCCGATGCCGCAGACCCGTGAGCACGTGCTGCTCGCGAAGCAGGTCGGCGTGCCCTACATCGTGGTCGCGCTGAACAAGGCCGACATGGTCGACGACGAGGAGATCCTGGAGCTCGTCGAGCTCGAGGTCCGCGAGCTGCTGTCTTCCCAGGACTTCCCTGGTGACGACGCTCCGGTCGTCAAGGTCTCCGGCCTGAAGGCCCTCGAGGGCGACGCCAAGTGGGGCGAGAGCGTTCTCGAGCTCATGGCGGCCGTCGACGAGAACGTGCCCGACCCGGTGCGCGAGCTCGACAAGCCGTTCCTGATGCCGATCGAAGACGTCTTCACGATCACCGGTCGTGGCACGGTCGTGACCGGCCGTATCGAGCGTGGCCGCGTCAACGTGAACGAAGAGGTCGAGATCGTCGGCATCAAGGAGAAGTCGACCAAGACCACCGTCACCGGTGTCGAGATGTTCCGCAAGCTGCTCGACCAGGGTGAGGCCGGCGACAACGTCGGTCTGCTGGTCCGCGGCATCAAGCGCGAAGACGTCGAGCGCGGCCAGGTCGTCGTGAAGCCGGGCACCACCACCCCGCACACGGAGTTCGAGGGCTCGGTCTACATCCTGTCGAAGGACGAGGGTGGCCGTCACACCCCGTTCTTCAACAACTACCGCCCGCAGTTCTACTTCCGTACCACGGACGTGACCGGCGTCGTCACCCTCAAGGAGGGTGTCGAGATGGTCATGCCGGGCGACAACACGGACATCAGCGTCGTGCTGATCCAGCCGGTCGCCATGGACGAGGGTCTGCGTTTCGCCATCCGTGAGGGTGGACGGACCGTCGGCGCCGGCCAGGTCACCAAGATCAACAAGTGATTCAACGCCACCCGGGGGTCTGATACACCCCCGGGTTCAAGGCGTCAAATCACGTGTGCGACACTATTCAGGTTGCTCGTCCCGGGGCGGCCGAACTCGTACTTCCTTCGGAAGACAGGTTCCGGCCGCCCTGGTATGAGCGGCCACGGTCCGCGGAGCACTTCCTTCGGGTGAGGCTAGCGGGCAAGGGCGTTTGAGACGGCGATTCAGCATTTCCGCCGGCTCGATGCCTCCTCACGTTGAGGAAGACCAGGCAAGACGAAGATCCCGCGGGATCCGTCTGTGCGTCGGGCACGACACGCCCGACCGCGTGGACCGGGGACAGGGCCGTTGAACTGGGAAAACCTCAGTCAGACTGAGGTTTGAAAAGACAAAAGCGGCACGAGACGACAAGGAACGAGCAGCCACCATGGCGGGACAGAAGATCCGCATCCGGCTCAAGGCCTACGACCACGAGGCGATCGACACCTCGGCGCGCAAGATCGTCGAGACGGTCACGCGCACCGGCGCCCGTGTTGTCGGGCCGGTGCCGCTGCCCACCGAGAAGAACGTTTACTGCGTCATCCGCTCGCCGCACAAGTACAAGGACTCGCGCGAGCACTTCGAGATGCGCACGCACAAGCGTCTGATCGACATCCTCGACCCGACGCCGAAGACGGTCGACGCGCTCATGCGCATCGACCTGCCGGCGAGCGTCGACGTCAACATCCAGTAGCAGCGGCTGGCGAGCGGCGGAGAGTAAGAGACTCATGTCTGACAGGCAAATGAAGGGCATTCTGGGCACCAAGCTCGGCATGACCCAGGTCTTCGACGAGAACAACCGGGTCGTCCCGGTGACCGTCGTCCAGGCCGGGCCGAACGTGGTCACCCAGGTTCGGACCCAGGAAACCGACGGCTACAAGGCCGTGCAGCTGGCTTTCGGCGCGGTCGACCCGCGCCGGGTGAACAAGCCGCGCACCGGCCACTTCGACAAGGCGAGCGTGACCCCGCGTCGTTACCTTGCGGAGCTGCGTACCACCGACGCCGAGACCTACGAGGTCGGCCAGGAGATCACCGCCGAGGTGTTCGAGGCCGGTATCGAGGTCGACGTGACCGGTACCAGCAAAGGCAAGGGCTACGCCGGTGTCATGAAGCGTCACGGCTTCAAGGGCCAGGGCGCGAGCCACGGTGCCCAGGCCGTGCACCGCAAGCCCGGCTCGATCGGTGGCTGCGCCACCCCGGGCCGCGTCTTCAAGGGCCTGCGCATGGCGGGCCGGATGGGCAACGACCGGGTCACCACGCAGAACCTGACCGTGCACGCGGTGCGTGCCGAGGACGGCCTGCTGCTGATCAAGGGCGCCGTGCCCGGTCCCAAGGGCGGCCTGCTGTTCGTTCGCAGCGCCGCGAAGGGTGGTAACTGAACATGACCAGCGTCGAGCTGAAGACCCCGGCCGGTAAAGCCGACGGCACGGTCGAGCTCCCCTCGGAGATCTTCGACGTGCAGGCCAACGTGCCCCTCATGCACCAGGTCGTGGTGGGCCAGCTGGCCGCCGCGCGCCAGGGCACGCATGACACCAAGACCCGCGGTGAAGTCCGCGGTGGTGGCAAGAAGCCGTACCGCCAGAAGGGCACCGGCCGCGCCCGCCAGGGTTCGACCCGGGCGCCGCAGTTCACCGGTGGTGGCGTCGTCCACGGCCCCACGCCGCGTGACTACACCCAGCGCACCCCGAAGAAGATGAAGGCCGCCGCCCTGCGTGGCGCCCTCTCCGACCGGGCCCGCGCCGGACAGCTGCACGTCGTCACCGAACTGGTGACCGGCGAGAAGCCGTCCACCAAATCCGCCAAGGCCGCCATCGCCGCGGTGACCCAGGCCAAGCGCGTTCTCGTGGTGCTGCACCGCGACGACGAGCTGAGCTGGAACTCGCTGCGGAACCTGGCCGAGGTCCACATCATCACGCCCGACCAGCTCAACACCTACGACGTGTTGGTCAACGACGACGTGGTGTTCACCAAGGCCGCTTACGACGTGTTCGTCGCCGGTCCCGTTCGGGGCAAGGGCGTCAAGGCCTCGGCGCGGTCGAGCGAGGTTTCGGAAGGGAGTGACGAGCAGTGAGTGCTATCGCCATCGCCGATCCTCGCGACATCTTGCTCGCGCCGGTGATCTCCGAGAAGTCCTACGGACTGCTCGAAGACCACAAGTACACGTTCGTGGTTCGCCCGGACGCCAACAAGACCCAGATCAAGATCGCGGTCGAGAAGGTGTTCGGCGTCAAGGTGGTCAGTGTCAACACCCTCAACCGCCAGGGCAAGCGTAAGCGGACTCGCGCCGGCTTCGGCAAGCGCAAGGACACCAAGCGCGCCATCGTGACTCTTTCGGCTGAGAGCAAGCCGATCGAGATCTTCGGCGGACCCACCGCGTAAAGGACTGAGCTGACACATGGGCATCCGCAAGTACAAGCCGACGACCCCGGGTCGTCGCGGTTCCAGCGTCTCCGACTTCGCCGAGATCACTCGGTCCACCCCGGAGAAGTCGCTGCTGCGTCCGCTGAGCAAGTCCGGCGGCCGTAACTCCAGCGGCAAGATCACCACCCGCCACAAGGGTGGTGGCCACAAGCGTGCGTACCGGCTGATCGACTTCCGCCGGAACGACAAGGACGGCGTTCCCGCCAAGGTCGCGCACATCGAGTACGACCCCAACCGGTCCGCTCGTATCGCGCTCCTGCACTACGCCGACGGCGAGAAGCGCTACATCATCGCCCCGGAGAAGCTCAAGCAGGGTGACACGGTCGAGAACGGCCCCCGCGCCGACATCAAGCCGGGTAACAACCTGCCGCTGCGCAACATCCCGGTCGGCACCGTGATCCACGCGATCGAGCTCCGCCCCGGTGGCGGCGCGAAGATGGCGCGGTCCGCCGGTGCCAAGGTGCAGCTGGTGGCGAAGGACGGGCCTTACGCCCAGCTTCGTCTCCCCTCGGGCGAGATCCGGAACGTCGATGTGCGCAACCGCGCCACCATCGGCGAGGTCGGCAACTCCGAGCACTCCAACATCAACTGGGGCAAGGCGGGCCGTAACCGCTGGCGCGGCAAGCGTCCCACCGTCCGTGGTGTCGTCATGAACCCGGTCGACCACCCGCACGGTGGTGGTGAGGGTAAGACCTCCGGTGGTCGCCACCCGGTGAACCCGAACGGAAAGCCCGAAGGCCGCACCCGCCGCCGCAAGGCCTCCGACGCCATGATCGTCCGCCGCCGGCGTACCGGCAAGAAGCGCTGAGCAGGGAGGTAGAAGAACATGCCACGTAGCCTCAAAAAGGGCCCCTTCGTGGACGACCACCTGCTCAAGAAGGTGGACGCTCTCAACGAGTCGGGCAAGAAGACCGTGATCAAGACGTGGTCGCGTCGTTCCACGATCATCCCGGATTTCCTGGGTCACACGATCGCGGTGCACGACGGCCGCAAGCACGTCCCGGTGTTCGTCACCGAGGCGATGGTGGGTCACAAGTTGGGCGAGTTCGCCCCGACTAGGACCTTCAAGGGCCACATCAAGGACGACCGCAAGTCGCGCCGCCGCTGAGCGGGCACGAGAGAACAAGGAAGCTAGCGATGAACGCCCAGAACGACGTGGCCGAGGCTCTGCCGACGGCTTACGCGCGGGCTCGCTTCGTCCGGGACTCGCCTACCAAGGTGCGCCGGGTGATCGAGCTGATCAAGGGACGTAGCGCCGCCGACGCCTTGGCCGTGCTCCAGTTCGCCCCGCAGGCGGCAAGCGAGCCGGTCGCGAAGGTGCTCGCCAGCGCCATGGCCAACGCCGAGAACAACCTCGATCTCGACCCTGACACCCTCTGGGTCAAGAACGCCTACGCCGACGAGGGCCCGACCCTCAAGCGCATCCGTCCGCGGGCCCAGGGCCGCGCGTACCGGATCCGCAAGCGGACCAGCCACATCACCGTCGAGGTGGAGTCGCGTCCGAAGGCCGAGGCCAAGAAGGCACAGGGCAAGAAGAAGGCAGGTGGCCGGTAGTGGGCCAGAAGATCAACCCGCACGGCTTCCGCCTGGGTATCACCACGGACTGGAAGTCGCGTTGGTACGCCGACAAGCAGTACGCGGAGTACGTGGCCGAGGACGTCAAGATCCGGAAGCTGCTGTCCACGGGCATGGAGCGCGCCGGGATCTCCAAGGTCGAGATCGAGCGCACCCGTGACCGGGTCCGCGTCGACATCCACACCGCCCGGCCGGGCATCGTCATCGGCCGTCGCGGCGCGGAGGCCGACCGCATCCGCGGTGCGCTGGAGAAGCTGACCGCCAAGCAGGTCCAGCTGAACATCCTCGAGGTCAAGAACCCCGAGGCCGACGCCCAGCTCGTCGCTCAGGGTGTCGCGGAGCAGCTGAGCAACCGTGTGGCCTTCCGCCGCGCGATGCGCAAGGCGATCCAGACCTCCATGCGTTCGCCGCAGGTCAAGGGCATCCGCGTGCAGTGCGGCGGTCGTCTCGGCGGTGCCGAGATGTCCCGCTCCGAGCACTACCGCGATGGCCGCGTCCCGCTGCACACGCTGCGCGCCGACATCGACTACGGCTTCTTCGAGGCCAAGACGACGTTCGGTCGCATCGGCGTGAAGGTGTGGATCTACAAGGGCGAGCTCGTGGGTGGCCTCAAGGCCAAGGAGGCGCGTGACGCCGCCGCGGCCGCCGAGCGCGCCCCGCGCCGTGACCGTGGTGACCGTCCGTCCCGCCCGCGCCGCTCCGGCGCGTCGGGCACGACGCCGACCTCGACCGAAGCCGGCCGGGCGGCCGCCGCCGCCAAGAGCGACGACGCCCCCAAGGGTGGCACCGCCACCGAGGCCCCGGCTGCTGAGACTGCAGAAAAGACGGAGGGCTGACACGTGCTCATCCCGCGCAGGGTCAAGCACCGGAAGCAGCACTCCCCGAAGCGCCACGGTGCCGCCAAGGGCGGTACGAAGGTGAGCTTCGGCGAGTACGGCATCCAGGCGCTTGAGCACAGCTACGTGACCAACCGGCAGATCGAGTCCGCTCGTATCGCCATGACGCGTCACATCAAGCGTGGCGGCAAGGTGTGGACGACCATCTACCCGGACCGCCCGCTGACCAAGAAGCCGGCGGAAACCCGCATGGGTTCCGGTAAGGGTTCGCCCGAGTGGTGGATCGCCAACGTGAAGCCGGGCCGCGTGATGTTCGAGATCTCGTTCCCGAACGAGGAGACCGCCCGTGAGGCGCTCCGTCGCGCGATCCACAAGCTGCCCATGAAGTGCCGCATCGTGACCCGTGAAGGTGGTGAGTTCTGATGGCGAAGGCAGGTGCCGCCCAGGCATCGGAGCTGCGTGAGCTCACCGCGGAAGAGCTCGTTCTGCGTCTGAAGGAATACAAGGAGGAGCTCTTCAACCTCCGCTTCCAGATGGCGACCGGACAGCTCGACAACAACCGCCGTCTGCGCACCGTCCGCACGGACATCGCGCGGATCTACACGGTCATGCGCGAGCGTGAACTCGGCCTGTCCGTTTCCCCTGACGCCGAGAGTGAAGGTGCCGCATGAGCGAGCAGCCCAACGCTGAGGCGGCCCCCCGCAACGACCGCAAGGTCCGTGAGGGTTACGTCGTCTCGGACAAGATGAACAAGACGATCGTGGTCGAGCTCGAAGACCGCAAGAAGCACCGCCGTTACGCCAAGGTTCTCCGCAGCACCAGCAAGGTCAAGGTGCACGACGAGAACAACGAGGCGGGCATCGGCGACCGGGTCACCCTGATGGAGACCCGCCCGCTGTCGGCGACCAAGCGCTGGCGTCTGGTGCAGATCGTGGAGAAGGCCAAGTAAGTAGGGCTCTCTGAGTCCCTTAGTTCCGCAAGGCTCGCGCGTCAGCGCGAGAACCAGCGCGACATACAGGAGTAGACGTGATCCAGCAGGAGTCGCGGCTTCGGGTTGCCGACAACACGGGCGCGAAGGAAATCCTTTGCATCCGCGTTCTCGGTGGCTCGGGGCGGCGCTACGCGGGCATCGGCGACATCATCGTCGCCACCGTGAAGGACGCCATGCCGGCCGCCGGCGTGAAGAAGGGTGACGTCGTCAAGGCGGTCATCGTTCGCACGCGCAAGGAGCGCCGTCGTCCGGACGGTTCTTACATCCGCTTCGACGAGAACGCTGCTGTGCTCATCAAGAACGACAATGAGCCCCGCGGCACCCGCATCTTCGGGCCGGTCGGCCGCGAGCTGCGCGACCGAAAGTTCATGAAGATCATTTCGCTCGCGCCGGAGGTGTTGTAGAGCATGAAGGTGAAGAAGGGCGACACGGTCGTCGTCATCGCCGGCAAGGACAAGGGTGCCAAGGGCAAGGTCATCCAGGCCTACCCCGAGCGCGAGCGCGTGCTGGTCGAGGGCGTGAACCGGATCAAGAAGCACACGCGGATCTCCCAGACCCAGCGCGGTGCGCAGTCCGGCGGCATCGTCACGCAGGAAGCGCCCATCCACGTCTCGAACGTGATGGTCGTCGACTCCGAGGGCAAGCCGACCCGGGTGGGCTACCGCATCGGCGAGGACGGCAAGAAGGTCCGGGTCTCGCGCCGGAACGGTAAGGACATCTGATCATGACCACCGCAGAGAAGATCGCCCCGCGCCTCAAGGTGCGGTACCGCGAGGAGATCAAGGGGCAGCTCCAGCAGGAGTTCTCCTTCGAGAACGTCCACCAGATCCCGGGCGTCGTCAAGGTCGTCGTGAACATGGGTGTCGGTGACGCCGCCCGTGACAGCAAGCTGATCGAGGGCGCCATCCGCGACCTGGCCGCGATCACCGGGCAGAAGCCCGAGGTGCGCAAGGCCCGCAAGTCCATCGCGCAGTTCAAGCTGCGTGAGGGCCAGCCGATCGGTGCGCGCGTCACGCTGCGCGGCGACCGGATGTGGGAGTTCCTCGACCGGCTGCTGACCATCGCGCTGCCGCGTATCCGTGACTTCCGCGGGCTTTCGCCGAAGCAGTTCGACGGCAACGGCAACTACACGTTCGGTCTCAACGAGCAGTCCATGTTCCACGAGATCGACCCGGACGCCATCGACCGCCCGCGCGGTATGGACGTCACTGTCGTCACCACCGCCAACACCGACGACGAGGGCCGCGCGCTGCTTCGCAAGCTCGGCTTCCCGTTCAAGGAGAACTGAGTCGATGGCCAAGAAAGCACTGGTCCACAAGGCCGCGAAGACGCCGAAGTTCAAGGTTCGCGGTTACACGCGTTGCCAGCGGTGCGGTCGCCCGCACTCGGTGTTCCGCAAGTTCGGGCTCTGCCGGATCTGCCTTCGCGAGATGGCACACGCGGGCGAGCTGCCCGGCGTCCGCAAGTCCAGCTGGTAAGAGTCTTTTTTAACTCCCACTTCGCCACAGGCCCTGTCTTGCACAGGGAACCAGGGCGAGAAAGGTTGACAGGTCACCATGACGATGACCGACCCCATCGCAGACTTCTTGACCCGTCTGCGTAACGCGAACTCGGCGTACCACGACGAGGTCGTGCTTCCCCACTCGAAGATCAAGGCGAACATCGCCGAGATCCTCAAGCGCGAGGGCTACATCTCGGGCTACCGCGACGAGCCGGGCGAGAAGCACAAGAACCTCATCGTGGAGCTGAAGTACGGCCCCAACCGTGAGCGCAGCATCGCCGGCCTCCGCCGCGTGTCCAAGCCCGGCCTGCGGGTCTACGCAAAATCGACCGAACTGCCGTCGGTTCTCGGTGGCCTCGGCGTCGCGATCATCTCGACGTCGTCCGGCCTCCAGACCGACCGTCAGGCCAAGCGAAACAGCGTGGGCGGCGAAGTCCTCGCCTACGTCTGGTAAGGAAGGGGGCAAAGACATGTCACGCATTGGAAAGCTGCCGGTCGCCGTCCCCTCCGGGGTCGAGGTGACCATCGAAGGTCAGCAGATCAAGGTCAAGGGGCCCAAGGGCACCCTTGAGCACACCATCGCCGAGCCGATCACCGTCGAGAAGGCCGAGAACGGCACTCTCGAGGTGAAGCGTCCCGACGAGGAGCGCACCAGCCGTGCCCTGCACGGTCTCACCCGGACGCTGGTCAACAACCTCGTCGTCGGTGTGACCGAGGGCTACGAGAAGAAGCTCGAGATCCACGGTGTCGGTTACCGCGTGCAGGCCAAGGGTTCGGACCTCGAGTTCGCCCTCGGCTACAGCCACCCGGTGAAGATCGAGGCCCCGGAAGGCATCACCTTCAAGGTCGAGACCCCCACCCGGTTCTCGGTCTCGGGCATCGACAAGCAGAAGGTCGGCCAGATCGCCGCGGTCATCCGCAAGCTGCGCCGCCCGGACCCGTACAAGGGCAAGGGCCTGCGCTACGAGGGTGAGAAGATCCGCCGCAAGGTCGGAAAGACGGGTAAGTGATCATGAGCGACACGACTACGAAGCGCAAGCCGGTCGGCAAGGACATCTCGACCCGCCGCCGCGTCGCGAAGGCCCGTCGGCACTTCCGCCTTCGCAAGAAGATCAACGGCACGGACCAGCGTCCGCGCCTGGTCGTCAAGCGTTCGTCGCGGCACATCGCCGTGCAGCTGATCGACGACCTCGCCGGCAAGACCCTGGCGTCGGCGTCCACCCTCGAGGCGGACGTCCGCGCGCTGGAAGGCGACAAGAAGGCCAAGGCCGCCAAGGTCGGGGAACTCGTCGCCGCCCGCGCCAAGAACGCCGGTGTCTCGACCGTGGTGTTCGACCGTGGTGGCAACGCCTACCACGGCCGCATCGCGGCGCTCGCCGACGCCGCGCGTGAGGCGGGGTTGGAGTTCTGATGCAGCAGATGCTCGTGAATGGAAGGAAAGCCTGATGCCGGGACGTACACGGCAATTCGGCGGTGGCCAGGGTGGACCCGGCGGGCAGGGCGGCAACGACCGCAATGACCGTCGCGACCGCCGTGACCGGCGCGACAGCGGCCGTGGCGGGGCCGGCCAGGAAAAGACCCCGCACCTCGAGAAGGTCGTGACGATCAACCGCGTCGCCAAGGTCGTCAAGGGTGGTCGTCGCTTCAGCTTCACCGCCCTGGTGGTCGTCGGTGACGGCGACGGTCAGGTCGGCGTCGGCTACGGCAAGGCCAAGGAAGTTCCCGCGGCCATCGCCAAGGGCGTCGAGGAAGCGAAGAAGAACTTCTTCCGCGTTCCCCGCGTCGCCGGCACCATCCCCCACCCCATCCAGGGTGAGGAAGCCGCCGGTGTCGTGCTGCTCCGTCCGGCCTCGGCCGGTACCGGTGTCATCGCCGGTGGTCCGGTGCGCGCGGTGCTGGAGTGCGCGGGCGTCCACGACGTGCTGTCGAAGTCGCTCGGCTCCGACAACGCGATCAACATCGTGCACGCGACCGTGGCGGCCCTGAAGGGTCTGCAGCGTCCCGAAGAGGTCGCGGCCCGCCGCGGTCTCCCGCTCGAGGACGTCGCTCCGGCTCGGATGCTGCGCCAGCGCGCCGGCCAGGGGGTCTGACATGACTCAGCTCAAGGTGACCCAGGTCAAGAGCAAGATCGGCACGAAGCACGCTCACCGCGAGTCGCTGCGCACCCTCGGGCTGCGCAAGATCCGCCAGAGCGTCGTGCGTGATGACACTCCCGAGGTGCGCGGCCTTATCCACGCCGTCCGCCACCTGGTGGAGGTCGAGGAGGTCAAGGCATGACTGCCATCAAGATCCACCACCTTCGTCCGGCTCCGGGCGCGAAGCGCGACAAGATCCGCGTCGGCCGTGGTGAGGGCTCGAAGGGCAAGACCGCCGGTCGCGGTACCAAGGGCACCAAGGCCCGGAAGAACGTGCCCGCCGGTTTCGAGGGTGGGCAGATGCCCATCCACATGCGGCTGCCGAAGCTGCGCGGCTTCAAGAACCGGTTCCGCACCGAGTACCAGCCGGTGAACGTGGGCGACATCGCCCGCGTCTTCCCGGACGGTGGCAAGGTCGGCGCCGAGGAGCTCGTCGCGAACGGTCTGGTCCGCAAGGGCAAGCTCGTGAAGGTGCTCGGCAACGGTGATCTGAACGGCGTCAAGCTGGACGTCACCGCCGACGCTTTCTCCGGCTCCGCCAAGGAGAAGCTCTCCGCTGCCGGTGGCTCCGCCACCACGCTCTGAGCTCTCTTCGCTCGCTTCACCGAAAGGCCCGCCCGGCTCCGCCTGGCGGGCCTTTCGCTTGCGCTCCTCCGCCCGGCGGCACTTGCGTTTAGCCCCCTAATCGCGATCTGGCCCCTCGGCAGGCGCTCGCGCGCCGACCTGCGTTTAGCCCCCTAATCGCGATCCGAGCGCGGACGGCCTCCTGGCGCCCGACTTGCGTTTCGCGGGCTAAACGCGATCCGCCCGTGGCCAGGTGCCCGCCGCCCAGATCGCGTTTAGCCCGCGAAACGCAGGTCGGCCGTCAGGCCGCGACCATGGCGGAAGGCGGCCCGGGCTGGAAGGATCGCCAGGTGGCCATACCTCCCGGGCAGGATCCGCAGCCCTTCCAGCAGCCGGACGCCCCGCCGATGGTCATATCGGTTCCCGGGCCCATGGATCCTGCGGACGAGCCGGTGCGATCTGGCCGGCTTGAGCCCCGGAGGCTCATCGCGGCGGGTCTGGCCGCTCTGGCCCTGGTGCTGACGCTCGTAGGCTGCTTCTTCCCGCATTTCAAGACCGAGCATCGGTTCGGCTTCGATACCGTCGAGCAACTCATGATCGTGTTCGTGCAAGGCGCTTGGGAGACGAAGGCGTATCAGAGCGGTCACCCCGCCTTCACCACGTCGACATCGCCTATCGGTATCCCGCTCCTGGTCGCCGCGGTGCTCCTGCTGGCAGCCACGATCGTCAGTACCCGCGTCGCCGGACATCGACGTCCGGGCACTTTGGACAGGTGGCTCACCACTATCGCGGCGGTGTTCCTAGCCGGAGTCGTCAGCAGCGTCGCCACACTGGGGTCCGGGCGCGTGCTCGGAGACGACATCACGGTGACTCTGACTCTCGAAGCGGGTATGTGGGCCCTCTTCGCCGCGGTCGTCGCCGCGGCGGGAGCGGCCGTCATGAGCCACCGCGTCCAGGACGACGAAGTCCCGGTGAGTGGCGACCAGAGTCTCGCGGACATGCTCACACCGAAGGACGGCATCTCCATCACGGTGCTCCCACCTGAGCCTCAGCTCGAGAAACCGGACTATTCGGCCTTCGCGCCTCCGCCGGATCCTGGCGCGAAAGAGCGCGATTAGCCCGCTAAACGCGCTCGCGGTCGCCGATACGGTGAGGGGAGGAGGTGGCCGATGGCTTGGGCGGTGGTCTTTTTCGGAGCGGCGATCCTCGTGGCTTTTACGCCAGGGGCGAACAATTTGCTCGGCATGCACCACGGCATGACACAGGGGGCCTGGAAAGGGCTCGCCGGGCTGTTAGGCCGATTGGCTGCATTCACGGTGCTGATCGCGGCGGTCGCCGCCGGGCTCGGGCAGCTCCTCGCGGCATCGGAGCTTGCACTCACAGTGATCAAATGGGCCGGCGTCGCCTACCTGGTCTGGATCGGTGGACGCCTGCTGTGGTCGACGTTCCGTGCCGGGCGGACCACGCTGGTCCAGGCGCCACAGAGCGCAGAATCCGTACCCGCGCTCCGGATCGCGAGGAAGGAATTCGTCGTCGCGATCACGAATCCGAAGGCGATCCTCATCTTCACGGCGTTCGTGCCCCAGTTCATCGACGCAGCTCACGGCTCCTTTCCCAGCCAGATCGCGATTCTCGGCGCTGTCTACCTGCTCGCTGAGTTCGTGGCAGGCTCGACCTACGTCGGTGCGGGCGCGCTCGTGAAGTCGTTCCGGTTGTCCCGCCGGGCGACTCGCAACGTCGACCGCGGCACCGGCGTCGTGCTCCTCGGCATGGCGGGAGCCCTCGCCGCTTCGAGCTCCTGATCACGGTGCGTTTAGCCCCCTAATCGCGATCCGGGGGCCGGAAAGTGAGGCACGACAAGGTGATCTGTCAAGGCGCAGGGGCGAGATGAGCCACTCGATCAGCCCAGCGAACCAACCTTCGTTCGGAAAACCCACACGCACTGCGGACACGCCCTGTGAAGCTGTTAGAGTCGGCGACACGCTTCGGGACGAGTGTGCCCCGAAGCGTTCCTGGCTTGTGCCAGAAAGCTGTGTGTTCCCGCCGGCCCCAGGCCGGCCAAGCCGATCGTCGGTAAGACAGCCGACGACGCCGAGGAGGTTCCCCGCGTGCTCAGCGCCTTCCGCTCGGCTCTAGCGACGCCGGATCTACGTAAGAAGATCCTGTTCACGCTAGCCATCGTCGCGGTCTACCGAATCGGTGCCACCATTCCGGCCCCGGGCATCTCGTATTCCGCCGTGCAGCAATGCACGGAGACCGGGTCGCAGGAGGGCGTCTATCAGCTGCTGAACCTGTTCAGTGGCGGTGCACTGCTGCAGCTGTCGCTATTCTCGACCGGCATCATGCCGTACATCACGGCGAGCATCATCGTCCAGCTCCTCACCGTGGTCATCCCTCGGTTCGAGGAACTGAAGAAGGAAGGCCAGGCCGGCCAGGGCAAGCTCACCCAGTACACCCGGTACCTGACGATCGCCCTCGCGGTCCTGCAGGCGACCGGTGTGGTGGCACTCGCCGACCGCAAGCAGCTCTTCCCGCAGTGCGACACCGCGATCATCCCGGACAACAGCGTCTACACGCTGGCCATCATCGTCATCACGATGACCGCCGGTACCGCCGTCATGATGTGGCTGGGTGAGCTGATCACCGAGCGCGGCGTCGGCAACGGCATGTCCGTCCTCATCTTCCTGAACATCGCGGCCCGCATCCCGATCGAGGGTGGCAACATCCTCAGCAGCGCCGGCCCGGTGGTCTTCACCCTGATCTGCGTGTTCGGCCTGGTGATCATCGCCAGCGTCATCTTCGTCGAGCAGGGCCAGCGCCGGATCCCGGTGCAGTACGCCAAGCGCATGATCGGCCGCCGCATGTACGGCGGGACTTCGACCTACCTGCCGATCAAGGTGAACCAGGCCGGTGTCATCCCGGTCATCTTCGCCTCGTCGCTGCTCTACCTGCCGGACCTGATCAGCCGCCTCGTCGGCGACGCCAACAGCAACTCGGGCTGGCAGGTCTTCATCCAGAACTACATCGTCAACCAGTCCAGCTGGGCGCACGTCCTGCTGTACTTCGCGTTGATCATCTTCTTCACGTACTTCTACATCACGATCACGTTCAACGTGGACGAGCGTGCGGAAGAAATGAAGAAGTTCGGTGGCTTCATCCCGGGTATCCGCCCGGGCCGACCCACCGCGGAGTACCTCAGCTACGTCCTCGGCCGGATCACCCTGCCGGGCTCGCTGTACCTGGGCATCATCGCGATCCTTCCGAACTTCTTCCTGTCCGTCACCGGCAGCGGGAACAATCAGAACTTCCCGTTCGGTGGCACGGCTGTGCTGATCATGGTCGGTGTCGGTCTCGACACCGTCAAGCAGATCGAAAGCCAGCTGATGCAACGTAACTACGAAGGGTTCTTGAAGTGACGCGCCTGGTTCTCGTTGGCCCTCCTGGCGCGGGCAAAGGTACTCAGGCGGTAGCACTGTCGGAGAAGCTCCGGATCCCGCACATCTCGACCGGCGATCTGTTCCGCGCCCACGTGGGGGAGCAGACGCCGCTGGGCCAGGAGGCCAAGCGCTACCTGGATTCCGGCGAACTCGTGCCCGACTCGGTCACGAACGAGATGGTGCGCGAGCGCCTCGCCGAACCCGACGCCAAGGCCGGTTTCCTGCTCGACGGGTTCCCCCGGAACACCAAGCAGGCCGATGTCCTCGGGGAGATCCTCGGTGAGGTCGACGCCAAGCTCAACGCGGTCATCCAGCTCCAGGTCTCGGAAGACGTCGTCGTCGATCGGCTGCTGTCCCGCGGCCGTTCGGACGACACCGAAGAGGTCATCCGCCGCCGTCAGCAGATCTACGTGTCCGAGACCGCTCCGCTGCTCGAGTACTACTCGGACATCCTGGTCAGGGTCGACGGCGTCGGTTCGGTCGACGAGATCTCCGCCCGCGTGCTGGAAGCGCTGCGCGACCGCACGTGAATCTCGGAGGACTGCGTGTACTGCAACGGCTTCGCCGTGGGCGCATGATCGAAATCAAGACCCCCGGCGAGCTTCAGGCGATGCGGGCGGCCGGCCTGGTCGTCTGGCGCACCCTCACCGCGGTGCGTGAGCTCGCCAAGCCGGGGCTGACCACGGCCGATCTCGACGAACTCGCCGAGCAGACGATCCGTGACGCGGGGGCGGTGCCCTCGTTCAAGGGGTACCACGGCTTCCCGGCGTCGATCTGCGCTTCGGTGAACGAGCAGATCGTGCACGGCATCCCGTCGAAGGCCCAGGTCTTGAACGACGGCGACATCATTTCGGTGGATTGCGGCGCCATCCTCGACGGCTGGCACGGCGACTCCGCGGTCACTCTCGCGATCGGTGAGGTGTCGAAGGCGGATCTCGCGCTTTCGGCCGCCACCGAGGCGGCGATGTGGGCGGGGATCGCCGCGGTGTCGTCCGGAGGCCGGCTGACGGACATCTCGCACGCGGTGCAGACCGCGGCCGAGAAGGCAGGCCGGGAAGACGGCATCGAGTACGGGATGATCGTCGAGTACGGCGGCCACGGCATCGGGCGCCAGATGCACATGGACCCGTTCCTGCCGAACCTGGGCAAACCGGGCAAGGGGCCGCGGCTCAAGACCGGTATGGCGCTCGCGATCGAGCCGATGCTGACGGGTGGCGGCGGTGAGACCGTCGAGCTCGAGGACGGCTGGACCGTCGTGACCGCCGACGGCTCGCGGGCCTCGCACTGGGAGCACACCGTCGCGATCACTGATGACGGCCCGTGGGTGCTGACCGCCCCCGAAGACGCCTGACCTCGCCCTTCGCCTCCAGAGCGCGATTAGCCCGCGAAACGCAAGTGCGCCCTCGGATCGCGATTAGCCCGCTAAACGCAGGTCGGCCCGCTGGTCGGCGGAGCGGCCCCGGGCCCGTCGGTGGGGCACCCGCGCGCTGCCACCAACCCCGCCGAGCGCCCCCAGGTCACGGGACCGCCGGATCACGATTAGCCCGCTAAACGCAGGTCGACAAGGGCGTACGATGGGGGAGGCCGCAACCGGCGGGCTCAGGGGTCACCTAACACAGTCACCCCCGTTTGGGCCTCGCGACACGGGTTGCGTACACTGTCAAGTCGGTGTACTCATCGCGCCCGGATCCTGCGCGCTCGTGACTTCTCGCGAACGGACATTGGACCCGGGCAGGAGTGTGCCGATGCACCACCCAGCCAAGCACTCAAGCTCTGACTGATAACACAGCGTAGCGACAGGAAATGCGGAGGACATGGGCAAGAAAGACGGGGCCATCGAGGTCGAAGGCCGCGTAGTCGAGCCGCTCCCCAACGCGATGTTCCGCGTCGAGTTGGAGAACGGCCACAAGGTCCTTGCACACATCAGCGGCAAGATGCGGCAGCACTACATCCGCATCCTGCCCGAGGACAGGGTTGTCGTGGAGCTCTCGCCCTACGACTTGTCACGTGGTCGCATCGTCTACCGCTACAAGTGATCACGACGAGTTAGCACAAGCAGGAGAGCAGGAGACGTGAAGGTCCAGCCGAGCGTCAAGAAGATCTGCGACAAGTGCAAGGTGATCCGCCGTCACGGCCGGATCATGGTGATCTGCGAAAACCTGCGGCACAAGCAGCGGCAGGGCTGATCACTCGCACTCGTACAGAGTGGATTGACGGCTACACAATCTCCCCGCACCTGCCGGGCCGTGCGAACGGCCCGGTTCACCCTCGGACTTCAGGCCGAGGCCGGGACACCCGAAGCGCAAGCAGAGGGCACGACAGGCGAGTCGGTCCCGGGACCGGACGGGGAGCAGACCTGAAGATGAATTCTATGAAGGAGCATCAACGCCAATGGCACGACTCGCTGGCGTAGACCTCCCCCGCGAAAAGCGGTTGGAGATCGCGCTGACCTACATCTACGGCATCGGCCGTACCCGCTCGAAGCAGCTCATCGCTGCTGCCGAGCTCAACGCGGACACTCGCGTCAAGGATCTGAGCGATGACGACCTCGCCAAGCTGCGGGTCTACATCGAGGAGAACTTCAAGGTCGAGGGTGACCTTCGCCGCGAGGTGAACGCCGACATCCGTCGGAAGATCGAGATCGGGTGCTACGAGGGCCTTCGCTGGCGCCGCGGACTTCCCGTCCGTGGTCAGCGCACCAAGACGAACGCCCGCACCCGTAAGGGTCCGAAGAAGACGGTCGCCGGCAAGAAGAAGGCTGGCAAGAAGTGAGCGTCCAGGGCAAGAAGGTCGTGCAGATGGGCGGCGTCCGCCGTCGTGGCTCGGCTTGTGTCTCGCCCAAGGCGCTCTACGCCCGCCCGATGGCGCTCCGCAACCTGTACACCGACGCCGGTTCGATCATCCGGCGCGGACAGGCCGAAGCGGTCGCCGCTCACCAAGAGAACGCGCGCTAACAGGAGAACCCTCAAAACATGCCACCGAAGTCTCGTACTGCGGCGGGGGCCAAGAAGGTCCGCCGTAAGGAAAAGAAGAATGTCGCGCACGGTCACGCGCACATTAAGAGCACCTTCAACAACACCATCGTCTCGATCACGGACCCGACCGGTGCCGTGATCGCGTGGGCGTCGAGTGGTCACGTGGGCTTCAAGGGCTCGCGTAAGTCCACCCCGTTCGCCGCGCAGATGGCCGCCGAGAACGCCGCCCGCAAGGCTGCCGAGCACGGCATGAAGAAGGTCGACGTTTTCGTGAAGGGCCCGGGTTCGGGTCGCGAGACGGCGATCCGCTCGCTGCAGGCGGCCGGCCTCGAGGTCGGCACCATCCAGGACGTGACCCCGCAGCCTCACAACGGCTGCCGCCCGCCCAAGCGGCGCCGGGTCTGAGGAACGGGGAGGAGTAAGAAGAAATGGCTCGTTACACCGGCCCCGCGACGCGTATTTCGCGTCGCCTCAAGGTTGACCTCATCGGCGGCGACCAGGCTTTCGAGCGTCGCCCCTACCCGCCGGGCCAGCACGGCCGCGGGCGCATCAAGGAGTCCGAGTACCTCCTGCAGTCACAGGAGAAGCAGAAGGCTCGCTACACCTACGGCGTTCTCGAGCGTCAGTTCGTCCGGTACTACAAGGAAGCCGTCCGGCGTCCGGGCAAGACCGGTGAGAACCTGCTGCAGATCCTCGAGTCCCGTCTGGACAACGTGATCTACCGCGCCGGTATCGCCCGCACCCGCCGTCAGGCGCGTCAGCTGGTGAGCCACGGTCACTTCGTGGTCAATGGCGTCAAGGTCAACGTGCCCTCGTTCCAGGTCAGCAAGTGGGACATCATCGACGTTCGGCCGAAGTCGTTCGCGATGCTGCCCTTCGTCGCTGCCAAGGAGTCGTTCGGCGAACGTCCCGTTCCCGCGTGGCTCCAGGTTGTTCCGTCCAACCTCCGTGTGCTGGTCCACCAGCTCCCGGAGCGCGCTCAGATCGACGTTCCGGTTCAGGAACAGCTGATCGTCGAGCTCTACTCGAAGTGATCCATCACCGGGCCGGAGATCCTCCGGCCCGGTATGGGTTCGCGCGGCGGCGCTCGGAATGCGCCGCCGCGTCGCCATCCCTTTCGGTGTCATATGGCGGGCGCCGTTTGGAAAGGAAATAGGAAAGATGCTGATTTCCCAGCGACCGGCTCTCGGCGAAGAGACGGTCAACGAGACCCGCTCCCGGTTCACCATCGAACCGCTGGAGCCCGGCTTCGGCTACACGCTCGGCAACTCGCTGCGTCGTACGCTGCTGTCGTCCATTCCGGGCGCGGCCGTGACGAGCATCCGCATCGACGGCGTGCTGCACGAGTTCACCACCGTTCCCGGGGTGAAGGAAGACGTCACCGACATCATCCTGAACCTCAAGGAGCTCGTGGTCTCCTCGGAAGAGGACGAGCCGGTCACTATGTACCTGCGCAAGCAGGGCCCCGGTGAGGTCACCGCTGCCGACATCGTGCCCCCGGCCGGTGTCACCGTGCACAACCCGGATCTGCACATCGCGTCGCTGAACGGCAAGGGCAAGCTCGAAATCGAGCTCGTCGTCGAGCGCGGCCGCGGTTACGTTCCGGCCCTGCAGAACAAGCAGGCGGGCGCGGAGATCGGCCGGATCCCGGTCGACTCCATCTACTCCCCGGTGCTGAAGGTGACCTACAAGGTCGAGGCGACCCGTGTCGAGCAGCGCACCGACTTCGACAAGCTGATCCTGGACGTGGAGACGAAGCCGTCGATCACGCCGCGGGACGCTGTCGCGTCGGCCGGTAAGACGCTGGTGGAGCTGTTCGGTCTCGCGCGCGAGCTGAACGTCGACGCCGAAGGCATCGAGATCGGCCCGTCGCCGCAGGAGGCGGACACCATCGCCGCCTACGCGATGCCGATCGAGGACCTGGACCTCACCGTCCGGTCGTACAACTGCCTCAAGCGCGAGGGCATCCACACCGTCGGCGAACTGGTCTCGCGCAGCGAGGCCGACCTGCTGGACATCCGCAACTTCGGTGCGAAGTCGATCGACGAGGTCAAGCTCAAGCTCGTCGGTCTCGGCCTCGCGCTGAAGGACAGCCCGCCCGGGTTCGACCCGACCGCGGCCGCGGCCAGCTACGACGGTGAAGGCTGGTCCGAGGGCGTCGACAGCATCACGGACGGAATTTCGGACAACGGCCACGACGATGGCCAGGACTACGCAGAGACGGAGCAGCTGTAAGGCCAGCTTCGGCTCCCTCACCGGTAGGGGTGGGGGAGCCCCGGCCTCCAGCTGTGAGCTGAACGAGGAGAACCGATGCCCACCCCCACAAAGGGACCCCGTCTCGGCGGGTCGCCCGCGCACGAACGGCTGATCTTGGCCAACCTGGCCACCCAGCTGTTCGAGCACGGCAAGATCACGACGACCGAGGCGAAGGCCCGGCGGGTGCGCCCGCTGGCCGAGAAGCTGATCACGAAGGCGAAGCGGGGCGACCTGCACAACCGTCGTCAGATCCAGCGCATCGTGCGCGACAAGGACGTCGTGCACAAGCTGATCGCCGAGATCGGTCCGTTCTTCGCGGAGCGTCCGGGTGGCTACACCCGGATCACCAAGACGATGGCGCGCAAGGGCGACAACGCCCCCATGGCCGTCATCGAGCTGGTGGCCGAGAAGACCGTCACCGCCGAGGCCGAGGCCGCGCGCAAGACGAAGTTCGCCAAGGACGAGCCGAAGGCTGCCGCCCCGGCCGCCGAGGAGACCACCGACGCCCCTGAGGCTGCCGACACGGCCGCCACCGAGGCTCCGGAGGCCACCGAGGCTCCCGCCGCCGACGAGGCCGCTGAGGCCCCCGCCGCGGACGCGGACAGCAAGAAGGACTGACGTCCTGACAGCACCGAACACCCCGGACGAGCCCGCCACTCCCACTGCGGAGGGCGGGCTCGTTCGTCTGCGTCTGGATGTCGCCTACGACGGCACCGATTTCTCGGGCTGGGCGCGGCAGCCTGGCCGGCGCACCGTCCAGGGAGTGCTCGAAGAGGCGCTCGCGAAGCAGCCTCCAGGAGGATCGGTCCCGAAGTCCGTCGTCGTCGCCGGCCGCACCGATGCCGGTGTGCACGCGGGCGGCCAGGTGGTCCACGTCGACGCATCGCCTTTAGCGGGCAAAACGCGATCCGGTCGTCTGGAAGTGGACCAGCAGGGCATTCCTGACCTGGGGCGGATGCGTCACCGCTGGAACCGGTACCTGCCGGGCGACGTGCGGGTGCTGGATGCCCGGGTCGCGGCGCCTGGGTTCGACGCGCGCTTCTCGGCCGTGCGGCGGCATTACCTATACCGCGTTTCGGACGCGCCTTGGGGCGTGGATCCGTTGCGACGTCACGACACTTTGGCCTGGGGCCGCCCGCTCTCGGTCGATGCGATGAACGAGGCGTCGGAGGCTCTTTTGGGCCTGCAGGACTTCGCGGCCTTCTGCAAGCAGCGCGAGGGTGGGACGACCATTCGCGAGCTGCAGCGGCTTGTTTGGCGGCGGACCGGGCCGCACGCGGTCGAGGTCGCCGTCTCCGCAGACGCGTTCTGCCACTCGATGGTGCGCAGCCTGGTGGGGGCATTGCTCTTGGTCGGTGACGGCCGTCGTCCGCTGGGCTGGCCCGGCGACGTCCTGGCAAGCCGGACGCGCGACAGCGCTGTGGCTCCCGCACACGGCCTGACGCTGGTGGCGGTCGACTACCCGCCGGATGCCGAACTCGCGTCCCGTGCCGATCAAACGCGCGCCATGCGCACTCCCTCCTGATCCGGCCGCGGCGCGGTTAGCGGGCTAAACGCGCCGCGGCGGCGGGCCCGCCAGACGGACTCGACGATGCCTTTGAAGTCGTTCGCCAGGTCCTCCGCGGTGACGATGACGAATCGCCAGCCTTCGGCCTCCACACGTCTTCGGCGTTTGCGATCGTGGGCTTGTTGCTTCGGTGTGTTGTGCCAACGGCCGTCGTATTCGACGGCGACCTTGAATTGCTCGTCCCCAAGGTCGAGGCGAGCGAGGAAATGGCCGGACCGGGCGGTGACCTCGAGTTGAGGCGTCGCCGTGATGCCGCCGGCGGCCAGCACGATGCGAAGCTCCGACTCCGGGGGCGACTCCGCGCGCGGGTCGGACAGCCGTAGAGCATGTCTGGCCAAGCGGATTCCTCTGTTACGGCGGCCGTAGAACTCCCTGTTGAGATGCAGGTCGGTCAGCTTCTCGGCTCTCATGAACTGATCCAGATCAGGCACGCCGATGCGGAGCCGTCGTACCCAGCCGGATTTGCGAGGAGAAAGCCGGAGGAGCAGATCGAGCGCGGTCCGGCTTTTCCGGGCGATCCGAATGCCGTTCCACGGTCTCGATTCCTCGGGTTGGACTTCGGTACGCCGAACCTTGATACCGACTATCGGGCCGAAGCGGTGTTTCTCCGGTACGACCATCTCGACCGGATCATTGGGTTTCGCCAATTCGACGCCTTGAACGGTCGCGGCCGATCGCCCGGTCAGCACCGCTTCGGGCGGCGCCAGCAACGCGGCTCCTCGGCACCGCAACTCATGCGTGACCTCGACGTCGGCGCGTGTGTAGACGTCCTGGAACAGCCGTCGGACGCTCGAGCCGCGGAGCTGGCTTGCCGTGATGAGGCCTGCCTTGCGCGCCTCCGAGCCGCGGAAGACTTCGGGGAGATGAGATGAATCGAAGGGTTTGGTCATATCGACACGGTGATCGACAAGACCGACAACCCATGGCCGTGACCGCCTATCCGAGCCCGGTTTATCCACAACGCGCGGTCTATCCACAGCCGGCGAGATTGCCTCTTGACATGCAAACCTCGCGCCCCGGAGCGCATTTAGCGGCCTAACCGTGACGCGCGCAGGACGCAAGACGGGGGCACCGTCCGAAAAGGACAGTGCCCCCGCAGAGCACGATCAGCCCGCTAAAGTCGACGCGAGCGGGTTAGTCGCCCCGGCGAACGGGGCCCAGGATCTGTTGCTCTTTCGCCGTGGTGACCAGGCGAAGAGGTCGCCAGAGGTTCCGGCCCAGAGCGACGACCTGGTCGTCCTTCAACGTCGTGAGCTGCTTCATCATCTGGGGCGGGAGCCGCCAGATCCGGGCGGCCAGCTCGGCCTGCCCCGGCGGGAGCCGCTGCATCAGCACCAGGTCGGCCGCGTTCGCGGTCGCCCCGGCCTGCGGGTGCAGGTACGGCAGCACGTAGATCGTCGTCTGCCACGGCGACCGCGGCGGGAACAGATCTTGCGGCGTCGGGCCACCATCGGTCACCACGAGCAGCGGCGCGTCCTCGGAGGGCCGCGGGAGGTCCACCGGCGACAGCCGCCGGATCTGCACCAGCGGCGAAGGCCTGCCGTTGGGCTGGTTCCCCGCGGCCTGCGGGAGCACCTGCCACGCGGCCGGACGGCCGGTCGCCACGACGACCCACGCCCCGACCGCCATCGCCCGCAGCGCCACCTGGCGAGCCAGGTAAAGACCACCGACGAGCACGATCCGGGTCGGCGTCGAGCGCAGCGCGGAGATCGTCAGCGGCTCGCCCTTGAGGCCGGAGCCGAGGACGATGCCGCCGCGATCACCGGATGGGCTGATCGCGTCGAGCATCGCTGGGTCGACGGTGAATTCCGGGGCGACACCGGTGCTCTGGCCTGCGTCGCGCATGCGGGTGCTCATGCCGTGCCTCCGATCGGCAAAGTCGCGGAGAACCCGGAGATCTGCAGGCCGCGCAGCGGCGTCAGCGTCACACCCAACCGGTCCGAGATGCCCTGCAGCCGCTGATCGGCCGCGTCCAGTTCACGCGGGTTTCGCGCGCTCAGGCGAACGATTCCCCGCAGGCCGATCTTGCCTTCGTCCGCCGACGGCGAGATCGACATCGCCACCGTCGCCGACAGCGCGCGGACACTGGTCAGCGCGTTCAGGCTGCCGCTGATCTTGCCCTTCGGCCAGCTGGTGATCGCGTAGCTCGCGTGACCGATACCGGCAGCGGTGACGCCGGTCCAGCGTTCCTGCAGGCCGACCTTGCCCTGCGAACCGGCGACCGCGGTCAGTTCCGCGGCCGAAATGCTCGACCGCAGCAACTCGTCCGGGTCGAGCGGCCGGGTCGGCACGCCCTGCGATTCCAACGCGTTGCGCACCCGCGAGAGCGCGCCGATCAGGGCGCGATGCGCACCCACGACGCCGCCGCCGCGTTCGCGGATGGCCGCCGGGCACCGGCGTGGGTCGAGCCGGATGGCGACCCACGTCGTCCGCCGGGCCGCCGCGGGGAGCGGGCCGAGCACCTCCATGTAGGAGCTGAGCGCGGGCGAGTCCGACGGAAGCGCGGCGCTGCCCGGGTAGCAGTGCCAGATCATCTGGATCGAGTCGAGGACCACACCGCGGTCTTCGAGGCACGGCGCGAGCGCGGACAGCGGCAGGCTCGGCGCGCCACCCGCCTGGGTGATCAGCGCGGGCGCGGGTTCGACGAGCAGGACGGCGGTCCACGTCCCGTCGTTCCACGCGAGGCCGACCTGCTGGCGCTCGTGGTCCACGCCGTGCGCGACGACGAGATCGGGAACGGCGAGGCGAAGCAGGTTCACGCGGGCGTCGTCGGGACCGGTGACGGCGTCCTCTTCGGCCGCGAGCGACTCGATGCTGCTCGGCGGAAGCGGATTCGCCACCCGATCGTGCGAACGGAACGTGTACCGCATGGTGAGTCCGGCCCATTGGGTGAACCAGCGGCCGCCCCAGCGCAGGAACGCGATGATGATCGCGAACGCGAGCACGCCGATCGCGACGTACTTGAGCTCCATGTCGATCGCGAGCAGGACGAGGCCGATCGCGAGCCCGAGTTCGAGCACGACCAGGTTCGCCACGGGCAGCGGACCGAGGTTGATCCCGCCGGTCCGGCGTCGGGCGGGCGCGGCGATCCGTACCGCCGGAGCGGGCGGAGGACCGGGCTGCGGGCCGGGGCCGCCGGACGGAGGACCGCCGGGACCGCCTGGCCCACCAGGACCTCCCGGACCCCCAGGGCCACCGGGACCCTTGGGACCACCGGGCCCTCCAGGACCCCCGGGACCGCCAGGACCCTGCGGTCCGCCAGGCCCTCCAGGGCCGCCTGGGCCCCCGGGACCGCGAGGAACACCGGGGCCTCCCGGGCCTCCGGCCGGGCCACCCGGACCACCCGGTCTGCCGGGCCTGGGCGGCGGCCCCGGCGGACGACCGGGAGGTTGCGACCCCGGAGGGCCGGGCGGACGTGGAGGAGTGGTGACGGACATCCGCGCTTTCTCTTCCCCTCGTGCTTGCTGCGTACCCGGAAAGCCGGTCCCGAGGAACTTGACACTAGCTGGAGTTGGTAGAAACCCCACACCAGACGGTCCCCGTACGGCTATCCTGCGGAACCGTACCGCGACGGGGAGGACTGTAGGTCGAGAATGCCATCAACACCGACTACTAAGTCTCAAGTTCAGGCTTATCAGTTCGTTCTGCGACGGATGCAATCCGCGCTGGTCCGTCGCGACGCGGTCATGCTCCACGACCCGATGCGCACGCACACGCGGGCCACCATCGTGGGTGTCGTGCTGGCCGCGCTGGGCGTCCTGGTCTTCGTCATCTGGGGCCTGCTGAGCCCGAAGCCATCCGTGCCGGAGGCGGGCAACATCGTCATCGGCGAGCAGTCCGGAACGGTCTACGTCGTGGCCGGGAACCCGAAGAAACTGATCCCGACCTTCAACCTCGCCTCCGCGCGGCTGCTGATCATCGCGCAGTCGAAGCAAGGGGCGCAGCAGGCGGGCGCCAAGCCCGCCGGGCCCACGCAGGCCTCCGAAGTGAAGAACCCCACAGTCGTCTCGGACGAACAGCTGAAGAACATCCCCCGCGGCCAGCTCATGGGAATCCCGAACGGCCCGCAGCTGATGCCGACGGAATCCCAGCGGGTCTCCGCGGACTGGGGAGTGTGCGACGAGGTCATGTACGACCCGTCGGTGCCCCAGCCGGACCTCACGAAGACGGAGACGACCGTCTACGCGGGTGTGAAGCAGCTCGGAAGCCGCGAACTCGGTCAGAACGAAGCCTTGCTGGCCAAGGGCGCCAACGGCCGCGAGTATCTGATCTACCGGCAGAAGCCGGACCCGAACGTCCGGAACGCGAACGCCGTCAAGGCCGAGATCCAGCCTGACGCGAACGCCGTCCGGTCCGCCCTGAAGCTGCCCAATCAGCCCCGCGGTATCTCGCAGGGCCTGCTGGACGCGATCCCCGAGGTGCCGGAGCTGAAGCTCCCGGACGTCCCTGGCAAGGGTGAGAACCCGAACTACGAGATCGAAGGCATGAGGGTCGGCGACGTGTTCTCCACGGAGCAGGCCGAAGGCCGGAAGGACTTCTACCTCATCACCAGGGAAGGCATCCAGTCCATCTCCCCGGCCGTCGCCGACATCGTGCAGACCGGGAAGAACGACGGCAGCACTTCGGTCATGTCCGTGCCGCTGGGCAAGATCCGCAACCTCACGCGGGTTTCCCAGGTCGTCGAGCTCGACTCTTACCCCCAGGCCGTGCCGACGGTGCTCAACGCGACCCAGGGTTCCCGGGTCTCCTGCCTGAGCTGGTCCGTCGCCGGCGAGGGCGCCACCCGGGACGCGCACACGGCGGTGTTCGTCGACGACAAGCTGCCGAAGGGCAGGAACGCCGACGGTTCCGCCCCCGGGGTCAAGATCGGTACCCCCGGCCCGGTCGGTGCGCCGATCAACAGCTTCTACATGGAGCCCGGTTTCGCGGCGGTCGTCCAGTCGGCGACCGGCAAGGAGACCTTCGACAAGGGGCCGATCCAGCTGATCTCCGATCGCGGGATCCGGTACGGCGTTCCCGACGCCGTCACGGCGGATTCGATCGGGCTCAACAAGCGGGTGCCCGCCCCCGAGTCCATCATCAGGATCCTGCCGACGGGTGCTTCGCTGAACACGCAGGACGTGCTCCGGACGTTCGACACGGTGCCGATCGACGACAGGGCCGGGTCGGTCGCCACGCAGTCGCAGCAGGCTCCGGCGGGTAACTGAGCACGGGAACCCGCCGGACGGCGCGAGCGTCTCAACGCCCGAGCGGAATCGGGTGAGTGGAGGGTGCAGTGGCCGGCCTGAAGATCGACGGTGACGTCGTCGGTGACTACGCGAAACGGGTGGACGCGGCCGCCGGAGAGCTGGACGTGGCGGCCGCGGAGGTGACGGGCGAGGGCGTCACCGTCGAGTCCCACGGCACGCTGGGCGAGGAACTGGGCCTCGGGGCGTCCTATGGTCGTGCGGCCGAGGCCATCCGGCGTCAGCTGGTGGAGGGCGCGGCCGCGCTGAGGTCGGCATCCGAAGCCCTGCACACGGTGACCGCGCGGCACGCCGGGCACGACGACGAGGCCGCGCAGACGATCAAGCGCGCAGTGGAGCTCTGAACGCATGATCGCCGAATCGGAGAACCCCACGGATTCCATCCCGCACCCGATGGCGGCCGCACGCCCGGCGACGACCCCGATCGCGATTAGCCCGCTAAACGCGATCGGGTCAGGCGGTGAGGAGCTGATCGACGCCGCGGCACCGCATCTCGCCTTCGTCTCGGAGCTGGCCGGGCATCTGGGGCTGATCGATCCGGTCGAGACCTACCTGACCCCGTTGGCGGGGCGCTGGGAGGACTTGAAGGACGAGGCGGAGCTGCTCCGGAAAGCAGCGAAGACCGCGGGCAACGTCTCGAACGAACTGTCGGAGGACCTCGGTCGTCTCGACGCCGGGTGGTCCGGGAAGGACGCTGACGCCTTCGTCGCGTACATCGTGGACATCAACGCCGCGGGCTCCGACGTCGAAGACGCCCTCACCACGCTGGCGAGCTCGCTCGACGAACTGGTGCTGTCGATCCGCCGCATCCTGACCGACCTCGTCGAGATCCTGGTCGACACGGCCGAACTGACCTCCGAGACCGCGATGCTGCCGGTCGGCGGCGCCCGGCGGGCGCGGACCCAGCTGGAGGAGGCGCAGGAGTCGGCCAAGGCGCTCTACGAAGCCGCGCGCAATGTCCTCGAAGGCTTCGTGCGGTTTTGCGACGGCGTCGACGATCCCGACGCCGGCTCGCGGAGCATCGAAATCGCTCACCGGTACCCGCAGGACGAGTTCAAGCTTCACGACGATTCCGAGGCGCAGGGTGCGCCGGTGCCCGAGAAGGCCCCCGCTCAGGCGGATTCCGATGCGGCGGACGAAGAGCAGTCGACGTCGCCGTCCGCGGCCGACGGCAGGCAGACCGGGTCGCACGAACCGCTGATCGAGCAAGGGCAGGCGCTGGTCCCGGAGGTCGCGCCCGTTCAGGCCGCACCGGCTCACGGGCAGGGGGTCGCCGGGGCCGGATCGGCGATGATGCCGATGGGGATGGCGCCGATGATGGGGATGGGCGGCATGGGCGGGGGCGGTCAGACGGCTCACCAGTCCAAGACCCGGCCCGCCTCGAAGCCGTCCGACGTGGTCGGTGAGCCCGGTCAGGTCGTCCCGCCCGTGATCGGCGAGGACGAGAAGCCGGCGAAGCCCACCCCGAAGCCCAAGCCCGCCAAGTAGGCAGAGCGACTTTCGCGGGCTAAGTGCGATCTGGGCGGCTCGGGGTGAGCCCGCGTCAGATCGCACTTAGCCCGCGAAACGCAGGTCTTACGGGGTCTTGCGGCCTGGTGAGGCGGTCGGCCGGTTGCGGCGGACCGAGTGCACCACGAACAGCGTGACGAGCAGCGCCACCAGGCCCCCGCCGGTTCCGGCGAGCGCGACGATCATCGGGGCCGGGTCGCGGTCGTTCGCGGGCGGCAGGTTCGCGGGCAGCTGGACCGGCTTGGCCTTGTCCGCCTCCGACGGCACGATCGCCGTCAACGCCGCGATCGGATCGATGACGCCGAAGCCGACGAAGTTGTCCCGCCCGCCCGGCGCCGCGGGGTGCTGCGCCGTCGCCTTGATCCGGGTCATCACGTCACGGGCCGTCAGTTCCGGGAACTTCTGGCGCACGAGCGCGGCCACACCGGCGACGTACGGGACGGCGAAGCTGGTCCCTTGGATGGGACCGGGGTCCTTGCCGCCCTCGATGGTCAGGTTGGCCAGGCTGCTGGAACCCTCCGCGGGGTCCAGGGAGATGATCTTGGTGCCCGGCGCGGCGACACTGACCCACGGCCCGTGGACGCTGAATTCCGCGACACCGCCGGTCTCGTCGATCGCCGCGACCGACAACACGTCTTCGGAGAACCAAGGCGGCGTGACGATGGTCTTGGGGGACTTGGGATCCGGCTGATCGTTCTGCACGCATTTGTCGCCGACGTTGCCCGCCGCCGCGACGACGACCACATTGCGATTGACGGCGTAGTTCACCGCCGCCTGAAGCTCCTGCTCGCCCTTGGTGATGCTTCCGTTGGCCGAGCGGCAGTTGTCGACCGACATGTTGATGACGTTGGAGCCCTTGTCGACAGCGCGAACCACCGCCTGCGCGAGTGTGGTCAGCGTGCCCGCGGTCTTGCCCTGCTCCTGCTGCCGTCCGCCCTTGTCCTGGCCAGGCGCGGTCCCGCCGACAGCGCCATTCCCCTGCGAGGACGGCGGAAGCTGCGATCCCGGGTTGTTCGACGAAGGCGGCGGAGCCGAGCTGGACGCGGGAGGCGGCGGCTCTTCCTTCTTCTCGACTTCCTCGTAGTTCTGGCTGGACTGCCGGATCGACAGGATCGTGGCGTCCGGCGCCACCCCACGGAACCCGATGCTCGCGTCGGGCGGGTTCGCGGCGATGATCCCCGCTACTTCGGTGCCGTGACCATCACAATCCTCGAGCCCCGGCGGCTTGCCTCCGCCGGGTGGCGCGACGTAGTCGCCACCCGATTCGACCCGGCCCCCGAAGTACGGGTGCGCGGAGACACCGGTGTCGATCACGGCGACCTTGATGCCGCCGCCCACCGACTTCTTGGCGCCGCGCATCAGCTGGTGGACCTTTTCGATCTGCAGGTACTCCTGGCCCCAAGGCCGGTTCTTGATGTCGACCTGGTCGCCGCCGAGTTTGCTGCGCTGGACGCACTCGGTCTTCTTCTCGTAGGTCTTGTCCGGCTTGCCCGAGTCGGCCGGCTTCTTGGACGGGTCCACCCGGGGCGGGATCGCGTAGTAGCCGCCGGCGTCCGGCGCGACGCTGCCTTGCTGTGCCCACGCGGGAAGAGCCACCGGCGCTGGTGAGAGAACACCGATCCCGGCCGCCAGCAGCACCGCTCCGGTGCGTCCGGCGAGGCCGAGGTGGCGGACGCGCGTCCCCCTGGACTTCCGCGCTACGGCCATCAGAGCATCATCCGATCGGGTCGTCACTTGAAGTTGAGGTGGCGCAGCGTCGTGTAGAGATCCATGACGCCGAGCGCCAGCGGGAGCACCGTCGCGATGAAGACGGCCTCGAAGATCTCCACCGTCCGCCGCAGCGGCGGCGAGAAGCGCTGGTTCGGGAAGATCACGCCGACCACGAGCGCGCCGGCGCCGATGAGCAGCAGCACGCCGAACACGAACAGGACGCGGTTCAGCGGGCTCGCCGACCACATCCAGCCGAGCAGGATGCCCGCGCCGGACACCATGCCGGTGGTCAGCAGGGCGATGGCCTGCGCGCCGTTCGCGTACGCCCGCGCCCTGAGGAGCAGGACCAGCGTGGCGATCACGCCGAGGATCGGGCCGAAGACCGTCGGCGAAGTCGAGGCGATGATCGCGAACAACGCCGTGGCCGCGCCGCAGCCGGTCAGCAGACCGGTCATGTACTCGTGGGCGACCGCCGTGCGGCGCTCGATGGCGCGGTAGTCCGGGAAGCCCGAGTCTTCCTTGAGCTCTTCGGCGCTGCCGGGAACGTGCGGCGTCGGGAGGGCCGCGAGCTTGATCGTCGCGCGCGGCAGGATCGAGATGCAGGCCAGTGAGAACGCGGTGGCGCCGGCGGCGATCCCGGCGATCGGGGTGTCGATGAGCGTCGCGGCCAGGAAGGTCAGCGCCGAGATCGTGGCCGTCGTCGCGGCCGCGATGAAGATGGTGATCCCGTGCCCGATGACGAGGATGCAGACCGCCGCCACGATGATCACGAGGGCGCTCGCGAGCAGCAGGTTCGCCCATACGGACAGCCCCGGCACGATGTAGAACCCGCTGACGAACGCCAGCGGCAGACCGCCCGCGGCGGCGATCAGGACACCGGTGGCCTGGGCCTGGTAGGCCTTGGCCAGCGTCGCGCCGATCGCGACGCACGCGATCGCGCCGACACCGCCGGCGATCGCGGCGGCGAGCGCGTTGCCGCCGTACAAAGAACCACTGGTGAAGAGCGCGAGGGCCGCGAAGAACAGTGCGAGGCCGCCCGCGATGTGCCCGAAGCGGCGTGCCGTCTCCTTGGTCCAAGGACGGAAGCTGTCCGGAGACGACTCGGCGATCGCGTCGACGACGTCGTCGTAGAGCGGAGGCGGCGGGTTCTCGTTGCGCTTGCGCAGCTGCAGCAGCTCGCCGTCGACCACGCCGAGGGACGCGAGGGTCCGGCTCGGGTCGAGCGGTGCGTCGCCCAGCTTCGCCAGCGCCCAGCCGCCGTGGCGGGCGCCGCCGTCCGGCGTCGCCTCCTTCGCCATCTCCAACAGCATGGGCAGCAGGTCCGCCACCGCGACGTCAGCCGGCAAAGCCACGTCGATCCGGGTGCGTGGCGCGACCACCGTCACCCTGCTGAATACCGTCGTGCCCGTTGCCACTGCCTTCCCCCTGCCCTGAGAGTCTGCTCCCCGGGGAACCTATACCGAACCCGGGTGCCCACATCATCGACTGTCGGAAAAAGACCGGCAAAAGTAAGAGAGGCGACCCCCGAGCCCCCTCAGGTCGGCCGCCGGCGCGTCGACTTTAGCCCCCTAATCGTCACGCGCCGGAGCCCTGGGCGCCCGGGTGCCCCACGACCGCCGGAGCGCGATTAGGGGGCTAAACGCACGTCGGGCGTCTGGGCGCCGGATCGCAGTTAGGCCGCTAAACGCACGTCGGCGGAGCCGGAGCCCTACACTCCCGACATGCGTACGGTCCCGGCCGGGGCCGTTCTCGGCGTTGTCCGGATTTCGTCGGCCACGTTCGATAGGTTGTCTCGCGCACCAGTACGCGCACCAACGGTGGCCGCCATCGTCGAGTTTGAAGAGGGGTCCTTCGATGAGCACGCTGCAGTTCAAGAAGTCACCGCGTCTGGCGGCGCCGCGGCCGCCGGGCGGCGAGGTGCATCTCGAACCGCCGCCTGAGGTGCCGCGCACCATCCCGGGCAACATCGTCATGAAGCTGCTTCCCGCGGTGATGATCGTCGCCTCCCTCGGGATGATGGTCTTCATGTTCACCACGGGTGGACGCAATCCCATGATGATGATGATGGGCGGCATGATGGTGCTCAGCACCGTCGGCATGATGGCCGGCGGCGCGGGCAAGGGCGGCGGCGCCAAGAAGGCCGAGATGGACGAGGACCGCAAGGACTACCTGCGTTACCTCGGCCAGATGCGCGACAGGGCCCGCGAGGCCATGGTCGACCAGCGCGCTGCTCTCGAGTGGGTCCACCCCGACCCGCAGACGATGTGGTCGCTGGCCGCGAGCCGCCGCATGTGGGAACGCCGCCAGAACGACCAGGACTTCCTTCACCTCCGCGTCGGCCGCAGCTCGCACCGCCTCGCGACGCGGCTGGTGCCGCCGCAGACCGGCCCGGTCGACGAGCTGGAGCCGATCGCGACGCTGGCCCTGCGCCGGTTCGTCCGCGCGCATTCGATCGTCCCGGACCTGCCGACCCAGATCACCCTCCGCGGGTTCGCCGCGGTCAGCATGCAGGGCGACCGCGGTCTCACCCGCGGTCTCACCCGGGCGATGCTGGCCCAGCTGGTCACCTTCCACAGCCCCGACGACGTCCTCATCGCGGTCGCGACGGCGGGCCGCGCCAAGGAGGAGTGGGAGTGGGCGAAGTGGCTGCCGCACGCGCAGCACCCGGCGCTCGCCGACGGTATCGGCCAGCTGCGGATGATGGCCGGCTCCCTCGCGCAGATCGAGCAGTGGCTCGACGAGGAACTCCGTGACCGCCAGCGCTTCTCCCGCAACGCGACGCCCGCCCCGGACCAGCCGCACGTCGTCATCATCGTCGACGACGCCGAGGTCACCCGCGAGGAGCAGATCATCCTCGAAGAGGGGCTGGTCGGCGTCACCCTGATCGACCTTTCCGACTCCATCGGCAACCTCGCGGCCCGTCGCGGTCTGCGGCTGGTCGTCGAGGAAGACCGCCTCGGCGCGCGCAGCGCCGGCGGCGTCGAGTGGTTCGGCCGCCCGGACACGCTCAGCGTGGTCGAATCCGAAGCACTGGCGCGGCTCCTGGCCCCGTACCGCGTCGGCACCGCCGCGCAGGACGCCGCCGAGGAAGAGCCGCTGCTGTCCAACCCCGGTCTGCTCGAGCTGCTGGGCATTCCCGGCGACCCGATGACCTTCGACGTCCAGCAGGCCTGGCGGCCGCGTCCGGTGCGAGACCGCTACCGCGTCCCGTTCGGCGTCGGCGAGTACGGCCAGCCGGTCGAGCTGGACATCAAGGAAGCCGCGATGGAGGGCATGGGCCCGCACGGCCTGTGCATCGGTGCGACCGGTTCCGGTAAGTCGGAGTTCCTCCGCACCTTGGTGCTGGGCATGCTCGCCACGCATTCGTCGAGCACGCTGAACTTCGTCCTCGTCGACTTCAAGGGTGGTGCGACGTTCCTCGGTCTGGACGCCGCTCCGCACGTCTCCGCGGTGATCACCAACCTCGCGGACGAGGTCACGCTGGTCGACCGCATGAAGGACGCGCTGGCCGGCGAGATGAACAGGCGCCAGGAGGCGCTGAAGAACGGCGGTAACTTCAAGAACGTCTGGGAGTACGAGAAGGCCCGCGAGAACGGCGCCGACCTCGACCCGCTGCCCGCGCTCTTCATCGTCTGTGACGAGTTCTCCGAGCTGCTGGCCGCGAAGCCGGACTTCATCGACCTGTTCGTCGCCATCGGCCGTCTTGGCCGGTCGCTGCAGATGCACATGCTCCTCGCGTCGCAGCGGCTGGAAGAGGGCAAGCTGCGCGGTCTCGACTCGCACCTGTCCTACCGCATCGGTCTGAAGACCTTCTCCGCCGCGGAATCCCGTGCCGCGATCGGTGTGCCCGACGCGTTCGAGCTGCCGTCCGTGCCCGGTGGCGGTTACCTCAAGTACGACACCTCGACGCTGGTCCGCTTCAAGGCCGCGTACGTCTCGGGCCCGTACCGGCCCGCGGGCATCAAGGCCGCCGGCCCGGTCGCGACCGTGGTCCGCGCGGACAAGCGCCCGCAGCTGTTCGTCCCGGACTTCGTCGAACTGCCGAAGGAGCCGGAGCCGCAGCAGATCGAGGCCGCGCCGGTGGAAGAGGCCAAGTCGGAGGAGGCCGTCGAGCCGAGTGAGCTCGACGTGATCGTGTCCCGGCTGATCGGCCAGGGCCCGCCCGCGCACGAGGTGTGGCTGCCGCCGCTCAAGGAACCGAACTCGCTCGACACCCTGCTGCCGAACCTGAACCCCACCGACGACCGCGGTCTTTCCCCGGTCGGGTTCTTCGGCAACGGACGGCTCCAGGTGCCGATGGGCATCGTCGACCGCCCGTACGAGCAGCGTCGTGACCTGCTGTGGGCCGATTTCTCCGGTGGCGCCGGGCACGGTGTGATCGTCGGGGGTCCGCAGTCGGGCAAGTCGACCATGCTCCGGACGCTGATCATGTCGATGGCGCTGACCCACACCCCCGAGGAAGCGCAGTTCTACGCGCTCGACCTCGGTGGCGGTACGTTGGCCGGTCTCCAGGGCCTCCCGCACGTCGGCGGGGTGGCCGTCGCCCGGCGCGAGCCGGACAAGGCCCGCCGGATCGTGGCCGAGCTGACCACCCTGCTCACCGAGCGGGAAGGCCGGTTCGGTGCGATGGGCATCGACTCGATGAACGAGTTCCGCAACCGCAAGCGGCGGGGCGAGATCAAGCCCGAGGAAGACGCCTTCGGTGACGCCTTCCTGATCGTCGACAACTGGAAGGCGCTGCGGGACGACTTCGACGAGCTGGAGATCTCGATCACCAAGCTCGCCACCCAGGGTCTTTCGTACGGCGTGCACGTCATCATCGCGGCGAACCGGTGGGCGGACATCCGTCCGGCGATCAAGGACATGATCGGTTCCCGGTTCGAGCTGCGCCTCGGTGACCCGAGCGAGTCGGACATCGACCGCCGGGTCGCGGTGAACGTCCCGGCCGCGCGTCCCGGCCGCGGTCTCACCAGGGACAAGCTACACCTGCTGACCGGTCTGCCGCGGATCGACGGATCGAGCAACCCGGACGACGTCGCCGCCGGCGTCGCCGACGCGGTCGCGAAGATCAAGGCCGCGTGGAAGGGCCGCCCGGCGCCGCAGGTCCGCCTGCTGCCGGAGATGGTCACCTACGACGAGGTCCTGTCCATCGACACCAAGCGCAACACGAAGCTGGTGCCGATCGGTGTCAACGAGGAAGACCTCCAGCCGATCTACCTCGACTTCGCCGCCGATTCGCACTTCTACGCGTTCGCGGACGGCGAGTCGGGCAAGACGAACCTGCTGCGCCAGATCACCCGGGGCATCACCGAGCGGTACACGACGCAGGAAGCGGTCATCATCCTCGTCGACTACCGGCGCACGATGCTCGGCTTCGTCGGCGGAGACCAGCTGCTCGGCTACGCGGTGTCCGCCGCGCAGCTGGACAGCATGGTCAAGGACGTCCACGGGTCGATGACCCGGCGGCTCCCCGGCCCGGACGTCACGCAGGAGCAGCTGAAGACGCGGTCCTGGTGGACCGGTCCGGAACTGTTCGTCATCGTCGACGACTACGACCTGGTCGCCACGCAGACGAGCAACCCGCTGAAGCCGCTCGCCGAATTCCTCGCGCAGGCGAAGGACGTCGGTCTGCACATCGTCGTCGTGCGCCGCAGTGGTGGCGCGAGCCGAGCGATGTTCGACCCGATCCTCGGCAAGCTCAGGGAGATCGCGGCGCCCGGTATGGTCATGAACGGCTCGCGCGACGAAGGCAACCTCGTCGCGAACGTGAAGCCGAGCCAGATGCCGCCGGGCCGAGGCAACCTCGTGACCCGGAAGCACGGCAAGCAGCTCATGCAGGTCTCGTGGATCCAGCCGGACTGACCTCCCGCGGAACCAGGTGAGGTACGGGCCGGGCGTGGGATGACGACGACGATCTGCGGGAGTGGCTTGTGACAGTGCGGGTTGCGGTGGACTTCGGGACATCGAGCACCTGCGTAGTCGCTTCGATCAACGGCCGCGAGCCGCAGGTCGTCGTGGTGGACGGGCAGCCCCTGATGTCGTCGGCGGTCTACGCCGCGCCGGACGGGACGCTGTTCGTCGGCCAGGAGGCGGAGCGGCAGGCGGCGGTGGATCCGTCGCGCTACGAGCCGAATCCGAAGCGCCGGATCGACGAAGGCGACCTGCTGCTGGGCGACAACGTCCTGCGCGTGACCGACGTCGTCCACGCCGTGCTGAAGCGCGCGGTGACCGAGGCGCGCCGGCTCGCCGGTGACGCCGAGGTCGAGCTGCTCGTCCTGACCCATCCCGCCGATTGGGGCGCGACCCGTACCCGGCTGCTCCGGCAGGCGGCGGGCGGGCTCGCGCGTCAGGTCGCGCTCGTGCCGGAGCCGGTCGCCGCGGCGGTCTATCACGCGGCGACGTTCGCCCCGGCCGACCTCAATTCCGAGCGCACCATCGAGTTCAGCGGCCGCCCCGGCGACGCGCTGGCGGTACTCGACCTCGGCGGCGGCACCGTCGACGTCTCCGTGGTGCAGCGCATGCCCGGCAGCCCGGCGGATCGCAGTTCGCCCGCTAAACGCGCCGGGTTCCAGGTGCTGGCCACCCGGGGCGATCCGAGCTTCGGGGGAGCGGACGTCGATCAGGCGCTCCTGGAACACGTCGGTTCGCTGGTGTCGTCCGTCGACCCGCCGGAATGGCGGAAGCTCGTCGAGGGCCGCGAGCTCACGGACAGACGGCGTCGCCGCGTCCTGAGGCAGGACGTGCGGGGCGCGAAGGAGACGCTGTCGCGGCACGCGTACACAGACGTCCCGATGCCGCCGCCGTTCGCCGACGCGCATGTGACCCGGGAGGACCTCGAGCGGCTCATCGCGGGCCCGCTCGGCCGGGCGGTCGAGCTGACCGTGGCCGCGATCGGCGATTCCGGGCTGCGGCCGAAGCAGCTGACGGCGATCTTCCTCGTGGGCGGGTCCAGCCGGATCCCGATGGTGTCCCGGCTGGTGCACGAGCGGACCGGTGTCGTACCCACGACCCTGGATCAGCCGGAGACCGTGGTCGCCCGCGGTGCCCTGCGCGCCGTGCTGATCGATCCCGACCGGACGGGTTCGCTCGCGGGCTCCGCGGTCTCCCGTGTCGGCGGCGGCCCCGCGCCCGCCCCGGCCGACCGGCGTCCCGATGTCCCGCGCCCTCCGTTCCCGCCCGGCCCACCGCCGCAGAGCGCGTTTAGCCCGCTAAACGCGACGCGACAAGGGCCGCCGTCGCCTCCGATGGGACAGCAGGGAATGGCGGCGCCCCCGCCGTGGCGGCCGGGTGAGCCCGCCCGGGAACCCAAGCCCGCCGAGAGCGGTGGGAAGAACAAGAAGCTGCCCTGGATCATCGCCGGCGCCGTGGTGGCCGTCGCGGCGGTCGTCGGAGGCATCCTCTTGGCGGTCAACAGCGGCGAGGCCGAGCCGGAGGGCCGCACGCTCGCCCAGTACGACTACCGCTTCATCGCGCCGCCGGACTGGACACAGACCGACGACCGCGTCGCCAAGCGTCAGGTGGTGATCCACCCCAGCGAATCCCTCACCGGCGACGACCTCGTGGTCGCGCAGGAGAACGTGATGGACTACGACGCGACGGCCGACCGACAGAAGCTCGTCGACGAACTCGCCGCGCTGGCGCGGCAAGAGCCGGACAAGTACAGCGGCTTCAACGGTGCCGCGCAGTACGCCGGGAAGACCGTCATCTACTACCGCGAGACCAAGCCGAGCGCGCGCGTCGACTGGTACGTCGTCGTGCAGGGAAAGACTCGCGTTCACATCGGGTGCCAGTACGGCACCGGCTCACCGCTCGAACAACGCGTGAGCGCGGCCTGCGAGCAGGTCGTCAAGACGATGGTGGTCATCAACTGAAGGGGGAGGCGCATGCCACCCGAACCCGAGACCGCCGCCGAACACTTCGCGCGTACAGGGCGCGACGCGGTCACTTATGCGCGGCAGGTCGCCCGCACGGCCAAGGCGCGCTACGAACGCCGCCGGGGTGAGAACGCCGAACTGGCGAAGCAATTCGGCAAGGGACGGCTCGCGGGCGGCGAGACCGCGCCGACTCCCGCCGTCGTCCGGAACGCGGCGAAACGGTTCCGCGTCGGCGCCGGTCTTCCGGTTCCCGCTTTGCCCTCGGCGGCCGAGTTGGTTCCCCTTCGGCCAGAACCGGCGGCCAGACGGCCACGTGTGGGTGATGACGATGAGGACTTTTCGCAGTCGCGAATCATGAGCCGCGGCGATTGAACGATCTGTGTGCGTTCGCTAAATCGCGTGGTGAGAGCCATTTTCTGTGGGCGAACCGCGGCGCGCGCGCCGAGTTCCCGCGTCCGGTTCCCGCCGGGAGCGTTAACGCAAGCAACTACTTGAAACCAACGAGCGACAAGAGGGAACCAGACGTGGCAGTGTCTCCGTCGTAGGTCCGTACCAAACGAACTTCACCGAGTACGGATAACCACGAACGAAGGGGGTAGCTCCCATGGCTGGCGGTTTTCAGGGGAATGTCGAGCAGTTCACCCAGGCTGAGAAGCGGGTGACCGAGGTTCGCGTTTCGATGGACCAGAACCTGAGCAAGCTTCGCGACAACATCGAGGCCACCCGCGCGGGCTGGACCGGCGACGCCTCGATCGCGTTCAACAACGTGATGAAGCGCTTCGACGAGACGGGCCGCGGACTCAACCAGGCCCTCCAGAACATCGGTGACCTGCTCGAGCAGGCCGGCTCGAAGTACAACGCTTCCGAGCAGCAGCAGCAGGAACTCATCAACTCGGTCAACAAGGGCTTCGGCGTCCTCGGCTGAGCTGGCTTCACCCCGCAAAATCCAAGACTTTTCTTAATCACTGGAGGAATTCATGGGCGAGATGAAGGTCGATTACGCCACGATCCACGCGGCGGCCGACGACTGCAAGACCACCGGAGGCGAGCTGGAGTCCCTCTTCGGTCAGCTGAAGAGCGACCTCGCTCCGCTGGTCAACACCTGGCAGGGTGACGCGCAGACCGCGTACATCGCCGCGCAGACCGAGTGGGACAACAAGTTCGAGGAGCTCAAGCAGCTGCTCGCGCAGGTCGCCGGCGTGCTGCCGCAGCTGGCCGACGGTTACCAGGCCACGGAACAGGGCGTCACCGGCCTGTTCTGAGTCTTCCGGCTCCGAACGAGCAACGGCGGGCAGGCATCTCCGGATGCCGAGCCCGCCGTTTCGTTTGTGTCAAAGGAAAAGCCGCGACGGGATCGTCGCGGCTTTTCTCGTCCGGCAGCGGGGTCAGTGTGGTGAACCGACCTCGAATTCCGGGGTGGTGTTCAGCACCCGGACGGTGACCTTCTTCTGCTGTCCCGAAAGATCGATCGAGCAGTCGAACGTGGTGCCGTTCTCCACCGGCTGACCGGACGGGCAGGACACGTTCTTCACGTCCGGCTCCCCGTAGTGCTCGTTGAGCACGCGGACGACACCGTCCTGGACCGACTTCTGGTCGAGCGTGTCGCCCGCGAACGCGCCGAGCAGCCAAGCACCGACGCCGCCCGCGATCACGACGGCGGCGGCGATCCCGCCGATCAGCAAGGTCTTCTTGGCCGCCTTGGGCTTCTTCGGCTCTGCCCCGAAAGCACCGAGCCCGCCGTACTGAGAAGACTGTGTCTGCTGGGCGGGCTGGAACCCGCCGCCGTACTGTCCCTGCGGGGGAGTGCCCGGAATTTGTTGCTGTGCCTGCCAATCCTGCTGCTGCGGCACGGGCTGCTGCTGCGGTTGCGGCTGTTGTTGCCATGCCGTCCCCGGCGCGGGGGCGCCGCTTTGCTGCCAGGGCCCGGAAAACGACCCGGTGACGCCGGGCTGCTGCTGCCACTGCCCCGTGTAGGAGCCAGTGGCCGCCGCGTTCGGGTCGTTCTGCTGCCACTGCCCGGCATGCGGTCCGGTGGCCTGGCCCTCCTGCTGCCAGCCCTGCTGCTGGTTCGGGGGATTCGCGGGCGGCTGCCACCACTGCTGCGGCTGCTGTTCGGGGGGCTGGCTCATCGGTGGTCACCTCGGGACTTCGGGAACTTCACGGCGTCGGGACTAAAGGGAGCCATGCCTCAGACGCCCTTCAACTCGCTGAAGCGGCGATTGAAGTCCTCCTTGGCCGCCTTGTCCGGCAGCACGGTGATCTGCGAGGCGTCGGGCAGTTTGGGCAGGTCCTGCGTACTCGCCTTGCCGGTGAAGCGGAAGTCGTAGCGCAGCTCGATCTTGTGCCCGCCGCCTTCGAACTTGGCGTCCATGACGATCTGGTTCAGCGTGCCGTCCGAGTTGAGGGAGACGGTGGTGCGCACCGGGGCCTTCTTCATCTCGGCCGTGACCGCCCCGCTGATCGACGGCGGCAGGACCTCCACCCGCCGTTCCATGAACTTCCCGAACGGGACGTCGGCGGTCAGCTCGATCCGGTTCTCCGGAAGGCTTTTGGCGCCCTTCACGATCTTCTTGTCCGCGTTGTAGGACACGGCGATCGCGTCGGCCATCTTGCAGGCGGTGATGATCCCGACCCAGGCACACGGGATCGCCAGCCCCGCCTCCGACTTCGGCATCGAGACCCACGGCGTCGGGGCGAGGCTCTTGTAGACGGGGCCGAGGTACACGTACTCGACGGTCCCGTCGGCCGGGGTGTACCAGTCGATGCTGTCGTCCGGGTTCTTCTGCGAGCGCTGACGGCTGATCCGGCCTTCCGGCGAACCGGTGCGGGCCGAGGAGATCGTGCTGCGGATGTACTTCTCGTCGAACCGGAAGTAGGCGCCCGACTCGCTGGTGACGTCGCGCTGCTGGCCGATGGTGTCCTGGAGCTTGTTCATCGCCGTTTCGAACTTCGTGCCGACGTAGGTCGCCGCGTCGTCACCCTTCGGCACGGCGGTGCCCGCCCGCCCCTGGCCGCAGGCGGTGGTGAGCGCCAGCACGGCGCTCAGCACGCACAAGATGGTCGTTGGACGTTTGGTCATCGCCGTTCCCCTGATCGAGTCCCCCGCGCGCGGTGCGCGTCCGGATCGTCTCATCCTCTCCCGCGAAGGACGATGCCGTGGGCGGTTCCGCCACACCGGCGGGGTACAGTTGCGGGGCGCCCGCCGGGCGCCGGTCCTAGTAGGGGACCCCGGACCGACCCCCGCTTCGCAGTAGGGTCGGGCGTGGGGGTATCTTCATATGTCGTTGTGCGCTGCGGCGCGTAAGCGCTAGGCCCGCACAGAACCCACACGCAATGTTGACGACGAGGTAGACCCTTGCCCACGTACAGCCCCAAGCCCGGCGACGTCACTCGTGCCTGGCACGTGATCGACGCCGAGGATGTCGTGCTCGGCCGGCTCGCGACCGAGGTCGCCACGCTGCTGCGCGGCAAGCACAAGCCGACCTACGCCCCGCACGTGGACACCGGTGACTTCGTCATCATCGTCAACGCCGAGAAGGTCGCGCTCACCGGTAACAAGCGCGAGCAGAAGTTCGCGTACCGGCACAGCGGTTACCCCGGTGGTCTGCGTAAGCGCTCCTTCGGCGAGCTGCTGGACACCAAGCCCGAGCACCTGCTCGAGAAGGTCGTCAAGGGCATGCTCCCGAAGAACAAGCTCGGCCGCGCCCAGGCGAAGAAGCTCAAGGTCTACGCCGGTGCCGAGCACCCGCACGCCGCGCAGCAGCCGCAGGCGCGCGAGATCACCAAGATCGCGCAGGTCGCGCAGTGAGTGAGGAACAGTCTGTGACCAGCACCGAGACCGAGGCCGTCGAGGCTGTCGCGACCACGGAGACCGCTCCGGTCGGCGACGCCGTCGCGACCAGCGAGACCCCGGCCACCCCGCGCCCGTCGCGTGCCGCCGGTGGCAACGCCCAGACCGTCGGCCGTCGTAAGGAAGCCGTTGTCCGGGTGCGCGTCGTTCCCGGTACCGGTGAGTTCAAGCTCAACGGCCGCACGCTCGAAGAGTACTTCCCGAACAAGGTGCACCAGCAGCTCATCCGTGAGCCGCTGGTGACGGTCGACAAGCCCGAATCGTTCGACATCTTCGCCAACCTGCACGGTGGCGGGATCTCGGGCCAGGCCGGTGCGCTCCGTCTCGCGATCGCCCGTGCGCTCGTCGAGGTCGACGCCGACGACCGTCCGGCCCTGAAGAAGGCCGGCTTCCTGACCCGTGACGCCCGCGCCACGGAGCGGAAGAAGTACGGCCTCAAGAAGGCCCGTAAGGCTCCGCAGTACAGCAAGCGCTGATCGCGCCTCTGGCGCAACCCGCGGAAGCGCCCATCCGTCTCTCGGATGGGCGCTTCCGTGTTTCCGGGGTCCTTCGGCCCCCGCTCGCCCCGAAGTCCCACCAGTCACACTCGCCCCATGCGCCCCACCCGTGTCACGTTTAGCCCGCTAAAGTCGCGCGCGTCGCGATTAGCCCGCTAAAGGCGAAACGGGGGCGCGGGCGGGCAGGCGGGGGGACTGGCTAGGTTGTCGTGGTGGTTTTTCAAGGAGGTCGACAGATGGCTCGTCTATTCGGTACCGACGGCGTACGTGGCCTCGCCAACGAGGAGCTGACCCCGGAGCTGGCGCTCTCGCTCGCCGCCAGCGCCGCCCGCGTCCTCGCCGCCCACGACCGTTCGCACCGCCCGGTCGCGGTCGTCGGCCGTGACCCGCGTGCCAGTGGCGAGATGCTCGAGGCCGCCGTGGTGGCGGGCCTCACCTCCGCGGGTGCCGACGTGCTCCGCCTCGGCGTCCTCCCGACGCCCGCCGTCGCGTACCTGGTCGGCGCGCTCGAAGCGGATCTCGGCGTGATGATCTCCGCCTCCCACAACCCCATGCCCGACAACGGCATCAAGCTTTTCGCGGCGGGCGGCCACAAACTTCCCGACGGGATCGAAGACGAGATCGAAGCCGGTCTCGCCGCTCCCGTCACCCGTCCGACCGGCATCGGCGTCGGCCGGGTGAAGGACGTCCCCGACGCGGGTGACCGCTACATCGAGCACCTGCTGTCGGCCACCCCGCACCCGCTCGCGGGCCTGCGTGTCGTCGTCGACTGCGCGAACGGCGCCTCCTCCTTCGCCGCCCCCGAGGTGTACCGCAAGGCCGGCGCCGAGGTCATCGCGATCCACGCCGACCCGGACGGCGTGAACATCAACGAGCACTGTGGGTCGAATCACCCGGAAGCGTTGCGCGCCGCCGTCGTCGAGTACGGCGCCGACCTCGGGATCGCGCACGACGGTGACGCCGACCGCTGTGTCGCCGTCGACGCCTCGGGCGAACTCATCGACGGCGACCAGATCATGGCCGTCCTCGCGCTCGCCCTCGCCGAGTCCGGCGAGCTGACCAAGAACACCCTGGTCGCGACCGTGATGAGCAACCTCGGCCTGCACCTGGCGATGCGCGCGCACGAAATCAACCTCGTCACCACCGCCGTCGGCGACCGCTACGTCCTCGAGGAGCTCCGCGCGAGCGGGTTCGCGCTCGGCGGCGAGCAGTCGGGCCACGTCGTCCTGCCCGCCTACGCGACCACCGGTGACGGCCTCCTCACCGCGCTGCGTGTGATGAGCCGCATGGCGTCGACCGGCAAACCGCTCGCCGAGCTCGCCGCGGTCATGAACCGCCTGCCGCAGGTGCTGGTGAACGTCCCGGTGGCGGACAAGGCGGCGGTCGCCGTCTCGGCCGCGGTCCGCGACGCCGTCGGTGCCGTCGAGGCCGAACTCGGCGAAGAAGGCCGTGTCCTGCTGCGCCCGTCGGGCACCGAGCAACTGGTCCGCGTCATGGTCGAGGCCCCCGCGCACGACACCGCACAGGCGGCCGCCGACCGGCTCGCGGGAGTCGTCTCCTCCGCCTCGTAACCGCTCTCACGATCTCCGCAAGTCACTGCGCTGGGGTTACCGGCCCGGTACATTCCGTGTGCAAGGAACGGCACCGGGAGGGCTTGGGTCACGTCTGATCTCCGACGCAGATCGTTGCCCAGGGTGAGGGGGAGACATGGCCGGCGGCCACAAGGTCGATCCGCAGGCGTTGACGCAGGCGGCCAAGGCATTGAGCGACATTCCGAAGCACGCTTTGGAACAGCCGTTGGCCGCGGTCAAGGACATCCAGTTGATCGCGCTGGATTTCGGGCAGGGGCACCAGGACAGCTACGGTCCGTACCGGCCGGCCGTCACACGGCTGGCCACTATGGCCGACAGCTACCTCAAGGCCGCTGATCTGTTCGCGCAGAAGCTGACCGCTTCGGGCGGCAAGTACGAGGCCAACGAAGCCGACACGAGCCAGGCCGTGAAGGCGAGCGGCCGGTGACCGCCCAGGAAGAAGACGACCTCCCGACCCGTGCCGAGGTCGAGCAGATCATCAACGACACGCGGATCCCGTGGGACGTCCGGCGTGATCTCGCCCTTCAGTACATCGACTACATCGAAGACGAAGACCCCGATGAGGTCGGCTTCGCCAGCGATGAGGACAAGAACGGTTTCCGTGACGCCGTAAAGGCGCAGATGAAGATCAGCGAAGGCGATCTCAACGGGAACAACTTCTGGGGCGGGATGTTGTCCGACATCCCGGTGATCAACAGCCTGGAAGAAAGTGTCCAGGTCGCCTACGGCAACGCCAAGGGCTATGTCGACAAGTTCGCCGAAGAAGGCCGCCAGGCGAACCAGAAGGCCAACGCAGACGCCAGGGCGGGCCTCGATCAGATGGCCTCCAAAGCGACCGCCACCAATCCCGCCGCGGAAACCTCGGACCAGATCCTCGACTTCGGTAAAGCGTCGTTCCAGAACATCGAGATCTTCGTACCCCTCTACAACCGTTCGGTCGCGGCGGTGCGTTCCGGTGCGCCCGCCGACATCAATCAGCTGCGTGAGCTGTACGACCAGCAGCGGAAGATCCCGTTCGGCAAGTTCGCGGCCGGTGCCGACGAGTTCACGAAGCTGAAGGAAGCGGTCGCCTCTTCCTCCGGTGACGTGTCCGGGGAGATGAACAAGAACCTCGGCGGCTGGGAGGGTGCCGCCGCCGACCAGGCGCGGACCTATCAGCAGAACTACGAGGCCAAGACGAAGGTCGTCGCAGATGGTGCGGAACACGCCGCCGTCGCGATGATGACGGCGGCCGGATCGGTCGCGAAGTTCTGCCGCGACAAGGCCGACTGGATGATCAAGGCGTCGTGCGACCGCCTCGGCGAGGTGACCGCGCAGGACCTTGATCGGATCATCCGCATCGCCGAGCTCGGTAACAACGCCAGCCAGGACGATTTCAAGCACTGCTCGAAGTTCCTCGATCAGCAGTCGCGCGACATGATCAACGACGAGGACTGCGACCTCGACGACGAGACGATCAATCACATCATCGGGCAGGTCCAGGCCTATCTGTCAGGCACCTTCAACGCTTTCTACTCGAAGTACCTGACCGACTTCCGAACCATGTGCGCCAACACCCACACCGCGGTCGCGGGGGCTTGGCAGGGCCTGACCGACTTCTTCGGCCAGCTCGAAGAGAACCCGTTCGTCAATCTCGACGCGGCGGCCGGAACCTCGGACGGTGGGTTCAAGACCGGCGGAGGATCGGACGACGGCGGCGGTCGTAGCGGAGGTCCGGGCGCCGGGCCAGGTAGTGGCGGTGGGAGCGACACCACGCCGATCGGCGACACGAAACCTCCCGCTCCTCCGGCGCCGCCGACCCCGCCGGATCCGAACATCAACCCCGTCACGGACAAGCCGCTCGAAGTCGACCCGGAGACCGGCGAGGCGTATCCGATCGATCCCCGCACCGGCGAGGCGGTCAAACCGGAGAGCCCGGAATCCGTCACCGTCGAGCAGGGTGACCACAAGATCTCCATGGCCGAGCCCGGCAAGGACGGCAAGATGGGGATCTCGGTCGAAGACGGCGCAGGGCAGCCGAAGGAGTACAAGCTCGACTTCGGTGACTCGCGGCCGTTGCCGGACGACACACCGAACCGCGGACCGGGGGGCGCCGCTCAGGTGCCGGACACTCCGCGTGCGGATGATCAGGCGTTCGAACCCGGTCCGGACGGGAAGATCCACATCGAGGACGGTGACCTCAAGATCACCGCCGAGCGGCCGGACGGGCCCGATGGACCCACCCGCGTCACGGTCGACGACGGCAGCGGCAAACCGACGACCTACACCCTCGGCGAAGAGAGCCCTGCGGCCAAGACAATCGACGGCGGCGCTCCCGAAGCTCGTTCGGACACCGCCGCCGTGCCGGGTGGCAGGCACGCCGCCGAGCACAGTCCCGGTCAGCCGGTCGAAGCGGTGGCGAGGGACCATGCGGCGGCGCAGGCCGCTCCGGAGCCGGCATCGCACAACGGCGGCCAGTCCGCGCGAACGCACGACATTCCGGTTTCCGGCGCGGTCGAAGTCCCGGCGGCCGCCACCGAGCAGACCGCACCGGCGGCGGATTCGGAGTCGACGTCACCACAGTCGCTGAGCAACCCCATGGGCGAAGACGGACTCGGCGAGGCCTCCGACCCGGCGGGAGCCGGCGGCGGCGCGTCCACGTCCACCTCCTCGGGGCTCGGCTCGGCGCCGGGCGGCGGCGAGCAGTCCGCCATGGCCATGGGCGGCGGAATGGGCATGATGGGCGGCGGCATGATGGGCGGTGCCGGAGCGGGCGGCGGTGGCGAGGATCAGCAGCGCACCTCGAGCGGCTACCGCGTCGACGGCGGTCTCTTCGACACCGCGACGTCGAGCAGCCGGATCAGTGGCTCTCTCGACGACGACGGTGTCATCGGGTTCCGCTAGCGGCCGGCATCAGCGAGGGAGGACTGACCGTGGGTTCCGAAGACGCGCTTGCCGCGATGAAGAGCAAATTGGCGAACTTGGAGTCCGAGAACTCCGCCAGGATGGCTCTGCTCGACAAGCGCCGTGAAGAGGCGCTCTCCGAGGCCAAGGAGAAGTTCGAGAAACAGTCGAAGATCCAGGGCGGCGTCATCGTCCGGTTGCAGGAGCGAAACCGTAAGGCCAAGGCCGCGGGAGGCTGGGCGACCGAGTCGACGCTCAGCGAGAAGGTCGAGGACGACGGCGACTTCGGGTTCGAGGAGGACGAGACCGAGAACGAGCGCCGCGCCGGATACCGGACGGCCGAGGATCCGCCGATCGCGTACCGGCCGCCTGCTCCGCCCGTTCCCGCGCCGCCGCAGCCCCCGCCACCTCCGGCGCCCGTGCCGGAGGAGCGCCCGGCCGGGCGGCACCGGCGGGCGGCCGCCGCGCGGGGCGACGACGACGATTTCGCCGACACCGACTGGCTGGCGACCTGAGCGGTCAGGTTCGCAGCGCGACGATGGCCCGCTCGACGCCGTGGAAGACGGCGTGCGTCTTGTACCGCACTTCCTCGACGACGTGGTCGGGAGTCAGGACCTCGGCAAGGGCGCGAAGCGCGGCTTCGCCTTCGGCGACCGCGACTCGCGAGCCGGGGCAGGTGTGCCGGCCGAGGCCGAAGGCGAGTTCGGCGTCGGGGCCCAGCGGGATGGCCAGTTTGTCCCCGGTCGTGAAGTCCTTGCCCGCCAAAGAGAATGGCGCGGTCACGCGGCGGGCGGCGAAGCGAGTCGGGGCGATTTCGTGGATCAGGCCGCGTACGTCGTCGAGGACGTCTGGGCGGCGTAGGAGTTCGAGTCCGGCGAGGGCGAGGAAGTTCATGGAGTTCTCGTACGCCGCGTGGGCGAGCATCACCGGCGTGATCATCAGCTCGTCTTCGGTGATCCGGCCCGCTTCGTGCGCTTCGCGGAGCAGCGCCAGCCCGCCGCCTTCGACGGCCGTCGCCTTGAGGAAGAACATCGCGACCCTGAGCGCGGCGGTGTCGGCCCCGGCGGGCCCGCCCGACCAGACGTCCAGATTCGCGGCGGTCTCCGAGAGGTTCGTCAGCAGCTTCTCGCCGAGCGGCTCGACCGTGCCCAGCACCGCCTCCGTCACCCTGGCCGCCACCGGCCTGGCGAAATCGGTCACCAGGTCGAAGCGCGCACTCGACTTTAGCGGGCTAATCGTGACGCGTAGGTCGCTGAGCAGGGCATTCGGCAGGGGCTCGACCAGGGCGATGACCTCCTTGACGACCGCGCGGAGCCGCCGGTGGTCCGCGCCGTCCATCAGCAGGAGGTTCGGCGTCTCGGCCGCGGCACCGCCCGGGTTCGAGCTGAGCTCGCGGTCGCGCAGGGCCTTGACGCGATCCGCCGGATCGTCCAGCACGAAGAAGTCGTCCACGTTCGTATGATGCCCATGCGCGGCCGGAGGATGTGCCAGTGCCTGCAGAACCGTCACCAGAAGTGCCCGACGAAGTGTTGCGGACCCCGCTCGTCCGCCGCCTGCTCGAACGCGCCGATGTCGATCGTCCGGCGTACACGCACCTCGACTGCTCGAACCGGCACGAGCCCGTCGAGGACACGCTGACCTGGGCTGAACTGCTCGTCCACGTCCGCGCTGTCGCGGCGAAGCTGCGTGAGGTGATCCAGCCAGGAGACCGCGTCGCGATCACGGCGCGGCAGGACCTCTCTTACGTCGTCGCCTTCTTCGGCGCGCTGTACGCCGGGGCTGTCGCGGTGCCACTGTCCGCACCGGACGTCCGCGCTCACCGCGAGCGGCTCGTCGGGGTCCTCAACGACTGCGACGCCGACATCTGGCTCACGTCGGAGGCCCTGGTCGAGCGGTTGACGGAGTTCGCCGGGGCCGAGCCGGTTCCGATGCCCCGCGAGATCATCGCCGTCGACACCCTGCCGCTGGACCCGGCCGACCAGTCACCGCCGTCGCCGGTCTCCCCCGAAGACCCCGCCTACCTGCAGTACACCTCCGGCACTACACGATCTCCGGCCGGCGTGATCATCACGCATCGGGCGTTGTCGGCCGCCTGCTGGCAGATCTGCGACGCCTACGACGTCGACGAGCACACCACGTGCGTCGGCTGGATCCCGTTCTTCCACGACATGGGGCTGGCGCAGCTGCTCGCCGGGACGATGCACGCCGGCGGCCGGACGGTGTTCATCGCGCCGCTGGAGTTCATCCGGCGCCCGGAGCGCTGGCTGCTGCTGATGTCGTCGTATCCGAACACGCTCACCGCGGCCCCGAACTTCGCGTACGACCTGGTGACCGAGGCCGTGCCCGAATCGAAGCGCGCCGAGTACGACCTCTCGACGGTGTCGATCGCGCTCAGCGGCAGTGAGCCGGTCCGGGTGGCGACCGTCCGGGAGTTCCTCGCCGCTTACGAACCCCACGGCTTCCCGAGGGGCGCGTTCCGGCCGTCCTACGGTCTGGCCGAGGCCACGGTCTACGTCGCCAGCGGCGATTCCGGCGGCCCGGTGGTGACCGAAGTGGACGGCCGGGAAATCGTCGAGATCGGCTGGCCCAGGGGGCAGCGGGTCCGCGTCGTCCCGCCGTCGGATCGCAGTTTGCCCGCTAAAGTCGACACGGGCGAGATCTGGGTCAAGGGGCCCAACGTGGCCGCCGGGTATTGGCGCCGTCCGGAGTCGACCGCCGAGGTGTTCGGCGCCGAACTCGACGGCGAAGGTGGCTGGCTCCGCACCGGCGACCTCGGCATGATCCGCGACGGCAGGCTGTCGGTGACCGGCCGCATCAAGGACCTGATCATCATCGACGGCCGCAATCACAGCCCCCACGACATCGAGGAGACGGTCGCCGCCGCACACCCCGTTCTAGGGCCGGAACGCGTCGCCGCGTTCTCGGTCGACGGCGACGAGGGGGAGGGTGTCGTCGTGGTCGCCGAGCGCGCGCGGAAATCCTCCGACCTCGACGAAGCCGAGATCGCGCGGGCCGCCACCCGCGCCGTCGCCGAACGGCACGACGTGCGGCTTCGCGCCTTCTTCCTGGTGAAACCCGGCGGCCTGCCGAGGACCTCCAGCGGCAAGGTCGCGCGTTCCGCGGCCAGAACGCGGTACTGGACCGCGGATGGGACAGAATTCCCCCATGGCAGCTGACGGGAGCGAGTACGTCGACGAGATCAAGGCCCTCGTCTGTGAAACCTTCGACGTCGATCCGGACACCATCGACGAGAACACGCCCTTCGCCGAGATGGGCGTCGACTCCCGGCGCCGCGTCCGGCTGCTGGCGACGGTCGAAGTGGAGTTCGGTGTCGACCTCGATCTCGACGAACTGGATCGCCTGGTCGACATCCGGGGCGCGGCGACCGTGCTCGCCGAGGCCATCGAGGCAGGCGCCAAACCGCGAAAGCGCGGTCTACCAGGCTTCTTGCGCCGAAATCGTTTGAGTTAGCAAAGGTGTGAATGTTCCTGCGGTCTCGATGGCCGGTGGGTACATTCTGTGCATATGCGACGGCACCTGATGTCGTCGGCGTGCGTCGTAGGTAGGACAACGAGGCGAATACAGAGCGGGACGAAGGGGGCACCGGTCATGCCGGACGGGGGCTACAAAGCCGATTCAGAGGCGATGCTCACGGCGTCGACGTCGTTGGAGCGCGCGGCTGAGAAAACGACGTCCGAGGCGGGGAAGGTGGGCCCGACCCAGGTCGGGCCCGAGAACTTCGGCCGGGTCCACAAGGACTACCAAAAGGGTTACGCCACCGGGATCCTCGCCATTTCCGACGCGATGAAGGGGTACGCGGGCCAGCTCACCCAGCTCGCCGGCGGGGTCAGCACCGCGTCGACCCGCTACACCTCGTCCGACCAGGCGAACGCCGCGGCTGCCAACAAGGCGGGAGCCCAGTAATGAGCGAACCGACGCAGGCACAGATCAACGAAATGCTGAAGGACCCCTACGTCACCCAGGGCACGAAAGACGCCTTGATGATGCCGTGGAGCAGGGAAGAGGCCTACAAGAAGGCCGTCGCCGAACGTGACTCGAACGCGGCGGGCGACAAGAAGCAGGCGGCCGAAACGAAACAGGCCGCCAAGGACCTCGACGCCATGTCCCGGCCCGCCGCCGGGGGTGCGACCACCAAATCCGACCAGGTGCTCGATCTCGGAAAGCCGGCACTGGACTTCTTCTCCGACTGGGCCGAGCAGGTCTGGAACAAGATGCCGGAGAAGTCGGGCGAAATCAGCTACAAGACCGACATCTGGGACCGGTTCCACGAGAACCGGGAGATCAATTTCCAGAAGATGTTCGACGAGGTCGAGGACCTCACCGACGCCAAGAAGATCGTCGAGCAGACCCAGAAGGACGCGACTTCGGCGCTGACCACGCTCTTCCACGACTGGAAGGGCGAGGGCGCGACGGCCGCGAAGGTCAAGTACGAGCAGCGGATCCAGCCCGACGCGAAAGAACTCATCGCGCAGATGGAAGGTGCCATCAAACTGGTGCCTTCGACCATCGACAAGATCTACAGCGCGCTCAAGCTGAAAGTCGACGAAACGCTGAAACTGCGCGTCGACAAAGTCGCCACGGCGCCTTTGTACATCGCGAAACAGGTCGTCGAAATCGCGAACGGCAAGGTCGATTCCAAAGAAAAGCTCATGGACGTCGCGTACTGGCTCGACTCCGCGTGTCCGGGCAACAACCTCGCCGAACGGCTGCGTCACGACGACTGCAAGCTGAACGACGAGAACAAGGACTACGCGATCGGGGCCGCGAAGCAGTGGCTGAAGGGTTCTTTCGCCACCGAATTCGGTGAGCGGTACGAGAACTTCAAGAAGCTCTGCAAGAACGCGACCGAGACGATCAACACCCAGTATCACGAGCTTTCGCGATTCATGGAGGACTACACCAACCCCTTCCCCGCGCCCGGGGCCGAGAAGCCGCCCGCCGACGACGGCAAGGGCAAGGGCGACGACAAGGGCGGCGGTGGGGACACCGGCGGCGGCAGCGGTGGTGGAAGCGGAAGCGGGAGTGGCGGCGGAAGCGGCAGTGGAGGCGGCGCCAGCACGCCGCCGGCCGCGGAGGTTCCCGAAACGCCGAAGCCCGAGGACAAGCCCGCCGAGGGCACGAACCCGGTCACCGGCAAGCCGCTCGAGCTGGACCCCGAGACCGGCAAGCCGTACCCGATCGACCCGGCGACGGGCGAGGCGATCAAGGACGGCATCGACGGTCAGGACACCATGACCGTCCAAAAGGGCGACAACAAGATCGAGATGACCGAGCCGGATAAAGACGGCAAAATGGACATCAAGGTCGACGACGGCAAGGGCAACGAGAAGGACTACAAGCTCGACTTCGACGACCCGAAGGGCGAAGAGGGCAAAGACGGCAAGCCTGGCGAAGAGGGCAAGGACGGCGAGTTCGGGCCGAAGGGCACGGTCAAGGAGGGCGAGCCCGGCGCCGACGGCGTCTACCGGCCCGGCCCGGACGGCAAGATCCACATCCAGGACGGCAACCTCAAGATCACCGCCGAGCAGCCGCAGGGACCGAACGGTCCGACCGTGGTGACCGTCGACGACGGCAAGGGCGAGCCGACCACCTACACCCTCGACGAAAAGGGTGAGAAGAAGGAGCTCAAGCCCGGCGACACCCTCGAGACCGACGACATCAAGAACGGCCTCGACGACCGGAACCCCGGCAACCCGCAGCCCGGCAAGGTCGAAGACGTTCGTCCCATGCCCGCCCCGGCCGACGGCGGATTGGCGCCCGGTGGCGGCGGCGGTGGTGGTGGTGGTGGTGGCTTCAGCGCTCCGGGCGGAGTCGAGGTCGGTGTCGGTGCCGAAGGGACCGCTTCGGTGTCCGCGGGGGCCGAAGCCGCCGCGGGCGGCGCGTCGGGTGCCAGTGGCGAGGGCACCGTGCCGACCGCGGGAGGCGGCGGCAGCTTCGAAAGCGCGATCGGCAGCCCCCTCGACGGCGGTTCGGCGGGGTCGCTGAACGAAGCCGGTTCGCTGGAAGCGGGCATGCAGTCCGGCGGCGGCGCGCAGCCTTCCGGGGCCGAGGGCGGTCTCGGGATGGCTCCCGGCGGGATGGACCCGGCGCCCGCGAGCGCCGGTGCCGGGAGCTCGCCCGCAGGAATGGGCGGCATGATGGGTGGAATGGGCGCCATGGGCGGCGCGGCCGGTGGCGGCGGGGGTGACACGCAGCGCGGGTCGAGCCAGTACCGCGTCGAGGGTGGCATTTTCGAGACCAGTGGCGCGGGCGGCCGGATCAGCGGATCGCTCGACGACGAGGGCGGCGACCGTTCGATCAGCTACGAGCGATGATCGGTAGCCGGGGAACGAGGGAGGACCGATGAGCGCTGTTGACCGGCTGGCGGCCGCCATGTCCAGGCAGGACGCCGCCATCACGGAGCAGTTGGAGCAGCGCGGGCTGCGGGAGCGGCATCTCGCCGACGCCAAGGCCCAGGCGGCGGAGACCATGCAGAAGGACGCCGCCATCCACGACAAGTACGCCGCGCACATGCAGGAGCTGGGGAAGCGGAGCAAGGAGGCGGGCGGCTGGCTGACCGGCAAGACGACCGCCGACCGCAGCCACACGATCGGCTTCGACATCGAGGACGAGGAGAAGCCGGACGCCCGGTTCGCCGAGTTCGGTGCCCGTGCTGACGCGTCGCGGCCGGCGCCTCCTCCGCCGCTCCCGGTCGCGCCGGGGGTGCCCGGAATGCCGGCGACGGTGGACGTCCCGCCCGCGGCGCCGACACCCGCTCCCAGCGCCGCGGCGCCCGAAGAGCCTGGCACGCCCGCGCGTCGCCGCGGTCGTCACGCCCGTGACGACAAGGGATTCGACGACGACGACTTCTCGAACAACTCGTGGATGGTCGACTGACCGGCTTCGGCGCCGGATCGCGTTTAGCGGGCTAAACGCGATCCGGGGTCAGGCCGCGGGTTCGTCCTGGAGTTCGATGGGGGCGCGTTTGACGTCGGCGTCCAGCAGGGGCTGGTACTTCGTCGTCCCCGTCAGGTGCGTGAGGAAGAACGCGGTGAACAGCGCCCGCGTCAGCTGCTGGGTCCCGCGGTGCGGCTTCCCGTGCAGCAGCAGCTGGCTCCAGTGCTTGCCCTCGGTGACGCCGAGATGCGACGACTTCCCGAGCGTCCGCAGCTGCACCGGCCCGCCCCACGCGTCCGCGATGGCCTCGGCATGTCCGACGGGCGGCGCGACCAGGTCGTGGCCCGCCGCGAGATGCAGGCCGGGCGCGGTCACCGAGCGGGCCGACACCGTCGCCGGCGGCAGCGTCTGCGCGGGAGTGATGGTCGCGACCGCGCGGATCTCGGGCCGCCCGTCGCTCTCGGCGGCCTGCGCGGCGGCCAGCACCGCCGAACCGCCGCCGGTCGAATGCCCGGCCAAGCCGAGTTTCGCCGGGTCGACGCTGATGCCGTCCGGTCCGAGGCGGACCGCCGTGATCAGGTCGAGCGTCGTGAGCAGGTCGCCTGCCAGCAGCCGATGCGAAGGCAACGGGCCGCGCTGAGTGGCCGGGGCCGCCGCGACGATGCCCCAGCTCGCGAGGTGCCGGAGCAGATGGCGGTAGCTCCCGGTCGGCTGCAACCAGCCGTGCCCGAACGCGATCGCGGGCAGACCGAGTCCCGAACGGGGAGTGAACACGACGCCGGGCAGTCCGACTAGGGCGAGGTTGCCGCGCAGAACCTCGTGCGGACCTGGGTGGGACAGCTCCGCGAGCAGCTGCTTGGGCTTGCTGGCCATGCTCGTGACCTTACTGCCCGCGCCCCCGTCCGGCCCGCGCGCCGCCCCGGCGTTCGCCTTTAGCGGGCTAACTGCGCTGCTTAGCGTGCCTAAGCGTCGCGTTTAGCCCGCTAAACGCAGGTGCGGGCGCCCGGGGGAAGGGGCCGAATTTCCGTCGTTAGGCTGGTGGGCGTGTGTGGAATCGTGGGATACGTCGGACACCGCCCGGCCCTGGACGTCGTCATCGGCGGCCTGCGCAGGATGGAGTACCGCGGCTATGACTCGGCGGGCGTCGCCGTCCTCGACGGCGCCGGCGCGCTGAACGTCGAACGCAAAGCGGGCCGCCTGGCCAACCTGGAGACCCAGCTCGACACCGTCGGCAGGGACGCCTTCACCGGCACCGCCGGGATGGGCCACACCCGCTGGGCCACCCACGGCGCGCCGGTCGACCGCAACTCGCACCCGCACCGCGACGCCTCCCAGCGCGTCGCCGTCGTGCACAACGGCATCATCGAGAACTTCGCCGCCCTGCGCGCCGAGCTCGAGACCGACGGCGTCGAGATGGCGAGCGACACCGACTCCGAGACCGCCGCGCACCTGATCGCCCGCGCGTACACCGAGGGCGACACGAAGGGCGATTTCCCGGCCAGCGTCGCCGCGGTCTGCCGCCGTCTCGAAGGCGCGTTCACCCTGGTCGTGACCATCGCCGACCAGCCGGACACCGTCGTCGCCGCGCGCCGTTCGTCGCCGCTGGTCGTCGGTGTCGGCGAGGGCGAGCACTTCGTCGCCTCCGACGTCGCCGCGTTCATCGAGCACACCCGCGAGGCGGTCGAGCTCGGTCAGGACCAGCTCGTCGTGATCACCCGCGACGGGTACGAGGTCACCGACTTCCACGGCGACGCCGCCCAGGCCAAGCCGTTCACCGTCGACTGGGACCTCTCGGCCGCGGAAAAGGGCGGCCACGAGTACTTCATGCTCAAGGAGATCGAGGAGCAGCCGGAAGCGCTGGCGAACACGCTGCGCGGCCACTTCGACGGCGGCCGGATCATCCTCGACGAGCAGCGCATCTCCGATCAGGACCTGCGTGACGTCGACAAGGTCTTCGTCGTCGCCTGTGGTTCGGCGTACCACTCGGGCCTCGTCGCCAAGTACGCCATCGAGCACTGGTGCCGTCTCCCGGTCGAGGTCGAGCTGGCCAGCGAGTTCCGCTACCGCGACCCGGTGCTGGACCGCGCGACGCTGGTCGTCGCCGTGTCCCAGTCGGGCGAGACCGCGGACACCCTCGAAGCCGTCCGCCACGCCCGCGAGCAGAAGGCCCGCGTCCTGGCGGTCTGCAACACCAACGGCGCACAGATCCCGCGCGAGTCCGACGCCGTCCTCTACACGCACGCCGGCCCGGAGATCGGTGTCGCCTCGACGAAGGCGTTCCTCGCGCAGATCGCGGCGAACTACCTGGTCGGCCTGGCGCTCGCGCAGGCCCGCGGCACCAAGTACCCGGACGAGGTCGCCCGTGAGTTCGCCGAACTCGAGGCCATGCCCGCCGCGGTGCAGAAGGTCCTGTCCACTGTGGACCAGGTCCGTGACCTCGGCCGCCGGATCGCCGACTCGAAGGCCGTGCTGTTCCTCGGCCGTCACGTCGGTTTCCCGGTCGCCCTCGAAGGCGCGCTGAAGCTCAAGGAACTGGCGTACATGCACGCCGAGGGCTTCGCCGCGGGCGAGCTCAAGCACGGTCCGATCGCGCTGATCGAAGAAGGCCTGCCCGTCGTCGTGGTGATGCCGTCGCCGAAGGGGCGCGCGGTGCTGCACTCGAAGCTGGTGTCGAACATCAGCGAGATCCAGGCTCGCGGCGCCCGCACGATCGTGATCGCGGAGGAGGGTGACGAGACCGTCCGCCCGTTCGCCGACGAACTGATCGAGATCCCGGCCGTGCCGACGCTGCTCCAGCCGCTGGTCTCCACGGTGCCGCTGCAGGTGCTGGCCGCCGAGATCGCCCGCACGCGCGGGTACGACGTCGACAAGCCGCGTAACCTGGCGAAGTCGGTCACCGTCGAGTAGCAGACCGGAGGCGTCGTGCAGGGAATCTGGACCACGGAACGGATTCGCGCGGCGGAGGACCGGTTGCTCGCCGTCACCCCCGACGGCGAGCTCATGCGGCGCGCGGCTTTCGGCCTCGCGATACACGCCGCCGACATGCTCGCCGAGCACACGGGTTCGGTATCCGGGCGGCGGGTGACGCTGCTCGTCGGGTCGGGCAACAACGGCGGTGACGCACTGTGGGCCGGTGCTTTCCTGCGCCGCCGCAATGTCGCAGTCTCGGCGATCCTGCTGAAGCCTGAACGCGCACACGGCCCAGGTTTGGCCGCCTTGAAGCGAGCCGGCGGCAAGGTCGTGTCCCTTGAGGACAGTCCACAGTGGATCCGGTGGGCCGATCTCGTCGTCGACGGGATCGTCGGTATTTCGGCGCGTGGGCCGCTGCGGCCGGATGCCGCGGCGTTGCTGGAGCACGTGAGTTCGCCGGTGCTCGCGGTCGATCTGCCGAGTGGGGTGGATCCGGACACCGGTGCCGTCGACGGCCCGGCGGTCGTGGCGGATCGGACCGTCACCTTCGGCGCGCTCAAGCCGGTGCACGCCCTCGCGCCCGCGTCCTGTGGCGACGTCTCGCTGGTGGACATCGGACTGCGGCTCAGTGAGCCCGATCTGCGGCGGCTCGATACGGCGGACGTCGCCGCGGCGTGGCCGGTGCCCGGTCCGGATGACGACAAGTACAGCCAGGGCGTGGTCGGGGTGGCCGCCGGATCGGCGACATATCCGGGGGCGGCCGTGCTCGCGGCCGGTGCGGCGGTGCGGGCGACGTCCGGGCTGGTGCGGTACGCCGGTCACGCCGCGGACGTCGTGCGCGGGCAGTGGCCCGAGATCATCGCGACGGGTTCGGTGACCGACGCGGGCCGCGTGCAGGCCTGGGTCGTCGGGCCGGGGATCGGCACCGGGAACGAGGGGCGGGACGTGCTGCGGTTCGTGCTCGGTCGCGGTGTGCCGGTGTGCGCGGATGCCGACGCGACGACGATCATCGCGCGTTCGCCCGACGTGCTCGACGCGCGCGATCCGGACACGCCGCTCGTGCTGACGCCGCACGCGGGGGAGTTCGAGCGGCTGATGGGTTCGCCGCCGGGGGCGGACCGGGTCGCGGCGGCGCGTTCGGCCGCGCGGAAGTACGACGCCGTCGTGCTCTTGAAGGGGCACTGCACGGTGGTCGCGGCGCCGGACGGGCGGGCGTTGGTGAACACGCCGCGGGGGTCGTGGCTCGCGACGGCCGGTTCGGGGGACGTGCTGTCCGGTCTGGTCGGCGCGTTGCTCGCCGCCGGGCTCGACCCGTGGCTGGCGGCCGGCGCGGCCACGCACGTCCACTCCCTCGCCGGGTCCCTCGCCGCCGACGGCGCCCCGACCTCGGCCTCCGGCATCCTCGGCGCCGTCCCGGATGCCATCCGGTCCGTCCGCCGCCTGACCCCCTGACCAGGGCCACGACCTGCGTTTAGCCCCCTAACCGTGCTCTGCGGGCGGGTGCCCTCAGAGCGCGATTAGGGGGCTAAACGCAGGTCGGTGAGCCAGAGGGGGAGGTGACAAAAAATGCGGGAGTTATCGAGTTACGTGTTAACTCCGGGCGAATAATCTGGTAAGAAGCAGGTGTGAGCGCCGACACCCACCCCGCCGAGACCGCGATGGTCCGCGTCGTGAACGGTGTCGCCCATGTCTAAGACCAGGCCCTCGGACGCCGCCGTCGAGCAACGACGCCAGGAGATCCTCGACCACGTCATCGCCACCGGCGACGTCCGCATCGACGACCTCACCACCCGCTTCGGCGTCAGCCTGATGACGATGCACCGTGACCTCGACGACCTCGCCGACCGTCGCCTTTTACGCAAACTCCGCGGCAAGGTCGAGGCCTACTCCGCGACGACCATGGAGTCCGCCGCCCGCTTCCGCGACACCTTCAACCAGGCCACAAAGGACGCCCTGGGCGAGGCCGCCGCGGCGCACGTCCACTCCGGCCAGACGGTCTTCGTCGACGATTCGACGACGCTCTTCCCGCTCGTCCGCCGCCTCGGCCAGATCGAAGACCTCACCGTCCTCACCAACTCGCTCGAAGCCGCCCGCATCCTCGGCCCGGCCAAGAGCGTCGAGATCGTCCTGGCGGGCGGCCGCTACCACCACGAGTTCGACTCGTGCGCCGGCCCGGACGTCATCGCGTTCCTCGACCGCACGCACGCCGACATCGCGTTCGTCTCGGTCGCCGCGGTCGCGGTCGGCCGCCTGTTCCACCCGGTCCAGGACTACGCCGAACTCAAGAAGGCCGCGCTGCGCACCGCCGACCGCAACGTCCTGGTCGTCGACAACTCCAAGTTCGGCCGCACGGCCACCTACGCGTACGGCGACATCGGCGACTACGACCTCCTGATCACCGACGAAGAGGCGCCCACCGAGGAGATCGAGGCGGCGCTCACCGCGGGAACCGCCATCGAGCAGGTCGAATGCGCACCGGAGGGCCCGGAATATGAGTTCTGACCTCGTCGCCGGAATCGACTCGTCGACCCAGTCGACGAAGGTCGTCGTCTGTGACGCGAACACCGGCGAGATCGTCCGCACCGGCCGCACCTCGCACCCCGACGGCACGGAGGTCGCCCCCGCCGCCTGGTGGGACGCGTTCCGCGAGGCCGCCGACGGCCTGCTCGACGGCGTCGGCGCCATCGGCGTCGGCGGCCAGCAGCACGGCATGGTCACCCTCGACGAGGCGGGCGAGGTCGTCCGGCCCGCGCTGCTGTGGAACGACACCCGGTCCGCGAAAGCGGCCGAAGACCTCAGCGGCGAACTCGGTCCGGAGAGCTGGGCGAAGTCCGTCGGCTCGGTGCCGGTCGCGAGCTTCACCGTCACGAAGCTGCGCTGGATGGCCGAGAACGAGCCGGAGCTGGCCGATCGCGTCGCCCGTGTCCTGCTCCCGCACGACTGGCTGACCTGGCGACTGCTGGGTGACGGCGCCGAGCCGGTCACCGACCGCGGCGACGCTTCCGGCACCGGGTACTTCTCGCCCGCCACCGGCGAGTACCGCCAAGACCTGCTCGCGCATGCCTTCGGCGGCCGCACGCCCGAACTGCCCAAGGTCATCGGCCCCACCGAAGCCGCGGGCCACACCCCGGACGGGATCCTGGTCTCGGCCGGAACCGGCGACAACATGGCCGCCGCGCTCGGCCTCGAACTCGCCCCCGGTGACGTCGTCGTCTCGCTGGGCACCAGCGGCACCGTCTTCGGCGTCTCCGAAACCGCGAGCGCCGACCCGTCCGGAATCGTCGCGGGATTCGCCGACGCCACCGGCCGCTTCCTCCCGCTGGCCTGCACCCTCAACGCGGCCCGCGTGCTCACGGCCACGTCCGCGATGCTCGGCGTCGAACTCGCGGACTTCGACAAGCTGGCGCTCGCCGCCATGCCCGGTTCCGGTGGCCTGACCTTCCTCCCTTACCTAGACGGTGAGCGGACGCCGAACCTCCCGGACGCCAGCGGCACGCTCTTCGGCCTGACCCGCGCGAACATGACGCCCGAGAACCTCGCCCGCGCCGCTGTCGAAGGCATGCTGTGCGGGCTCGCCGCCGGTCTCGACGCCCTGCGCGAGCAGGGGCTCGAAGTCCGCCGCGTGCTCCTGATCGGTGGCGGCGCGCAGTCGGCCGCCGTCCGCGCGGTCGCGCCGATCGTGTTCGGCGTGCCCGTCGTCATCCCCGAAGTCGCCGAGTACGTCGCGGTCGGTGCCGCGCGGCAGGCGGCCTGGGCCCTCGCTTCCAGCACGGAACCTCCCCGCTGGCAGGAACAGCACGGCTACACCCCACTCGAGCCGACCGAGGCGGACAGCGCCGAGGGGCGCCGGATCCGGCGACGGCATCTCGAAGCCCGCGAACTCGGGCACGGCATTTCCGCGAAACCGAAAGAGGACTGAACCGATGGCCACGATCACCTACGACAAGGCGACCCGGCGCTACGCGGGCTCCGAGCGGCCCGCCGTGGACGCACTCGACCTCGAGATCGCCGACGGCGAATTCCTCGTGCTGGTCGGCCCTTCCGGCTGTGGCAAGTCCACCAGCCTGCGGATGCTCGCCGGCCTCGAAGACATCGACGAAGGCGCCGTGTGGATCGGCGATCGCGACGTCACGCAGCTGCCGCCGCGGGCCCGCGACATCGCGATGGTGTTCCAGAACTACGCGCTGTACCCGCACATGACCGTGGGCCAGAACATGGGCTTCGCGCTGAAGATCGCGGGCCGCCCGGCGGCGGAGATCAAGCAGAAGGTGCTCGACGCGGCGAAGCTGCTCGACATCGAGCAGTACCTCGACCGCAAGCCGAAGGCGCTCTCCGGTGGTCAGCGCCAGCGTGTCGCGATGGGCCGCGCCATCGTGCGTGAGCCGCAGGTCTTCCTGATGGACGAGCCGCTGTCGAACCTCGACGCGAAGCTGCGTGTCTCCACCCGTACGCAGATCGCCGCGCTGCAGCGCCGCCTCGGCGTCACCACCGTGTACGTCACGCACGATCAGGTCGAGGCCATGACGATGGGCGACCGGGTCGCGGTCCTCTCGGACGGTCTCCTCCAGCAGTGCGACACCCCGCGCGCCCTGTACGACCGGCCCGCAAACGCTTTCGTCGCCGGGTTCATCGGCTCGCCCGCGATGAACCTCGTCACCGCGAAGCTCACCGAAGACGGTGCCGAGCTGGGTGGCGCGCGCGTGCCGCTGACCCGTGAAATCCTCGCCAAGGCCGACGGCGACACGGTCACCCTCGGCTTCCGCCCGGAGTCGCTCGAGGTGACGACCAGCGAGGACGGCACCGTGCCGGTCAAGGTCGAGCTCGTCGAGGAGCTCGGCTCGGACGCGTACGTGTACGGCAAACTGGCCGAGACCGACGCCGAAGGCACGAAGCCGAACGTCGTCACCCGTGTCGACCCGCGCAAGCCGCCGGCCATGGGCGACACCCTGCACCTGCGGATCCGTCCCGACGAACTGCACGTGTTCTCCGCCACCGACGGGGCGCGCCTGTCCTGAGCCGGTTCGTGGGAAACTGGTGGTCGTTATGACCGCCAGTTTCCCGCGTGCCGAGGTCGTCATCGACCTGTCCGCCATCCGGCACAACGTCGCCCTGCTCGCATCCCGCGCCCCCTCGGCTCAGACCATGGCCGTGGTCAAGGCGGACGGTTACGGGCACGGAGCCCTGGAAGTCGCCCGTGCCGTTGTCGAGGGTGGGGCGACCTGGCTGGGCACTTGCTCCCTCGGCGAGGCGCTCGCGCTGCGCCGGGCTGGGATCGGGGTCCGCCTCTTCAGCTGGCTCGACACTCCCGAAGCCGACTTCGCGCCCGCGGTCGCCGAAGACATCGACGTCGCCGTCAGCTCCCTCGACGAGCTGGCCCGCGTGGCCGACGGCATTCGCCGGGCACGCGACTTTAGCGGGCTAAACGCGATCTGCCGCGTGCACCTCAAGATCGACACCGGACTGTCCCGAAACGGCTGTCCACCTGCGGAATGGCCGGCGTTGGTCAAGGCCGCGGCGGCCGCGAAGCCGCTCATCGAGGTCGTCGCGATCTGGTCGCACCTCGCCTGCGCCGACGAGCCCGGCCACCCCTCCATCGACGCGCAGGCGAAGCGGTTCGACGAGGCCTACGACATCGCCCGCGCCGCCGGCCTGGACCCGATGCGGCATATCGCGAATTCCGCCGCCGTGCTGACCAGGCCCGACCTGCACTTCGACCTCGTCCGCCCCGGGATCGCGATCTACGGGCTGAACCCGGTGCCCACCGACGACGATCTGCGTCCGGCGATGACCTTCAAATCGTCGGTCGTGCTCACGAAGCGGATCCCGGCCGGTGAATCGGTCTCGTACGGCCACAGCTGGACGGCCGAACGTGACACCACCCTCGCGCTGGTTCCCGTCGGATACGCCGACGGCGTGCCGCGGTCGCTGTCCGGGCGGATGGACGTCCTGCTCGGCGGAAAGCGACGGCCGGTCGTCGGCCGCGTCTGCATGGACCAGCTCATCGTCGACTGCGGAGACGACGAGCCGTCCATCGGCAGCGAAGTGATCCTTTTCGGCAGGGGCGCGTTTGGCGAGCCCACGGCGCGGGAATGGGCCGACAAGCTGGGGACGATCGACTACGAGATCGTGACTTCGATGTACCGCCCGCGTGTCCACCGAACGTATCTGGAGGCAGGCTCGTGACACCTTCACGAAGACTGCTGGCCATAGTCGGCGGAGTCGGGGCCGTGGCCACCGGCACCGCCGCGGCGATCGCCGTCGCCGCACAGCAGCGGCGGCAGAGTGAGGATCCGTTCGTGGACGAGCCGTTGGGGGATCTCGCACCGGACCGGACCTCGACAGTGGCGGCGGAGGACGGCACGCCGCTCGCGGTCGAGGAGATCGATCCGGCCGATGGAGGGGAACCGGAGCTGACCGTCGTCGGCGTGCACGGTTTCGCGTTGTCGAAGCGCTGCTGGCATTTCCAGCGGCGAGACCTCGCGTCGCTGAAGCTGCCGCGCGTGCGTCAGGTGTATTTCGACCATCGCGGGCACGGGCAGTCCGGCGTCGCGAACGCCGAGACCAGCACCATCGAGCAGCTGGCGCGCGACCTCGACATGGTCCTGCGGTCGGTGGTGCCGGAGGGGCCCATCGTGCTCATGGGGCACTCGATGGGCGGCATGGTGATCATGGAGCTCGCCTCGGAGCATCCCGAGCTGTTCGAAGACCGTGTCTGCGGCGTCGCGTTCATCGCGACCGCGGCGGGCGAAGTCGGCGCTCGGGGACTACCGAGATCACTGCTCTCGAAGTACAACCCGCTTACGCGAGGCGTCGGCGGGCTGGCCGGCTGGCAGCCGGGGCTCGTCGAGTTCGTACGCGCGGCAGGCGGGCAGCTGACCCGGCAGGCCGTGCGCAGACTGGCCTTCGGCAGCCGTGACGTGTCTCCGCGACTCGTCGACTTCATGCTGGAAATGCTCGAAGTCACGCCGGTGCGCGGGCTCGTGAACTTCGTCGACACGCTCGGCAGCCACAACCGGTACGCCGCGCTCGCCGGGTTGAAGCACGCGCACGTGCTGGTCATCGGTGGGGATTCCGATCGGTTCACGCCCATCGCGCACGCCGAGCGGATCGCGGCGGAGCTGCCGGATGCCGAGCTGGTGCGCGTCCGCGGCGCGGGGCACATGGTGCAGCTGGAACAACCCGAACTGGTGAACAGTCACCTGATCGACCTGGTGCAACGGTGCACGGGCACCGATGGTGAGACTTACGAACGGCGGACCTGGTGGTGGCAACGCTGATGAATTTCGCTTTCCCGACTCCCGAGTCGACGATCGATTTCGGGCGTGAGCTCGGACGTTTGCTGCGCGCGGGTGACGTCGTGCTGCTCGCCGGGCCGCTCGGAGCGGGCAAGACCACACTGACCCGCGGGATCGCGGACGGTCTCGGCGTCGGCGGGCGGGTCAGCTCGCCGACGTTCGTGCTCGCCAGGGTGCATCCGGCTGGGGATTCCGGGGTCGCGCTGGTGCACGTGGACGCGTACCGGCTCGGCGGGGATCTCTCGCAGCTGGACGACCTGGACCTCGATACCGAACTGGAGCGGTCCGCGCTGGTCGTCGAGTGGGGCGAGGGGGCGGCCGAACGCCTGTCGGACGACTACCTCGTCGTGCGCCTGGAGCGCCGGGAAGACGATGTCCGCATGGTCACCCTGGAGCCACACGGCACCTGGACGTCCCGCACGCCCGACCTGCGTTTTGCCGGCTAATCGCGATCCGGGGCCGTGGGCGGGGCGACCTGCGTTTAGCCCCCTAATCGCGATCTGTGGGCCGACCTGCGTTTAGCGGGCTAATCGCGCTCTGGCCCACCACGGAGCGAGCGATGCCCAGGTCCACCAGGTCTTGGGGGCGTAGCCGCAGCCGGTCCGCGAGGGCGGGGATTTCGTCGGCGGGCAGTTTGAGGATCGCCGCTGCCGCCTCCGGCGAGGTCACCGAGAAGTACGCGCCGGGCGTCACCCATGTCGACCCCGGCGCCGCGAACGCGAGCGCGCCCCCGGATCCGCCCTCACCGATCACCAGCGTCGTGATCGGCACGGCCGCGCTCGCGACCGCCTCGAACAACTCAGCGATCGCCGCGCCGGCCCCGGCCCGCTCAGCCGCCTCGTCGTTCGCCGCTCCGGGAGTGTCGACGAGGGTGAGGACCGGGATTCCGAGCCTCGACGCGAGCCGCACCAGACGCGCCGCCGTCCGAAAGCCCGCGGGCAGCGTCGGTGTCCCGCACTGTGCCGCGTACGCGATCGCTCGGCCGCTTCGCCAGCCGAAGCCGCACAAGACACCGGAGTCAACGCCGCCGCACCTGTCGCCCGAGACTTCCTCACGCCAGTCGAAGTACGCGTCGAGGTACTCCGCTGCCCTAGGCCGCTCGGCAGAGCGCGCGGCTTGGACCGCGTCCCATCCGCTGCCGGGCAAGTCCGTCGCTCCGAGTGCACCGGGAGGCTCCGCGGCTTCCGGCGTCGGCGAAGTCAGCAGGCGAAGCCACCGTTCCAGTGCCGCGGGAAGGTGGGAGGGCGCCACGATCTGGTCGACCTGGCCCCACGCGAGCTTCGCTTCGGCCGTGTACGCCTCCGGAGAAGCGTCGGCAGGCCGTACGCGGGAACCGGCGAAACCGACTTGTGCCCCGGGTAGCGCGAGAACGACGTCGGCGCTCGCACCGAGGGTCGCCCAGCCGCCGCCCGTGGTCGGATCGCGCAATACCGAGATCTGCGGCACCGATCGGGCTCCGGCCGCCGCCCGCGCGATGCGTTGCAACTGCGTGAGCGCCCGCATCCCGTGCTGCATGCGGCTGCCGCCGGTCGCGATCAGCGACACCACCGGCAACCGGGATTCGACCGCCCGTGCGAACGCCGCTTCGACGCGATCACCGGTCCGCTGGCCGATCGACCCGCCCAGGAAGCCGAACTCGAACGCGATCACGACAGCTTCGACGTTGCCGATCTTGGCGGTTCCGCAGAGCACGGACTCGTCCTCACCGGACCGCTCCTCGGCGGCCTCGCGTGCCGATCGGTAACCCGGCCAGCCGATCGGCCCGTCGTCCGGCTCCTCGGAACGCGGAACGTCCAGATCCTCGAAACCGGTCGCGATCTCCTTGACGACGGACCGCGCGGAGAACCTGCTCATCCGAGCGCCCGCTTCATGACCTTGCCCATGTCGTTGCGCGGCAACGCTTCCAGGTAGCGGACCACTCGCGGCCGTTTGTGCGGCGACAACAGGCGCGAGACATGGTCGGCGAGTTCCGACTCCGCCGGACGTTCCCCTTCGGGCACCACCCAGGCCACGATGCGCTCGCCGAGGTCGTCGTCGGGCTCGCCGGTCACCGCCACCTCCGCGACCGCGGGATGCTCCATGAGCGCGTTCTCGATCTCACCCGCGCCGATTTTGTAGCCGCCGCTCTTGATCAGATCCGTCGCCTTCCGGCCGACGATCTTCACGTATCCGGCCGCGTCGCGGGTCGCCATGTCGCCGGTCCGGAACCAGCCGTCGTCGAAGGCGGCTTCGGTGGCGTCGGGGCGGTTGAGGTACTCGGTGAACAGGTTCGGCCCGCGGACCTGGATCTCGCCGACGGTCTCGATCTCCTCGACGGGCTCACCCGCTTCGTCGACCAGCCGTAGATCGACGCCCCGCAGCGGGACACCGACCGTGCCGGGCACGTGCTCGCCGTCGGCGCGGATGCTGGTGTTCATGAGGGTCTCGGTCATCCCGTAACGCTCGATCACGCGTCGGCCGGTCGCCGCGGTGATGCGCTGGTGGTCGTGGACGGGCAGCGCGGCCGACCCGGAGACGAGCAGCCGGGCGCTGCTGAGCGCTTCGGCGAGCGACGGGTCTTCACCGACTTCGCCCGCGATGCGGTGGTACATGGTGGGGACACCGAACATCATCGTCGCCCCGGAGGCGAGTTCGCGCGCGACGCCTTCGGTGGAGAAGCGACCGAGATGCCGGACCGACCCTCCGCGCTGGAGCGGCCCGAGGATGCCGAGGATCAGGCCGTGCACGTGGAACAGCGGGAGACCGTGGACCAGGACGTCGTCGGCGGTCCATTCCCAGGCGTCTTCGAGCGCGTCGAGAGTGGTCGAGATGGCCCGCCGGGGAAGGACGACGCCCTTGGGCGGGCCGGTGGTGCCCGAGGTGTAGACGATCAGCGCCGGGGTTTCGGCGTCCGGTTCCGCGGGGAGATCGACAGGCGTGCCTTCGAGGACGATGTCGCGGCGCGGCGGGCCGCCGAGGCCGGCGGGCAGCTCGACGCCCGGCTCGGCGAGTACGAGGACGGGTTCGCTGTCGGTGAGGATGTGCGCGAGTTCGCGTTCGCCGATCTTCGGGTTGAGCGGGATGGCGGGGACGCCGGCGAGCAGGGCGGCGACGACGGCGACGCTGGTGTGCACCGACGGCGTCGCCCAGACAGCGACGCGGCCGCTCGGCAGGTCGCGGGCGAGTGTGCCGGCGACGGCCGCGACGTCGTCGTAGGTGAGGGAGATGTCGCCGAAGCGGAGCGCCTCCTTGGCCGAGCCGCTCGCCAGCGTGGGGAACAACCGATCGGGCACCGTGTGACCTCCTGCTCGACTCCGCCGGCCGGGGCACGTGGCCCTCGCAGGACCGTACCGCGCTGCCCACCCGTACCCCTGCGACCTGCTTCACACGCTGCGGGCGGATCGCCTTTAGCCCCCTAATCGCGATCCGGCGGCAGGGTGCCGGGGCCGGAGAGGCAGGTCCCGGGCGGAGCGCGTTTAGCGGGCTAAACGCGCTCCGGCGGCGGGGGAGCGGCCACGCCACCCGATCGCCTTTAGCCCCCTAATCGTGATCCGGGGCGCTGGTCGTAGGCTGGGTAACCGTGCTGGTACTGGCCATCGACACCTCGACCCCGGCGGTCACCGCGGGCCTCGTCGCCCTGGACGGCGACGTCCTCGAGTCGCGCGGCGACCGCGTCACGGTCGACCCGCGCGCACACGGCGAGCTGATCACGCCCCATGCCCTCGAAGCCGTTAAGGCCGCGGGCGTCACGCTTCGCGACCTCGACGCCATCGTCTGCGGCGTCGGCCCAGGCCCCTTCACCGGCCTTCGCGCCGGTATGGCCACCGCCGCGTCGCTCGCCCACGCGCTCGGCATCCCCGCGTACCCGGTGTGCAGCCTCGACGCGATCGCCGCCGACGTCGCCCCCGGCGAAGCGCCCTTCCTCGTCCTCACCGACGCGAGGCGTCGTGAGGTCTACTGGGCCGCGTACGCCGCCGACGGTTCCCGCACCGACGGACCGCACGTCCAGCGGCCTGCCGACCTCGAGACCGCCATCAAGGTCGCGGCGGGTGACGGCGCGCTCCTCTACGCGGACGTCCTCGGGGTCCAGCCGATCGAGCCGCGCTTCCCGTCACCCGTCGGACTGGTCAAGGCGGCCGACTTCGACCACGAGCCCGCCCCGCTCACCCCGCTGTACCTCCGCCGCCCGGACGCCGTCGAGCCGGCCGCGCGCAAGAAGGTGACCACGCCGTGAGGCTGGAACCCTTACGCCGCAATGATATTCCCCGCTGTGTCGAGATAGAGAAGATCCTCTTCCCCGGCGACTCGCCATGGACCGCGTACGCCTTCCACGCCGAACTCGACGGCGGCGGCTACTACCTGGTCGTCCGTCCGGATGAAAGCGACGAGGTCATCGGTTACGCCGGGCTCGCCGTCGTCGGCCGCCGAGGCGACTACGAGGCGAGCATTCACACGATCGGCGTCGACCCCGTCCACCAGCGCAAGGGCATCGGCACCATGTTGCTGAAGGCACTCCTCGACCGCGCGGACGAACTCGCCGCGCCGGTCTTCCTCGAAGTCCGCACCGACAACGACGCGGCGATCACACTCTACGAGCGGCACGGTTTCGAACACATCGGTCTCCGGAAGCGCTACTACCAGCCCTCCGGCGCCGACGCCTACACGATGGCCCGCCCGCGGGCCCAGGTCCGAGACGAGGTGGCGGGCTGATGCCGCGCATCATCATGGGCATCGAGAGTTCGTGCGACGAGACCGGTGTCGGCCTCGTCCGCCTGCACGACGACAACACGGTCGAACTCCTCGCCGACGAGGTCGCCTCGAGCGTCGACCAGCACGCCCGCTTCGGTGGCGTCGTACCCGAGGTCGCCAGCCGCGCGCACCTGGAGGCGATGGTCCCGACGGTCGAGCGGGCCTTCGAAAAGGCCGGGCTGAAACTGTCCGATGTGGACGCGATCGCGGTCACCGCTGGACCCGGCCTCGCGGGCGCGCTCCTGGTCGGCGTCGCCGCGGCCAAGGCCTATGCCGCCGCGCTCGACATCCCGCTCTACGGCGTCAATCATCTGGCCGGGCACATCGCCGTCGACACGCTCCAGCACGGCCCGCTGCCGGACCGCTGTCTCGCCCTGCTCGTTTCGGGCGGGCACACGCAATTGCTGCTGGTGGAAGACATCGCCTCCGAGATCACCGAACTCGGGTCCACTGTGGACGATGCCGCGGGCGAGGCCTACGACAAGGTCGCCCGCGTCCTCGGCCTGCCGTACCCCGGCGGCCCGCCCATCGACAAGGCCGCCAAGAACGGCGACGGCGCGGCGATCGCGTTCCCTCGCGGGATGACCGGGCCGCGCGACGCCAAGTTCGACTTTTCCTTCTCCGGCTTGAAAACCGCTGTCGCGCGCTGGGTCGAAGGCGCCGAACGCCGCGGTGAGGAGATTCCCGTCGACGACGTCGCCGCGTCGTTCCAGGAGGCCGTCGCCGACGTGCTCACCATGAAGGCGATCCGCGCCGCCAAGGAACACGGCGTGGACACGCTCGTGATTTCCGGTGGCGTGGCGGCGAATTCCCGCCTGTCCGAACTCGCCGCCGAGCGCTGTGCCGAAGCCGGCATCACCTTGCGCGTTCCGCGGCCCCGGCTGTGCACGGACAACGGCGCGATGATCGCCGCGCTCGGCGCGCACGTGGTCGCCGCCGGTCGGCCGCGGGCGTCGCTCGACTTCTCCGCCAATCCGGCGCTGCCGGTGCAGATCGTCTCGATCTAACGCGATTCGGCGGTAGTGCGCGGCGCCGGGGAAAGGTTGAGCAGTTCCTCCAGCGCCGCCACCGACAAGGCGGCGGCATTGCCGTCACCGTAAGGGTTTCCGGCATGCGTCGGATGGAGATCGCCGCTCAGGATCTTCGCCGCGGTGTCCGCGATGAGGCCGGTGTCCGTCCCGACCAGCCAGGCGCAGCCCGCCTCGATCGCTTCGCGCCGTTCGGTGACGTCGCGGAGCACGAGGACGGGCGTGCCGAAGGTCGGCGCTTCCTCTTGGATACCACCGGAATCGGTCAGGACGAGCTCGGCGAGCCGCAGCGCGCGCACGAGGTCGGGATATTCGAGCGGCTCGGTGATCGTCACCCGCGGGGTCCCGCTGAGCGCGGCCGTCACCTGATCCCGCACGGCCGGATTGGGATGCACCGGGAACAGCACTTGGACGTCGCTGTGCTCCGCGACGATCAGTCCGATGGCCGCGAGGGTTCGGCTCAGCGGCTCGCCCCAGGACTCGCGCCGATGCGACGTCACGAGGACGAGGCGTTCGCCTGCCTCGGCGATCTCCATCTCCAGCAGGGCGAGCGCGGTGTCCCTCGCCGGGAGATCCCGCTCGGCGATCGCGATCACGGCGTCGACGACGGTGTTGCCGGTGACCGCGATCCGCTGGCGCGGAACACCTTCCGTGCGCAGCGCGGCCGCGGCGGCCGGTGTCGGCGCGAGATGCAGCGCGGCGATCCGCGAAATCATCTGCCGCGTCCCCTCTTCGGGGAACGGGGCGGCGAGGTCGTGTGTGCGCAGGCCCGCCTCCAGATGCACGACCGGGATGCCCTGCCAGAACGCGGCGAGCGCGCCGGCCAGCCCCGTCGTCGTGTCGCCTTGGACGACGACCGCGGCCGGGGCGACGCGTCGCAGCACATCGTCGAGCGCGGGCAGCAGCCCGGAAACGAGCTCCGCCTGCGTGCCGGTGGCCCTGGGTGGCGTGTCGAGCCAGGCGTCGACCGGCAGCCCGAACGGGATCAACGCCTGTTCGACCATGCCCTGATGCTGTCCACTGTGGACGACGAAGGGCCGTAGGTGCGGGTGCCCCGCCAGCGCCAACGCCAGCGGCGCGAGTTTGACCGCCTCCGGCCGCGTTCCGGCCAGCAACATCACATCCACGCGTTCGCGCTCCTCATCCACGTTTCGAGTGTCCCGCAAAACGCGGGGGCCGGCCGCCGGCGTGCGAGGGGCACACGCCGGCGGCCGGTTGGTCCGGGAAGCGTCAGCTTCCCATCTCGCCGAGCCGTTTCGTGCGGCGATAGCCCGCGATGACCGCGATGGTTCCGAGAACCAGCAGGATCACCCCGACGGCCAGCCACCAGCCGACATCGGCCCCGGTGGCGGCGAGGGCACCCACCCCGCCACCGGCGACGCCGACTCCGGCGCCAGGCAATTTGTACATTTCGACCTCACTTCACCCAGGTCAGGCGGTGGTCGCCGGACGCCGGTTGCGGACGACGCGGATACCGACCGGGATGGCGACGGCACCGAGCAGGCCGAGACCGATCCACAGCCCCGCGCCCGAAGCGAGCGGCACGGGCAGGCCGGCCGGACCGCAGGTGGCCGAGGAGACGATCACGTCACCGGAACCGAGCGGGGTGAGGGCCTGGCCGAGCAGCTTCACGTGGATGGCGTTGACCGTGAGGCTGCCGTCGCTGTTCTTGATCTGCTCGTTCAGGATGATCGTCGCGACGTTGACGGTGCCGAGGCCGACCTTGATCTGCGTGTTCGGCGCGGGCGTCGAGTCGACCGCCCCCGCGCTGCCGAGGTTCGCGCCGACCAGGTTCGTCGCACCCTGCACACCCTTCTGGGTCGCGGTGCAGGTGGCTTCGACGACCTTGACACCGACCGTGCCGAGCGTGCTCTTCAGCAGCGGCAAGCCGACATCGGCGGTGCTGGCCTTGGCGGTCACGGCACCGGAGTTGTCGTCGCGTTTGGCTTCGGTGTTGATCGCGCCCGCGGTGAGCACACCGGTGAGATCGACCTTCGCGAGACTGTTGGCGGTCGGCCCGGAGGTCTTCGCCTCGGCGAGCGGCCCGGCTTTCACCGCGTCGAGGCCGAGGAGCTTCACATCGACCTTGACGCCGTACGCGGAGCCGTCACCGGGGGCCGCCGAGGCGGGCGCCGCGCCGGCGATGGCCACAGTCGCCACCACAGCGGCGAGCAATCCACCTCGTCGCAAGAGGTGCGTGTTCTTCAACTGGTCCTCCGAATTGATTGGTGGGGATTTCTCTACATCTGCGGTCGGCACGAGTGGCACAACCGTCGCGGACGAATCCTCGGCTGGCCTGACTCGGCTCGCGGATCGTCTATCGCCGAGTGTTTCTTAGATTGAACGAAAAACCACGAGGATCACCGGATCGGGTGATCTTGCGGTCAATTGCCACAGGTTCCGACAGTGTCACTCTTTCGGTCTAGTAAGTTTCTCCACGATCGTGCCGAAAGGCCCACGATCAAGTTGAAAAGGCGAACCCCGGTCGAAAGGGCCGGTTCTCGCTGACTTACTCTCGTCGGCGAGGTCCCTGTCCGCTTCGACGTCCTCCGTCGTCTGCTGCGTCTTTCCTGAGAGGGTCACCGTGGCCGTTGCGAGCGCTCCTTTGCCGAGTTCAAGCCGATTTCCGCTGCGTATGGCGGTGCTGGCGGTACTCGCCGTCGCGGTCGGCCTGGTGCTGGCCGAACGCCTGTACCGGGTTTTCGAAGTCCAGCTCTCGGGCCTGATACTGAGGGTTATCACCACATCGGGTGTCTTTGTCGCCGGTGAACGCGAGACTGTCTACTTTGGGTTGTCCGGCGATACTCCACTCGGGTTAAGAATGACTCCGGAATGCTCGTCGGCATTCATGTTGTTGCCCTTGTTGTTGGTGACCGCCGTCATGTTGTATTTCCGTCCGAAAAATGCGAAGCGACTGTTCACTTCGTTGGCGATTGCCGCGATCGTCGTCATTCTTGTCAATCAGATGAGGGTTTTGGCCATCGTCGGGCTCGTGAACGTGATGGGTATCGACGAAGGTTATTACTGGGGTCACACCCTGCTCGGTTCGATGGTCAGCGTCCTCGGCGGCGCGGTCGCGCTCGTGCTGTTCGTCTGGCTGAGCACCCGCAAGCCGCGTGCCGAACGCGGAGCCGCCTGATGGGCGGCGGCTCGATCAAGATCCTTCTCGCGATCACGCAGGCCTTCGCGCTCACGATGAGCGTGGCGTTCATCGTGTACGTGGTCGTGATCGTCGTGCCGTACCTGCGGCGCAAACCCGCGCCGGTCGGTGACGCCGCCGACTTCACCTGGCATTTCTTCGTTCCGTGCCGGGACGAACAGACCGTCATCCGCGAAACCGTGCGGTACCTGCGGTCGACGTTCCGGCACGCGCACGTCTGGGTCGTCGACGACGACTCCGAGGACCGCACGGCGCGGGTGGTGAGGTCGATCTGGCGCCGCAACGGCGGCTACGACCCGTACCTGCATCTCGTTCCCCGGCGCCGTCCGGAGGCGCGGACGGGCAAGGGGGACGCGCTCAACGCGGCCTATCAGGCGCTCAACGACTGGATGGGACCGGACGCGAGCCGGGACGACGTGGTCGTCGTGGTCGTCGACGCGGACGGACGGCCGGCGGCGAACTGCCTCGAGGTGTGCGCCGCGGACCATCTCTTCGGCGACGAGACGATCGGCGCGGTCCAGCTCGACGTCTGGATGGGCAACGCCGACGCCCGCCCGCCGGGGAAGAACTGGTTCTCGCGCGCTTTCGGGCTGAAGCTGGCCCAGATGCAGGATCTCGAGTTCCGCACGGCCATCGCGGCCATCCAGACCTCGCGCGGGTTCACCGGCACGATCTCCATGGGTGGCAACGGTCAGTTCACCCGGCTGTCCGCATTGGACTCGATCGCCGGGCCGGACGAACAGCCGTGGCGCGGTTCGCTGCTGGAGGATTTCGAACTCGGCGTGCACCTGCTGACCGCGGGCTGGCGGACCGGCTACACCCCGGATTCCCATGTGAAACAGGAAGGTCTGTACAGCCTGCGGCGATTCCTGGTACAGCGCACGCGCTGGGGCCAGGGCACGATGCAGTGTTCGCGGTATCTCCGGCGGATCTGGGATTCGCCGCACGTGAGCACGCTGGGCGCGGCGGAGATGATGTATTACCTCGCGCAGCCGTGGATGCAGCTGCTCGGCTCGCTGCTGTACCCGATCCCGTTCATCCTGCTGCTCTTCAGCACCGCGGGCGACCCGGCACAGGTCTGGACCTGGTTCGCCGACGACGGCGCGTGGATCCTGTTCGCCATCTACGGCTCGTTCGGGCTGCTGCCGTTCATCGTATGGGGCCCGATCTATCAGTTCAAATGCCTGAAGAGCCGCAATGTCCTGCGTGGACTGGGGATGGGCTTCGCCTACGCGCTGTACATCTACACGTTCTACATCACGTCGTGGCGGGCGCTGTTCCGGCTGGTGCGCGGCCGCAACGGCTGGTCGAAGACGCGGCGGAACACCGAGCACGCCCCCGGGGTCAAGGTCGCGCTGGACTCCTGACCCCGGGGACGGTTTTCAGAGCGCGGGCAGGATCCGGACGTCGTCCGCCTTCACGAAGGCGATGCGATGCCCGAACTGGATCTGCACGTACTTCGTCTTGCCCTTGACGACCACGTGGTTCGCCGGGTCGAACGTCGTCGCCGAGTAGTACTCGGAACCGAGGACGTTGCCGAGGGCGTACCGCTGCCCGGCCGAGAACGTGTACGGCAGCGGGATCACCTGCTGCACCGGCACGTTCGCCGGATAGGCCTCGGCCTCGGGATACGCGCGCCCGAACACCGGCACGGTCGTCAGGCCGGGTTTCGGCGTGACGACCAGGCCGAACGCCGGGCTCGTCGTGCGCTGGTCGCGGAACCAGCCCTTCTGGCCGAGGTACCAGATCGCCGTCCAGCCGTCACGCCGCTCGGCGACCACGTACCGCTGGCCGGTCTCGGCCCGGCTGCCGATGTCGGAAACGGCCATCGTGCTCGCCGAACCGTCCGGGCGCAGGCCGATGTCCTTGAGCAGCGGCGCCGAGTCGCTCGGCTCGCTGCGCAGCACGACCGAACCGGAACCCCTTGCCGGGCAAGGCTTTCCAGCGGCCTCACAACCGGTGAACGCGGGCTGGTTCGTGGCGAAGTCCGGGGTGATGGTCACCAGCGGTGAGCCGGGACGGCCGAAACCGGAAAGCGGCGCGCCCATCAGCTCGAAGTAGTGCGCCCAGTCCCAGTACGGGCCCGGATCCCAGTGCATGCCCCGGATGGTCGAGGGGATCGTGCCGGGGACGTTGTCGTGGCCGAGGATGTGCGCGCGGTCGAGCGGGATGTCGTACTTCCGCGCGAGGTAGCCGACGAGCTTCGCGGACGTGCGGTACATCGCCTCCGTGTACCAAGTGCCCTTCGCGGCGAAGCCCTCGTGCTCGATGCCGACGGACTTCGCGTTGACGTACCAGTTGCCCGCGTGCCAGGCGACGTCCTTGGTCGGCACGTGTTGTGCGATCTGACCGTCGGACGAGCGGATCGTGTAGTGCCAGCTCACGTACGTCGGGTCGGTGACCAGGTCCATCGCCGTGTCCCAGTAGCCCTCGGTGTCGTGGATGATGATGTATTCGACCTTCTGGCTCTTCGGCCGGTCCGCCTTGTCGTGGTTGCCGTAGTCGTTGTTCGGCAGCTCCTGGTACGGCGCCGGCACCGAAAGGCACGAGATCTTCTTCGGGCACTCGATCTTCGGGTCGTCGGCCTGGGCGCGCGCCGGGCTCGCCGGTGACGCGGCGAGGGTGACGTTCTGGCCGTCGTCTGTCTTGCGGCTGACGCCCTTGGAGATGGTGTCGAACACTTCGTCGGCGAAGGACTGCGCTCCCTCCGCGTCCTTCGCGCCGCTGTAGCGCGCGACGGCGGCTCGCCAGTCGCCGGTGTCGCGCTGGTACTTCGCCAGGAGAGCGGCGCCACCGCGGATGTTCTGGGTGGTGTTCGTGCGCAGCGTCGCGACGTCCTGGCCGATGAGCGCGGCCGCCTCGTCGATGGTCTGCAGACCGGGCGGGGGAGGCTTCGGCGCCGGAGTCGCCGGGAGCTTCGCCGGGCGGGCGTCGTCGCCGCGCGGGTCCTCCTCGCCTTCGTCGTGATGCGTGCCCGTGCCCGCGTCGCGCAGGTCGGTCAGGTGCATCGGGCCGTATCCGGCGGACGTGCTCGGGGTGCCGGCGTTGAAATCCCAGCGCGACTCCAGGAAGGAGACGCCGAGCAGGACGTTCTCCGGGACGCCGAACTCCCGCGCGGCGGCCGCGAAGTCCCGCTGACGTTGCTGGTCGGCAGGGGCGGCTTCGGCGGGGACGGCGGCGAGGAGGCCGGCGGCGAGGGCGAGGACCGCGAGCCCGGCGGTCCGTTTGGACCGGCGCCGGAGCGGCTCGAGGGTTACGGGACGGAAGGGACGCGGCATGGGCGTATACCCCCAGTGACTAGGTCTGCTGAACAGGACCGACCCCAATGTCGGAACCTAACCAGAAACCGGCTTCGTTCGTAAGGTCCCTCCAGAGCGCGATTAGGGGGCTAAACGCAGGTCGGTGGCCGGAGCGCGATTAGGGGGCTAAACGCAGGTCGGTGGCCGGAGCGCGATTAGGGGGCTAAACGCAGGTCGGTGGCAAGGTGGGGGCATGACTGGGGTGAAGGAGCTTCTGCAGGAGAAGGACCACGTCTTCCTCGACTTCGACGGGCCGGTGTGCGACGTGTTCGCCAGGCTCCCGGCGAGCGAGGTCGCGGACAGGCTCAAACGCCTCATCGAGCCCGAGGTGATCGCTTCGTCCGATCCGTTCGACGTGCTCCGGTACGCCGCCTCGTGCGGGCCGAACGCCGCGCACGTCGTCGAGCGGCAACTCAGCCGCTTCGAGGGGGAGGCCGTCGCGCTGACCTCGCCGGCTCCCGGTGTCGTGGAGGTACTCCATGACTGGCGTGCACAGGGATTCACAGTGACGATCGTCAGCAACAACTCCGTCGACGCGGTCCGGTCCTTCCTGGGGATGCACGAACTCGCCGAGTTCGTGCGCGGGATCAGCGCGCGGACGTCGAGCGATCCCGCGAGGCTGAAGCCTCGACCCGCGCTCCTCGACTCCGCGATGAAGGCGCTCGGCACGTCGCCGGCACAGTGCGTCATGGTCGGCGACTCGGCCGCGGACATCCTGGCCGCCCGCGCCGCCGGAGTCGCTTCGATCGCCCTCGCGAAGACGCCCGGCAAGCGTCGGACCCTCGCCGCTCTCGACCCCGATGCTCTGGTGGGTGCCCTCGCCGACCTGCGTTTAGCGGGCTAAACGCGATCCGCCACCAGGCCGAGGAAGAGCACCAGGCCGACGTGGTTGTTCGCCATGAACGCGCGGAAATAGCCCGCACGCTCCCGCCGTGCGGTCAGCCTGGCCTGATGGACGAACAGGGCGCCCGCCGTCGCGACGGCGGCGTAGAACCCCCAGCCGAGCGAGCCCGCGAAGCCGACCACGACCAAGACCACCAGCATCGTGCCCTGCAGCACACCGATGGCAGTCCGGTCGTGACGGCCGAACAGGATCGCCGTGGACCTGACGCCGATCTTCAGGTCGTCTTCCCGGTCGACCGCGTCGTATTGCGTGTCGTAGGCGACCACCCACAGAAGGTTGGCGAGGAACAGGAGCCAGCAAAGCGGCGGCAAGGATCCGACCACGGCGGCGACGCCATCGGGATCGACCAGCCGAACGCCGCGCCCAGCACCACCTGCGGCAGATGCGTATAGCGCTTCGCGAACGGATAGACGCACGCCAGTGCCAACGCCACCACCGAGAGCAGGACGGCCAACGTGTCGAGCGTCATGGCGACCAGTGAGGAAAGCGTCACCAGGACGCCGAACAGCCGTCGTGCTTCCGTGCCCGTCGCCGCGCCGCTGGGCAGCGGACGGTTCGCGGTGCGCTCGACGTGCCCGTCGAACCCGCGGTCCGCGTAGTCGTTCACCACACACCCCGCCGCGCGCATCAGCCACACTCCGGCGACGAAGGCGGCGACGATTCACGGCGACGGCGGACCCGCGATCCAAAGCGCCCACAACGTCGGCCACAGGAGCAGCAGCGCGCCGATCGGCTTGTCCGCCCGCATCAGGCGCAGGTACACCGGTAGCTTGGCCCGAGCGGCGAGCAGCGACATCGTGCCTCCCCGGCCCGACGTTAGGGCCGCGGCGGCTTGCCCGGCACGAACTCGGCCCTCAGGTGCAAGCCGCGATAACCGGATGGGCAGCCGTCGATCATCGGGGTGTGAAAACGGCCGGTCAGGCGCTCGGGGACGAGGTGAGCGGACCCTCCTTGCGAAGCTGGCACTCACATGGCTAGAGTGCTAATTGCACGGCCCGAACACGCCCCGGCACCCGCGACGGCGGGGGTGGTAGGAGCCGTAACTCATCCTGCCAACGCTTTCGACGACCGTGGAGGTCAACCCGGTGAGCGTGAACATCAAGCCGCTCGAGGACAAGATCGTTGTCCAGACGAGTGAGGCCGAGGAGACGACCGCTTCCGGCCTCGTCATCCCCGACACCGCCAAGGAGAAGCCCCAGGAGGGCAAGGTTCTGGCCGTTGGCCCGGGCCGCATCGACGACAAGGGCAACCGCGTCCCGCTCGACGTTTCCGTCGGCGACGTCGTCATCTACTCCAAGTACGGCGGCACCGAAGTGAAGTACAACGGTGAGGACTACTTGATCCTCTCCGCCCGCGACGTGCTGGCCGTCATCAACTGACGTCCGCTCTCAGCGCATGACGCCCCGGGCCCCGCATTGCCGGGGACCGGGGCGTTCGTGTTTTCCGAGCTTTAGAACTGGAAGGTAAGCGGAACACGCCATGCCCAAGCAGATCAGTTTCGACGAGGACGCTCGTCGCGCGCTCGAGCGCGGGGTGAACAAGCTCGCCGACGCGGTCAAGGTCACCCTCGGCCCGCGCGGTCGCCACGTCGTGCTCGACAAGAAGTTCGGTGGCCCGACCATCACCCTCGACGGCGTCACCGTCGCTCGCGAGATCGAGCTCGACGACCCGTTCGAGAACCTCGGTGCCCAGCTCGCCAAGAGTGTCGCCACCAAGACCAACGACGTCGCCGGTGACGGCACCACGACCGCGACCGTGCTCGCGCAGTCGCTGGTGAAGGTCGGCCTGCGCAACGTCGCCGCCGGTGCCAACCCGACCGCCGTCGGCCGTGGCATCGAGGCCGCCGCGGAGAAGGTCATCGCGGTCCTCAAGGAGAAGGCGACCCCGGTCAAGGGACGCGACAACATCGCCCAGGTCGGCACCGTCACCTCGCGTGACGCGGCCATCGGCGCCCTGCTCGGCGAGGCCGTCGAGCGGGTCGGCGAAGACGGTGTCATCACGATCGAGGAGTCGTCCACGCTGGCGACCGAGCTCGTGATCACCGAGGGTGTGCAGTTCGACAAGGGTTTCCTGTCGGCGCACTTCGCGACCAACCCGGAGGAGCAGAAGGCGATCCTCGAGGACGCCTACATCCTGCTCGTCCGCGAGAAGATCTCGGCGCTGGCCGACCTGCTCCCGGTGCTGGAGAAGGTCGTCGAGGCCAAGAAGCCGCTGCTGATCATCGCCGAGGACGTCGACGGCGAAGCGCTGTCGACCCTCGTCGTGAACTCGCTGCGCAAGACGATCACCGCCGTCGCGGTCAAGGCGCCGTTCTTCGGCGACCGCCGCAAGGCGTTCCTGGACGACCTCGCGGTCGTCACCGGCGGCGAGGTCATCTCGGCCGAGATCGGGCACAAGCTGTCCGAGACCACGCTGGCCCAGCTGGGCAACGCGCGTCGGATCGTCGTCACCAAGGACGACACCACGCTCGTCGACGGTGGCGGCACCAAGGACGACATCGCGGGACGCGTCGCGCAGATCCGCAAGGAGATCGAGAACACCGACTCCGACTGGGACCGCGAGAAGCTGCAGGAGCGGCTGGCGAAGCTCGGCGGCGGTGTCGCGGTGATCAAGGTCGGCGCGGCCACCGAGACCGAGCTGAACGAGCGCAAGCACCGCATCGAGGACGCCGTGGCTTCGACCAAGGCGGCCGTCGAAGAGGGCATCCTGCCCGGCGGTGGCTCGGCGCTCGTGCACGCGGTCAAGGAGCTCGAAGGCGGCCTCGGCCTCGAGGGCGACGAAGCGACCGGTGTCCGCATCGTCCGTGACGCGCTGTCCGCCCCGCTGTTCTGGATCGCGACCAACGCGGGCCACGAGGGCGCGGTCATCGTGAACAAGGTCCAGGAGCAGAGCTGGGGGCACGGCTTCAACGCCGCCACCGGTGAGCTCACCGACCTGCTGGCCGCCGGCATCGTCGACCCGGTCAAGGTGACCCGGTCCGCGGTGGCGAACGCTGCTTCCATCGCCCGGCTCGTGCTCACGACGGAGAGCTCCATCGTCGAGAAGCCGGTCGAGGAGGAGCCCGCCGCGGCCGGTCACGGCCACGCGCACTAGTTCCATCCCCGAAGCGGGGCGGTACTCCAGCCGGAGTGCCGCCCCGTTTTGCTGTGCCCGGCGCCGACCTGCGTTTAGCGGGCTAAAGGCGATCTGGGTGGGGTGGGTGCCCGGGCCCGGCGCGACCTGCGTTTAGCCCCCTAATCGCGCTCCGGCGCCGGAGACGCGGAAGGGCGGCACCCCACCCGGATGCCGCCCTGCCGCGTCGCCGACTCGGCCGGTTCAGCCGTTCGACATGCTCAATGTGCGCTTGTCCGCCTTGATGATGTGCTCGCGTTCCGATTCCGACAGTCCGCCCCAGATCCCGTACGGCTCGTGCACGGCGAGCGCGTGGTTCCGGCACATGGCCAGTACCGGACAGGCCAGGCACACGGCTTTGGCCCTCGCCTCGCGGCGGGCTCTCGCCGGCCCCCGCTCGCCGTCAGGGTGAAAGAAGGACGCGCTGTCCATGCCTCGGCACGACCCTTCGAGCTGCCAGTCCCATACATCCGCGTTGGGCCCCGGGAGCCTGCGTGTGTCCGCCATCCTGACCGCCTCCGTCATCCGGTCGAAGCGTTTACCTGCTCTGCTGCGCTGCGGATACTCCATTCGGTGCAACGGCGGTAACGTTAGAAGCGCGCCAATACTTGTTCAAGAGATTCAAGACGATTCAGCCGTTAGGCATCCCCCGGATGTGTGAGCGGTACTTTCCGTTCCGGTTGCCCCGGTCCCTGCCTGCCTGGATATTGGGTCGAGTGGGATCTCGGATCAGCAGTGAAGAACCCACCCTGCCGGTGGCCTCGGTCGCTCGTCGGCTCGGGGTCGCGCCGTCCACCCTGCGCACCTGGGACCGCAGATACGGCGTAGGACCGAGTCGCCACACCAATGGCCGTCACCGTCGCTACGGCAGTTCCGACATCGGCCGCCTCGAACTGATGCAGCGCGCGTTGCTTCGCGGCGCCTCGACGGCTGAAGCGGCGAAGTACGCACTGGAGCAGATGCCCAGGACGGCGACGGAGCCGCCGGAAGCCGTCATGGTCCAAGTGGAGGAGCGGGCCACGCCGCCCGCCGACGATCATGACGTCCCGTCCCGTCTCGCCCGACGCTTGAGCACCGCCGCGCTCGCGATGGACTTCGGCGCGGTCCAGCGCATGCTCGCCGACACGATCCGCGAACTCGGCGTCCTGCCGGCCTGGACCGGTGTCGTGTCGCCGGTCCTGACCGCGCTCGGCGCGCGCTGGCGCGGTGTCAGCGCCGGCGCGGAGGTCGAGTACCTGCTCGCCGAATGCGTGTACGCCGCCCTCGTCCGCGCGACGCCGGTGCTGCGCGAACCGCGAAACCAGCGCCCGGTCCTGCTGACCTGCGTCCCGGACGAGCGCGACAACCTGCCCATGTACGCGCTCGCCGCGGCGCTGGCGGGACGCCGGATCGGCGCTCAGCTGTTCGGGGCGTCCCTGCCCGCCGAAGTGCTCGCGGTGACCGTGCGCCGAAGCGTCCCGGCGGCGGTGGTCCTGTGGTCGGGCAGGCACGCGACCGCGGACCCGCGCCTGTTCGCCAGGGTGTCCCGCGGCCGTCAGCGCAGCAGGCTGTTCGCGTGCGGTCCCGGCTGGGATCCCGCCACCCTCCCGGACAAGATCGAACTGCTCGGCGAACTGACGACCGCCGCCGACCGGATAGAGCACGTTCTTGTCGGTGCGAGGCGATAGAAAGGACGCATGGAATCGTCCTTGCGGTCCGCCGCGTTCGGCGACGGCGTGCCACCGCCGAGTCCCTTCGCGGTGCCCGCGTCGCCTCGTGGCCGGTTGCTCGCCGCGATCGGGCTCGGCGCCCGCGGCCGGTACGCGGCGGCGGCCTCGCTGCTGAGCGGTTTGCGCGCGGGCAAGGATCCGGTGGTCGCGTCGCTGGCCGCGAGCACGCTGGCTTCGCATCGGCGGCAGCTGGGCGGGCACGCGGCGGCTCTCGTCCTCGACGGCGAGGCGCTCGCGCGGGTGATCACGGAGCCGCGAGCCGAACCCGACCCCGACGGTCTGGACGCCGAGGGGGCGCGGGCGGACGCCCTCCTCGGCCTCGCGGCGGACAATCTCGGGCTCGGCAGGCTGGCCGCCGCCCGGCGGTTGCTCGCTCGTGCGGACGTGCACCTCGGCAACTGGCGGACCCGGACCAGGGCCGGTTGGGTGGGCGCAGAAATCGAACTGGCGAGTAACATTTCCGCCGCGGGGATCGCACCTGCGGAAATGGCACTGGAAACGGCGCTGGCGCGGGGTGCCGCCCGGCACGTCGTCAAATCACAGCTTGTACTCGGCGTGACGATGGTGAATGCCGGTTCCGCTGAGCGGGACCGCGCGAAAGCGCTGGTCGAGAGCGCGCGGGAAACCGCCGAGAAATACGAATTCAATTCACTTCTGTGGGTGGCATGCCGGGTCTCGGCCGACTTCTCGGCAGGACACGCCGATGAGTATCGATTCAGAGGTGCCGAACTGTTGCACGCAGTGTTACGGCACGCAGATCCTTGCGGGAGGCGGCTCGCACGGGAATCTCCGTGGGTCCCCCGCTGAGGGCGTCTAGCCTGTTGGAGGGCCCATTCCGGCAACCGGGCTAAGAAACTTTCAAAAAAGCCACCGGATCGTGTCAAGGTTCGGGCTAAAGCGTCCGATAGGGGAAGTGGAATGTCACCCGGCTGCAGGAAGGAAACCCCGTGACGACGGTCTTGATCTGCGACGACCGACGCAGTGTCCGCGAAGGGCTCACTCGAGTGATGTCCGCGGTACCAGGGGTCAGTCGCATCGACTGCGTAGCGCACGGTGACGAGCTGCTGGCCCGGTACTCCCGTCAGCCGGTCGACGTCGTGCTGGTCGGTACCCAGCGCGCCGTCCCGACCGGCGTCGAAGCCACCCGGCGGCTCGTCTCGGCGAACCCCCAAGCGAACGTGATCGTGTTCGGCGCCCCGGACGACGCGGGCAGCATCGCCGCCGCCATCGCCGGCGGTGCTCGCGGCTACCTGCGCTGGGACGCCTCGCGTCCCGAGCTGGTCGCCGCACTGGCGCACACGCTCGCCAGCACCTCGGTGCCGGCGCCGCGTCAGCCGTCCGACCCCGGCGTCCAGCTCACCGAGCGAGAGCTTCAGGTGCTTCGCGGGATGAGCCAGGGCAAGAGCAACGGACAGATCGGCCGCGAGCTGTACCTGTCCGAAGACACCGTGAAGACCCACGCCCGCCGCTTGTTCCGCAAGCTCGGCGTGCGAGACCGCGCTCAGGCGGTCGCCCACGGATTCCGCCGTGGGCTTGTTTCCTGACACCGCTTTCTTGATTTCTACGGCGAGATCGCACAACGGGTGACGAACGGGCCGGGGGTGTACCCCGGCCCGTACCTGTGTTCCCTGTCACGCTTCGCGCCTTTACGTTCACTGCTCGGGCACCCTGGCCCGAGCGAGTCCGCCTCCGGGCGGACCGTCGTACCTCGCTGTGTTCCGGCTCGTTGAAAGTTCGACCACGAGCGAAAGGGACCAGGAAGATCCGGGTTCAGCGTGCTCGCCGACAGGGCGGCGCGCCGATGACGGCCGTCAACGAAGGCGGCGAGCCCGAGCGGTACGGTAGCTGTCACCGGTAGTGGATTCCGAAGTCACACGCCGGACTCTTTGCACGCCTATACGTAACACTGGGACTGTTGTCTGCGATGGCCAATGTGGGGGACGGACTGGATGAGCCGGTCGCCGCTGCTGTTGAGGGTGATCCTCAAGCGGTCGAGCGGTTGCTGGCGGCCATCCGTCCTTTGGTAGTGCGGTACTGCCGCGCTCGGGTTGGCAGGCAGGAGCGTTCGTTCGCTTCCGCAGACGACGTTGCTCAGGAGGTGTGTCTCGCGGTGCTCACGGCATTGCCTTCGTACCGTGATCAGGGCCGCCCGTTCCTGGCCTTCGTCTACGGGATCGCCCAGCACAAGGTGGCCGACGCGCATCGCGCCGCGGCCCGCAACCGCGCCGAACCGGTCGCCGAAGTCCCCGACGAGGTCGAGGGCGGCGTCGGTCCCGAGCAGCGTGCCCTCCAGGGCGAGCTGAACGAGCGCATGTCGCAGCTGCTGCGGGTCCTCCCCGACAAACAGCGTGAGATCGTGGTCCTGCGGGTGGTCGTGGGATTGTCCGCCGAGGAGACCGCCGAGGCCGTGGGGTCCACGCCCGGCGCCGTCCGGGTGGCCCAGCATCGCGCCCTCGCGCGCCTACGTAAGGTTCTGGCCGCTGAGGAGGTGATCTGAGTGACCGATCGCGACCATCGGTTCTCCCCTGGGACCGATCGTGAACTGACGGCCTTCGAAAGAGGGCTGACGCCCTCGGAGGCCGAGTTCGCCGCGGATCTGTCGGCCGTTCAGGCCGACGACGCGCTGCTCGACGCGCTCGGTGGCTCGGATCCGAAGATGGCCGATGACCTCGGCGATCAGGAGCTCAACGCGTTGCTGCTGGCCTGGCGGCGTGACATCGACAGCGAACCGCTCGCGGAACTCGTCGACGTCGACACCGCCGTCGTCACCGTGAAGACCGCCGCGCTCGCCCGCAAACACGGGGGAAGACGCCGGCTGCTGGTCCCGGTGGCCGCCGCCGCGGCCGTCCTGGCCATCGCCTTCGCCGGTACCGGTCTCGCCGCGAAGGACGCGCAGCCTGGTGACACGCTCTGGGGCCTGACCAAAGTGCTTTACGCCGACCACGCCCGGTCGGTCGAGGCCGCCGCGGCGGCCAAACTCGATCTCGAGAAGGCGAACCTCGCGCTCGCCGGCGGGCGCCTCGACGACGCCCGCAAGGCGCTCGACGAGGCCCAGGCCGCGCTGAGTCAGGTGACCGACGAAGAGAACCGCGGTCAGCTGCTCGAACAGCACCGCCAGTTGAGTGCTCAGTTGCAGAATCCCGGTCAGCAGCCCTTGCCGCCGGATCAGCAGCTGCCGTCGCAGACACCGGTCGCGACCACGCCGCAGCCCACTCCGCAGCCGACTCCCTCGCCGACGTCGCTGCCCGGAGGCGGCAACCCCGGCACGACTCTGCCGGGCACCACGACCCCCTCGCCGACTCCGCCGACCACGAGCAGCGAGCCGCCGCCCACGACGTCGACGACGCCGCCAGCCTCGGGCAACGACCCCGGTGGCTCGCGGAACGAGCCGACGCCGGGTGCCGGAGCGCAGGCACCCGCCGCGGGCGAGACGACGTAGCACCCCGCAAACGCCGAAGGGCCTGGTGAGATCTCTCTCACCAGGCCCTTCGCCGTCTCAAATCGCGTTTAGCCCGCTAAAGGCGATCGCCTTTAGCGGGCTAAACGCGATCAGTAGGCGCTTTCGTTGGCCGTGACACCGTCCGCGAACCCGCGGCAGTAGTCCCAGCTCACGTAGTCGCCGGGGTTCGGGTCGAACGCGGGCTCGTGCGGCCGCATGCGGCCGTCGGCGAGCAACTGCTCGAGACTGGCGCGCAGCAGATGCCAGTCGTGGTAGTGGGGTTCGTCGCATTCACCGCAGTCGACCACGATCCCGCGCACCCCACGCGGCTCGAGGAGCGCCTGGTAGACGGCGAGATCGGAGAGGTCGGCCAGCAACTCGGTGCGCTCTTCGTCGCTGATCGGCTCGTCGAGCCGGTCGGCGTCGTCGATGAACGCGCGGGCCGGGTCGTCCGGGTCATCCGCGAACGGGTCTGGGGGCAACGCATCTTGCGGCACGTCTGCACGCTACCGGGCGCCCACCCGGGCCGGGCGGCCGCCCGGCCCGGATATCATGAGGGGCAGGCCCGCGCCGTGATGCCAACAGCTACGGCGGCTCCCCTTCAACACCGCCAGGAAGGCCCTTCGCCTGCTATGACCAGCGACAGCGTCACCGCCCCCGTCCCGAGCAAGTTCGCCATGCTCGGGCTGACCTTCGACGACGTGCTGCTGCTGCCGGCCGAGTCCGACGTGGTGCCCAGTGCGGTCAGCACCCGCACCCGGCTCTCCCGCAACGTCACCCTGAACATCCCGCTGGTCTCCGCCGCCATGGACACGGTCACCGAAGGCCGGATGGCGATCGCGATGGCGCGCCAGGGCGGAATGGGCGTGCTGCAGCGCAACCTGCCGATCGACGACCAGGCCGCCGCCGTCGAGGTCGTGAAGCGCTCCGAGGCGGGAATGGTGACCGACCCGGTCACTTGCTCGCCCGAGGACACCCTCGCCGAGGTCGACGCGCTGTGCGCCCGGTTCCGGATCTCCGGTGTGCCGGTGACGGACGCGGCCGGAAGCCTGGTGGGCATCATCACCAACCGCGACATGCGGTTCGAGGTCGACCACACGCGCCCGGTGCACGAGGTGATGACGAAGCCGCCGCTGGTCACCGCGCAGGTCGGGGTCACCGCGGAGGCCGCGCTCGGCCTGCTGCGCCGCCACAAGATCGAAAAGCTGCCGATCGTCGACGGCGCCGGCAAGCTGCGCGGGCTGATCACGGTCAAGGACTTCGTCAAGACCGAGCAGTACCCGAACGCCTCCAAGGACACCAACGGCCGCCTGATCGTCGGTGCCGCCGTCGGCGTCGGCCCGGACGGGCACAAGCGCGCGATGGCGCTGGCCGACGCCGGGGTCGACGTGCTGATGGTCGACACCGCGCACGGGCACTCCCGCGCCGTCGTCGAGACCGTCGCGCTGCTGAAGAAGGAACTGGGCGACACCGTCGACATCGTCGGCGGCAACGTCGCGACCAGGGCAGGCGCGCAGGCGCTGGTGGATGCGGGCGCGGACGGGATCAAGGTCGGTGTCGGCCCCGGTTCCATCTGTACTACCCGCATCGTCGCCGGGGTCGGCGTCCCGCAGATCTCCGCGATCTACGAGGCCGACCAGGCGGCGCGCCCGGCCGGGATCCCGGTGATCGGCGACGGCGGCATCCAGTACTCGGGTGACATCGCGAAGGCGATCGCGTCCGGCGCTTCCACGGTGATGCTCGGCAGCCTGCTCGCGGGCACCGCGGAATCGCCTGGCGACCTGATCCTGGTCAACGGCAAGCAGTTCAAGACCTACCGCGGGATGGGCTCGCTGGGCGCCATGCAGTCGCGCGGCCAGGCGAAGTCCTACTCGAAGGACCGCTACGCCCAGGACGACGTGTTGAGCGAGGACAAACTGGTCCCCGAGGGCATCGAGGGACGGATCCCGTTCCGTGGGCCGCTCGCGAACGTCGTCCACCAGCTCGTGGGCGGGCTGCGGTCGGGCATGGGCTACGCGGGCGCGTCGACGATCCCCGAGCTGCAGGAGGCGCAGCTGGTGCGGATCACCGCGGCCGGGCTCAAGGAGAGCCACCCGCACGACATCACGATGACCGTCGAGGCCCCGAACTACACCACCCGTTAGTCCGCCCTTTAGGACACTTACCGATCCGGTTCCGTTCCCGGGAGACTTGGCTCGCTGATCAAGTCTCCTGGGAGGAACCGATGTCTTTCACGTCGCGCCGGACCGCTCTGGCCGTCTTCGCCGCCGCGGCCCTCGGGCTCGGCGGCGGGGTGGCCGCTTCCGCCGTCCCCGCCGCTTCCGCCGCACCGTCCACGCCCGAGGCCGTCGCCTTCCAGGCGTCGCCGGGTGAGGTGTGGAAGCGCACCGAGCTGTACTTCGGGACCACGAAGCCGGGCGGTGGTGAGCTGACCGATGCCGAGTTCGCCGCGTTCACCGACAAGGTGATCACGCCGAGGTTCCCGGACGGGTTCACCGAGCTGACCGGGCGCGGCCAGTGGCGCGGTTCGGACGGCGTGATCTCGCGGGAGAAGTCGAAGGTGATCGTCGTCGTGTATCCGTTCAGCGACCGCGACGCGAACCGTGAGATCGAAGAGATCCGGACCGACTACAAGAAGGCCTTCGCACAGGAATCCGTCCTCCGGACCGACTCCGTGGAGAAGGTCTCCTTCTGACCCCCCGACCCCCGGAGCGCCTTTAGCGGGCTAAACGTGAAACGGTGGGGCACATGGGGCTGGTGTGACTTCCGGCCCGGTTCGGGTGCCCCGTGCGCAGGTCACCCACGCGGCCTAGCGACAATGGGGTGTAACGGTCGTCGGTGAGAAGGGACTTGACGTGCGGGATCTGGTCGAGATCGGCATGGGCCGCACCGCGCGGCGGGCGTATGACCTCGATGACGTGGAGATCGTGCCGTCGCGGCGCACCCGGTCGTCTTCGGTCGTGTCCACCGCCTGGCAGATCGACGCGTACCGCTTCGAGCTGCCGCTGGTCACCCACCCCACCGACGCGATCGTGTCGCCGGGAACCGCGGTGGCCGTCGGCGAGCTCGGCGGGCTGGGCGTCCTCAACGCCGAAGGACTGTGGGCGCGGCACCCGAACGTCGAGGACGCGATCTTCCGCCTCGTCCGGGCGGCCGAGGACACCGAGGACCCGACCGCGATCGTGCGTGAGCTGCAGGAACTGCACTCCGCCCCGATCCGGTTGGACCTGCTGACCGAGGCGATCAAGACCGTCCGCGAGTCCGGGGTCACCGTGGCCGCGCGGGTCAGCCCGCAGCACGCCGCCGAGCTGACGCCGGACCTGCTCGCGGCGGGCGTCGAGATCCTCGTTGTGCAGGGCACGATCATCTCCGCCGAGCACGTCCAGCGGGACGCCGAGCCGCTGGACCTGAAGGACTTCATCGGACGGCTCGACGTCCCGGTGATCGCGGGCGGCGTCAGCGACTACCGCACCGCGATGCACCTGATGCGCACCGGCGCGGCAGGCGTCATCGTCGGCCACGGGGCCAGCCGCGGCGTGACGAGCACCGACAGCGTGCTCGGGATCGGGACGCCGATGGCGACGGCGATCGTCGACGCCGCCGCCGCGCGCCGCGACTACCTCGACGAGACGGGTGGCCGGTACGTCCACGTGCTCGCCGACGGCGGGATGAGCACGTCCGGCGACATCGCCAAGGCCATCGCCTGCGGTGCCGACGCGGTCATGCTGGGCGCGCCGCTGGCCGCCGCCTCCGAGGCGCCGGGGCAGGGGCTGTACTGGACGTCGGCGGCCGCGCACCCGTCGCTGCCGCGTTCGCGCGTGGCGCTGGGGCCGGACTACGCCGTCGACCTGAAGACGCTGCTCTTCGGGCCGTCCTCGGACGCCGAGGGCGTCGTGAACCTCTTCGGCGCGCTTCGCCGCGCGATGGCGAAGACGGGCTACTCGGACCTGAAGGAGTTCCAGCGGGTGGGCCTGACCGTCCGCCGCTGACGCTCGCTCCCGGCCCGGATCGCGTTTAGCCCCCTAATCGCGATCCGGGCCGTTTTTGTGCTCAGGTGTCCCATCAGCCCCATGCGTCCCTCCTGTATCGCGTTTAGCCCGCTAAAGGCGCTCCGGCGGCCGGGGGCGGTAGCGAGAGGGACCGAGGGCGCGGGCGATCTTCCGCTGGAGGTCCCGCAGGATCGGGAGGGTTTCGTCGTCCGCGAAGCCCGTGGTGATCGACCAGTCCATCCCGGAGCCGAAGACGTCGCTGGCGAACACGATCTCGGTCGCGACGAGAGTCTTACGCCATTCCGACGCGCGTAGCGGTTCTTCGTCGGCCAGCGCCGCGCGCAACCTTCGCGCCTGCTCGAAGAGGTCGGTCACGTCCTTGAAGCCCATCGCGACGGCGAGCTCGTCGGTGCACGCGGCCGGCCCACCCCATTCCGCCAGGCCACAGCGCAGCACCGTGCGCTCGTCACGCGTCAAATCGATCGCCACCGGGGCATCCGTATCCACCGGTCGATGATGCCCCAGCCGCGTTCGTGCATTCGGATGGAAGGTAACCGACGAGTAACTTACCTCTGGTCAGAAGGGGTGGCCGGGGTTACAGTCGAGGGTGTGACTGCGAGTAACACCACCACTGAAGACGACTTCGACTACGACGTGATCGTCGTCGGCTCCGGGTTCGGCGGCAGTGTCGCCGCCCTCCGCCTGACCGAGAAGGGCTACCGCGTCGCCGTCATCGAGGCGGGCCGCCGCTTCGCCGACGACGAGTTCGCGAAGACGTCCTGGGACCTTCGCCGCTACGTCTGGGCGCCCCAGGTCGGCTGCTTCGGCATCCAGCGCATCCACATGCTCAAGGACGTCATGGTGCTCGCCGGCGCGGGCGTCGGTGGCGGCTCGCTGGTCTACGCGAACACGCTGTACCGGCCGTTGAGGCCGTTCTACGTCGACCCGCAGTGGTCTCACATCACCGACTGGGAGTCCGAGCTCGGCCCGCACTACGACCAGGCCAGCCGCATGCTGGGGGTCGTCACCAACCCCAGCGTCACGCCGTCGGACGTCGTGATGAAGGGCGTCGCCGAGGACATGGGCGTGCCGGATTCGTACCACCCGACGCCCGTCGGCGTGTACTTCGGCAAGCCGGGGGAGCGCGCCGCGGATCCGTACTTCGGCGGCGCGGGCCCGGCGCGCACCGGCTGTACCGAATGTGGCGCCTGTATGACCGGTTGCCGCGTCGGCGCCAAGAACACGCTGGTCAAGAACTACCTGTACCTCGCGGAGAAGGACGGCGCGAAGGTCATCCCCCTGACCACCGTGAGCGCGATTAGCCCGCTAAACGCAGGTGGGTACGAGGTGAGCATCAAGAAGACCGGGACCACCTCGCGCAGGTTCCGGCACAAGCTCACCGCCGCGCAGGTGGTGCTCGCCGCCGGCACCTGGGGCACGCAGAACCTGCTCCACGGCATGCGCGACACCGCCAAGCTGCCGAAGCTCTCGCCGCGTCTCGGCGAACTGACCCGCACGAACTCCGAGGCCATCATCGGCGCCGCCCGGACCTCGGTCGACGAGGAGCGGAATTTCAGCCGCGGCGTCGCGATCACGTCGTCGATCCACCCCGACGAGAACACGCATATCGAGCCCGTGCGCTACGGCAAGGGCAGCAACGCGATGAGCCTGCTCCAGACCATCGCCACCGAAGGCGATTCGGCGGTCCCGCGCTGGCGCCAGGCCGTGAACTTCATGCTCAAGCACCCGGTCCAGACGGTGAAGCTGCTCAACGGTTACCGCTGGAGCGAGCGCACGGTGATCCTGCTGGTGATGCAGAGCCTCGACAACTCCATCACCACGTACACCAAACGCGGGCTCTTCGGCCGCCGCAAGTACACGTCCAAGCAGGGCCACGGCGAGCCGAATCCGAGCTTCATCCCCGCCGGGCACGAGGCCAACCTCCGCACCGCCGAGCGCATCGGCGGCATGGCGGGCGGCACCTGGGGCGAGATCTTCGACATCCCGCTCACGGCGCATTTCATCGGCGGCGCCCCGATCGGCACGGCACCCGACAACGGCGTGATCGACCCGTACCACCGCGTGTTCAACTATCCCGGATTGTCCATTGTGGATGGTTCGGCGATCACGGCCAACCTCGGCGTGAACCCCTCGCTGACCATCACCGCGCAGGCCGAGCGGGCCTTCTCGTTCTGGCCCAACAAGGGCGAACAGGACAGCAGGCCGTCGCAGGACTCGCCGTACGCACGGCTCGAACCGATCGCGCCGAAGAACCCGTCCGTTCCGGCGGACGCGCCCGCGGCGCTTCGGCGGTAACTTAGGGGTGTGACAGCCTCCGAACGCGCACACGCCCTGCTGAACCGCGTCCGCGCCCTGCACGACGAATGGGAGCGCGTCGTGCGTGGGATGGACGAGGAGGCCGTGCGCGGTCCCAGCGCGCTGCCCGGCTGGACGCGAGCGCATCTGTTGTCCCATCTCGCGCGTAACGCCGACGGCCTGGTCAACCTGCTCACCTGGGCCAAATCCGGCATCGAGACGCCGATGTACGTCGGCGAGTCGGTCAGGGACCACGACATCGAGAAGGGCGCGTACCGGTCCGTCGAGGACATCGCCGAGGACGTCGTCGGCTCCGCCGCGCGTCTGGTCCAGGTCGCGGAGAGCCTGCCGGACGCCGCGTGGCAGGTCCGCGTGCGCGCCCGGCAGGGACGGGAAATCCCGGCGGAGTTCGTGCTCTGGCTCCGGCTCTCCGAGACGTCGATCCATCTCGCCGATCTGGACCTCGGCTACGACTTCACCCGCGTCGCCGATCTGCTCGGTGACGAGTTCGACACCGTCGTCGGCAACGCCATCGGGATGTACGGCGGCGAACTGCCCGCCGTGCTCCTGGTCGCCGCCGAAGACGACGGGTACCGCCACGAGTGGCGGATGAGCGAAGGGCAACTGACGACGCTGACCGGGACCCGTGGCGAAGTGCTGGCCTGGGTCACCGGCCGCAGCGATGGTTCCTCTTTGGACGGTGATGTGCCGACGCTGCCACGCTGGCTGTGACGGCACCGTCCAAAGAAGACTGGATCAGCTACGGAACGAGTCCACGCCGAACTGCTTGGCGATGTCGTCCAGCATGGCGTGCGCCTCCTGCAGGCCCAACGGCTGCGGCAAGTCGGCCCTGTTGCGCGCGCTGGCGCAGTTGCTCAAGCCACGCCAGGGCGCGGTGCTGCTCGACGGTGAGTGTATCGACAAGCTGCCGATCCGTGAGATCGCCAAGATGATCGGCCTGTTGTCGCAGCGGGCGTGGATCTCGATGACGCCGGCGCATGAGACCGGCCTGCTCCTGCTCGACGAGCCGATCACCTACCTCGACCTGGCGCCGCTGGTCGTACACTTTCGGGGGTAGTGCCGCAACCTGCTCGCCCGCTGGACGTCTAACGGGCATGGAGAGAAGGGCGTTCCTCAAGTTCGCCGGCGCGACCGTGGCCGGGGTGGCCGCGACGGCGTGTTCCGCCGCGCCTCCCGCGCAGGCGCCCAGTTCCGCTCCGGGAACGTCGTTGCCGCCGAGTACCGGCGTCACGCCGCCGTCCGGTCCGCCGGACTGGGCGGCCTTGCGGACGAAGGTTTCCCTGCTCCTGCCGGGGGATTCCGGTTACGACAGTGCCAAACGCGTATTCAACCCGGCCTTCGATGGGCTCAATCCCGCTGCCATAGCGAAATGCGCCAAGCCCGAAGACGTGCAGGCGGCCATTTCCGCCGCCGCGAGACGGGTTCCCATCGCCGCGCGCGGTGGTGGCCACAGTTACGCCGGCTATTCGGTTCCCGACGGCGGCTTGATGATCGACCTGAGTGGAATGTCCTCAGTGGACGTCCAAGGTGAACAGGTCGTGATCGGCGCGGGCGCGAAACTGAAGGACGTCTACGCGACTCTCGGTAACGCCGGCCGTTGCCTGCCCGCGGGTTCCTGTCCCAGCGTCGGGATCGCCGGGCTGACACTCGGCGGCGGAATCGGCGTCCTGGCCCGGAAATACGGTCTCACGTGTGACCATCTGGTGTCCGCGCGGGTCGTCACGGCGGACGGGAAACTCCGGATGGCGTCGGCTGATTCCGAGCCGGAGCTGTTCTGGGCGTTGCGCGGTGGGGGAGGCGGGAACTTCGGCGTCGTCACCTCGTTCACCTTCCGCACGGATCCGGCGCCGTCGGCCGTTTCGGTGTTCTCCTTGCGTTTCCCGGCAGGCAGCGCGGACGACGTTCTCGCCGAGTGGCAGCGTTGGCTTCCCGAAGCCCCGCCGGAGTTGTGGGCGAACGTGGTGCTGTCCGGCGGATCTCCGGTCGGTGCGCGGATTTCCGGTTGCTACGTCGGCGATTCCGCTTCACTTGCCCGGTTGCTCGACCAGGTCGGTGGGACGCGGACGGTGAAGCAGCTCGACTATCTTGGCGCGATGAAGCACTTTTCCGGCAGCGAAAGCCGTCAGTCCTTTGTGGCCTCATCGCGGATTCTCGGCGAGCCGGCGGATCCCGCGAAGCTGACGTCGATCCTCAAGGGCAGGCGCGGAATGGACCTGCTGGTCGACGGTCTCGGCGGCGCCGTCGCCGACATCGCCCCGGACGCCACCGCGTTCTGGCATCGGAAAGCACTCGGCAGTGTGCAGATCTACAGCCAGGCGGACGCACGTAACCGTTCCACGGCAACGGATTCCGTCGCGGAGGTGGTGACGGGGCTCGGGCTGGGCGGGGGCTACGTCAACTACATCGACCCCGCCCTGCCCGACTGGATGACGGCCTACTACGGCGGCAACGCCACCCGCCTCAAGCAGGTGGCGAAGACCTACGACCCGGACAAGGTGTTCGGATTCGCGCAGGCCGTCACCCCGGACTAGAGGTCGATGCCGGTGAAGACGGTGACCCGTTCCTCGGTGAGGTCGTGCATCGCGGCGAGGACGCCTTCCCTGCCGACGCCCGATCCCTTGACGCCGCCGTACGGCATTTGATCCGCGCGGTAGGACGGGACGTCGCCGATGATCACGCCGCCGACTTCGAGTTCCGTCGACGCGTAGAAGGCCAGATGCACGTCGCGGGTAAACACGCCTGCCTGCAAGCCGTACGCGGATTCGTTGACCGAAGCGAAAGCCTCGTCGACACCATCCACAATGGACACGGCGAGCACCGGTCCGAAGATCTCCTCCGCCCAGGCCTTTGTGGACGGTCGCACGTCGGTGAGCACGGTCGGCTCCACCGTCGCGCCGTCCCGCTTGCCGCCGGTGAGGAGCTTCGCGCCCGCGGCGACGGCCTCGTCGATCCACGCCACGATCCGCTCCGCGGCGGCCTCGTCGACGACCGGGCCGACGTCGGTGTTCTTGTCGTACGGGTCGCCGGTTCGCTGTGCGCGCACGGCTTCCACCAAGGCGGGCACGAATTCCTCGGCGACCTCGCGTTCGACGATCACGCGCTGCACGGCGATGCAGGACTGTCCGGCCTGGTAGTTGCCGAAGGTCGCGATGCGCTCCGCGGCACCTTCGGGATCCGGCCAGTCGCGCAGGACGACGGCGGCCGCGTTGCCGCCGAGTTCGAGCACGACGTGCTTACGCGGCGCGGCGTCCGCGATCGACCAGCCGACCGGACCCGATCCGGTGAACGACACGACCGGCAGCCGAGGATCCGCGACCAGCGCCGACGTCTCCTCGTTGCCGAGCGGCAGCACCGAGAACGCACCTTCCGGCAGATCCGTCTCGGCCAGGATCTCGCCGAGGATCAGCGCGGAGAGTGGCGTGCGCGGGGCGGGTTTGACGATGATCGGCGCGCCGACCGCGAGCGACGGCGCGACCTTGTGCGCCACCAGGTTCAGCGGGAAGTTGAACGGCGCGATGCCCAGCACCGGGCCGCGCGGGATGCGCCGGGTGAGCGCCAGCCTGCCCTCGCCCGCCGGGTCGGTGTCCAAGCGCTGCAGGTCGCCGCTGAACCGGCGGGCCTCTTCCGCCGCGATCCGGAACACCGACACCGCGCGCCGGACCTCCGCTTCGGCCCACTTGAGCGGCTTGCCGTTCTCGGCGGTGATGACCTCGGCGATCTCCTCGGCCCGGCCGGCGATGACCCGCGAAACGTGGTCGAGCGCCGCGGCGCGGCTGTGCGCCGAGGAACGCCGGAACTCCTTCGCGACGCTCGCCGCCGCGCTCACCGCTCGTTCGACCTGCTCCGGTCCGGGCACCGCGACGGTGGCGACTTCGCTGCCGTCATAAGGGTGATGCACGGTGACCGTCGAGGCGCCCTGCTCGGGGCGTCCGGCGATCCAGGCGGGGCGCGGCTCCGGAGTGATCATGTCCATGGGGACAAGGTATTCCAGTCAGGGTTTGACGAGCACCTTGAGCGCTTCGCGGTCCGCCATCGCGCGGTAACCGTCGGGGACCTCTTCGAGCCCGATGGTCCGGTCGAACACCTTGCCCGGCTGGTACCTGCCCTCGACGACGTCTTCGAGCAGTTCGGGGATGTAGTGGCGGGCGGGGGCCACGCCGCCGGTGACCGTGATGTTGCGGCGGAAGAGCGACGGGCCGATCGGGCCCTCGGCGTACTGCGGCACGCCGACGCGGCTGACCGTGCCACCGGGGCGGACCGCGCCGACGCCCATCTCGAAGGCGGGCTTCGTGCCGACGCATTCGAGGACGGCGTGCGTGCCTTCACCGTTCGTCAGCTCTCGGACCTTCTCGATGCCTTCGTCGCCGCGCTCGGCTACGACGTCTGTCGCGCCGAACTCGCGGCCGAGGTCCGTGCGGCTCCGGTGACGGCCCATCAGGATGATGTGCTCGGCTCCGAGGCGCTTCGCCGCGAGAACGGCGGAGAGACCGACGGCGCCGTCACCGATGACAGTGACGGTGGTGCGCTCGTTCACGCCCGCCTTGACCGCGGCGTGGTGGCCGGTCGCGAACACGTCGGAGAGCGTGAGGAACGAGGCGAGCAGGTCGTCGTCCTCGGTCTGCGGCAGTTTCACCAGCGTGCCGTCGGCCTGCGGGACGCGGACGGCCTCGCCCTGGCCGGCGTCGACGCCCTTCGCGCCCCAGTTGCCGCCGTGCAGACAGGAGGTGTGGAGGCCTTCACGGCAGAACTGGCACGTGTTGTCGGAGTAGACGAAGGGCGCGACGGCCAGGTCGCCGGGCTTGAGCGTGGTGACGTCGGAGCCGACGGCCTCGACGATGCCGAGGAACTCGTGCCCGATCCGGACGCCGCGGTCGCGCGTGGGCATGCTGCCGTACGGCCAGAGGTCGCTGCCGCAGATGCAGGAGCGGACGACGCGGAGGAGGGCGTCGGTCGGTGCGCTCAGCTTCGGGTCCGGGACGGTCTCGACGCGTACGTCACCCGCGCCGTAGATGAGAGTCGCTCGCAAGTCGGGTCCTTTCCTCGGCCGGCCCCCAGTATGGGCGCGTCGCGTTCAGCCCGCTAAACGCGATCTGTAGAGGTCGCGGAGCAGGAGGACCTCGGCGCCGTGGTGGATGGCCTCCCGGTTGATGTGCAGGACGAGGGTCGCGAATGGGTACTCCGCGTATGGGCCTTCGGCTTCGCCGCAGGGGCGCTGGAGGTCTTCGGCGGTGAGGCCGCGGACGCCGTCACGCCAGCGCGCGTACGCGTCGTCGAGCTGCTTCAGCGCTTCCTCGGCGGAGCCCGCGTAGGGAAAGGTCTGGTAGTCGGCGGGCGGACCGCCGAAGTGCGACGCGGTCCGCATCGCGAAGACGCCGATGACGATGTGGGCCAGGCGCCACGCGATCGTCGTCACCGGCGGCGGGGACGGCTCCGGATACGCCCAGTCGATCGTGAAAGCGCCGTTCTCGTCGGGGCTGATCGTCCAGCAGTCTTCGGCGGGTTCCCAGAGGTATTCGTCGTCGGTGAGGGTGTCCAGCCGGGGCCGGAGATGCTGCGTCCAGTGCCAGTCGAGCTGTTCGGAGAGTTCCTTGCTCCAGTCGATGTCCATGTTCCGGAAGGTAGGACGCCTCGCGGTCATCCGCTGTCCCGAATCGTGAGGGGGTTGGCGGCGGGGTGACCCGGCCCACCTGGGACGATGGTGGGGAAGCGTACTGCTCTGATCTGGAGGTTTCAGGTGCCCAGTCCCACCGGTCCGGTACTCGTCGTGGACTTCGGGGCGCAGTACGCGCAACTGATCGCGCGGCGCGTGCGTGAGGCGCAGGTCTACTCCGAGGTCGTCCCGCACACCGCCACCACCGAGGACATCCTCGCCAAGGACCCCGCCGCGATCATCCTTTCCGGTGGTCCTTCCAGTGTGTACGCGGAGAACGCTCCCGCCCTGGCCCCCGGGCTGGTCGACGCGGGCGTGCCGATCCTCGGCATCTGCTACGGCCACCAGGTCCTCGCGCAGGCCCTCGGCGGGACGGTCGAGCCGACCGGGATCCGCGAGTTCGGCCGCACCGAGGTCCGCGTCGCCGGTGAGGGCGGCGTGCTGCACGCCGGCCTCCCGGGCAACCAGCTCGCCTGGATGAGCCACAACGACAGCGTCACCAAGGCCCCCGAGGGCGCCACCGTGACCGCTTCGAGTGACGGCGCCGCCGTCGCGGGGTTCGAAGACGTCGAGCGCCGCTTCGCCGGCGTCCAGTACCACCCCGAGGTGCACCACTCGCCGCACGGCCAGGAGGTGCTTCGCCGCTTCCTGCACGAAATCGCGGGCATCAAGCCGCAGTGGACGACGTCGTCCATCGTCGACGACCAGGTCAAGCGCATCGCCGAGCAGGTCGGCGACGGCCGGGCGATCTGCGGGCTCTCCGGCGGCGTCGACTCCGCCGTGGCCGCCGCGCTGGTCCAGCGGGCCATCGGTGACCGGCTGACCTGCGTGTTCGTCGACCACGGTCTGCTGCGCTCCGGCGAGCGCACCCAGGTCGAGCGCGATTTCGTCGCCGCGACCGGGGTGAACCTGGTGACCGTCGACGCGCGCGACCGGTTCCTCGACGCGCTGGCCGGGGTCACCGACCCCGAGGAGAAGCGCAAGATCATCGGGCGCGAGTTCATCCGCGTGTTCGAGCAGGCCGAGCGCGATCTCAAGGCCGAAGGCGACTACAAGTTCCTGGTCCAGGGCACGCTGTACCCGGACGTCGTCGAATCCGGCGGCGGCGAGGGCGCGGCGAACATCAAGAGCCACCACAACGTCGGCGGGCTGCCCGACGACCTGCAGTTCGAGCTCGTCGAGCCGCTGCGCCTGCTGTTCAAGGACGAGGTGCGGCGCGTCGGGCTGGAGCTCGGGCTGCCGGAGACGATCGTGCAGCGGCAGCCGTTCCCCGGCCCGGGGCTCGGCATCCGGATCATCGGCGCCGTCGACGCCGAGCGGCTCGAGACGCTGCGCGCGGCGGACGCCATCGCGCGCGAGGAACTCACCGCGGCCGGGCTGGACGGCGAGATCTGGCAGTGCCCGGTGGTGCTGCTGGCCGACGTCCGCAGCGTCGGCGTCCAGGGCGACGGGCGGACCTACGGGCACCCGATCGTGCTGCGGCCGGTGTCGTCCGAGGACGCGATGACCGCGGACTGGACGCGACTGCCCTACGAGGTCCTGGAGCGGATCTCGACCCGCATCACCAACGAGGTCGCCGAGGTGAACCGAGTGGTCCTGGACGTCACGTCCAAGCCGCCGGGCACCATCGAGTGGGAGTGACCGATCCCGGGCCGACCTGCGTTTAGCCCCCTAATCGCGATCTGCCGCCTTTGGGCACCCAGGCGACCGGATCGCGTTTAGCCCGCTAAACGCAGGTCGGTGGCCCGTGGGCACCTGGCGCGGCCCGGATCGCGATTAGGGGGCTAAACGCAGGTCGTGCGCTGGGGGTGGGAGCAAGGCGAAGGCCCCGGCGAGGGGCCGGGGCCTTCGGAGTGGGTGGAGCGTGAGCGGCGCCGCTAGCGGCGGCTCTTGCGTAGCGAAGCGGCGAGCAGCAGGACGCCGACGAAGATCGCCCCGCCTGCCATGACCCACCGGAAGTCGAACTGCGGGAGCCACGAGGAGCCGTCCGAGAGGACGTAACCCGATACCAGCAGCGTCGCGATTCCGATGATCAGGGTGAAGACGTCCACTCCGCGCTTCGCGGGCTGCGACGACTGAGTCTGCGCGTTGTCGTAGTCGTACTCAGCCACGACGCACCTCCACGTTCCCGACACCGTTCTCGACCTTCACAGTGATCTTCTGCCCGTTGTCGCCCGGCGAGGTGAAGTCGACGGTGTCCTCGCCGACCCCCGAACGGGACTGGCCGAGGCAGTCGACCTCGCCCGCTCCCGTCTCGCATGAGACCTTCACCTCGGCACCGGCCGGCACGAGCACCGTCGAGTTGCCCGCCCCGTTGGAGACCTTCGTGGTCACCGAGGCCCCCGCGGGCAGCTTGGTCAGGTCGACGTCGATGTTTCCTGCGGAGCGGTGGTACTCCGGCAGCACCTCGGACACCTGGCTCGGCGTCGCCCGCAGGTCGCCGACACCGCCCTTCACAGAGAAGTTCTCGAACGGGACCGTGGTCAGCGCCATCCCGACGATCGCCAGCGGCACCGCCAGCCCGATCAGCCCGCGACCGCCCCGCACGAACGAGCCGGCCACCAGCCCGATGCCGACCACACCCAGGGTGAGCCCGATGACGTGCTGCAGGGTGAACCACGCCTCGCCGTCCAGGCCCAGAACCGTGCCGACCCCGGCCACCAGCACGGCGATCCCGAAGGTCGCGGCGCCGATCTTCGACTTACGGCCGCGAGGCGCCGGCGGCGCGGGAGGCGGCGGAGGAGTCTGCGGCGGCAGCCCGCCGGAGGGCGAAGCGTTCGGCAGATCCCAAGCGGACGGGTCGGCCGCGAGCGGGTCCCAGCCGCCCTCGGTGGCCGTCGAGGTGGAGGCCGCCGACGCCGACGCCATCGAAAACGCGGCCGTCGGATAAGCCGGAGCGGGCATCGTCGGCCGGTTGAACTGACCGCGATTGCGGTGCAGCAGGTACAGCGCGACGGCCAGCAGCGCGAAACCGATCAGTCCGGTGCCGTCGGTCATCCAGCCGCCGCTCAAGGTCCAGGTGAGACCTGGGAACAGCAGGATTAGCAGCAGTACCGCGAACGCCGGCGAACTCGACGCGCGGCCCCGGCCGATCAGGCCCTCGAACGCGGAAACGGGGTCGCCCTCCCGCGGCAGGAACAGCCAGCCCAGCAGATAGACGAAGACGCCGAAACCGCCGAACACGGTCGCGGCGACCAGCGCGACCCGGACCACGGTCGGGTCGATGCCGTACCGGTAGCCGATGCCCGCGGCGACGCCGGCGAACTTGCGGCCCGCCACCGGGCGGACCGGCCTGCTCCGCCAGAAATCCTTGACGGTCTCCTCGAAGCCGGCCGCGGGGCCGCGCTTCGGAACCTGTGTCTCACTCCCACTCATGCCACAAAGAATGCGCCCCGGCGGGCCCTCGCCACATCCGGGAACGTCCCTGATGTTCCCCCGAGATCGTGAGCGCGGGGGAACGTGATTCGGAGCACTGTGGAGTCGGTGGGCACTTCTGGGAGTCATTCGCCCAGGTCAGGCGGTCTCATCGGAAGACACTTCGGGAGGGTTTGGTCGCCGGGGTCCGCCCCGCGCGGTCCCACGGCCTTCAGGGCCTGCGGCTCGCCGAGGGCGACCAGGACACGGGCCTGCGCGGACTCTGGGTCTACTGGACGTACTCACGCGTGATCGAGAGAGATGGGTGGCGCTTGCCTTCGTGGCAGCATTCCCAGTGCTTCAGCGAGGTCGGTCGTGAACGCGGGTGGCGTGTGCAACGCTCGTCTTTCCGCGCTTCACGTCCATACCCTGTTGCAGTCGGCCTTCGGCCACGGCCGGATGAACCGCGACTTGTAGACGTAGACCTCGTTCACTACCGCGCCGTGGTCGTGACCGCACAGCTCAACCGAAGCTCCCTGGCCTCGCGGGTATGACAAACGGCGACCCCAACGGGATGCTCAACCTCAACATCGCGAAGAACCGCTTCGGACGCATGGGTGAACTGGAGTGGCATGACGCCCCTATCCATCACGAATCGGCTGGTCGAAATTGTGGAGAGTGCGGGATTCGTAATTACCCTATGGGTATTCAGTTTCAAGTACCTGCTGTCGTTTGTCGTCTACTTCTCTTCGAGCCTTCCATCATCCGGCGGTAGCCTGCCGGGGTAGCTGTGACTTACTTGACTAAGTCGTTGCTCGATGATGTATCAGTTCTCAGGGGGAATGATGCAGAATTCACATGTCGGAGTTCGCAGGCGGCTGCTGGTTGGAGTGTTTGCCGCTGGCGCCATGTTCTCGCTCGCTCCGGCAGCGCTTGCCACGCCAAGCGAGGTCAACGCGCCGGTCGATGTCAGCAAGGCTCCGGCGAGAACTGGTGACCCGCGTACGCCCAAGAATGCAGCCCTATTCCGAGCTTGAACAACTCACTTGTCTGTGTTAGTACTGGCCCCGGGATTCCGGCCACGGTGTGGTTCGATAACCGTAGTGGTTCGAGATTCGGTCCGTCGCAACTCAAGGTCAGCGGGCTGAATACCGGCCTGGTTCGTTTCTCGGAGACCTTCACCTCCGAGCCTGGGACAATCAAAGGTGCCCAATGTCTGGGTTCGCGAATGATTGTTACTATGGTTCGGTCAAGGTGCCCGGTCGTGACTACTTTTGGCGCACCGCCAAGCCCGCCTGTGTCTAGCCGGTGTGGTTGTCAAGTACGGTGAAGCTATGGAAACCCCGCGGTCAGGTGGCCCTGAAAAGGAACCGGGAAGCTCGTGTGAGGTGAACGGGATCGACATCGCCGCGGAGGGTGGGGCAATGCGGCCGATTGCCTGCCCTCAATGCGGCGCGACGGCTCCGCTGACCGTCTTGGCGGACGCGACACTCGTGTGCCCGGACCAGCACTCTTTCACGCACGCCGCGATCGTGCCTGAGACGACACCGGCCGCCCTGCGCAGGCTCGGCGCTGTCGGTCTCCCGGCGGCAGGGGAAGAAGGCACTGCGCCATAGGCGGGCTCCGAGCGCTCGCGAGCGCTGGTGTGGAACTACAGAAAGGCCAGGCGACCCGGTATAGCGAGGGTCGCCTGGTCTCACTTTTATGCCGGGGCCCTCTGGCTGAAAAGGCCGTCGAACCCGCGAGGGCGACGGCCCGCTCGTGATTGACCGGCTCGTTCTGGATGGGAGCATCACGACTGACCTCGCGAAGGCCGCCGTGCCGGCGACGAAGCCGTTCCGGACGCCCGCCGGACTGAAGTCGGCAGGTGAAGCTGAGCTTCCCCCAGCGGGAAGAGTCAGGGGTTTCCCGGATGGATCGGTACCCCAACTCCGTGTGACCATGGAGAACGTGCAGGAACCCGCCCCGACCGACCTCGCCGAACAGGTGAAGCCGACGATCATCGAGCGCCCTCCGGTGCCCGTTCCCGGCAGCCTGTCCCCGGCACCGTTCGAGCCGCCCAAGATGTATCGCCGCCGGTCCGGCCGCGCCATCGCGGGTGTCGCGGGCGGTCTCGCCGACCACCTCGGCGTCAAGGTGCTCTGGGTCCGGACAGCGTTCGCGTTGCTGGCCGCGCTGAACGGCACCGGTCTTCTCGCGTACGGCCTGCTCTGGGTGTTCGTCCAGCAGCAATCCGGCGAGGTCGAGCCGGAGAAATCCGCGCCGAAGGAGAAGCAGCAGGCCTTCGGCCTCATGGCGCTGGGTGTCGGCCTCGCCGTCGCCAGCGGCACGCTCACCGGCCTGATCAGCGGCTGGGTCGCCATTCCGCTGGCGCTGGCCATGATCGGCGCGGCCGTCGTCTGGCGCGAGGCCGACGAGTCGCAACGCCGCCGGTGGCGCCTCGGTGCCAAGGGCGGTGTCGCCACGGCGTTCCTCGGCGGCGGTGGCTGGTCGGCCGCGATCCGCGTGGTCGCCGGGGTGGCGCTGGTGATGACCGGTATCGGCGTCGTCGTGCTGGAGAGCGGCAGCATCGACCAGGTCAAGTTCGCGCTGGTCGCGGTCATCGCGACGCTGTTCGGGGTGGCCGTGCTGACCGTCCCGTTCTGGCTGCGCCTGGTCCGCGACCTGTCCGACGAGCGCATGGCCCGCATCCGCACCGACGAACGCGCTGAGATCGCCGCGCATCTGCATGATTCGGTCCTCCAGACCCTGGCGCTGATCCAGAAGCAGGCGGAATCGCCGCGCGAGGTCGCGAGGCTCGCGCGCGGTCAGGAAAGGGAGCTGCGCGGCTGGCTGTACGGGCCGTCGGGGTACGGGAAGAACAAGAAGACCGAGGAAGAGGCCGTCAGCGGTCAGCTGTCCGAAGTGCTCGCTGCCGCGTGCGGCGAGGTCGAGGACGCGTTCGCGATCTCGGTGCAGCAGGTCGTCGTGGGGGAGGCCACGCTGAACGAGCCACTGACGGCGCTGGTCCAGGCGGCGCGCGAAGCGATCGTCAACGCCGCCAAGCACGCGGGGGTCGACGAGGTCAGCGTGTACGCCGAGGTCGAGCCGACGGCGGTGACGGTCTTCGTGCGCGACCGCGGCAAGGGGTTCGATCCCGACGTCGTGCCGAGTGATCGGCACGGGCTCGCCGATTCCATCCGGGGGCGGATGGAGCGGCACGGCGGGAAGCTCAAGCTTCGTACCGCACCGGGTGAAGGAACCGAGGTCCAGCTGGAGATGCCGGTCAAGGCGGGGAAGGGCGCGGCGTGAGGTCGCTATGCTCACGGGACAGGGCGAGCGAGGGAGCATCGTGACGGAGAACCAGCAGACGCGGGAGCCGGTCAAGGTCTTCCTCGTCGACGACCACGCGCTTTTCCGCGCGGGTGTGCGCACCGAACTGGACTCGATCACCGACGACGTCCGCGTGGTCGGTGAGGCGGGCTCGGTCGCCGAAGCGGTCGCGGGGATCGCCCGGACCAAACCGCAGGTCGTGCTGCTCGACGTGCACATGCCGGACGGCGGCGGCGCCGAGGTGCTGCGCCGGGTCCGGCCGGAACTGCCGGACGTCGTGTTCCTCGCGCTGTCGGTCTCCGACGCCGCGGAGGACGTGATCGCCGTGATCCGCGCGGGGGCGCGGGGGTACGTCACGAAGACGATCTCGTCGAAGGAACTCGTGCGCGCCGTCGTGCGGGTCTCGGACGGGGACGCGGTGTTCTCGCCGCGGCTGGCCGGGTTCGTGCTCGACGCGTTCGCCGACCGGCCGGGTTCCGCGCCGATCAGCGACCCGGACCTCGACCTGCTGACGCCGCGGGAGCGCGACGTGCTGCGGCTGCTCGCGCGCGGGTACGCGTACAAGGAGATCGCGTCCGAGCTGTTCATCTCGGTGAAAACCGTCGAGACGCATGTGTCGAGCGTGCTGCGGAAGACGCAGCTTTCGAACCGGTACGAGCTTTCGCGCTGGGCTTCCGACCGGCGTCTCGTCTAGATGGCGCCCGTTCTCATCGGCCTGGTGGGCGTGTTCTTCCTGGGCATGGGGCTGCTCGGGCTCGTCGCGCCGAAACGGCTGATCCGGCCGTTCGGCATTTCGCTGGAGTCGGTGACGGCGCGGACCGAGGTGCGCGCGGTGTACGGCGGCTTCGGTGTGGCTGTCGCGGTACTGCTCGGGTTCGCGGCTTTCGACGTCGGCGGGATCCAGCGGGGCGCCGCGATCGCGGTGGCCGTCGCGCTCGCCGGGATGGCCTTCGGGCGGCTGGTCGCGCGGTTCGCGGAGCGGCCCGAAGGGTTCTATCCGAGCTGGCTCTACTTCTGGGTCGAGATCGTTCTCGCCGCTCTGCTCATCGTCGCGACCCTCTGACCTGCGTTTAGCGGGCTAAACGCGATCCGGCGAGCCCCCAGGCCCCACCGCATCACGATTAGCCCGCTAAACGCAGGTCAGGGCGCGGCCTCCCCGGCGGCGGCCAAAGGGCGCTCGACCTGCGGAGTGGTAGCAAAGGTCCCTTGCTCCCTCGGGCGGAGCCGGGTCAGCGCGACCCCGCCCAGCACGACGACCATCCCGGCGATCACCCGCAGGTTCAGCGGCTCGGCCAGGAACACCGCCCCCAGCAGCACCGAAACCACCGGCAGCAGGTAGCCGACGATCGACGCCGCGACGGCGCCCTCGCTCGCGAGGAGCTGGTAGTTCAGCGCGAACGCGATCCCGGTCGACCCGATCCCCAGGATCACCACCGCGACGACCGCGCCGGTGCTCAGGTTCATCGGCTCGAACCCGCCCATCGGCATCGCGAGCAGCAGGAACCCGGTCGCCAGCAGCATCTGTCCGCCGGCCAGCGACAGCGGCGAGTCACCGGTACCGGTGAGGTGTTTGCCCTCGTAGACGAACGCGAATCCGTAGCTCGCGGCCGCCGCGAGGCACGCCAGCGCACCCCAGCTGAGCAGGCCGGAGGCCTCCCACGGCGCGAAGATCAGCAGGATCCCGGCGAGCCCGGCGACGAGCCCGGCGATCCGCACCGCGGTCATCTTCGTCCGCGCGCCCATCATCGGCGCGGCCAGCAGCACCCACAGGGGTGTCGTCGAGTTCAGCACCCCGGTGATCCCGGAGTCGACGGTCAGCTCACCCCACGCGAACAGCAGGAACGGCAGCGCGTTGTGGAAGAACGCCGCGACGGCCAGATGTCCCCAGATCCGCCGTCCGGACGGCAGCCGGCCCCGGCCGAGGTAGCAGAGCCCGATCAGCACCGCCGCGCCGAGCGCCACCCGCGCCAGCACCAGCTGCACCGGCGAAAACGCGGCGAGCCCCAGTTTGATCCAGAAGAAACTCGATCCCCACATGAGCGCCAGCGCGCCGATCCGCAGTAGGGTCTTCGTCTCGCCCACCCCAGTCCTCCTTAAGTGCCTGGCCCAGCTTCGCCGCGCCAACGCGTAAGGACAAGCGAAAATAACTGCAGGGAGCCTTAAGAAGAACTGTAAGATCGGGGCATGCTGGACGTCCGCCGCATGCAGGTCCTCCGAGCCGTGATCAGCAGTGGGTCGATCACCGCCGCCGCCCGGAATCTCGGCTACACACCTTCCGCGATCAGCCAGCAATTGTCCACCCTGGAAAGGGAAGCGGGCGTCGAACTGCTCGAACGTGTCGGTCGCGGCGTGCGGCCGACACCCGCCGGTTCGCTGCTGTCCGAACACGCGGAAACGCTGAGCACCCAGCTCGCGAAGGCCGAAGCCGCGCTCACCGAACTCAAGGAAGGCCGCACGGGCAGGCTCGCGATCCGCTACTTCGCCACGGCCGGCGCGTCGCTGGTGCCCTTGGCCGTCGCCGCGCTGCGCCGGGACTTCCCGGGCGTCCGCCTCGACCTCAAACTGGTCGAGCCCGACGACTCGATGCCCGAGATCGAGTCGGGCAAGGCCGACGTCGCGATGATCGTGCTCCCCAGCAGCACCCCCCGGGTCAAGGGGGTCGAATACGTCCACCTGCTGGATGATCCGTACCGCGCGATCCTGCCGAAGAACCACCGGCTCGCCCGCAAACGCGTCCTCGATCTCGGTGAACTCGCCGAGGATCCGTGGGTCGGCGTCGACGGTCTCCCCGGCGCCTGCCGCGACATCCTGCTCGACGCCTGTGGCGCGGCCGGATTCGCCCCGAACCACGTCGTCGAATCCGAGGATTACCAGACGGCACAAGGGTTCGTGGCAGCCGGGCTCGGTGTCGCGCTGATCCCGGAACTCGGCCTCGGCGCCCCGCATCCCGGCGTCGCCATCCGGAAGGTCCGGCGGCCGGATCCGGTGCGGTCCATCCACGCCGCCGTGGCCGCGCACGCCAGGGAACACCCGGCGGTGCGACGGTTCCTCCTCGCGATCCGCGAAGGGGCCGGACAGGTAAGCGGGACTGGCCGAGTGGGCACGAAAACCGGCTGAGCTTGAACAGTCGCACGGGCGGTCGACAACCTGGCAGGAAGCCACGAATCCCGCCAGAGAAAGGACCTCCGTGCGTCCCCTGATCGTCCTGCACGGCTCTTGGCACCAGCCCGCCCATTTCGACGACGTCGTCGAGCACCTGCGCCGGGAAGGCGCCGAGGTCACCGTCCCCGACCTCGGCGGCCGTCCGATCGCCGAAACCACCCGGACCGTCCAGGAACTCGTCGACCGAGCGGCCGAGCCGCCGGTGGTGCTCGCGCATTCCTTCGGCGGGCTCACCGCCGGCGGGCTTCAGGGGATTTCGCACCTGATCTATCTGGCCGCGATCGTCAGCGAGCCAGGGGAAACCGCTCAGTACTGGATCGAACGGATCAAGGAGGAGACCGGCCGCGAACCCGACCAGGTGCCGTTGACCTTCGACGACGCGGGCCTGACCCACCTCGATCTCGCCGCCGTCCGCGAGTCCATGTACGCCGACTGCACGGACGCCGTCGCCGAGCGCGCCACGGCGTTGCTGCGCCCGGAACCGGTGACGATCTTCGACGAGTCACCGGAAGGCTCGGCGTGGAAGGACACGCCGAGCACGTACATCGCCTGCACCGAAGACCGGGCGCTCGCACCGGAACTGGTGGCCCACTGCGCCGCGCGCTGCGACACGACGGTGACCTGGCGGGCGAGCCACAGCCCGTACCTCAGCCGTCCGGTCGAACTGGCGACGCTGGTCCTCGAACGGCTCTGAATCAGATCAAAAACAGCTCCGCGAACAGCACACCGAGGAGGATCGCCGCCACCACGGCACCCGCGATGATCAGCCATTTCCGGGTCTCCCGCGACTTCGCCGCCACCGGCGCGGCGGGCGCGTACTGCTGCGCCGGTGGCGCGTACTGCGGCTGCGGCGGCTGATACTGCTGCGGCTGGTGCTGGGGGAACTGCGGAACCGGCTGTTGCGGCGCCTGCTGCATCGGCATCGGCATCGAGGCCGGGACCGTCGGCATGGCGGGCGCGGTCGGCGGGATGAACGCCGTCTGCCGTCCCTCGGTGATCGCGTTCAGGGAGCGCACCGTGTCGGCCATCGTCGGCCGCGCGTCCGGCTCCGCCCGCAGCATCTTGCGCAGGGCGCCCGCCAATGGCCCGGCGGTCTGCGGTGGCCGTTCCGAGGACTCGCCGTCCTCACCGAACGGCGGCACCCCCTCGACGGCCGTGTACAGCGTCGCGCCCAGCGAGAACACGTCGGACGCCGAAGTCGCCGGTTCGCCGCGTGCCACCTCGGGCGCGCGGTACGCGGGGCTCGGACCGCCGCCGGTGATGCCGATGTCGGTGAGCTTCACGCCGCCGTCGTCGGCCAGCAGGACCGTGCCCGGCTCGACGGTCCGGTGCACCACCCCGGACTCGTGCATCGCGGCCAGCGCGCGGCCGAGCACGATGCCCAGCCCGGCGGCCTGTTCCGCGGTCAGCCTGCCGTGCTCGGCGAGGAAGGTCGCCATCCCGCGGGACGGGATGTACTCCATCACCAGCCACACGTCCGCCCCGTCGGGCAGCACGTCGTACACCTTGATGGCGGTGGCGTGCTCGAACTTGGCCGCGTCCTTGCCTTCTTGGACGACGACGGCCTTGGCCTGCTCCGCCCGGTCCGGCGGCAGGCCGACGGGCAGGTACATGCGCTTCATCGCGACCGTGCGCAGCAGGCGGGTGTCGAACGCCAGCCACACGATGCCTGCCCGGCCGCGCCCGATGGGCTGGTCCAGGCGGTATCGGCCGCCGACGATGGAACCTTCAGAACTCAATTGCAGCCTCGGATCATGCTCCGCCGGGCTCGCCCGTTTGGCTGGTCGGGGTCGTCGGCGTAGTCGGCGTGGTCGGTGTCGTCAGAGTCGGCGTCTTCGAGGGAGTCTTGCTCGGCGTCTTCGTCGGCGTCGGCGGGTCCGGCTCCTGCGGCTGCGTCGCCCGGCTCGTCGTCTTCTTCGACGAAGACGTCTCCTTCGGCGGCTCGGCAGACTCCGTCTCCGTCGGCGTGTCGGTCGTCTCCGGAGCGGAAGACGTCGCGGACGGCGTCGGCTTCGTCGACGAGTTCCCCACCTGCGCGGGCGTCTCCGGGTTGTTCGGGCTCAGCAGCCAGAACCCCAGCGCGGCCAGCGCCACGACCACGACACCGCCGATGATCGCGGGCTTCTTCCACGCGCCCGGCTTTTCGTCGTCGTCCTCGTCCACCGGGCTGGTCTGCGCGCGGGTGGGCGGCGGCGGGGGCGGGTCGTCGTAATCGTCGTCGTACGGATCGTCGTAGTCGCCCGCGGGGATCGGGACGGCGCGCGTCGGCGCCGGGCCGCCGCCGGGGTGGCCGCGTTCGGCCAGCAGCGCCGTCTCGTCGTAGTTGTCGTACCCGTCGTAGTCGTCTTCCGGGTAGCCCGAGGCGGGCGGCTGGTGGTAGTCGTCCTCGTCGTCGTAGTACGACCCGGCCGCGGCCTGTTCGTCGAGGAGCGAGCCCGAGTGACCGGCGGCCTCGCTGTCGAGCGCCTGGGTCGCGCCCGCTCCCGCGAGGGCGCCCGCGATCGGGGCGGCGAGCACGGTGTCGTCCGTGGGGCCGCCCAGCGGCGTTTCACCCCGCGCGACGGCGGCGAGGAGCTCTTCGCACTCTTCGGCGGTGGGGCGGTGCCGCACCTCCGGGTGCAGCAGTACGGCCAGCACGCTGGCGAGCGGGCCGGACTGACGCGGCGGGATGATCTGCCCGGCCGCGACCGCGTGCAGCAGGCTCAGCGTGTTCTCGCTGAGGCCGAACGGCGGTTGGCCTTCGCAGGCCGCGTAGAGCGTCGAGCCGAGTGAGAAGACGTCGGACTCCGGGCCCGGGTCGCCGCCGATGGCCACTTCGGGCGCCAGGTAGGCGGGGGTTCCGGCGATCATCCCGGTCTTCGTGACCGTGACGTCGTCCTTCGCCCGCGAGATGCCGAAGTCGGTGATCTTCACGGTGCCGTTGGGCGCCAGCAGGATGTTGCCCGGCTTGATGTCCCGGTGCACGATGCCGACCGCGTGCGCCTCGGTCAGCGCCGCCGCGACCTGCGCACCGATCCGCGCGACCTCGGTCGGCGGCAGCGTCCGCTCCTCCTGCAGCACCTGGGCGAGGCTGGTGGAGTTCAGGTACTCCATGATCAGGCACGGCTGGCCGTTGTCGTCGGTGACGACGTCGAACACCGAGATGGCGTTCGGGTGGTGCAGTCTGGCGGCGATCCGCCCCTCGCGCATCGTGCGCTGACGGGCGTCTTCGGCGTCGTGAGCCTCAAGACCGGGTTGCAGAAGCAACTGCTTGATCGCCACCGTGCGGCCGAGTACCTCGTCGTGCGCTTGCCACACGGCCCCCATCGCGCCCGTGCCGATCCGCCCGGCGATGCGATATCGACCGGCGACCAGGCGACCCTCGTCGCTCACGCGACCTCCCTTTGGGCTCCGTCTTCACGACGCGGAATCGTCCGCGTGCGCGGTGCGGCCTTCGGCACGCCACAGCGTTGGAGCGTATGCACATGTAGTGGTCTGTGTGCCGGCTTTTCCGAGACCGACTCGTGACAAGGCTAGGCGCTCACTCTGCGCACACACACGCGGCACACTCTGATCGCCCTGGGTGGAGGGCTGTTGCACGCGCGGTGTCCGTCACATGTGCTGCGCGGACAACAGTCGCGCGTCGGTGATCAGGCCGGAGGTCTCGTCGGCGAATTCGAGCACCTGCGTGACCCGCAGGAGGCCGCCGTCCGGGTTGCGCATGGTCACGACGGCGAGGATGGTGCCGTCGGCCTGATCCCGGATGTCCTGGATCTGGATGGCGTCCATGGCGCTCCACGCCTCGATCAGCCGACCGGCTTCGGACTTGGCCAGCACCGGCGTGACCAGCGACATCGCGCCGTAGGGGTCGGCGTCGACGGTCTGGTAGAACTTCCGGACCGCGTCGATCTTGTCCTCCGCGGTGTTGACCGCGGCGGGCTTGACGGCGGGCTGCGAGCTGGTGCTGCTGGACGACGAACCCTGCGGCGGGAGTGAACCCGAGCCGGTGCCCGAAGATCGATGAGGCGTCGTGGTGGTGCCCGACGGCGTCGGCGTCTCGTGCTTGTGCTGCGGCTCGGTGGAGTCCGGGACGGCGAGCCCGCCGAGCGCGGCGGCTCCGCTCATCACCTCGGGTGCGGCGGCACCCGGCACGGTGCCCTGCGGCTGCGCGCCCGCGAGCACGCCCGCGGTGACGACGGCGCCCGCGACCAGGAGTCCGGCGGCGACCAGACCGGCCAGCTTGGCCCGCCGGGCGGCCCGGCTCTCCGGCTCGTCCACCTCGGGTTCGGGCCGCGGCGACCGCTCTACGCGGGTGCGCGCGGGAACGAACTTCTGCGGCTCTCGGAAGACCTGCTCCAGATACTCGCGGTCGACGCGGGTGTCGTTCAGGATCTCTTCCGGGATGACGTCCTCGACACGTACGGCGTCCTCACGCCGTATGCGCTGTCGATCAAGCACGAAATTCCTCGCTCTGGTCCGGGGCAGGCGCTGGGCCGTTCGGCCGATGCCTTTGGTCCGCGCGGCCGTCTTCTGAACGGTGCGGACCCTGCAGTCGTCAGGTAACCCTGTGCGGACGGTCCACGGCCAGGGGCCATCGCCGGAATGCCGTCGCGATACGACGAACGGCAGCTTAGGTCACCCACCCGGACCAGGGACGACCGCTCAGCGCACCGCACGTGCAGAGGAACAGGACACTTGCACGTGCGTGGTCGCCTACATGCCGTCGTCGACGATCTTGTCGTCGTCGCCGAAGGTGAACGTCCGCTGCTCCATGGTCTTCGTCCCGTCCTTGTGCGTGACCTCGACGGTGTTGACCGTGACCCCGCGGCGCTGGTCGATGCTGACCTTCTTCACCTCGAAGTAGGCGACATCGCGGTAGCGGTCCCGCAGGCCCTCCGCGCCTTCTTCGCGCAGGCCGCCGGAGGTCACCGCGGACGCCTGTTGCGGGTTCGTGGTGACCGAGTTGAGGAAGACTTCGGTGTTGTCGCCCATCGCCTGCGCGTCCGGCTGCGACGCGTACCAGGGGCCCGGTGTGGTGGTGCGGTTGGCCGGGACGACCGGCGGCTTCTGCGGCCGGTCGCTCGACGACGGCGTGGGCCGCCCGGACGTCGCCGGTCCGCCGGAGTCGGGCCGCGACGAGCCGGTCCCGGCGCTTTCGTCGTCCGAGGGGGTGCCGGAGTTGGCGGAGCTGCGGTCGTCACCGGTGGAGGACTCGGACGCGGATTCGGACGGGTTGCCCGCCGCGCCGCCCTGCGGCGGTGTGGCCGGATGGCCGGCGAGACCGTCCTGGGTCAGCGGGCTGCCACCGCGGTATCCGGGCCAGCCGCCCTGGCTCTGCTGCTCCGGCAGCGGTTTGCCGACCAGGAACGAACCGGCGAAGAGCAGGCCGACCACGACCAGCGCGGACGCGGCCGCCGCGAACCAGGCGGCCTTGCGCCAGGTCTTGGGCGGCGTCACCGAAGCGGGCACCGTACCGAGGTCGAAGGTGCTCAGACCGTCGACCGGCGGGGCGAGGTAGACGCGGACGTCGCTGTCGACACAGTCATCACCGTCGACACTCTCAACACCGTCGACACAGTCATCATCGTCGATACCGTCGTCGATCTCGATCGGCTCGGGACGGCGGGGGGCGGGGGCGGTCAGCGTCACCTTCGTGCGCTGAGCGGCCTTCGCGCGCCGTTCTTCCACGGGAGGATCGGTGAACGAGACTTCGACTCGGGCCTGGTGGGCTGGGTGCTCCACGGTGACCTCGCGAGCGGGCTGGGGGAGCGGCAGACGGCCGCTCGATGGGGCGTAGCCGGGGCTCGGCGCCCTCCTGGCCCGCGGTGGCGGAAGCGGGAGGGAACCGGTGGAGGGTGGGGCGACCTCGCGGTGCGCGTGATGCCCGTGCCCGGTGGGGCGCCGGCGCCGCGGTGGCACGGCGGGAGTCCAGCCTTCGGTACTTCCCGCCCGGTGGCGGCCCGCTTGCGTGGCGTCGTCCCGTCCCTGGTGTTCCGCCCAGCCGTTCATGTCCGAGCGACCCCCTCACGAGCCGGCCCTGACGGCGATGTGACGCCGGTTAAGCCGAACGGAGCAGCGGGTTCACGGGATCCCTCGCTTGCAGACTCCCAAGCAGTCTCGTGAGCAAATGCACGCGCATACGACTGGGGGCGCGCGGGGCCATCGCCCCCGCGCGCCATGCGGGCATCGCCCGACCCAGACGCAAGGGTCCACACGAGGTCCACACTAAAAGTTCGACACCCGCAAGTCTTCACCCAGTCTGCAAGTTGCAGATGTTTCACTCAGTCGGGCGCGGCCGAACGGGCCTTGGTGACGTTACGGAGTGCTATCGGGGCTGGTGAAGCCGTTCAGTTGCCGCTGCGGTACTTCTGCTGGGTCGATTGCAGGGCCTTCGTGGCCGTGATCCCGCTACCCGCTGCAAGCAAAATGGCGATGACGTCGAGGGTCGTTCCCCCACTCGTGAGCAGCCAGGCGAAAAGCGACGCGGCCGTGGTACCCGCCGCGATCGGCCAGCGCGTCTTGACGTATTGGGCGATGGGGGTGCCGCCCGCGCGCTTACCCGCCGCGTTGTTCAGCATGGCGAGATAACCGAGATGGCCCAATGCCGCCAGGACACCGGCGATCGCGATGATCACGGCGATGAGGTTAATCATGTGTCCAGTTTGCCCTGTCCCGGGCCGTCATGGCTCGGGGAACACCCTGAGTTTCGTCTCACGGCACAGGATCGTGACGTGGCCGGATCGCGTTCGGCCCGCTGAACGCGATCCGGGGGAGCAAGGGACCTTTGCTACCGCGATCCGGGTGCGTCGTGGGAGCAAGGGACTTTGCTACCGCGATCCGGGTGCGTCGTGGGAGCAAGGGACCTTTGCTACCGCTTACCGCCCCAGCCTGCCCCGCCCGAGGTTGAGCAGCGCCATCGCCAGCTGCCGTCCCTCCGGCCCGAGTTCGCGGTAGCGCGCCAGCACGTCCATCTCGCGGTTGTAGACGATCCTGGTGCCGCCCGCGGCCATCCTGGCCGCACCGATCGTCTTGGAGACCTCGACGCGGCGTTTGACCAGCCGCAGGATCTCGCCGTCGAGGAAGTCGATCTCCTTGCGGAGCTCATCGATCTCTTCGGCGGTGGCGGTGGGTTCGTCGGCGTCCGGCTTCTGTGTGGTGCTCATCGGGACCTCTCTTCGGTCCGGATTCCCTGCTGGCCCCCGGAACAGCGTAAAGCCCCGGGGTCCGTGGACTCCGGGGCTTCGGGTGATGGCATTTCGGCACTATGCGATCACGGGAGCCGGAGTCCGGGTCCCGTAAAAAAATCGCGTCACATGCCGCATGCGGTTCATTATGCCACAGCGAAACCCTCCTCCGGCTCGAAGCGGCGGCGCGCTCCGCGGACGCGGGCGTGCACGAGGACGCTCATGGCCAGCCAGAACATCGGCATCGCCGGCCAGAAGAACGGCACCCCCGAAGCCGTCCAGCGGACGATCAGCAGCACCGAAAGCACGACGGCGACCGCGAGATGGATCCGCACCGCCGGATGCCCGAAGACGACCAGGCGCCGCTTCGGCACGGGTTTCGGCAGATCGGCCGTGAGCGCGGCGAGCTCGTCCGTGTACTTGGTGGAATACACGGTGCCGAGCCGCTCTTCCACTTCTTCGAGGGTGAGACGGCCTTCGCCGCCGGCGGCCTGGATGAGCGAGACGACCCGCTCCCGGTCGGTGTCGGCTGCCCTGAGCCGGGAGGGAATTCCGTTGGTGTCCATGGCATCCGATCCTCCGCCGCGAACACCGCTCGCGCGTCGGACGGCAGGCGGCAACACCGCCTACGCCCGGCGCTGTAGCGTGGACCGGCGATGAACACCCTCTTCGATCTCCCAGCGGACGGTCCGGCCAAGCCTCGGCACTCGGACCTGCTCGACGACCTGAATTCGGCACAGCGCGAGGCCGTGACCCATGCGGGCTCGCCGCTGCTGGTCGTCGCGGGCGCGGGTTCCGGCAAGACCCGGGTGCTGACCCGCCGGATCGCGTACCTGCTGGCCGAACGGGACGTGCACCCCGGCCAGATCATGGCGATCACGTTCACCAACAAGGCGGCCGCGGAGATGCGGGAGCGGGTGAGCGACCTCGTCGGCCGCCGCGCGAACGCCATGTGGGTGTCGACGTTCCACTCCATGTGCGTGCGGATCCTGCGCCGTGAGGCCAAAACGCTGGAGATGTCGTCGAGTTTCTCGATCTACGACTCGGACGACACGAAGCGGCTCATCACCCTCGTCGCCCGGGATCTCGACATCGACCCGAAGAAGTACGCGGCGCGCACGCTGGCCGTGCACATCTCGAACCTCAAGAACGAACTGATCGATCCGGAGACGGCGGTCGCCGACGCGGGCAACGACCTCGAACGCCGCGTCGCCGAGGTCTACGTCGAGTACCAGCGGCGGCTGAACCAGGCCAACGCGTTCGACTTCGACGACCTCATCATGCGGACGGTCGAACTCCTGCAGCGGTACCCGGACGTCGCCGAGTACTACCGGCGGCGGTTCCGGCACGTGCTGGTCGACGAGTACCAGGACACGAACCACGCGCAGTACACGCTGATCCGCGAGCTGGTCGGCACCGAGGCGAACGAGGCGGGCATCGAGCCCGCCGAACTGTGCGTCGTGGGTGACGCGGACCAGTCGATCTACGCCTTCCGCGGCGCGACGATCCGCAACATCGAGGAATTCGAACGCGACTTCCCGAACGCGCGGACCGTGCTGCTGGAGCAGAACTACCGCTCGACCCAGACGATCCTGAACGCGGCGAACGCGGTCATCGCGCGAAACCCCAACAGGCGCGCGAAGCGGTTGTGGACCGATTCCGGTGACGGCGAGAAGATCGTCGGCTACGTCGCGGACAACGAGCACGACGAAGCGGCGTTCGTCGCGGGCGAGATCGACGCGCTGGCGGACAAGGGCGAAGCGGACTATTCCGACGTCGCGGTCTTCTACCGCACCAACAACCAGTCCCGTGTCTTCGAAGAGATCTTCATCCGCCTCGGCCTGCCGTACAAGGTCGTCGGCGGGGTGCGGTTCTACGAACGGCGCGAGGTCCGGGACATGCTCGCGTACCTGAGGGTGCTGGCGAACCCGGAGGACACGGTCAGCCTGCGCCGTATCCTCAACGTTCCCAAACGAGGCATCGGCGACCGCGCCGAAGCGGTCATCGCGACGTACGCCGAGCGCGAGCGCATCTCGTTCGCGCAGGCGTTGCGCGGCGCGGTCGACGGCGAGGTGCCGTTGCTGAACCCGCGCTCCGCCAAGGCGATCACCGGTTTCGTCGAGTTGATGGACGAGCTCGGCGACGTCGTCCAGAGCGGCGCGGAAGTCGCCGACATCCTCGAAGCGGTCCTGGAGCGCACGGGCTACCGCACGGAACTCGAGGAGTCCGATGACCCGCAGGACGCGTCGCGGGTGGAGAACCTGACGGAACTCGTCACCGTCGCGCGGGAGTTCACCGAATTCACCGCCGAGGTCGCCGGCCCGGACGGCGAACTGCCGGAGGCCGAGCCGGGGGTGCCGGAGCCGGGCTCGCTGCCCGCGTTCCTGGAGCGGGTCTCGCTGGTGGCGGACGCGGATTCGGTCCCGTCGCCCGACGGCGGCGACGACGGAGAGGGGCACGACGCGGGCGTGGTCACGTTGATGACCGTGCACACCGCGAAGGGCCTCGAGTACCCGGTAGTCTTCGGAACGGGCTGGGAAGACGGGATCTTCCCGCATATGCGCGCGCTCGGTGACCCGACCGAACTCGCCGAAGAGCGCCGGCTCGCCTACGTCGCGATCACGCGGGCGAGGAAGAGGCTGTACGTCTCCCGTTCGATGGTGCGCTCCGCCTGGGGCCAGCCGCAGATGAACCCGGCCTCGCGCTTCCTCGACGAACTGCCCGCGGATCTGGTCGATTGGCGCAGGCTCGCGCCTTCCTCTTCCTCCGGCGGCTTCGGTTCGTCGGGTGGATCGCCGCGGGCCGCGACGACCTGGGGGAGCCGCGGCGGTGGCTCGGTGCCTTCGAGGTCGGCGGGCACGAGCCCGTTCGGCAAGGGCTGGAAGGACACCGTCGCGCTCAAACTGGACGTCGGCGACAGGGTCAGCCACGACAAGTACGGACTCGGGACCGTCGTCGCCTGCGACGGCGCGGGCCCCCGTGCCACGGCGACGATCGACTTCGGCGCCGCCGGCAAGGTCCGGCTGATGCTCATCGGCAGCGTCCCGATGGTCAAACTCTAGCTCTGACCTGCGGTTTCTTCGCCGCTCGCGAAAACTGTCGGACCCCTCCCGTATACCTGTGTCATCGAACACGAGTTCGATGCGCTGGGGTAGGCTGGACGAGCCGGTGTGCCCCGATCACGAGGAGGGGGCGCACGGTGTGGACGGGGTCTTGTTTGGGGTTCTCTCGAGTGGGGTACTCGAGTACTTGCGGGGTGTTGAAGAAGGGGCGGGGACGGATCGGGGTCCGGAACCGCCGGAAGTGCTCAGGCTGGTCGCGGCCTGGCGCGCGTTATTGCGGACGCACGAACCGGACGGGGCCGGACGGTGTGTCGTATGCGGTCACGCGCGGCGATGGCTGTTCGGGCCGCGGCCAGCCGGGTGCCGAAATCTCACTCGGGGACTTTTCGCCGGATGGCGGCCGATCGAACGGCGCCCGGCGGGTCTCTGCACGGTCTGGCAGATCGCCGTGGGGTACTTCGTCAGGAAGCAGCCCGGCGGCGTCGCGTGAGGCTTTGAGAGCCCGTAAAACCACAGATGCTCCTGGCCGGACGGCCTACGACGCTTCCCCTTGTCCGCGAAGCCGATGTCTTCGGAGGGGGAAAGCGGAGGTCCTGAAGGCGCACCAGAGCGTCGTTGCCCGGCGCGCCCTCATCGCGGGCGGAGTCACCGGCGTGGTGAAACGGTGTGGTGAAAGGAAAGCCGCGGCTCGATCAGCCGACGTTCACGCCACGGGCGGCGAGCCACGGGCGCGGGTCGATCTTCTTCGTGCCGTTCTGCCACACCTCGAAGTGCAGGTGCGGGCCGGTGCTCTGACCACGGTTGCCGACCTCGGCGATCTCCTCGCCGCACTTGACCTTCTGGCCCTCGCGGACGGAGAACGAGTTCATGTGGCCGTAGACGTGGACGGTGCCGTCGGCGAGCTGGACCTTGACCCAAAGGCCGAAACCGCTGGCGGGGCCCGCTTCGATGACCGTGCCGTCGGAGGCCGCGACGATCGGCGTGCCGATCGGGGCTGCGAGGTCGATGCCGAGGTGGCTCGTGCCCCACCGGGCACCGAAGCCCGAGGTGAAGCTGCCCTTGGTCGGCATGCAGGTCTTGGGCCGCTTGGCCTCTTCTTCGGCCTTGCGGGCCGCTTCGGCCTCACGCTTGACGCGGGCCTGGGTGATGCTGTTGTTCTCCGAGAGCTTCTGGGCTTCGGCGGAGGCGTTCGCCGGCTGGCTCGTCGGAAGCAGTTCGGGGGCGCCACCACCGGCTCCGCCGCCGAGGGCGAACGAAGCGCTCGCGTCCTGGGTGCTGGCCAGTGGGGTGACGGCGGCGTCGGAGGATTCCGAAACGGACTTCAGGGTCTGCCCGGCAGCGGCGGCCGCGAAGGCGCCGGCAGCGACGGCTGCGACCACGACACGACCACGAAGGGCCGAGGACGGGGGCGACAGGCGGTGCGAGCCCCGGACGCGAACGACCGCACCATCGAGTGCGTTCTCGAGCGCCGGGGAAGGAGCTTGGCCGCCGGGGGAGCGGTGTGAAGCCAAGACGGGGCCTTCCATGTTCGGGGAGTCGGATCAAGAGCCCGGGCGGGGGATCCCGGTGAACGACCTCGGGGGTGGTTCGTTCGGTGCTCTCATTCGTGATCTGACTGTAATGGGGACCCCGGGACAGTAACGAAGCGGCACCCCGATCAGCAAGATCTGACGGCGCTCTCGGCCGAACGGGCGACGGCGATCTGGCCGTTGTCCAGTGAAAATTACCCAAAGTTAGAGGAGGTTTACTCACAACCGTGTGACTTGCGTTACAAGATCAGAGGGCCATTCGGGGGTACCGGAAGGCCGAAAGGAGGCAAACGAGGGAAATAAGCGGTTGCCCGACGGTGTTGAAGGAGGTTTACCCGGACTGGGCCGCTTCAACCCTTCTTCCGGGACTGGCCGAGCGCCGGTGAGAACCACGACGCCCCTGCTGCCGGGCCGTGCCGACCCCGGCTTGCTAGCGTCGCCGTCGATGACTTCGCGCTCACGGCACCCTGGCGACTCCGCCGGGCAAGCCGTCTCCGGTACCGCGTCCGCCGAACTTCTCCGGAGCGAACCGGGCTCCCGCCCGCGAGCGCTCCTGCTCTCGGCAGGGTCAGTGTCGGCCGGTGCGGTCGCGCTGGCGGTCGGCGCGCTGCTGCCCGTCATCCAGGGTGGTTCGCCTGGTTTCACCGCAGCTCCGCTGCTGGTCGTGCTGGCCTTGGCGCCCGCGGCGGCCGTGCTCTACGCGCTGGTCACCGGACGCTCGGGGCTCGCGGCGGGTCTGGTCCTCGGGCTCACCGCGCTCGCGCCCGGACGGCTCCTGCTTGATCTGCAGCTGCTCGCCGACGGTTCCCTCGCCGCGCGCCCGGAACTGTTCCTCGCCGACAGGCTGCTCGCGCTGCCTCCGGCGGGACCGGGGCTGTGGCCGCTGGTGGCGGGCCACCTGCTCACGCTCGCGGCCGGAGCGTTCGCCGCCGGAGCCGCTCGCGACGAGGCGGAACTGGCGGGCGAACTCGACGGACGGCGCCGCTGGCGGCTGCTCGGGCCCGTGCTCGGTGTGGCGGGCGGGGTCGGCCTGCTCCTCGCGCCGTTCGGTTCGGGCAACGCGTACCTCTTGGCCAAGAACGCCTTCGAGGGCCCGACGGTCGCGATGGCCGGGTACCTGTTGCTCGCGGCCTTGCTGCCGCTGACCGCGCTTGTGGCGGTGAGTTCGCCTTCGGCCGAGGTCGGCAAGGGCGGGTTCGCCGGAGCGGGGCTGGCCGCGCTCGCGGTCGGTTTCCCGCCCGTGATCGCGGGGCTGGTCGTGGACCGGCTTTCGGTCGCGCCGGGTTCGGTGGTCGTGACCGTCGCGGGCCTGGCGCTGGTGGGGCTGGCCTTCACCCGGTTCGACGTCGCGGAAACGGACGAGGCCGTCACCGGCGACCTGGCGGGCGAGGTCAGGCTGCCGGGGCTGTTCTGGTGGCGGCTGGCCACCGGAGGTCTGGCGCTGCTCGCCGCCCTGGCCGCGACGGCGGGTGCGCTGGCCCCGGTACTGAAGGCCAACGGTCCGACGCCGGTCCCCGAGACGCCGGTGCGCTGGCTGCTGCTCGGCGCGGCCGTCGTGCTCGCCGTGCCCGCGCTATTCGTCTTCGTGCCGCGGCTCTCGGCGTTCGCCCGGGGAGTCGTCGCGGCCACGTGGGCGGGTGTCGTCCTCGCGGGCGCGGCGGTGTTGAGCGCCGCCTTGTCCGTGACCGAGGACAAGGCGGTGGACCCGGCGCTGTTCGGCGTCGACCTGCCGGTGCCGTTGCCGGACAAGGTCGGCTACTCGGCGGGCCCTGGCGTCACGTGGACGTTCATCGCGCTCGTGCTGGCGGCCGTGGCCGCGCTCGCCGCGGTGATCACCGGCGTCGTCGAACGCGACGTCTCCGACGATGCTGATGACGCTGATGACGCTGACGACAACGCGGAACTGGACACCGGCCTGGACGGGACGCGGGCGAGCGGGAACGTGCTCACCCCGCTCGTCGCGGCGGCGGTACTGGCGATCGCCGCGTTCGGCACGCCGGTGTTCACCGCGCCTGGCTACACCGCTCCGGGACTGTGGTCGCACTTCGGCGCGGCGTCGTGGGGCCTGCTCGGCGCGCTCGCGGTCGTTCTCGGCCTGTACGCCCTCGTCCCGCGTTCACGGCCTATCGCGGCGGCGGCCGCCTTGGCCGGGGCCGCGCTGGTGCTCGGCCTGCGTGCGGCGGAACTTCCGCTCGTCGGCTCGGAGTACGACGGCTCGTCGGCCGGGATCGGGTTCTGGCTCGCGCTGGGCGGCGCCGTCGCCACCCTCGTCACGGCCGGGATGGCCGTCGCGGGCTCACGGCGGGCCGGATGACGCGCCGTCTTCTTCGCGTCGTGCTGGCCGAGTTCGACGTCGAGGAAGGCGCGGCGGTCGCGCTCGGACGGCTGCTGCGTGATGACGGCGTCGAGGTCGTCTATGTCGGGCGCCTCGACACGGTCGATCAAGCGGCCAGGACGGTCGACCAGGAGGATCCGGACATCCTCGGCGTCCTGCGCGGCGCGAGCGAACCGGAAGGACTCGCCGAGGCGGTCCCCGGCGTTCTCCTCTTCGCGGTCGGTAACGGCCCGAGCGGGTTCGAAAACTCCTTCGAATCCCTGGAAGACGCGGCGAACTGGGTCTCCGGTGTGCGGTCTCACACCGTGGAAACACCGTCTGACCGCGTACGGTGACCGACTTCACCAGGTGCGGAGTCCCCTGCTTCTGCGCAGGTCGCTAACCTCGACTGGTCCGACAGCGCGGTCCGGCAACGGACCACCACAGTGGCGTGTCGTCAGGAGACTGGAGTAGTGGACCTCTACGAATACCAGGCGAGGGATCTCTTCGCCGCCCACGGAGTACCGGTTCTGCCGGGTGCCGTGGCAAACACCCCCGAAGAAGCCAAGGCCACCGCCGAGAAGATCGGCAACCAGGTCGTCATCAAGGCGCAGGTCAAGACCGGCGGCCGCGGCAAGGCGGGCGGCGTCAAGCTGGCCCAGACGCCGGATGAGGCCGCCGAGAAGGCCGAGGCGATCCTCGGCCTGGACATCAAGGGCCACATCACGCGTCGCGTGCTGGTGGCCGAAGCCTCGGACATTTCCGAGGAGTACTACTTCTCCTTCCTGCTGGACCGTGCGAACCGCACCTTCCTCGCGATGGCTTCCGCCGAAGGCGGCGTGGAGATCGAGCAGCTGGCCGTCGAGCGTCCCGAAGCGCTCGCGAAGATCCCGGTCGACGCGATCATCGGTGTCGACAAGGCGAAGGCCGTCGAGATCCTGACCGCGGGCAAGTTCCCGGAGGAGGTCGTCGACGAGGCCGCCGACGTCGTCGTGAAGCTCTGGGAGACCTTCGTCTCCGAGGACGCCACGCTGGTCGAGGTCAACCCGCTGGTCCGTGACCCGCAGGACAAGATCATCGCCCTCGACGGCAAGGTCACCCTCGACGAGAACGCCTCGTTCCGTCAGCCGGGCCACGAGGCCCTGGTCGACAAGGACGCGGAGAACCCGCTCGAGGCGAAGGCCAAGGCCAAGGACCTCAACTACGTCAAGCTCGACGGCGAGGTCGGCATCATCGGCAACGGCGCGGGCCTCGTGATGTCCACGCTGGACGTCGTGGCGTACGCGGGCGAGAAGCACGGCGGCGTCAAGCCCGCCAACTTCCTCGACATCGGCGGCGGCGCTTCGGCCGAGGTCATGGCGGCCGGGCTGGACGTCATCCTCAACGACACCGACGTGAAGAGCGTCTTCGTCAACGTCTTCGGTGGCATCACCGCTTGCGACGCGGTCGCGAACGGCATCGTCGAAGCGCTGAAGATCCTGGGCGACGAGGCCACCAAGCCGCTCGTCGTGCGGCTGGACGGCAACAACGTCGTCGAGGGACGTCAGATCCTTGCCGACGCGAACCACCCGCTCGTCACCGTGGTGGACACAATGGACAACGCGGCCGACAAGGCCGCCGAGCTCGCCGCGGCAGGTGCGTGAGATGTCGATCTTCATCAACGAGAACAGCAAGATCATCGTCCAGGGGCTCACCGGCTCCGAGGGCATGAAGCACGCGACCAAGATGCTGAAGTCCGGCACGAACATCGTGGGTGGCGTCAACGCCCGCAAGGCCGGTCAGACCGTCTCCATTGAGGGCAAGGACCTCACCGTGTTCGGCACGGTCGAGGAGGCCATCAAGGAGACCGGCGCCGACGTTTCGGTCATCTTCGTGCCGCCGAAGTTCGCCAAGGACGCGGTGATCGAGGCGATCGACGCCGAGATCCCGCTCGCCGTGGTGATCACCGAGGGCATCCCGGTGCACGACTCGGCCTACTTCTGGGCGCACGCGGTCGCGACCGGCAACAAGACCCGGATCATCGGGCCGAACTGCCCCGGCGTGATCAGTCCCGGCAAGTCGAACGCCGGCATCATCCCGGCCGACATCACCGGTGCCGGCCCGATCGGTCTCGTGTCGAAGTCGGGCACGCTGACCTACCAGATGATGTACGAGCTGCGTGACATCGGTTTCTCGACCGGTGTCGGCATCGGCGGCGACCCGGTCATCGGCACGACGCACATCGACGCCCTCGAGGCGTTCGAGGCCGACCCCGAGACCAAGGTCATCGTGATGATCGGCGAGATCGGCGGCGACGCCGAAGAGCGTGCCGCGGCCTACATCAAGGACAACGTGACGAAGCCGGTCGTCGGCTACGTCGCGGGCTTCACCGCGCCCGAGGGCAAGACCATGGGCCACGCCGGCGCCATCGTCTCCGGCTCCTCCGGCACGGCCGCCGCCAAGAAGGAGGCCCTCGAGGCCGCCGGCGTCAAGGTCGGGAAGACCCCGAGCGAGACCGCCGTCCTGGCGCGCGAGCTGTACAACAGCCTCTGACCCTTCGGAGACTGAGCTTTCCCCGGCGGGCCGGGCACCCTCACCGGTGCCCGGCCCGCCTGTTTCCGCGCGGATCGCGATTAGGGGGCTAAACGCACGTGCGTTTAGCCCCCTAATCGCGATCCGGTCCTCGCCGAGGGGTTCCGCACGGAACCTGGCCGGGTGTAGAGACGTCTCAGAGCCCGAGGCGTGGGGTGACCGCGTGTGCGCTAGCGTTCGAGCATCACAGCCGCCTCGTTTGTCCCGGGAGTTCCGCGCGCCCCGGGGTGCCGGTCGAACGACAGGAGAGCATTCGGATGTCCTATCCCAGCGGTGGGCCCGGCTACCCCCAGCAGGGTGGCGGCCAGCAACACCCCAACCCCGGCTCGGGAGCCTTTCCGCAGCAGCAGGCGCCGTCGCAGGCGAGTCCGCTGAACCTGGCGTTGCTGCTCGCGCTCGCCGTCACCGTCCTCGGCTTGGTGCAGTTCTTCATCGGGTTCTCCGACGAGGCCGACGCCGCCGGACAGGTCTCGCTATTCCTGCTGGTCAGCGGTCTGCTCGCGGCCTTGCACGCGTTGCCGCGCGGCCCGAAGACGCTGCCGTTCGCCGCGCTGTTCAGCGTCATCGGTGCGTTCGGGGCGCTGGACCTGGTCATCGGCTATGGGAGCGGCCGTGAGGACGTCTCGGTCCCGGGCATCCTCACCGTGGTGCTGATCCTCGGCATCTTGCAGATGCTGGTCGCGGTCGCCGCCCTGCTCTTCGAGCACGACGTCATCAAGCTGCCCGCCGCGAAGCCCCAGCAGCAGGCGCCGCAGGCCCCGTACAGCCAGCAGTTCCCGCAGCAGGGCCCGCAGGGTCCGTTCGGCCAGCAGGGTCAGCAGGGTCCGGCCGCCGCCACGCAGGTCCAGCCGTTCCCCGGCACGGGCCAGCAGGGGCAGCAGCCGGGTGAGCAGTCCGGTCCGTTCTCGCAGCCCGGCGGGTTCCAGCCGCCGGTCACGCAGCCGCCGGGCCAGCAGGCCACGACGTACGCGCCGCAGCAGGGCCAGTTCTTCCAGCAGCCGCCGTCCTCCTCGTCGGAGCCGGGCCAGAACCCGGGCACGCCGCCCGGCGGTTTCGGCCAGCAGAGCTGACCTCTCGCACGAAAAAAGCACCCGCTGTGACTCTCCGTGTCACGGCGGGTGCTTTTCTTTTCGGGGTTACCCGACCGGGTGGGTTGGGCCACGTGCGCCGACGGGCGGCGGCGTGCCTCACCCGGACGGCCCAGTCCGGATGTCATGGTGCGGATCATGAAGCTGCTCACCCGCGACGAACGCCCGCCGGGCGAAGAGCCGGTGAGCGACCTCGTCCCCGAGCTGGAGGTCTCCAGGGCGAAGCGGGTTCGTGTGTTGCTCGCGGCGGCCTGCGCGCCCCTGTTGTTCTCCTTCACCGCCATCGCGGCCGTTCTCGCGATGGTCTCGTTCGCCGCCGACCGGTCCCGGTTCTCCGCCACCGGCGCCCTGCTCGCCGCCGGCCCCGGCTGGCTCGCCTCGTGGCAGGTGGAACTCGACCTCGGCGGTCATCCGCTCGGCGTGCTGCCGCTGCTGCCGACGCTCGTCGTCGGCTGGCTCGTGGCGCGGGCGGCCGCGCGTGCCGCCCGCCGGGTCGGCGGACGGACCCCGGCGGACGCCGTTCCGGTGGTGACGGCGATCGCCGGCGCCCACGCCCTGTTCGGTGTGCTCGTCGCCCTGCTGGCGGGCGGATCGCCGGTCGACGTGAACCCGCTGACCGCCTTCTGCGTGCCGGGCCTCCTCGCCGGACTCACCGCCATCGCGGGAGTCGCCAAGGTCTGCGGGCTCCCGGCCGCGGTGCGGGACCGGTTCGACCCGGTGGCCGTCCAGGGCCTGCGGGCGGGCGCGCTCGGCCTCGCCGCGTTGATCGCCTGCGGCGCCGCGGTGTTCACCGCGGCCACCGCGCTCTCGTGGTCCACTGTGGACAGCCTGTTCGAGCCGGGATTCGGTGCGAGCTTCGGCCTGTTCGTGCTTTCCGTCGCGTACCTGCCGAACGCGGTCGTCGCCGCGCTGTCGTTCACCACCGGGCCGGGTTTCTCGGTCGGTTCGCTGACCGTCGGCATGTTCGGCTACCAGGAAGGCAAGCTGCCCGGGGTGCCGCTGCTGGCGGGGATCCCGTCGCAGCACGCCGTCTGGTGGCCCGCGTTGCTGCTCCTGCCCGCGCTGGTCGGCGCGTTGGTCGGCTGGCGGATCCGCGCGATCGACGAGGATCCGATGCTGCGGATGCGGGCGGTCGCCGTCGCGGGCGCGCTCGTCGCGTTCGGCTGCGTCATCCTCGGCACCCTTGCCGGTGGCAGGCTCGGAGACGGGCCGTTCGATCCGGTCAGCGTGCCGGTCGGGGTCGCGTCCGTGATCGCCTTCTGCTGGATCGTCGTCCCCGGCGGGTTCGTCGCGTTCTTCGCCGGAGCGCACGACGCCCCCGAACCCCCGGGTGAACCCGAAGTCGAGGAAGACCTCGTCGAGCCGGAACCGGCGGAACCGGCGGAGGAAGAAACCGAGTCCGAAGCCGAAGAGCCGGCGGAGGACGTCGACGAGGCTCCGGTCGAAGAGGAGCCGGAAGCGGAGCCCGAAACCGAGCCTGAGCAGGACGGTGCAGTCGACGACGCTGTGACGGAATCCACCGACGGGTCCGGCGACGAAAGCGCGCCCGGTGACGACCGTTAGGGTTGTCGCGACCAGGTGAAGCGCCGTACGCCCGAGTGCGTACCGCCGTGGCAAGGAGCCCGTTCTGGCTAGTCGGTTGGACCTGCCCACTCCGGTGAAGCTCGTCGTCCTCGCGTCCGGTTCCGGCACGCTGCTGCAAGCCGTGCTCGACGCGGTCGAAAAGCCGAACTTCCCGGCGAAGGTGGTCGCCGTCGGAGCGGACCGCGCCGGAATCGAGGCGCTCGCCCGGGCCGAACGCGCGGGCGTTCCGTCGTTCACCGTGCGGATGGCCGATCACCCGGACCGCGCGGCGTGGGACAAGGCGATCACCGAAGCCGTCGCCGCCTACCAGCCGGACCTGGTCGTCTCGGCCGGGTTCATGAAGATCCTCGGCGCCGAATTCCTCGCGCGGTTCCCCGGCCGCGTGATCAACACCCATCCGGCGTTGCTGCCGTCGTTCCCCGGCGCGCACGCCGTGGCCGACGCGCTGGCGATGGCCGTCAAGGTCACCGGGTCGACGGTTCATTTCGTCGACGCCGGAGTCGACACCGGGCCGATCATCGCGCAGGAGCCGGTGATCGTGGAGCCCGACGACGACGAGCACGTCCTGCACGAGCGGATCAAGGCCGTGGAACGCAGGCTCCTGGTGGAAACGATCGAAAAACTCGGCCGGAGCGGGTGCGCGGTCGAGGGACGAAAGGTGAGGTTTTCGTGAGTACCGCACAGGGACAGCGTCCCGTCCGGCGCGCGCTGATCGGCGTCTCCGACAAGGCCGGCCTGCTCGAACTCGCCACCGGGCTGCACGCGGCGGGTGTCGAGATCGTGTCGACCGGTGGCACGGCGAAGGTCATCGCGAACGCCGGGGTGCCGGTGACGCCGGTCGAAGAGGTCACCGGGTTCCCGGAGTCCCTCGACGGCCGGGTCAAGACGCTGCACCCGCGCGTGCATGCGGGCCTGCTCGCCGACCGCGATCGCCCGGAGCACGTCGAGCAGCTCAAGCAGCTCGACATCGCGCCGTTCGACCTGCTCGTGGTCAACCTGTACCCGTTCACGGAGACCGTCGCCTCGGGCGCGAGCCCCGAGGACTGTGTCGAGAACATCGACATCGGCGGCCCGGCGATGGTGCGCGCCGCGGCGAAGAACCACAACAGTGTCGCCGTCGTGGTCGACCCCTCCCGCTACGAGTGGGTGCTGGAGCGCGTCGCCGCCGGTGGTTTCGAGCTGGCCGACCGCAAGCGGCTCGCCGCGCAGGCCTACGCGCACACCGCGGCGTACGACACCGCCGTCGCCTCGTGGTTCGCGAACGTCTACGCGCCCGCGGACGACTCCGGTTTCCCGGACTTCACCGGTGCTTCGTGGGAGCGCGGTGACGTCCTGCGTTACGGCGAGAACCCGCACCAGAAGGCCGCGCTGTACAAGCACTGGCGGCCGGGCCTCGCGCACGCGGAACAGCTGCACGGCAAGGCCATGTCGTACAACAACTACGTCGACACCGACGCCGCGCGCCGCGCCGCCTACGACTTCGACGCCCCGGCCGTCGCGATCATCAAGCACGCCAACCCGTGCGGGATCGCGGTCGGTGAGGACATCGCCGAGGCGCACCGGAAGGCGCACGCGTGCGACCCGGTTTCGGCTTACGGCGGGGTGATCGCGACCAACCGGCCGGTGAGCCGCGAGGCCGCCGAGCAGATCTCCGAGGTGTTCACCGAGGTCGTCCTGGCGCCGGACTTCGACGCCGAGGCGCTGGAGATCCTTCAGCGCAAGAAGAACGTGCGGCTGCTGAAGCTGCCCGCGATCACGTCGCCGGATCCGATCGAGTTCCGGCCGATCTCCGGCGGCATGCTGGTGCAGACCGTCGACACGATCGCCGCCGAGGGCGACGACCCGGCGAACTGGACCCTGGCGACCGGCGCGCCCGCCGACGAGCGGACGCTGACCGACCTCGAGTTCGCGTGGCGTTCGCTGCGCGCGGTGAAGTCGAACGCGATCCTGCTGGCGAACGACGGCGCGACCGTCGGCGTCGGCATGGGCCAGGTCAACCGGGTCGACTCCTCGCGGCTCGCGGTGTCGCGGGCGGGGGAGCGGGCGAAGGGCTCCGTCGCCGCTTCGGACGCCTTCTTCCCGTTCCCGGACGGGCTCGAGGTCCTGCTGGAGGCCGGCGTCCGCGCCGTCGTCCAGCCGGGTGGCTCGATCCGCGACGCCGAGGTCATCGCCGCCGCCGAGGCCGCCGGGGTCACCCTTTACCTCACCGGGACGCGCCACTTCGCCCACTGACGCCGACCTGCGTTTAGCCCCCTAATCGCGATCTGGGCACGGACCTGCGTTTAGCCCCCTAATCGCGATCCGGCGGGGTGGACCGGACCACGGGCATTTCGGTGCCCGACCGCGGCGGTCGTGCCATGCTGGCCGCGGATCGCGATTAGCCCGCGAAACGCAGGTCCGGGCGCCTGTCGCCTTTAGCGGGCTAAACGCGATCCGGATGTACGCGAATCGGTAGGGGAGGATCGGTGCACCAGCCGCCGCAGGGGTACGGCCAGGGGCCGGGTTACGGCCCGCCACCCGGGCAGGGAGGCCAGCCGGGCTACGGACAGCAGCCGGGTTACGGCCCGCCTCAGCCTGGGTACGGTCCGCCGCCCGGCTCCGGGCAGCCCGGCTACGGCCGGCCGCCCAAGAAGAAAAAGACCGGGCTGATCGTCGGCCTGATCGTGGGTGGCGTGGTCCTTCTCGGGCTGGGCATCCCCGGCGGGATCTTCGCGTCCGAGTACTACTCGTCGGTCGGCAAGGCACCGGTCTCGCAGCAGCCGCCCGCCGAGTGCGCCCTCTCCCCGGAGATCCTGAACAAGACGTTCACCAGCAGCTTCCAGGGCGTCCGCGACAACGAGTTCAAAGCGGGCGAGATCGTCACCAAGCAGCAGGGCTGTTCCTGGCTGCCGCCGGAGAGCGACAACGTCCATGACCGCGCGCTCCAGGTCATGGTGTACCGCTACGAGGGGCCGGACGCCGCGAAGCGCGCGGCGGAGTCGTCCACCGGGTCGGCCGCGCCGTCCGAACGTCAGCAGCAGGTGCAGGGCATCGGGCAGAAGGCGGTTCTCGTCTCTCTCGCCACCGACAGCGCCTTCAGCGGCGCGGAGCTGCGGGTCACCCAGGGCGTGTACGTCGTCATCGTCACCTACAAGGGATGGGACAAAGGGTTCTTCACGAACTCGCCGATCCCGCCCGCGGAGTCCGCCGAAGTGGCGAAGTCCGTCGGCGCGGAGCTCGTGAAGAACCTGCCCCGCTAGGCGTACAGGCCGTTCAGCCAGGCCGTCCACGCCTTCTCGGCCTCGTCCGCGTCGGCGTCTTCGGCGAAGAGGTGATGCCCGATGCCGACAGGCCAGCCCCAGACGTTCCGGCCGTAGAAGCGGTACAGCGCGTCTTCGGTCCGGACGCCGATGAAGGTCGGCGTCAGGTAGTCGACGACTCCCTCGACACCGGGGACATCGAGATACACGCGGTCACCCACGGCCTTCGCGCCGATCGCCGCCCGCACGGCCTCGAACGCCTCCGGGGCCTTCGACGTGTCGGGCGCGTCGGTCTTGAAGTACTTCGCCTGACGCCGGTTGAAGTGCGTCAGGTACTCGCCCAGCGAGTGGTAATAGAACGACGTGTGCTGACGGCACGCGTCGTATTCGACGTCCCAGTCGTCGAGGACGGTGGTGTGCTCGTAGCGCAGGTACGTGCCCCCGTCCTTCGGTTCGAGAACGTATTCGAGCGTGTTGAACCAGCCGCTCTCGTCTTCCGCGTAGGTGACGAAGCGCCGTGACGGCTTCCAGACCGTGACCATGCCGCCGTCGGGGGTGAGGCCCGACTCGGCACCGCCGTCGCGGGGTTCGTACCGGATCGGCCAGAGCCAGCCGCCGCTGCCCGTGGTGATCGCGGCCCAGGTGTCCGCGGGTGTGGTGGGGAGGAAGCCCTCGAAGCGGACCTCGGATTCCTTCGCCATGACTTGTCCCTCTCTCTGCCTTTACAAGAGCGACGCCTGGCCAGGGGCGCTTTCGACACCGGATCGCGTATAGCCCGCTAAAGGCGATGTGACTCGGGTCACGTTCTGGAGTGTCGAAGTGCGCTGGACAGCGGCGTCCCTGGGGTGTCCGCGAAGACGGCGACCCGAGGAGAGCGACATGCAGCAGAACACGATCGACGAGATCCTGAACCGCCCGCTCAGCCAGGAGCTCCTGGCCCGTGACCTGGTGAGACTGGCCTACACCGCGCTCGACGGCACGCCGCGGTCGATCCCGATCGGCATCCACTGGAACGGCAAGGAGATTGTCATGTGCACCTCGACGAACGCCCCGAAGCTGCCGGCATTGCGCCGCGACCCCGCCGTCGCGCTGACGATCGACACCGAATCGCACCCGCCGAAGGTCCTGCTTCTCCGTGGCACCGTCGAACTGGACTACGTCGACGGCATCCCCGACGAGTACCTGCGGTGGAACGGGACCTATGAGATGACGCCCGAACAGCGGGTCGAGTGGGAGGAAAACGTGCGGTCGCTCTACGACGGCATGGTTCGCGTCGTGACGACCCCGACCTGGGCCAAGCTCATCGACTTCGAGACCACCCTGCCCTCCGCCGTCGAGGAGCTCATCCGCCGGAAGAGTGCCTGAGCATGACACTCAAGAAGCTGGAACACGTCGGCGTCGTCGTCCACGATCTCGGCGCGGCCAAGGCGTTCTTCACCGCGCTCGGCCTCGAACTGGAAGGTGAAGCGTCGCTCAAGGGCGACACGGTCGACCGGCTCACCGGATTGGAAGGGGTCCGGACGGATATCGTGGTGCTGCGCCCGCCGGACGGCCACGGCGGCCTGGAGCTGATCAAGTTCCATACGCCGGAGGGGCCGGAAGCCGATCCGCGCGCGCCGATGAACATGCCCGGCATCCGCCACTTCGTGTTCTCGGTGGAGGACATCGACGACGTCCTCGAGCGATTGCGGCCGCATGGCGGCACGCTCGTCGGCGAGCTGGTGCGCTACGAGGACAGTTATCGGCTCTGCTACGTCCGCGGTCCAGAGGGGATCGTCGTCGAGCTGGCGGAAGAGCTCGTACGCCGGGAGACGTAGCCGAGAAGCCGCGCTGATCGTCACCGGCGCGCCCGCCATCGCGACGGACGACGTCCGCGTGCACACCGGAGCGATCGACGGCGCCCGGTACCGGGTCGAGGTGCCGTCGAACTGGAACGGCAAGTTGTTGCTGTACAACCACGGCATCTATCCGCCGGGCTACGTGCCCGAGGAGATCGAGCTGGCGGGCCAGGAGGAGGCGAAACCCGTGCTCCTCGGTGAGGGTTACGCGTTGGCCGCGTCGCTGTACAGCAAGCCGAACGGCTTCTCGGCCCTCGAAGCCGTTCAAGACCATGTCGTGGTTCGACCGCACCGTCGGCCGTCCGGAGCAGGTGCTCACCTGGGGAGCTTCCGGCGGCGGGCTCAACGCGGTCCTGCTGTCCGAGCGGCTTCCGCACCGGATCGACGGCGTGCCGGCGATGTGCGGTCCCGTCGCGGGCGGTTCCGCGTTGTTCGGTCAGGCGCTCGACCTCGGGTTCGCGGTCCGGACGCTGCTGGCGCCGGAACTGGAGGTCGTCCGCATCGCCGACCCGCGGGCGAACCTCGAGAAAGCCCGCCAGGTGCTCGCGAAGGCGCTGGAATCACCCGATGGACGGGCGCGGCTCGCCCTCGCCACCGCGTTCGCCGACGCCCCCGGCTGGTCGACGGCGCATCGACCCCGGTCCACCGATGTCGATGCGCAGATCCGTCAGCAGACGGAGTTCGTTCTGGCCGTCTACGACCAGCTGTCCCGGGGCGCGCACCGGGCCGATCTGGAGGTGCGGGCCGGCGGGAACCCGGTCGGGAACACCGGGGTGGATTACCGCGACGTGCTCGCCCGATCCAGTGAACGTGACCTCGTGAACCAGGCCTACCGTGAGGCCGGCCTGGATCTCGGCGCCGACTTGGCCGCGCTCGCCGAAGCGCCCCGGGTCAAGGCAGACAACGCCGCCGCCCGATGGCTCACCCGCGTCGGGACACCGACGGGACGTGGCCGGTCGCCCGTCGTCACGCTGCACCCCATCGGTGATGGCGTCGCCCCCGAACACGAGCGGACCTACGGCGACCGCGTCGAGACCGGTCGCTGGCCGTCGACGTCACCGGAACGGTTGAACGCCGAGGCGAACCGGTTCGGCCCGGAGTTCCGCTTCCTCTACGACTGGCTGCACGGTGAAGGTGGTACCGCCGCGCCCGCTTTCCGGCGGTACCACCCGGCGCCGCTTCCTCGCTAGGGCTGAGCGCGGAACCGGTCCGTCGCCGCCAGCAACGCGGCCAGGACGCCGGGCTCGTCGTACGCGTGCCCGGCGTCAGGAACGATCACCAGCTCCGATTCCGGCCATGCCTTGTGCAGGTCCCACGCGGATACCGCGGGCGTGGCGAGGTCGTACCGCCCCTGCACGATCACGCCGGGGATGTCCTTCAGCACGGCGGCGTTTCGGATCAGCTGCCCCTCCTCGAGCCAGCCGTTGTGCACGAAATAGTGGTTCTCGATGCGTGCGAAAGCCAGCGCGTACTCCGGCACGGCGAAATCCGCCACCAGTTCGGGGCGGGGGAGCAACGTTATCGTCGCGCCCTCCCAGGTGCTCCACGCGACGGCGGCGGGGCCGTGCACCGCGGGGTCGGGGTCGGCGAGCAGTTTCGCGTACAGCTCGACGGGATCACCGTCGAGTCCGGCGATCGGCGCCTTGAACTTCTCCCACAGGTCCGGGAAGACGTTCGCCGCGCCACCCCGGAAGTACCAGTCCACTTCGGACGAACGCAGCGTGAAGACCCCGCGCAGCACCAGTTCCGACACCCGTTCCGGGTGCTTCTCGGCGTACGCCAACGCCAGCGCCGATCCCCAGGATCCGCCGAACACCTGCCACCGGGAGATGTCCAGCGACTCCCGCAGGCGTTCCATGTCGTCGACGAGATGCCAGGTCGTGTTCGACGAAAGATCGCCCGACGCCGAAGCGTGCGGCAGCGACCGCCCGCACCCGCGCTGGTCGAACAGGACGATCCGATAGGCGGACGGGTCGAACAGCCGCCGGTGCGACGGTGAGCAGCCGCCGCCGGGGCCGCCGTGCAGGAACACCACGGGCTTGCCGTCGGGGTTCCCGCATTCCTCCCAGTACACGAGGTTGCCGTCTCCGGTGTCCAGGTGGCCTGACGCGTGGGGCTCGATCTCCGGGTACATGGGTCCATCGTCGGGCACGCGGCGCGGTTTCCGGCGGTCGGCCCCGGCTCGCTTGACAACCGCTGCGCCACCCGGTCTACTGGAGTCATCGAACAAGCGTTCGAAGTGCCGCCTTCCCCGTGGCATGCCGGTGCCGTCCACAAGGGACGGTCTAGGTGTCGTGGGGAGGCGAGGTCCGGTGACAGCGGAGGTGGTCGAGGCACGGGCCTTGCCGTTGGCGAGGCTGGCGGCCTTGCCAGGAGTGAGCACGGCCAGTGGCGTGGCTTCCGCGGCCGAACACGCGAGGACGACGGGAAGGGTGCTCCCGGTGTCCCCGGCGTTGTCCGGTCTGCTGCCCGCCGCGGGGCTCCGGCGCGGGAGCACCGTTTCGGTGCTGGGGTCCACGTCACTGATGCTCACCCTGCTGGCCGCCGCGACCGCCGGCGGTGCGTGGGCGGCCGCGGTCGGCCTGCCCGCGCTCGGGGTGGTCGCCGCCGCGGAACTCGGGGTCGAGGTGGGCAGGCTGGCGCTGGTCCCCCGTCCCGGTGCCGAGTTCCCGGCGGTGACCGCGGCCCTGCTCGACGGCTTCGACCTCGTGGTCGTCGGTCCGGGACTGGCCCGGCCCGACGTGGCGAGAAGGCTGTCCGCCCGTGCGCGCAACCGTGGGTCGGTGCTGCTTTCGCTGGGCTCCTGGCCCGGTGCGGAAGTCGAGCTGAGCTGTCGTCGCACGCGATGGACGGGTTTCACCGGCGGCGGCGCGGGCTACCTGCGCACCCGTGAGGCGGAGGTACGGACGGGTGGCCGGGGCGCGGCCGCCCGGCCGATGTCGGCCTTATTGCGGTTTCCCGGCCAAGGCGAGGTCGAGCGGGCGGACTTCCCCGCGACCAGGTGGGGGACGGCGTGAACTCACCTGTGCGCATGTTGGTGCTGTGGTGCCCGGACTGGCCCGCGGTCGCCGCCGCGGCCGTCGCGGGCGAACCCGTCGGCCGTCCCGCCGCGGTCTTCTCGGCGAACCGTGTGGTCGCCTGCACCGCGGTGGCCAGGGGCTACGGCGTCCGCCGCGGGATGCGGCGGCGCGAGGCCCAGTCCTGCTGCCCGGAGCTGGCGGTCTTCGGCGAGGACGACGGTCTTGACGCCCGGCTCTTCGAGTCCGTCGCACGGGCCGTGGAGGAGCTGGCCGTCGGCGTCGAAGTGGTCCGCCCAGGGATCGTCGCCGTCCCGGTCGACGGCGCGGCCGGGTACTTCGGCGGTGAGCACGGCCTTCTCGAAAGACTCGTGGACGAAGTGTCCGTGGCGGCGGGAGTGGAAAGCCAGGTCGGCGTCGCCGACGGCCTGTTCGCCGCGACGCTCGCCGCCCGCCGGTCGACGCTGGTCGAACCCGGTGGCACGGCGGAATTCCTGGCCCCGTTGCCCATCCGCGAGCTCGATCAACCCGAGGCGGACCGCGCCGAGCTGGTCACCTTGCTCAAGCAGCTCGGCTTGCACACGCTGGGCGCCTTCGCGGCCCTCAGCGAAAGTGACGTCTCCGCGCGCTTCGGTGCGGAGGGCGTGCTCGCGCACCGGCTGGCGCGGGGACGGTCCGAACGTCCGCCGTCGCGTCGGCGGCCGCCACCGGAACTCTCCCTGGCGAAGGCGTTCGACCCGCCGATCGACCGGGTGGACGCCGCCGCGTTCGTGGCGAAAGGGCTCGGCGAACGCTTCCACGCCGGGCTCGTCGCGCACGGGCTGGCCTGCACCCGGCTCGGTATCTACGCCACCACCGAGACCGGCGAACAACTCGGCCGGGTGTGGCGCTGCGCCGAACCGCTGACCCCGCTCGGTGTCGCGGACAGGGTGCGCTGGCAGTTCGAAGGCTGGCTGAAAGCCAAGGACCGCCCCCACTCCGGCGTCGTTCGGTTGCGGCTGGAGCCGGAGGAGACGGTCGAAGGGCGGTCGCTGCAGCTCGGGTTGTGGCAGGCGGGCGCGACGGGTGTGCTGCGTCCGTCCACAGAGGACGAAGACCTGTCCGGTGAGCGGGCAGGCCGCGCCCTGGTGCGGGTGCAGGGTCTGCTCGGTCCGGAGAGCGTCTTCACCGCGGTGCTCGACGGCGGTCGCGATCCCGCCGAGCGGGTCCGGCTGGTGCCGTGGGGCGACAGGCGGGAGAAGTCGGCGCAGGCGGACGCGAACTGGGCGGGGCGGCTCCCGTCGCCCTCCCCGGCGACGGTGTTCACCCGCCCGGTGCCCGCTCAGGTACTGGACGAGAACGGGCGCGTCGTGGAGATCACCGCGCGCCGCCGGGTCACCGCCGCTCCGTACCTCGTGGGTTTCGAGGGCGGTGAGCCGCGCGAGGTGATCGCCTGGGCCGGGCCGTGGTTCGTCGGTGTCCGGGCCGGGGCGGGGCACGCCCGGTCGGGGACCCGGATGCGGTTGCAGGTGCTGCTGGCCGACGGCCAGGACGCCGAAGAAGCGGTGCTGCTCCGCTTCGAACACCACAAGAATCCGATGTGGACACTGGAAGGGAAGTACGACTGACCATGGACGAGGAGTACACGCGGCTGGTACGGCGCTGGCTGGATGAACCGGCCATCCCGGTGCAACGTGCCGAGTTGGACACCGCCTGGGCGGCCTGCGTCCCGCGCGCGGAAGTGTTCGTCCCCGCGCCGAGAAGCTCGACCGAGAACCGGTGACCCATGGGCTGGAACAACCCTCCGCGGCCGTGGAAGGACCTCGCCCGCGAGCTCGCGGGCGAGGTGCCGCCCGGCGACGGCGGTGACAGCCCCGCCTGGAGTGCCAAGCGGCAGGGTTATCGGCCGCCCGCGGATCTGACCGGGCTGATCGGTGATGACGACGGCGCCACCGCGTGCCGGGTGCCGTACGCCGAACTGCACTGCCATTCGAACTTCAGCTTCCTCGACGGGGCGAGCCATCCCGAGGAGCTGGTGGAGGAGGCGGCGCGGCTGGGCCTGGACGCGATCGCGCTCACCGATCACGACGGCATGTACGGAGTGGTGCGCTTCGCCGAAGCGGCGAGGGAACTGGGCGTGCACACCGTCTTCGGCACGGAACTCAGTTTCGGGCTTTCCGGGCCGCAGAACGGCTTCACCGATCCCGAGGGGGAGCATCTGCTCCTGCTGGCCAAGCAGAAGGACGGCTATCTGAGCCTGAACCGGGCGATCACCGCCGGACAGCTGCACGGTTTCGACAGGCGGTCGTTGTCCCCCAAGGAAAGGGCGGAGAAGGGCAGGCCGGTCTACGACCTGCGCGCGGTCGCCGAAGAGGTACGCGGGAAGTGCGTGGTGCTTACCGGCTGCCGAAAAGGCGCGGTGCGTAAGGCGCTCGTCACCGAAGGGCCCGCCGCGGCCGTCGTGCGGCTGAAGGAACTCATCGACTGTTTCGGCCGGGAGAACGTCTACGTCGAGCTCATCGACCACAGCCTTCCCTTGGACAGCACGCACAACGACCTGTTGAGCGAAATGGCCGAGGAGTTCGGGCTCCCGACGGTGGCGACCACGGCCGCGCACTACGCCCGGCCGGAGCGGGCTCCGCTCGCTGACGCGCTCAGCGCCATCCGCGCCCGGCGAGGCATGGAGGACATGGAGGGCTGGCTGCCCGCCGCGGGAACGGCGTTCCTGCGGTCGGGGGAGGAGATGGCCGAGATCTTCGCGCGGTATCCGGGCGCCGTGCAGCGCGCGGCGCTGCTCGGCCGGGAGTGCGCGTTCGAACTCCACCACATCGAGCCGAAGTTGCCGCCGTTCGACGTTCCGGAAGGCCACACCGAAGCGTCCTACCTCCGGGAACTCACCTACGCGGGAGCGAAGAAGCACGAGAAGAACAAGGACGAGGAGTACCGCGAAAAGGCCAGGAAGCTGATCGAGCACGAACTGGAGATCATCGAAGAACTGGGTTTCCCCGGCTATTTCCTGATCGTCTGGGACATCGTGCGGTTCTGCCGGGAGAGCGACATCCTCTGCCAGGGCCGGGGATCGGCCGCGAACTCGGCAGTCTGCTACGCGCTCGGCATCACCAAGGTCGACGCCGTGCGCTACGGTCTGCTCTTCGAACGGTTCCTCGCCCCGGAACGCGACGGTTACCCGGATATCGACCTCGACATCGAATCCGATCGCCGGGAGGAGGCCATCCAGTACGTCTACCGGAAATACGGGCGGCTGAACACCGCGCAGGTGGCGAACGTGATCACCTACCGGGCGCGGTCCGCCGTCCGGGACGCGGCGCGGGCGCTGGGGTACTCGCCCGGCCAGCAGGACGCGTGGAGCAAGCAGATCGACCGTTGGGGTGCGTTGCGGGCCACGGAGAAGGACCACGATCACGACATCCCGGAAGAGGTCGTGGAGCTGGCCTGCGCGCTCGAAGACTTCCCTCGGCATCTGGGCATCCATTCCGGCGGCATGGTGATCTGCGAACAGCCGGTGAGCGAGGTGGTCCCGATCGAATGGGCCCGTATGGAGAATCGCAGTGTCGTGCAGTGGGAGAAGGACGACTGCGCCGCCGCCGGATTGGTCAAGTTCGACCTGCTCGGGCTCGGAATGTTGTCGGCCCTGCACTATATGATCGATCTCGTTCACGACCACAAAGGGGAAGAGGTCGACATCTCCGAATTGGATCTCAAGGATCAGAACATCTACGGAATGCTCTGCCGCGCCGACGCGATCGGTGTCTTTCAGGTGGAAAGCCGCGCGCAGCTGGCCACGCTGCCCCGCTTGCGCCCCAAGACGTTCTACGACCTGGCGGTCGAGGTCGCGCTCATCCGGCCCGGTCCGATCCAGGGTGGTTCGGTGCATCCCTACATCCGGCGCAAGAACGGCCAGGAGAAATGGGATTTCGACCATCCGACACTGGAGAACGCGCTGAAGAAGACCCTCGGCGTCCCGTTGTTCCAGGAACAGATGATGCAGATCGCGCTCGACGTCGCCGATTTCACCCCGGCGGAGGCGGATCAGTTGCGGCACGCCATGGGCGCCAAACGTTCCGAACACAAGATGGAAAGGCTCAAACGGCGATTCCTCGAAGGCGCCGCGAAGAACGACGTCGAAGGCGAGCTCGCCGAGAAGATCTTCGGCAAACTCAAGGCGTTCGCGAATTTCGGCTTCCCGGAGAGCCACGCGCTGAGTTTCGCCCTGCTGGTGTTCGCGAGCGCGTACTTCAAGTACTACCACCCGGACGCTTTCCTGGCGGGTCTGCTGCGCGCGCAGCCGATGGGGTTCTACTCACCGCAGTCGCTGGTGGCCGACGCGCGGCGGCACGGGGTGCGCGTGCTCGGCCCGGACATCAACGCGAGTCTTCCGCACGCGACGCTGGAACCCTTGCCGGACGGAGGAGAACTGCGCGCCGTGCGGGGCGGGCTGTCCACCGTGCGGATGATCGGCGAGAACCTGGCGAAGAAGATCGTCGAGGAGCGGGAACGCGATGGCCCGTTCGCGGATCTGTCCGAGGTCGCCCGGCGGGTGCGGCTGACCAAACCGCAGGTCGAGGCGCTGGCCGCGGCCGGTGCCTTCGGTTGTTTCGGCGAGAGCAGGCGAAGCGCGCTCTGGGCGGCGGGCGCGGTGGCCGACGAAAGCCCGGAGAAACTGCCGGGACTCGTCACCGGGGCCAGGGCGCCGATGTTGCCGGGGATGGACGAAATCGACGTCGCGGCCGCGGACGTCTGGGCCACCGGGGTGTCGCCGGACAGCTTCCCGACCCAGTTCGTCCGGGAGCACCTCGACGAACTCGGCGTCGTCACGGCGGCGGGCCTGCGCGGGATCCCGCACGGTGCGCAGGTGCTGACCGGCGGCGCGGTGACCCATCGCCAGCGGCCGGCGACGGCGGGCGGGGTCACCTTCATGAACCTCGAAGACGAGACGGGGATGATCAACGTGATCTGCACGATGGGGGTGTGGCAGCGCTACCACCGGGTCGCCCGCGGCAGCCCCGCGCTGCTGGTCCGGGGCGTGGTCGAGCGCACCGGCGAGGTGGTGAACGTCCTCGCCGAACAGATCAGGCATCTGCCGCTGCGGATCACCGCCAAGTCCCGTGACTTCCGCTGAACCCTCTTGACGATCATCGGGGCGTCGTGCTGAAGTTGATCCAGCGTCGCAGTGCACCCGGCAAAGAGACCGTCGCGGGCATGGAGGCGCCGGACCATGGGAAATCATGGAAACCCCTTCTCGAACGGACGGCCGGTTGACGGCGTTCGGAAATCAACTCGTTCAGGTTCACAACTGGCTGCGTAAAGAGCTGGCCGCGCTGCACGACGACCTGGGGTCGGTCGCGGCGGGGCGCGCCGAGCGGCTGCGCGATCTCCGGGCGCATTGCCTCACCTTCTGCTCGGCGCTCACCAGGCATCACACCGGCGAGGACGGCGGTGCTTTCCTCGTGCTGGCGGACAAATTCCCCGAATTGCGGCCGTCGCTCGAAGAGCTCGCGCACGACCACGAGGTCATGACCGGGATCATCGAACGGCTCGAAGAGCTGGTCGCCGGTGTCGGCCCCGGGTCGAGTCAGGACGAGATCCTCTTCGTCCAGCGGGAACTGGACGGGCTCACGGCGATCATGGAGACGCATTTCCGGTACGAGGAGAAGCGGATCGTCGAGGTGCTCAACTCGCTGGACATGCCGGAGTGGCAGGAAAAGAAGCCATCTTTCCTGCTGAAATCGCATTAGGACACGATCTGTCCTATACGGGTTCTAGTGTTCTTCTCATCGCACCACGACGACCGAGGAGAACCCCGATGACCAACCCGATCCCCGACGGCTACCACTCGGTCACCCCGTGGATCATCTCGCGCGACACCGCGGGCATGATCGACTTCCTCAAGCGCGTCTTCGACGCCGAGCCGCTGGGCGACCCGGTGTACGTCGAGGGCGGGAAGATCGGGCACGCGGAGGTCCGGATCGGCGACTCGGTCGTCATGCTGTTCGACTCGCGGGACCACTGGGTCGACACTCCGGCGCACCTGCGGCTCTACGTCGAAGACAGCATCGAGACGCAGCGCCGGGCGATCGAAGCGGGCGCCGAAGAGGTGACGAGGCAGACCGAACTCTTCTTCGGCGACCGCGTCGGCCGGGTCCGCGACCCGTTCGGCAACCTGTGGTGGATCCAGACCCGGCTGGCCGACCTCGACTATCCGGAGATGGAGCGCCGGATGAACGACCCGAAGTTCATCGAGGCCATGCGGTACGTCTCCGGTACGGAGATCATCCCGAGCCGCTGATTTCGGTAGGGTGGTGATCGCGACGCGGAGGTGAGCCGGTGGATCACCACCCACTCCGGGGCAACCCCGGGGAGTACGAAGTCAGCGAGACAAGGCGTCCCGCGCGAGCGCGGCATGCTTCGCGTGCGAGTCCGCGCGGATGACAGGAGAAAGAGTCACCTCCGCGTCGCTCCTCGACCCCTTGCCGCCGGTCTGGCGCTTCCAGGTGGCCCGCTGGGTGACGTTCGACGAGTGCGCCGCCGCGCTCGACCTGACCCCCGGCGAACTCTCGTGGTTCGCCGACGCGAAGGGCTGGAACAGGCGTGCGGCCGATCCGATCCGGCACTACACCTACCGCTGGATCCCGACCGCTTCGGGCGGCGTGCGGCTCATCGAGCGGCCGAAACCGCGACTCGCCGAACTGCAGCGCCGGATCGTGCGGCACGTCGTCGACGCGCTGCCGGTGCACGAGGCCGCGCACGGGTTCCGGCGCGGACGGTCGCCGATGTCGTGCGCGGCACCGCATGCGGGCCGGAAGACCGTGGTCAGGATGGACCTCGAAGGGTTCTTCCCGACGGTGTCCGCGCGCCGGATCTCGGCGCTGTTCGCCCTCGCGGGGTATCCGTCCGCCGTGGCGGAAGCGCTGGCGGGCGTGCTCACCACCGCCGTTCCGCCCGATGTCCTCGCCACCGTGCCCGCGGGCCGGCGGGATCCGGCGCGCGTGCGGCTGCTGAGCAACCTGGCGGGCACGCATCTTCCGCAGGGCGCGCCGTCTTCACCCGCGGTCGCGAACGCGGTCACGCACCATCTCGACCGGCGGATCGACGGCCTCGCTCAGGCCTTGGGTGCCGCGTACACGCGGTACGCCGACGATCTGGCGTTCTCCGGGGATTCCCTGCCGCTGCACCGGTTGCTGCCCGGGGTCCGGCGGATCGTGACCGACGAGGGCTTCCGGCTCCGGGACGACAAGACCTCCATCGCCGCCGCGCACCAACGGCAACGGGTCGCGGGACTGGTGGTCAACAGCGCGCCCGCCGCGACGCGTGCCGACTACGACGCCCTGCGTGCGCTGCTGCACAACTGTGTCCGGATCGGCCCGGATGAGCAGAACCGGGCCGGACATCCCGACTTCCGCGCCCATCTGCTCGGCCGGATCGGCTGGATCGCCGCGTCGTCGGAGCGTCGGGCGGCGAAGTTGCGCGCCTTGTTCGGCGGGATAACCTGGGTTTGAGCGGGTATGGGATCCTGGACCGGTGATCGAGACCGCCGAGGCTCAGCCGGATGACTTCTCAGCGGGAAGGAGTGCTTCGAATTTCCGAGAAGCCGTCCTTTCCCAGCAGTGGTGGGAAAAACGCAGTTTCGTCGGCTGCGATTTCACCGAGGCCGACCTGCGCGGGCTGCGGACCCAGGGCTGCACCTTCGACCAGTGCGACTTCACCAAGACCGACTTCGAAGGCTCGCGCCACGAGGCGTCCGCGTTCCGCTCGTGCACCTTCGACCGCAGTGTGCTGGCGAGCACGCGGTGGAGCTCCTGTTCGATGCTCGGATCGTCCTTTGTGGACTGCCGGTTCCAGAAGATCGCCTTTACCGAATGCGACCTCTCGCTGGTCTCGCTCAGCAAGGCCCGTTTGTCCAAAGTGGACCTCGGCGGCCTGCGACTGCGTGAGGCGAACCTGCTCGACGCGGACCTGACCGGCGCCGACCTGCGTGGCGCGGACCTCACCGGCGCCCGGCTGGCGGGCGCGAAGTTCGAGGGCGCGGACCTGCGCGGCGCGCGGCTCGACGCCAACGGCCTGGTGCAGGCGAACCTCTCCGGGGTCCACGTGGACACCGAGACCGCGATCGCCTACGCCGCCGCGCACGGCCTCGTCATCCACTGACCCCGCGTGCAATGAAAGGTCCTTTCCTTGCGAAATTCGCCAGGAAAGGACCTTTCATTGCACATGCGGGGGCTAGTCGATCGGCGGTTCGCCCGGGTCCAGCTCGATGAGGTCGCCCTCGGCGAGCAGTTCCTCGATGGACGCCGGCAGCAGGTACGCGGACCCGCCACCGGGCTGGTTGAACCACGGGATCGCGACACCGGCGAGGGCTTCGAACGGACGCTGCACGCGATAGACGTGGTACGGCCGGTTCACCCACTCCGGCACGAGCGAGCGCTCCTCGAACGGCGTCCCGGCCGCATAGGTCAGGTTCCCGTTCGGGCCGCCGAAGCGGTCCAGCTCGCTGCCCGCGGGCAGCTCACGCAGCTCCTTGCCACGGAACAGCGTCAGCGGCGGTTCACCGTTGAGCGGCGAAATCGGCCAGTTCTGCTTGGCGTCGGGCGCCCCGGCGGCGTTCGCCGGGGCCGGCGGACGGGCCGGTTCCTCGCGCCGCATCGGCGGTGGCGGAGGCGTCGTCACCGGCGGCTCGCGCCGCGGCGGCGCGGGCGGCGGGCTCGCCAGCACCGGGTTCGGCCGCACCGGGGGCGCGGGCGGGACCGGAGCGGGCTCGTCGTCCAAATCGTCCCCGAGCAGCTCTTCGGCCGTCGTGAACGCGGTCTGTTCCTGCGCCGGGATCGACTCCCGCGGCGGCACCGGATGCGAACCGGTCGCGATCTCGGGGGACAGCGTCGCCAGCACGGGCGGCGCCGGAACAGGCTCCTCGACAGGTTCCTCCGCGACGGCGGGCTGTTCCGAGGGAGGCGGAGCACCGTTCGGGTTCAGCAGGACCTTGCCGAGCATGAACGCGGCCGCGTCCTCGGCGTCGCCGAACACCGCCGGATTGGTCAGCTTCCCGTCGTACCAGCCGACCCGCCAGCCACCACCGTCGACCGGTTCGACACTCCAGCCGTGCTCGGCGGGCGAGCCGATGCGGTAGACGTCGCCGGGCACGTCGAGTTCGTCGAACTTCGCCTGCAACTCGTTCAGCACCGGCTCGGGGTGCTCGGCGCGCCGCGGCTCGGGCTCCGGGTGGGACACGGGGGCGGTAGCAAAGGTCCCCCGCTCCTGCGGCGGGGCGTCGACCTGCGTGACCTCGGTGTCCGACGGCGGAGGAGCCACGTTCCGCTCCGCGTCGTGCGTGAGAAGAGGCAACTCGGGACCGGCGTCGGCCTGCTCGACCGGGGTGTAACCGGTGGTCGCCTCCTCTTCGGGGGGCGCGTACGGCTGGTCTTCTTCCTGCCGGGCGTACGCGTCCTGTTCTTCCTCGAGCGGCGGCTGCTCGTAGGCGTCGGCCTGCGGGGCCCGCGCGTACGTGGTGGCCTCCGGATCGGCCCGAGGTTCCGGCTCGGGTTCGGTGCCCTGCCGCTCCTCGTCGGTGAAGACGTCCTGTTCGGACGCGTACGGGTCTTCGTAGCCGTCTTCGTACTGCTGCTCGGCGGCGGCTTCGTGGAAGTCCTGCGCCTGGTAGTCCCGGGTGTCGTAGTCGTCTTCGTACCGCTGGGCCTGCTCGGCCTGGTCCGGGACGCCTGTCTCGGCGGAGGGCATGGCCGCCGCCGCGGCGACCGGTGCGGCGGCCGCGGCGGCCATCGCGACCTGATCCCGGCCCTGCTGGTGCGGTGGCTGGGCGGGGGGCTGGTTCGGACCGGGGCCCGCGGGGCCACCGGGCGCGGCCTGCTGGGGCGGCACCGGGCCGTTCTGCGGCGGCCCCTGCGGAGGCGGGCCCGCGGGCGAGCCGTTGTTGGGTCCACCAGGCCCACCGGGGCCACCAGGTCCGCCCGGGCCGTTGGGACGCTGCTGCGGAGGCTGATTCCCCCGGGTGAGGTACCCCGCCGCGGCCTGCAGCGTCGGGGGGTCGACCTCGGGCAGCGTGAAGTCGTTCTGCCGGACGTGCTCGATCAGGTCGAGTTCCGGCGAGACGCCGTACTGGCGCAGGTAGAAGTTCACGGCGGCGGGCCAGATCCACTGGCCGTCGCTGTGGAAGGCGACCGGGACGGTGGCCTCGGGGTTCTGCGCGAGCCGGTCGATGTCATAGCCGCGTTCGGTGACCACCAGCGGTGCGCGGTCGAGGTAATCGAGCAGCCTGTCCTGCTCCTCGATCTCCAGGTCGGGCCGGTTGATCACCGGACGCCCGGCCGGGCCGATGGTGTCGAAGATGCGGGCGATGCGGAAATGCGGTCCTGGCTGCTCGGGGCCGAGGCCGGACATGCGCCGGATCAGCCATTCGGGCACGTTCTCCTCGGAGCGGGGGAAAATGCGCAGTTCGTCGGAGAGCGCCTGCGGAGGCGGCGCGAGACGCCACTGCGGCTCGTCGCGGTTGTACTCGAGGTTGTAGCTGGACGGGTGGTCGAGCTGGTAACGGGCGTTGAACCAGGTGCCGCGGCCGTCGCGATACATCCCGGCACGGAGCCTGCCGAACAGCGTCGCGATGTCGTGCGTCGCGACCCATTCGTGCGAGGTGCCGTCCTCGGTGATGATCTCGCCGGTCATCTCGTGGTACCTGCCGACGGCTCGGTACTCGGCGGTCACCTTCCGCCAATCACGCGGAGCGGCCCGCAGCAGGGCGAGGCCGATCTGTTTGACCAGGGTGTCCTGCTCGGTCGCGTTCAGCTGAGTCGTCGGTTGTGCCACGGTCACATTTTGACCGTATCCGCGCTCGTGTGCACCCCGCATGTGGGTTTTGCCGCTATTGACTCTTCAAGAAGATGCCCTGACCTGGTGCCGGGTCACTCACCCGGGATACTGACCGAGTGAACCGAATCGCCAAAACGACCCTGAAGGACGAGGACTGATGGCGGTGGCCGGACAACGGCGTGACCGTGGGGCACTGCTCCATCACCTGCCGTTCCTGCTGGTGATGCTGGTGGTGGCGGTCGCCGCCCTGCGGATCGGCCAGTACCACTGGCGGCAGGGGGCCGCGCTGATCGGCGGCGCGTTGCTGCTCGCCGGCCTGCTGCGGGCGGTACTGCCCGAGGCGAAGGCCGGGCTGCTGGCGATCCGGGGCAAACCGGTCGACGTGCTGACCTACGGCGCGCTTTCCGTCTTGATCCTGTTCATCGCCTTCACGATCACCGGCGGCCCCCTGTCCTGACGCGCGTGAAGGCCCCCTTCCCTCGACTGAGCCGAGGGAAGGGGGCCTTCACGCGCACGGAAAGTCAGGAAGCCATGGCGGGGGCGGGCCGGGCTTCGCGGCGGTCCATGCCGCCGGACACCACGGCCAGCGAGAGTCCCAGCACGGCCAGTGACGCACCGACCCAGTTGGGCGCGACCAGGCCGAGCCCGCCGGCGATCACCAGACCGCCGAGGTAGGCGCCGATGGAGTTCGCGATGTTGAACGCCGACTGCACGGCGGCGGACACCAGCGACGGCGTCCCGCCCGCCTTCTCCATGATCCTGGCCTGCATCATCGGGCCGATCATGAAGCCGGCCAGACCGACGAAGAAGATCGTCACCGCCGCGCCGACCTTGCCGTTCGCGGTGAAGGTGAAGATCGCCAGCACCGAAGCGAGCCCGATCAGCGAGACGTAGAGACTCGGCATCAGCGCCTTGTCGGCGAGCCTGCCGCCGAGGTAGTTGCCGATCGTCATGCCGACGCCTGCCAGGGAGAGCAGCAGCGTGACGTGGGACGGCGAATAGCCGGTGACGTCGGTCAGCATCGGCGCGATGTAGGACAGGCAGGCGAACACGCCGCCGAGGCCGAAGGTGACGATCGCGAGCGCGAGCCACACCTGCGGGCGGCGGAAGGCGCCGAGTTCGCCGCGCAGCGACGGCTCGACCGGTTTGCCCTGGTGGGGGACCAGTTTCGCGATCGCGGCCATGGCGAGCAGGCCGATCACGGCGACGACGCCGAAGGTCGCGCGCCAGCCGACCTTCTGGCCGAGCAGCGTCCCCAGCGGCACGCCGACGACGTTGGCCAGGGTCAGGCCCATGAACATCATCGAGACGGCCTTCGCGCGCTCGCCCGGTTTGGCCAGGCTGGACGCGACGACGGCGCCGGCGCCGAAGAACGCGCCGTGCGGCAGGCCCGCGAGGAAGCGGAAGGCGACGCCGAACTCCTGGTTCGGCGAGAGCGCGAATAGGACGTTGCCGAGCGTGAACAGCCCCATCATCGCCAGCAGCATCGTCTTGCGCGGCAGCCGGACGGCGGCGGCGGTGAGCAGTGGGGCACCGACCACGACGCCAAGGGCGTAGCCGGAGATGAGGTAACCGGCGGACGGGATCGACACGCCGAAGTCCGCGGCGGCTTCGGGCAGTACGCCCATCATGACGAATTCGGTGGTCCCGATGCCGAAGGCACCGATGGCGAGCGCGAGCAGCGCGACGGGCACGGCTCTCCTTCCGGGGTCGAACGTGAAGTAAACGATTACTCGCCCAGCGTCGCGGATGGGGAGCTGAATCGATTTAGGTCTCGGACACAAAAGAAGACAGCGCGTGCGGCCCCGCTGTCCTGCATCCAGTTCAACCGATCAAGGGGGCCTTTGTCATCCCGGTTTGGGGTGAGGCTGCCCACCCTCAGCGGCGGGCGGCGAGCACTCCCTGGAGCAGGCCGGGAAAGAGTTCGTCGAGATCCTTGCGGCGCAAGGAGTTGTAGCGGGCGGTGCCCTGCTGGCGGCCCATGATGATGCCCGCTTCGCGCAGCGTGCGCAGGTGATGGGTGAGTGTGGACTTGGTCACGGCGACGTCGAATCCGCTGCACGAGATCTCGGTGCCGGACGCGGCCAGCTGGCGGACCATGTCGAGCCGGACCGGGTCCGCGAGCGCGGCGAGGACCGCCTCGATCCGGATCTCGCCCTGATCGGGATAGACGTACTGCTGCGTCGCGGCCATCCGTCCATAGTACGACGCCCCTCGAACTTCCGGCGAGTTCGTAGTACGGTCTCCATCGAACTACGACAACCATCGAACAACGACCCCCACCTGCGTTTAGCGGGCTAATCGCGATCCGGCCCCGACCTGCGTTTAGCGGGCTAATCGCGCTCTGTGGGGTCTGGAGCTGGGGACTCATGAATTTCGCACCACCCAGGACCGCGGTGCTGGCGCTCGGTACCTTCGCGGTCGGCACCAGCGGCTACGTCGTCGCCGGGCTGCTGCCCGCGCTGACCGGCGAGCTCGCGGTCTCCGAGACGGCCGCCGCCCAGCTGGTCACCGCCTTCGCCATCGCGTACGCGGTCGGCTCACCGCTGTTCGCCGCGGTCACCGGCCGCTGGGAGCGGCGCACGCTCCTGGTCGCCGCCCTCGTCGTCACCGCCATCGGCAACGCCCTCGCCGCCCTCGCGCCCGGCTACGTGACCCTGCTCCTCGCGCGGGTCGTCACCGCGATCGGCGCGGCGGTCTTCACCCCGGCCGCGAGCGCCGTCGCCGCCGAACTCACTTCGCCGGAACGCCGGGGCCGCGCGGTCGCGCTCGTCTTCGGCGGGCTCACCGTCGCGACGATCCTGGGTGTCCCGCTCGGCAGCGTCCTGTCGCAGAGCGTCGGCTACCAGGCCGTCTTCGCACTCGTCGCGGCCTTCTCGCTCCTCGGGGCCTTCGCGGTCCGGCTGGTCCTGCCCGCCGTCCCGGCGCCGCCCCCGGTCCGGCTGGCCGAACGGTTCACCGTCGCCAAGGATCCGCGCGTCCTCGCCATGCTCGGCGCGACCGTGCTCGGCTGCCTCGCCGCGTTCTCCGTCTACACCTTCATCTCGCCGGTCCTGTCCGCCACCGCGGGCATCCACGGCACGACGGTCAGCCTGCTCCTGTTCGTCTACGGGGCAGGCGGCGCGCTCGGCAACGTCCTCGGCGGCCGCGCGGCCGACCGCTGGGGCGCCAGGGGACCGCTGCTGGTCGTGTTCGGCGGGATCACCGTGGTGCTCGCGCTGCTGCCGCTGGTGGCGACCACCGTCGTGGGCGCGGCCGTCGTCCTCTTCCTGTGGGGCCTGGCCACCTGGTCGGTCAACCCGCCGATCCAGCACCGGCTGATCGAGCTGTCCAAGCAGAACGCCGGACTGGTCCTCTCGCTCAACGCGTCCGCGATCTATCTCGGCGTCGGCCTCTCCGGCCTGGTCGGGGGAGCGGTGCTGAGCGGCGGCGGGCCGCTCCTGCTGCCCGAGATCGCGGCGGTGCTGACCGCGCTCGGCGCGGCCGTGGTCGTGGCGGGCTGGCGGAACCGCGTGCCGCGGCCCGCGCCGGCCGAGTGACGACTACTCGGCACGAGACTGGACTTCGCAGTCGGGGCCGGGGAACACCAGCCCTTCGTGTCCGTCCGCGAACCGGACGAGATACGGCGGGGCGCCGTGTTCGCCGCGTACCTCGAGGATCTCACCGCGCTGCCCGGCCGATCCGACCGTGCGCCCGTGCACGTGGATCTCGTCTCCGACGGTCGCCTGCATGAGAAATCACCTCCGAAGCTTTCCAGGTTAGGAGCGTCGGGGTGATTCTCGCCAGTGACGCGATCGCCGTGCTGGGCCATGAGCAGCAGGGCGTTCCGCCGGATGCGCTCGGCTTTCTCGACACCGTCGTCGAAATCCCGTGGCGGGTACAAATCGGCGGCCCTGCGGTGACCGTCGCCGATAAGCTGCCCGGATGACCGACGTACTCGACAAGGTCGCCGGGAAGAGTGGCGAACTGGTGCTCCGCCGGACCGGAGCCGATTTCGAGGTCATCGCCAACGGCGTCTTCCTGATGGACACCCGGAACGGTGAATCCGAACGGTTGCTCGTGTCGGTGGCGGCGGACCTGTTTCCGGGCAAGGCACGCATGCTGATCGGCGGCCTCGGCGTCGGTTATTCGCTGCGCGCCGCGCTGGACCATCCCGGGGTCGGCGAGGTCGTGGTGGTCGAGCGCGAGCCCGCCGTGATCGGCTGGAACCGCGAGGGCCCGCTCAAGGACGTCCACGACGACGCCCTGTCCGACCATCGGGTCACCGTCGTCGAGGCCGATCTGGTGAAGTGGTTGCGCCGGACGGAAGAACGGTTCGACGCGCTGTGCCTCGACATCGACAACGGTCCTGAGTGGACGGTCACCGACGGGAACGCGAAGCTGTACTCCGGCGAAGGCCTCGACCTGCTCGCCGCGCGGTTGCGGCCCGGCGGTGTGCTCGGGGTGTGGAGCGCCGAGTCGGTGCCGTCGTTCGCGAAGCGGCTCCGCGCGCGGTTCGGTGAGGTGCGGGAGCTGAAGATCCCGGTGCCGCAAGGAGAACCGGACGTGCTGTGGTTCGCGCGGGTGTAGCGGACGCCGTGCGGGTCAACGCCCGCTGGTGCGACACGGTGTGCCGGACGGGCACCTTCACCGCCCGCGTCTGGAAATCGGCGAGCCGGACGCCGCCGTCGTACCCCGACGCGATGACCCTGACGCCGGACGCGACGGCCGAAGAAGTCCTGGACGGGATCGACACCTCGCCGGGCTGTGCGGTCAAGGACAGCTTCGGCTGCCTGGATCTTTCGCGGGCGGGTTTCGAGGTCCTCTTCGAGGCCACCTGGATCACTCGTACGGCGCAAGTGCCGCTCGAACCGGGCTGGTCCCGCGTTGCCGACTCCTTCGGGGACGCGTCCGTCGCCCTGTGGTCGAACGGGGTCGCCGGAGTGACGGCCAACCGGGGCGGCGATTTCGCCGGACTGTCCAATTTGTACACTCAAGGTGACTTGGACGACGCCTGGCGCGGCGCGACCTCGGCCGTCGCGGCGAGCTTCCCCGGCCTGCCGATCACCGGCTACGAGCACGGAGAAGACCTCGTCGCCGCACTTCGCAACGGTTACACGGCTCTGGGGCCGCTGCGGGTCTGGGTGAAATGATCACCGCATGGAGATCACGACCTGGCACCTCGAGCAGACCTCACCGGACGACCTGAACGCGGCGAAACCGCCGGCCGTCCCGGTGAAGGTCGCCCGCGCCGAGCTGGTCAGCCCGGAACTGAACCGCTATCTCTACACCGCCGTCGGCGGCGACTGGTTCTGGATCGACCGGCTCGGCTGGACGTGGGCGCAGTGGGTCGAGTGGCTGGACAGGCCGGGCGTCGAGACCTGGGTGGCCTACGCGCAGGGGACGCCGTGCGGCTACTTCGAACTCGACGGCACTGTCGACGGCGAAGTAGAACTCGCGTACTTCGGCCTGATGTCGTCCTTCGTCGGCAAGGGCGTCGGCGGGCACCTGCTGACCGTCGCGCTGCGGGAGGCGTGGGCGCTCGCGGAGCGCTGGCCGGGCAGGACGACCACACGCCGTGTCACGGTCCACACCTGCACCACGGACGGCCCGGCCGCGCTCAAGAACTACCAGGCGCGCGGCTTCCGGCTGTTCCGCACCGAAGCCGAGCAGGTCGAATTGCCCGCCGAGACCCCGGGACCGTGGCCGTGCGCCGAGAAGAAGTGACGTCAGCGGCCGGCCTCCTGACCTGTCCTCGGTCCCTCCCAGCCGTGGCGGACGGCGATCTCCGCCGCCCGTTCGAACTCCGCGGGCCCCCACGTCGGGACCGGCATACCCGGTACGGCCGGATCTCCCGCTTCCTGGAAGAACTTCTCGAACCCGGCGGGGGTGTAGACGAAGATCGTGTGAGCGACGTGGGCGCCGATGTTCTTGAAGCAGTGCGGGATGCCGCGGGGGACGAGCACGAAATCCCCCGCCCTGCCGAGGAACTCCTCGTCGCCGACGGTGAAACTCAGCTGGCCGGACAGGACGTAGAACGCCTCGTCCTCCTGCGTGTGGACGTGCAGCGGCGGACCGCTGCCCGGCAGGATCGAGGACTCCAGGACGGACATGGCGCCATTGGTGCTCTCGGCGCTCGCCTTCACGGTGTAGACGTTGCCGTCGAACCAGGTCGTCGGCCCGTGGCCGGCGGGAACGAGCGCGGATGGTTCGGTCATGCTGCTCCTCAGTGTCTGTTGGTGAACCCGCGCCGCGATCGCGGGGCCTCCGGCCGGGCGGGTTCACGCGTTGTATCCGTCTTCCGGGCGATCCTCAGCGGTTGGACCACGGCCGGTCGGACTGGTACGGGCGCGCGGCGGTCTCCCGTTCGAACGGCGCGCCCGCGGGGATGTTGATCAACTCCAGCTGCATCCCCCACGGACTCACGAAGTACACCCACCGATCTCCCGCGATCGGCCCGTCGGTGATCGTCTCCGGGTCGCCGAGGACCCGGACACCCGGCTGGGCGCGCAGATAGGCCGCGGCGGCGTCGACGTCCGTGACGTGGATCGCCAGGTGGTGACCGCCCCAGTCGCTGTTGCGGGGAAGTTCGCGGCGCTGATCCGGCGCGGTGTACTCGAAGAGCTCCAGATTGGTCACCGGCCCCAGCCGGAGCATGGCGACCCTGGCGACCGCCGCGGCGTGCACGGCGAGTTTGCGGGTCATCCAGTCGCCGTCCCGGTCCTGTACGGGGCCCTCGGTGTAGATCAGCTCCGCGCCGATGACCTCGACGAAGAACTCGATCGCCTGCTCCAGATCCGGGACGGTGTAGGCGACATGGTGCACCGCCCTGGCTCCGGGGATGCCCCGCTGCCGGGTCTCCCGCACCGACGGCCGGGTCACGTCACGCCTCCGGGCACTTCGATCATCAGCCAGCTCAGGTGTTCCGTGCCCTGGTTCGCGAACCGGTGCACCGCACCGGCCCGGGTGGCGATCAGGTCGCCGGGGCGCAGGTCGTGCGACACCTCGTCGATACGCAGTTCACCTTCGCCCGCCAGCACGAAACAGAACTTGCCCGTAGCGGTCCGCGTGTCCTCTTCCCGCAGGGCGCCGGGCGGCAGCGAAGCCCAGTGGATGGCCTGCCACGTGCTGCTCAGCCCGCCCCGGTCGATCAGCCGGTTCCCGGTGGCATCGGACCGGCCGCCGACGTCGGTGACGATCACCTCGTTCACCCCCGGCTCGTGCAGCGTACGAAGGATTTCCGCCGCACGGGCGAGTTCGGCGGCGGTGAGGTCGTTGAGGAAGCAGGCCGCGCCGATCCCGACCGGGATCGGCATCCGTTGCCGCCCGTCCCGGTGCCGGACGGTCTCCCGCAGTGCGTGTTCCAGCAGCTCGGCTTCCATCAACGGATGCCAGACGGGCAGGCGCAGCCGTCGCATGAGCCGGAAGATCCGTTCACGGTCCACTGTGGACACCAGACCCCTGGCCTCGGCGATCACCGTGGTCAGCGCCATGTCGATGGTCACGGCCTCGCCGTGCAGCAACGCGGGAAGCGCCCGCATCTCCAGAGTGGGACTGAACGAGTGACCGTAGTCGACCACCCGTTCCAGCTGCTTCTCCCACAGGTTCGGCCGCAGCTCCTCCAGCATGCCGCCCACCGCCCGGCTGAACACCTCACCGGCGACGAGGTCGCCGGTCTGGGTCTGCCCGGTGAGCCGCTCGGCGAGGAGCAACTCGGCGTGGTCCTCCAGCAGCTGGAACAACCGCGCGTCCTTGATCAGCGCGATCTTGAGGATCTCCGCGAGCCCGTTGCTGATGTGCCGACCGTCCAATGTGGCCAGGAAATCGCGGTCCAGCAACGCCACCGTCGGCGCGAAGTACGAGCCGAGACGGTTCTTGTGGCTGCCGTGGTTCACCCCGGTCTTGATGCCGACCCCGGCGTCGACCAGCCCGATCAGTGAGGTGGGGACCCGGACGTACGGGGTCCCGCGCCGGTACAGGCTGCCGACCAGGCCGACGATGTCGAGCACGACGCCGCCACCGATGGCGATGATCGGCTCGTTCCGGCGGGAGATCCCGAACGCGTCGAGTCCGTTCACCACGGTGAACACCGACTCCATCGTCTTGGTCTCCTCCGAGACGGGCAGGACGCAGAGGCTGTATTCGACGTTGTGGTGTTCCAGGTACTTGCGCACGTTGTCGCCGTAGATGGCGTAGACCTCGGCGTCGACCACCACGAACCGCCGGAGCCGCTCGGCGCGGACGAGGGTGCCCGCGTCCAGCAACGCCGGGTTGGACGGATCGAGTACGCCGGTGGTCAGCTGGACTTCGTAGTCGACGGGGAGCTGGGCCTCGACCCGCCAGTGGTGGGCGGGAAGACCCGTCTCCACCGGTTTCGATTCGACCGGTTGCATGTTCACGTCCTCGCGACCACTTCGTTGACGGCTGACTTCACTGCGGTGGCGACGGCCGCGATCTCGTCGGACGACGAGAGCGGGGTGATACCGAATCCGGCGCCGAGATAGGCGTCGACCACGCCGACGGACAGCGTGATCGACCGGCCGAGGATGTCGTCGGTACGGGGCAGCATGTGCGGCTCGTACCGCGCCTCGGTGGGATGGGCCGGACACCCGAAGGGGTGTTCCGACGCGGTGGGCATGCGACGGCTGATCAGCTGGGGCATGTTCCCGTAGTAGTGACGGCCGGAGTCGATGAGCGTGGCGGTGCCGAGCTTGGCGGCCACCGCCCGCGCCACCTCGACGGTCTCGAACCGCAGGACGAAGAAGGAGTGGCATTCGCCGTCCGGATCGTTGAGCCGCCTGCGTTCGACGCCGGGCAGCTCGCCGATCGCCTCGGCCAGCGCGGTCTTCTGCTTGCGCAGGGTTTCCAGGATGAGATCGATCTTGCGCAGCTGGCCGAGCGCGACGGCGCCGCTCAGTTCGTGCATCCGCAGGTTCAGCCCGAACAGCGAGTCGGCGTCGGCGATGCCGTGACGCATCGGTTTGAACCCGTGGTCGTGGAAGGCGAAAGCCCGTTCGTAGACGGCGTCGTCCGCGATCGTGAGCAGCCCGCCGTCACCGCTGGTGATGATCTTGAACAGGTTGAGGGAGAAGGCGCCGGCGTCGCCGATGGTGCCGAGGGCGCGGCCCCGGTATCGGCCCCCGATGGCCTGGGCGGCGTCCTCGATCAGGAACAGGCCGTGGTCGTCCGCGATCCGGCGCAGCTCGTCCAGCGCGGCGGGCGCACCCAGCATGTGCACCGCGAGGATGGCCTTGGTCGCGGGGGTGATCCGGCGCGCCACGTCCTCGGGGTCGAGGGTCAGCGACTCGTCGATCTCGGCGAGCACCGGGACCGCGCCGCGGTGGACGATGGCGGCGATGGACGCGATGAACGTGTAGCCGGGGACGATCACCTCGTCGCCGGGGCCGACGCCCAAGGCCGCGAGCGCGGTGAGCAGCGCGGAGGTACAGCTGTTCACCGCCAGGCAGTGGGCGGCGCCGGTGCGCTGCTCGAATTCGCGTTCGAGTGTGAACACCATGGACGGTTCGGCGGTCTCGTCGAACCGGTACCTGTTCAGCTGCCAGGTGTCCAGCGCACGAGTGACCAACGCCTTTTCTTCATCACCGAGGAACAAGTAGCCCGGGCCGCTCATCTGCGCGCCTTTCCGCCGAGGATGGATTTTCCGTGCCGAGAATTCCGCGCGCCGCCCGCAGTGCCATCGCGACACTGGTCAGGGTCGGGTTGCTCGCGTTGGGTGTCGGGATGAGGCCGTTTCCGCCGAGATAGAGGTTTTCGACGCCCCAGACCTTCGAACCGGGGTCGACCACGCTGGTGTCCGCGTCGGTGCCCATCCGGGTGGTTCCCGCGATGTGCAACGGAAGGGTGGGAACGACGAAGCGCGGCTCGGACCCTGGCAGGTACGACCCGAGCGCCGCCGCGGCCCGCCGCAGGTCCGCCATCATCCGATGCTGTCGTTCACGGTCCCGGTCGCTGAGCGAGAAGTCGAAGCCCGGCCGCGGCAGGCCGAAGACGTCCTGTTCGGTGTCGGAGAACCGCACCCGGTTCTCCGGGCGCGGGTCGACGAGCCCGAACCAGCGCAGGTCGACCACCAGCCGGTGGTCGATCTCCCGGTTCGGCACCAGATCGGCGTAGGGCAGATCGCGATGGATCTGGCAGTGCCACGGACGGTCCGGTGACACCGGGATCCAGACGTTCGGGTCGGCGTCGTCCGCCGGGATGGGCAAGGGATCTTCCGGATGGCGTGCCCGGTGGGCGGCGACCCGCTCGGCGAAGCGCTCGTCGGCCGCCACGCCGTCGACGAGGTCGTCGCCGAGTACGACCTGGCAGAAGGCGACCGGCTGTTCGGTGAGGTAGCGGCCGAGCGCCCGCGGACGGATACCGGAGGCGTACAACAGCTGTGGGGTGAGCACGGCGCCACCGGCGAGGACGTACGTGTTCGCCGTGACCCGCAGAGTCCGCCAGTCGCGGTGGTCCTCGATCTCGGCGTACTCGATCCGCCCGCCGTCCGGCGACGATACGAGACGACGGCACAGATGCTGTTCGCGCAGCACGAACCCGTCCCGGCCGCCGTCGGCGAGCGGACCGAGCACGGTATCCGTTCCGGTCCAGCGCACGAGCCGGGGGTTGTCGGCGCGGCGCCGCGCCGCCATCGGCAGATGCCGCACCCCGTACCCGCCGGGCAGTTCCCGGTATTCCGAAGCGAGCGCGTCCAGGACGACCTGATGCGAGACCGCGTGCGCGGTCAGGTCGGTTCCGGTGCCGAGCAGTGTCTCCGCGTCGCCGTAGAGCCGGTCCCACTCGGCGGCGGTGAAGGCGTCGGACCGTTCGACGGACGGGTGGTGCCGGGGGGTCACACCGGTCCAATGGGTGGCCATCCCGCCGACCGCGTAGGTGGCGACGCCCGCGTCCAGGCTGATCAACCGGCCGGGCTCGGCCGGCTCGGCGGCCGGAACCGACAGCGGGTGCAGATGCCCGCCGACCAGACCGCCGAAGCGCTCGTGGCTGTGCTGGTAGGCGAAGTGGTTCTTCAAGTGCTCGCCAGGACGGCTGGAGAGCTGCGGTCCGGCGTCCACCATCAGGACACTGCGCCCGCCTTCGACGAGCGTGCGCGCGAAGGTCGCGCCCACCGGCCCGGAGCCGACGACGAGGACGTCGACGTCGATTCGCTGGTGCCTCATGGGACTCTCCTTTCCCTGGTCAGTCGGACGGTGTCCGGGTCGGCAACCGCAGGCTCACCGAAGCGGGCATCAACGCCAGGAACAGCATTTCCAGCGGGGAGTCGCCGGTGTTCCGCCATCGACCGGCCGTCGCGTGCGCGCAGAAGACGAGTTCGCCCTCGCGGGCGAGCAGCGGGTCTTGGCCGTCCTCGGCGAACTCGGCCTCGCCGCGAAGCACGAACCAGGCCTCCTCGATGTCACCCCGGCCGCGTTCGTCGAGAACCGCCCCCGGAGCGAGCCGGACGAAATCGAAGGATTCGCATTCGCTGAACAACATCCCGCGGCGCCCGAGGCACCGCCACACCGCTTCGCCGGCGCTGCCGTCGAGGGTCCGGGTGAGCCCGTCACCGGAGTTCGAGACGATCATTCCGCACCACCCACGTTCGCCGGGACGACCAGGCTGACCACGAAGAACTCCAGTCCGTCCGGCCCGCCCTCGACCGTGACGGAACCGCGGAACGGCACCCCGACCGAGACCCCGTAGCGCAACGGGACGGTGGTGGACGTGGACGTCGCGGACCCGGTACCGCCGAGCGTGAACAGAACGTGCTCCTGCTCGTCGGCCACCAAGGTCTCGGACCGCCCTGGCGCGAGCTCGATCAGCCGGGCCCGGCGAAGCGGTCCGGACAGATAGTCCAGCGCGTCGACCTCGCGGACCTCGCGGAGCTTGATCACCTCGGCGCGGTCGCCACTGGTGTCCTGCGCGGGTACCTCCGGCACCATTCCCGGGCCGGAAACCTCGATGACCAGCCAGATCAGGTCTTCGTCACCGACATTGCGGATGCCGTGCCGGGTGCCGAGGCAGGTGGTGAGCAGATCGCCGGCGGTGACCGGATGATCGACGCCGTCGATTGTCATCACGCCGCTGCCGGACACCACGTAGTCGAACTGCTCGGTCCGGCTGTGCAGGTGCACCCCGCTGGCCCCGCCCGCGGGCAGGAAGGAACACTCCACCGCTTCCCACGCCCCGAACAGGTTGTTCCGCCTGGCAAGGCATTTCCACCGGGCGACCTTCTCGCCGCCGTGCATTTCGTAGACCTCGGACAGCTCGTCCAGGGTCGTGACGATCAGCCGGTCAGCCATGGTCGGCTCCGGTCAAGGGTGCGGGCGCCACCGGGATCCGGGCGGGAAGCCGGTCGGTCACCGCGGTGGGCAGCACCGCGAAGGACAGCAGTTCGAGGTTTCCGCTGGACGGGTTGTGCACCGACCCGCGCGTCCCCCCGGACCAGAGGACGAGGTCACCAGGGCGCAGCGGGACGGAATCCTCGGCACCGCCCCGGAATTCGCCTTCACCATCGAGTACGAACCAGACCGCGTCGACACCGTCCCTGCCGCGCCCGTCCCGCGTACCGCCCGGCGGCAAGCGGAGATAGTCGAAGGCCTCGCATTCGCTGTGCAGCATGCCGCGCCGGGCCAGACAGCGCCAAGCGCCGCCGTCCTGGCTCCGGCTCAGCCCATCGGCGTTGGTGACGATCACCGCGCCGCCCCGGCGGCCTGCGGTGTGGCGAGGCTGGCGATGAACAGTTCCAGGCCCTCGTCGCCCGCTTCCACCGTGACATTGCTGCCCAACGGCAGGGTCAGCGCGACGCCGGCGCGCAGCGGGACGGTCGTCGATCCGGTCACCGCGGTTCCGTTGCCGCGCACGATGAACAGGGTGTGCTCCTGGTCCTCGGCGACCAGCGTCTCCTGCTGTCCCGGCTCGAACTGCGGCAGCCGGATCCGGCCGAGCGGCCCGCTCAGAAAGACACGCGCGTCGATCTCCCGCACCTCGCGAAGATTGATCACCACGGCGTTGCTCATCGTTTTCCCCCATTTTCGGTCAGCTTCTGGTGTTCGGAATAGACGGCGGCCAGGTGCGGGCCGACCACTTCGATGACGAGCCAGGTCAGCCGGTCGTCGCCTGCGTTGATCAAGCCGTGCCGGGTGCCGATGCCGTTCAGGATCAGGTCACCGCCCCGCACCGGATGCTCCTGACCGTCGAGGAGCATGGTCCCCGTGCCGGAGATGATGAAATACAGTTCTTCGGTCCGGGTGTGCACGTGTTCGCCGCTGATCCCGCCGGGCGGCAGCGCGGCCCATTCGACCGCCTCCCAGTAACCGAACAGGTCATGGCGGCGGGCGAACGCCTTCCATTCGGAGGCGCCGTCCGCGCCGTGCACGCCGTGGACGACGGACGCCTGGTCGAGATCGGCGACCACCAGAGCGCCGCTCATGCCCGCAGTCCGTCGAAATGGGTGAGCCAGCCGTTCAGCGTGGGAGCGGAGGCCAGCTCTTCGAAGACGACCGGCACCTTGGCCCGGCGCCAGCGGCCGACCAGCCGCATCATGTCGATCGAAGTCAAGCCCAGCAGGATCAGGTTGGCGTCGCCGGGAACCTCCTCGGGCCGGGTATCGAGCAACGGGGCCAGGAGTTCGCGCAGTTCCTGTTCGCCGGGTGGTTGCGTCTTCGACGGGGGATCGGTGTCCATGTCAGCCTTTCCGGTTCGTTACCGACAGACGGGATCGCTCGGCGAGCCGCACCAGCGCGACCTTGTCGACCTTCCCCAAGGGGGTGACCGGGAGTTCGTCGACGAACTCGACGCGGTCGGGAAGCTTGTAGCCCGCCAGCCCACAGTCGTGCAGTGCGCGCTTGAGGTCGGGCAGCGAAGGGCGTTCACCGTTCACCACGAGGTAGGCGCAGGTCCGTTCCCCGAGGAAGTCGTCCGGTACGCCGACCACCGCCGCGCGGAGGACTCCGGGATAACCGAGCAGGTGCCCCTCCACCTCCGCCGCGGAGATCTTGTCGCCGCCCCGGATGATCACGTCCTTGATCCGGCCCTCGATGACCAGATCACCGTCGGCGGTGAGCCGGGCGAGGTCCCCGCTGCGGTAGAAGCCGTCCTCGGTGAACGCGATCGCGTTGTGCTCGGGCGCGCGGTAGTAGCCGCGCAAGGTGTAGGGGCCGCGGGTGAGCAGTTCGCCGATCTCGCCGTCGGCGACCTCGCGGTCGTCCGGGCCGACGATCCGGAGTTCGTCCTCTTCGGACAGTGGCCTGCCCTGGGTGCCCAGCGCGACCTCCGGCGCGTCGCCGAGCCTGGTGAGGGTGAGCAGTCCCTCGGCCATGCCGAAGACCTGCTGGAGCTCGCAGCCGAGGACCGGGGTGATCCGCTCGGCGACCGACCGCTGCAGTTTGGCGCCGCCGATCTGGACGACCCGCAGGCTCGACAGGTCCGCCTCGGACCACTCCGCCGCCTCCAGCCACAGCTGGGCGATGCTCGGCACCACCGAGGTCACGGTGACCCGCTCGCCGGCGATCAGGGCGAAGCAGTCGTCGGCCGTCGGGTCGTCGGCGAGCACCACCGTGCCGCCGGAGACCAGCGTGCCGAGCACGCCGGGGCAGCCCCAGGTGAAGTTGAACTCCAGTGGCAGAACCGCGAGGTAAACGTCCGAAGTGGACATTCCGAGCACCGCGGATGTGGCGCGGACCTGGTACGCGTAGTCGTCGTGGGTGCGCGGAATGACCTTCGGCAGTGCCGTCGTCCCGCCGGAAAGCAGGAAGAACGCCGCGTCCGACGGCTCCTGCTCGGCGAGTTCTCCGGGTTCGGCGTCCACAGTGGACAAATCGATGACGTCGCCGCCCATGCCGCTGAGGCTGAACAACAGCCGGAGCGAAGGCGCTCCCGAGCGGACTTCCTTCGCCAGCACCCGGTGGTCGAACCCACGGTGCACGCCGGGCAGCACATACGCCACCGCGCCGGTGATCCGGCACAGATGCCCGATCTCCTGCGAGCGGTGCGCGGTCAGCGCGAACACCGGTTTGGCGCCGAGCCGGAACAGGGCGAAACACACCGCGACGAACTCCGGCACGTTGGGCAGCTGGACCACGACCCGGTCGCCGGGGGCGATGCCGTACCTGGCGAACCCCGCCGCCATCCGGTCCGCCCAGCGGTCGAGTTCGGCATAGGTGATCCGGCGGTCGCCGTGCACCAGCGCGGTGGCGTCGCCGTACTCGGCGGCGGCCGTCCGCAGCACGGTGCCGAGTGTTTCACCCCGCCACAGCAGGGCTTCCCGGTATCGCCGCGCCAGATCGGCGGGCCAGGGGGTGCATCCTTCCAACACGTCAGTTCTCCGTCGCCGGCTGGTGGGCGGTGAGGATTTCGACGACGGCGGCGCCCATGGAGGCGCCCGCCCCCGAGGACACCAGGAGCACGCGGTCACCGGGGCCGACCTGCCCGGAGGTCCACAGATGCTCGAGCCCGAGGAACACCTCGGTCACCCCGGCGTGCCCGATTCGCCTGATGTAGTCCCAGATCCCGCGTTCGGGGTCGATCCCCAGCGGGTCGAGGAACATCGTCTCCAGTGATTCCCAGCCGAAACCGGGATGCGCGACCCTGGCGATCTCGTCGAAGGTGACGTCCGCTTCCTTGAGCACCGACTCGGTGACGGCGACGATCTTGTCGCCGAAGTAGCCGATGGGCGGGGTGACCCCCTGCGCCCACTGCTCGCGCATGTACTCCCGCCGCTTGGTGAAGTCCAACGGCTCCCCGACGGTCACCCCCGGTGGGAACAGCGGGTCGCCGCCGCGGTCGAGTGCCTCCATCCGGGCGTCGGACACCGAACCGATCGCCAGCAGCCGGGCGAATCCGTCGCCGCGGGACAGGGCCACCGCGGCGGCGGAGTCGGCGAGCACGAACGCCGAGGAGGTGCGCCAGCGATCCACCAGCGGGATGGAGAAGTTGTCCGCGGCGGTCACGAGGGCGGCCGGGTGACTCGGATTGGCCAGCAGCCGGGTCGCGGCGAGTTCGAGCGCGGCCAGCCCGCCGAGGCAGCCCTGCTTGACCTCGATCGCCGGGATCGGCCGGTCCAAGGTGTTGTTGAGGATGTAGTGCGCGGGCGACCAGGCGTCCGGGCCCTGGTGGTGGGCGTGGCTGTGCAGCAGGACCCCGAAATCGTCCGCGGCCCGGCCGGACCGCCGGATCGCGAGGTTCGCGGCCCCGACCGCCATGTCCGGCGCGGGCGTCGACCCGGCGACCGTGACCGACAGGATCCCCGACGCCTCGCGGGCCGCCTCGTCGTACCAGCCTTGCGCCACCGCGTGTTCGGTGCTCACCAGGCCGGGCAGGACGCTGCCGATCCCGGAGAGACAGACGTCGTCGGTCCTCACGCGGGCACCTCCGCCTTGATCTCGGCGGCGACCAGGAAACGCGCGACACTGTCGAGCTTCTCGCAGGTCTCCTCGAACTCCCGGTCCGGCTGCGACCGGCCGACGATGCCCGCGCCGGCCCGCAGCCAGGTCCGGCCGTCCTGGCGGTAGACCGTCCGCAACACCAGCGCGGCGTCCATCGCACCGGACTCGTCCACGGTCAGTACGGCTCCGCTGTACAGGCCGCGGCGCTCGGTCTCGTAGCGGCGAATGGCCTCGTACGCGGCCTCTTTCGACACCCCGGACGCGGTCACGGCGGGAAAGACGGCGGCGAAGGCGTCCCAAGCGTCGTGACCGGCGGCGAGTTTGCCGGTCACGCGGGAGGCGATGTGCTGGACACTGCCCCGTTCCTCCAGCGTCATCAGATTGCGGACACCCACCGAGTCCGGTTCGCAGACGGTGAGCAGCTCGTCGTTGCCGACCTTCACCGATATCGCGTGCTCGAAGATCTCCTTCTCGTCCGACAGCAGTTCCCCGCGCAGCCGGTCGTTGGTCGCGGCATCCGAAGTGAGCGCCCTGGTGCCGGCCAGCGGCTGGCTGACGACCGTGCCGTCCTCGGTCACGCTGACCACGATCTCCGGGCTGAACCCGGCGGCCTCCAGCCCGCCCAGCCGGACCAGGAACGACCGGGCCGGGGTGTTCCGGCGGCGGCCGAGCACATAGGTGCCGACCAGGTCGATGTCCTCTTCCACCTGCACGAGCCTGGACAGGATCACCTTCTGCAGCCGCGCGTCGGCGATGTCCTGTACCGCGCCCGCGACCGCGGCGCGGTACTCGTCGCGGCCGGTCTGCCTGACGTCGAGCGGAACCGCGTCGCTCTCCCGGCCTTCGACCGGGCGGACGAGCAGGTCGACGAGGACGGCCAGGGTGTCCGGGTCGGTGGAGCGCACCGATGCCCGGCCGGAGCCGATGCGCACCTCGCTCTTCGGCACCACGAGATGCAGCAGGGGCTGGTCGTCCACATGCTCGCGATCACCGTCCTTGGCGTAGGACAGCTCGAACGTCGCGGCGCCATAAGCCCGCCAGCCGCGGACCGGCAGCGTTCCGAGCAGTTCCTTGACCTGACGCAACGGCCGATCGCTCCAGGGCAGTCGCGCGGTCCGTACGCCGCCGAGCCGGGCTCCGTCCCGGTCGAGGATCACCTCGGCGAGCACCCCGCCCGCATAGGACCAGTGCCCGTCCTTTTCGTAGATGACGAATTCGCCGTGCGGGCCCGCCTCGGCCAGCCTTGCCGACAGATCGAGCGGATCCCCCGCCACCTCGATCGACGTCTCGACGTATTGCGCCCACTCTGTCCCGCCCATTACAAAGACCTCGATTCTGCTGACACGACGACCGGAAAAGGAATACGGATCCGAATTCAACCGGGGTGTGCTACCGGCGCCAGGCCGAAATCACTTCGATGGCCTGTTTCGGGTTGAGTCTCGGATCGCAGAAACTGGTGTACTTGTCGCCGACGTGGCCGATCATCGACTCATCGGCGACACATTCGGTGACCTCGTCGGGCGTGGTCTCCAAATGCAGTCCGGCGGCCACCCCGCGCCCCGCGGCCACCGCACGCCTGAATTCGGCGATCTCCTTCGCGACCGTTTCCACGAACCGGGTCTTCAGCCCGTCCGGGCCGCTCACGGTGTTGCCGTGCATGGGGTCGGTGAGCCAGCCGAGCCGGTGGCCCGCCTCGCGGACCGCGGCGACCAGCGGTGGCAGCCGCTCGGCCACGTTCTCGATGCCCATCCTGGCGATGAGGGTGAGCCTGCCGGGGGTGCGGAAGGGGTCGAGCCGCTCGCAGAGCGCGACCAGCGCGTCCGGCGTCATATCCGGCCCGACCTTGCAGGCGATCGGGTTGTCGATCGTGGCCAGCAGCGCCGCGTGGGCACCGTCCAGCTGGTTGGTGCGGTTGCCGATCCACGGCCAGTGCGTCGAAGTGAGCAGCCACCGGCCGGTCTCGGTCCGGCGCAGTAGCGGCAGCTCGTAGTCGAGCAGCAGTGCCTCGTGGCTGGTCCAGACCGACGCCTCCGGCCGTTCGCGGTTGCGCAGGCGCAGGTACTCCATCGCCGCGCTCGCCGCGTCGTAGCCGTCGAGCAGGCGATCCGGGTCCGGCCTCCGAAGCAGCGGGTCCGGTTCCGGGCTGTTGACCAGGTGACCGCGATAGACGGGCAGGTCGACACCGCCGACCCGTTCGGTCGGCCTCGACCGCGGTTTGGCGAACTGGCCCGCGATCCGCCCCACTCGCAGGACGGGCTTGCCCGTGGCCATCTTCAGCGCCCCGGCCAGCATGTCCACCAGGGCGATCTTGCGGGCCACATAACCCGGCGTGCATTCCGCCGGATCCTCGGCGCAGTCGCCTGTCTGCACGACCAGTAGTTCACCCGCCGCGACCCTGGACAATTGGGCACCCAATGTCCGGACATCGTCCGCGGATACCAATGGCGGCCGATCGGCGAGCACCTCTCTCACCATTCGTACGTGCTGGTGATCCGGCCATTCCGGCTGTTGCAAAGCCGATTCGGCCGAAATCACCGGTAGCTCACTCCGCACAAGAGCCTCCCCCAATGAGCAAAGTCCGCCGAAACTTGATTTGCCTGACTGGCGACGTTCGATCATTACCTGCCGCTGGGCATGGGCGGCGACTTTGCGCGCCGAATACCGCAGGAATTCGCGGCGGATTCGATAACCGAATCTAGCAGAACAACGGGCACCTGAGTAGGTCTGCCGTTCCCCGCCCGTCTCGCCAGCGGGACAAATGCGCTCGCGGCGGATCCGCCACTTCGCGCCCGATCGGGACGGTCCCACCCCGTCGTTGACGACGACCCGAACTGAAACTATGCTGGTTGCAGTTTCGAAGGGGGGACGGGTGGCTCTCAGCAGCAGGAGCGCGGCGGCTATCCACGCACTGACGATGCTGGCGCGCTGGGACGATTCGCTGACGTCGGCGGAGATCGCGGACAGCCTGGCGAGCAACCCGGTGCTGGTCCGGCGCATTCTCGGCAGCCTCCGCGACGCCGGGCTGGTGCGGTCCACGGAGGGGCGCGGCGGCGGTTGGACGCTGGCCCGCCCACCGGAGGAGATCACGCTCTACGACGCGTACACCGCGGTCGAGCAGGGACCGATCCTGACCAGGCATGCCCATCCGCCCAGCACCACATGCGATGTCGGCCGCCATATGCGCGCGCTGCTCGACGCGGAGTTCCGGGAAGCCGAGCAGGCCATGGAAGAACGGCTCGGCCGCACGACGATCGCGCATCTCGTCCAGCAGGTGCTGGCCAAGGGTCGCGAGCTCGCCCGCGAGGAAGCTCTTCGCGCCGGCCGCGCCTGAAGGTCACAGGAGCCCTTCTGGTTGTGATCAGCGGGACGACACGCGTGAGAGCCCCGGCGAGGCCGTGTCGTCCATCCGATCACGCGTGTCGTCCGTCTGATCACGCGTGTCGTCCATCCGATCACGCGATATGACAGGAAAACCGGGCCGGAACGCCACTCACGACCGGCCCGATCCACCGGCACGGACACCAGAAACGGAAGCCATGTCCTCGAAATCCAACCCGTGGCCCGCGCTCTACGCGGTCATCGTCGGTTTCTTCCTGCTCCTGCTGGACATGAGCATCGTCGCTGTGGCCAACCCGGCGATCATGGCGGACCTGCACGCCGACATCTCCCAGGCGATCTGGGCCACCAGCGCGTACCTGCTGGCCTACGCGGTGCCGCTGCTGATCACCGGACGGCTCGGCGACCGCTTCGGCCCCAAGAACGTCTACCTGATCGGCCTGGTGGTGTTCACCGGGGCCTCGCTCTGGTGCGGAGCGTCCACCAGTATCGACATGCTGATCGCGGCGCGCGTCGTGCAGGGACTGGGCGCGGCTCTGATGACACCACAGACCATGGCCGTCATCACCCGGACCTTCCCGCCGGACAAACGCGGCGCGGCCATGGGCCTCTGGGGCGGCGCGGCCGGGCTGGCGGCGCTGGTCGGCCCGATCGTGGGCGGCGTGCTGGTGGACTGGCAGGGCTGGCAGTGGATCTTCTACGTGAACGTGCCCATCGGCATCGTCGCCTTCGTGCTGGCGGTCTGGCTGGTGCCCGCGCTGGAGACCCGGGAGCACAAGTTCGACATCACCGGTATGGCGCTTTCCGCGATCGGGATGTTCCTGCTGGTGTTCGGCATCCAGGAGGGTAACGCCCGGAACTGGGACCTCGTCATCTGGGCGCTGATCGTGGCCGGCGTCGCCGTGCTGATCCTGTTCGTCTTCAACCAGTCGCGCAACACGCGGGAACCGCTGGTGCCACTGAGCCTGTTCAAGGACCGCAACTTCTCACTGTCCAATGTGGCCGTCACTTCGATGGCCGCGGCGGTGAACGGCCTGTTCGTGGTCGCCTACTTCTATCTGCAACAGGTGCGGGACCTGTCACCGACGAAGTCGGCGATGGTCTTCGCTCCGATGGCGATCCTCACCGGCTTGCTCGCGCCCTTCGTCGGCAAGATCGCCGACCGGTTGCCGCCGCGGATGATCCCGACCATCGGTTTCGCCTTGTTCGCCGGGACCTTGTTCGGCTACACGTGGATCATGACGCCGGATTCGTCACTGGCGCTGTTCGTCGTCCTCGGCGCGATCGCCGGTATCGCGAACGCCTTCGTCTGGGCGCCGCTCGCGGCCAACGCGATCCGGAACCTGTCCATGCATCAGGCGGGAGCCGGTTCCGGCGTGTTCCTGACCACCCGCCAGATGGGCTTCACGCTCGGCTCGGCGGCCATCAGCGCGCTGCTGTCGACACGTATCGCGGCTCAGGGACTTCCGGCCGGTCCGATCGGCGAAAGCGGCGACGGCACCAGCGTGCGCGACCTGCCACCCGAACTGCGCGAAACGGTGCTGCACAAACTGAGCAGCGCGCTCAGCCAGTCCATGTACCTGCCGGCATTGGTCCTGCTGGTCGGCTTGGTCGCGTCCGCGCTGTTCGTGGGACGACCCCGCGCCGCCGAAACCGCGACCGCGCAGGCGGCGAAAACCACTGCGGGGCGCTGAATCCGGCACACCACAGGATGCCGAAAAGACCCCTTTCGCTTCGGCGAAAGGGGCCTTCTCGGTCAACCGGCTCAGACGGTCTTCATCATCCCGCCGTCGATCACCAGATCCGCACCGCTCATGTTGGCCACCTTGCCGGAGGCGAGGAACACCACGAGCGCCGCGATCTCCTCCGGGTCGGCGAACTCGCCGGTCGAGGTGCCGACGGTGGCGGGCAGCTGGTCCTTGAACGTGTCCAGCGTGGCACCCGCTCGTTTCGCGATCATTTCGCCGGGGCCGCCGGGTGAAGTCCACAGGTCGGTCCACACCGGGCCGGGCGAAATCGTGTTCACCCGCAGACCTTGGCCGCCGAACTCCTCGGCGAGTGCCTTACCGAGGTTCGACACCGCGGCCTTGACCGCGGATTGCGCGACCAGCCGCGGCTGGGGCAGTTTCGCGTTGACCGAACTGATGTTGATCACCACGCCGCGGCGCTCCAAAAGGCTCGGCAGCGCGGCCCGCGTCGCACGGACATTCGACATGAACGTCACATTGAAGGTGTGCAGGAACGCCTCGTCGTCGAGCTGAAGGAATCCGCCGGGCGGCGTCGACGTGCCCGCGACATTGTTGACCAGCAAATCGATCCCGCCGTGCTGGTCGAGAGCGTGCCGTACGACGCGGGCGGGCTCGTCGGGATGGCCGAGATCGGCCTCGAGCGCGTCCGCGGTCAGTTCCTTCAATCCGGCGGTGACGGTGCGGCTGCCCGCGACGACCGTATATCCGTCTTCGACCAGCGCGCGAACGATCGCCAGGCCGATTCCCCTTCCGGCTCCGGTCACTACCGCGACACGTGTTGTCTTCGTCGTCATGAAAAGTGTCCTCCACCGCTTCAGCGGCACTAGTGGTGCTGGATCGTCATATCATCGCCCGGTCTCAGATGACCGAATCCCGCATTCGCCCGGACCGGCGGCCGCTCCGGAAGTCCGTCCCGCCAGCGGGACGAACCGACGGCCGCCGATCGGGTTCTCCCCGAAACCGCGTTCACGTGTAATATCCCTTTTCGGAGAGCGTCGCGGCTCACCGACAGGCATTCACCGTCATCACGTCGATTTCGTGCTCAATATATCCTCCGCCGCCCGGTCCAGTATCAGTACCATCCAGTTCTCCAAGTGATCGTCCGCCTGCTGTGCGGCGGCCCGCCAGCGCTCGACGCGTTCCCTGGCAACGGCCAGCCTCGGTACCACCGAGGCCGGCTCCGCGGCCGCCTTCTTGTTCGATTTGATCCCGCGCAACCGACGGCGGAGTTCGTTGCGCGACCATCTCTCTTTCTCGGCACGATCCAGCCAATGGTCCTGTGCTCTGGCGTCGAGTGCGGCGACCTCGGCATGATGCTGGAAGCTCAGCAGTTCCCGGCGTCTTTCCAGTCGGAATCGGCGAGTGACCCAGGCATAGTTACGCAGGGTCTGATAGTCGAGCCCGGCGGCGTCGATGGCCCGGACATAGCGATCCGCGTAGTTCTCCTGACCGCAGACCAGCCAGTCGCCAAGACACCAGGCCGACGAATCGAAGATCCGGGAAAGCTGTACTCCTGCTCGTTCCCAGTCGCCATAGGTGAGGCTGGGCGGAATACGCAGGCCAAGGCGCGAAATCAGCACCTGGTCGGCGCGGGCCTGCGTCTTCGGTTCCAGTTGCGCCGGCTCGAGAACATCTCGGTTGGTTGGTGGCACAGTTCCCCCTGAAGGGTCGGACATTGTCATTTGGTGTACTAGCGATGAATTCCAGACGGCGTGGATCGACGCAGCAGACAATGGGCGACCTGACGGAGCCGTCGGTGAAACGATAAGGGACGGCCCGCGCGCGTCTCACTCCGTGAAACCGCTCCGGGTATACCGGCTGGACGCCGTGAACTCACCGCATGGACACCCCCCATAGGCCACCTCCGATAGTAGCCCAGTCGTTACTCATATGCGTTGCCCGTGACGCCTGTTACGGGCTACTCCGAATGCGCACCAATGGCTGCGGTGCTCTGGTAGGCTCGCGCTCACTTGGTGGCACGGGGGCCCGCCGAGGATGGGGTGCTGTGGGGGCAGCGGCGCGTATTCTCCGACGGCTCGGCTCGACGGCGAGGTCCGTCATCTTTGTTCTGCCCTTGATCTCCAGCGCGTATTCGACCTGACTTCAGTGGGGAAAAACAATGGACGAAAGAATCGCCGATGCCGCGCGCGGAAAGGGCAGGCGGGCATTTCTCAGCGCGAGCGCGGGGCTGGCCGTCGGCGCCGCCGCGCTCCCGTTCCTCGGCTCCGGGACCGCGAACGCGACCGACCGGACGGCCGACCCGTTCGGTCCCTTCACCGTCAAGCCGGGCGACCCCCGATACGGGGAATTGATCACCGGGAACAATCAGCGCTGGGTCGGATCCCCCGACTGTTTCCAGCTGGTCGGTTCGACCCAGCAGGTGGTCGACGCCGTCCAGGCCGCGGTCACGTCGGGCAGGCGGATCGCCGTGCGCAGCGGCGGGCACTGCTACGAGGACTTCGTCAGCAATCCCGACGTGCGCACGGTGATCGACATGTCCGAAATGGACTCGGTCCGCTACGACCCCGCCATGAAGGCCTTCGCCGTCGAACCCGGCGCGCGGCTGCTGAATCTGTACGCCACCCTCTACAAGGGCTGGGGTGTGACCCTCCCGGGTGGACGGTGCTACTCGGTGGGCGCGGGCGGGCACATCTGCGGCGGTGGCGACGGCCCGCTGTCCCGGCGCCTCGGGCTCACCGTCGACCACCTGTACGCCGTCGAGGTCGTGGTGGTCGATCAAGCGGGCAAGGCGCGCAGCGTCGTGGCGACCCGCGAGCCCGCCGATCCCAACCGTGATCTGTGGTGGGCGCACACCGGTGGCGGCGGCGGGAACTTCGGCGTGATCACCCGCTACTGGCTGCGCTCACCCGGCGTGAGCGGTGCCGATCCGGCCACCGCGCTGCCCAAACCGCCGTCGACCGTCCTGGTCAACGGAATGTCGTTCTCGTGGGCGGAACTCACCGAGGCGAAGTTCGCCAGGCTGGTGAAGAACTTCACCGGATGGCACGAGCGCAACAGCGCGCCGGATTCGCCGGGCACGGCCTTGTCGGCTTCACTCGCCCTGAATCACAAGTCCAATGGCAACGTGGGCATGTTCGTCCAGGTCGACGGCGACGTTCCGAACGCGGAGCGGTTGCTGGAGGATTTCGTGGCCGAAATCCGCGACGGCATGTCGGCGGCGGTGCGTCCGCTGGACGGGAACGTGGGCGAATACAGCGCGATGCCGCAGCTGGTCAACGCCCAGCGGTTGCCGTGGTTCCAGTCGGTCCGGCTGCTGGCGACCAATTCGCCCATGCTGACGAATCCGACGCTCCGCGCGGACCACAAGTCGGCCTACCATCGCAAGGCCTTCACCGACACCGATCTGGCGGTCATCCACAAGCACCTCACGAGCACCACGATCGACAACCCGAACGCGATGCTGCTGTTGCTGCCGTACGGCGGGAAGGTGAACGCCGTGGACCCGGCCGCGACCGCCGCCTCGCACCGGAGTTCGGCCTTCCAGGCGCTGTGCCAGACGTTCTGGTCCGCCCCCGGCGACGACGCCAAGAACCTGGCCTGGGTCCGCAAGTTCTACGCCGAGCTCTACGGCGCCACCGGCGGAGTTCCGGTGCCCAACGACCGCACCGACGGCTGCTACGTCAATTACCCCGACACCGACCTGTCGGACCCCGCATACAATTCGTCCAAGGTTCCTTGGCACGACCTGTACTACAAGAGCAATTACGCACGCCTGCAACAGGTCAAGGCCAAGTGGGACCCGAAGGACGTCTTCCGGCACAAGCAGTCCGTCAAACGTCCGTCCTGATCCGCGGCTATTCGGCGTTCGCCCGGGAGGCTTCCTTTGCCGCTTTCTTGAAGGCGCGGACCTGGGCGAGGGTCTCGGGGCTGGTGACGTCGGCGATGGAACGGCGGGAACCGCGGTCGCCGTAGGCGCCGGCGAGGGCGCGCCATCCCTTGGGCTGGACGCCCAGTTGTTTGCCGAGGAGCGCGAGGAGGATCTTGGCCTTTTGTTCTCCGTAGCCGGGGAGGGCTTTGAGGCGTTTGAGGACCTCTTCGCCGTTGGGTTTGGGCCGTCCGGCCGTCCAGATCGCGGTGGTGTCGCCGTCGTAGTGCTCGATGACGTACTGGGCCAGGGTTTGGACGCGCCGGGCCATGGAGCCGCCGTAGCGGTGGATGGCGGGTGGGATGACGCAGAGTTCGACGAAGGTCTCGGTGTCGGCTTCGGCGATTTTGCGGATGTCGAAGCCGTCCATCCGGTCGGCGATCTTCTTCGGCCCCCGGAAGGCGTGTTCCATGGGGTACTGCTGATCAAGGAGGAGCCCGGTCACCAGGGCGAACGGATCGTCGTTGAGCAGCTTGTCGGCATCGGCGTCGCCGGTCAGTCGGAGCTCGTTCGGCATGGCATCATCTTCCCGGATCAGAGGTGGCGCGGCGGTCACCCGCGATCCGCGCGTCCTGCGCCCAGGATCTCACGACCCGGCCGGTCCGCGCGTCTTCATCCTTGTGGGTCGACCAGCAGTTCCGCGGCCGCCGTGGTGATGGCGGCCGGAACCGCCGCCAGCGCGGGGGAGTCGAGTTTCCACTGCTGCCAGAACAGCGGTACGTCGATCGGGTGATCGGGGTCGATGCAGACGAAACTGCCGTCGCGCAGGCGGTCGCCGATCTGCGCGAGCGGCACCATGCCCCAGCCCATCCCGGCCGCGACGGCGTCGAAGAACCCTTCGGACGACGGGACGTAGTGCCGCAGCCGGCTCGCGATCGTGCCGCGCTCGCGCGCGAAGCGGTCTTGGAGGTCGTCACGGCGGTCGAAGACGACGACGGGTGCTTCGGCGAGGTCGAGGTCCGTGCCGAGTGCCGGGCTCACGACGGCGAGGTAGCGCATGTGCCCGAGCCGGTGCACCGAACACCCCGCGACCGGATCGGGTGACGACGTCACGGCGGCCATCACCAGGCCCTCCCGCAGCAGGCTCGTGGTGTGGTCCTGGTCCTCGCGATGCAGTTCGAAACAGATCTTCTGCTCGGGCGGCACTCTCGTGAGGGCGGGCAGGAACCAGGTCGCCAGCGAATCGGCGTTCACCGCGATCGGCAATCGGACCGGCTCGTCGCCGGTGGTCAGGCCGAGTTCGGCCCGGGTGTCGGCCTCCAGCAGCGCCGTCTGACGGCCGAACCGCACGACCGCCTGCCCGGATTCGGTCAGGCGTACCGGTTTCGTGCGGATCAGCAGGACCCGGCCGGTGCGCTGTTCGAGCGCCTTGACGCGCTGGCTGATCGCCGACGGGGTCACGTGCAGTGCCGAGGCCGCCGCGTCGAACGTGCCTTCGTCGGCGACCACCAGCAGCGTGCGGACCAGGTCGAGAGGCAGATCTGTCATCACGAACGCTAATCTTACGTAAGAATCTTTAGCTGTACTGTTGACGAGTGGCTTTCTAATGTCATCCGTATGGGAGACGTTCTGTTCAGCGCGGTCGCCGGGTTCGGCGCCACCATGGCCCTCATCGTCGCGATCGGCGCACAGAACGCCTTCGTGCTGCGCCAGGGCATCCGGCGCGAATCCGTGCTCGTCGTGGTGCTGATCTGCATCTTTTCGGACGCCATCCTGGTCAGTCTCGGCGTCGGCGGCGTCGGCGCGCTGGTGGGGACGTCACCCGAAGCGCTGACCATGGTCGCGCTGGTCGGCGGTGCTTTCCTGCTGTGTTACGGCGCCCTCGCGGCCCGTCGCGCCTTCAAGCCGGCCGCCCTGGAGACCGGCGGCCCGGAGACCGGCGGCTCGTTGCGCCGCATCGTGCTGACCACGCTGGCGATCACCTGGCTGAATCCGCACGTCTACCTCGACACCCTCCTCCTGCTCGGCGCCATCGCGGCCGGACACGGCAGCGACCGGTGGGCGTTCGGCGTGGGTGCGGTGTCGGCCAGCGTGATCTGGTTCCTCGCGCTCGGTTTCGGCGCGCGGCTGCTCAGCGGGTTCTTCCGCAAGCCGTCGTCGTGGCGGGTGCTGGACGGGCTGGTCGCCGCGACGATGATCGGGCTCGGGGTGGCGCTGGTGGCCGGAGCCTGATCACGGCAAGCGAGCCAGCGTTTCGGCGGTGAGCACCAGATCGGCCGCGGCCGCCGAATCGCGGATGGTCGCGGGTCTCGTCGAACCGGGGATCGCGATCATCGACGGCGACTTCGCGAGCAGCCAGGCCAGGCACACCCGTTGCGGGCTGGCCCCGAGTTCTTCGGCCACGGAAAGGAATTCGCCGCCGATGCCGCGGAGCGGACCCCACGGCAGGTAGGCGAGCCCGAGTTCGGTGCACAGGGCCAGCTCCGGTTCGTGCGCGAGCTGCGCGGGCGCGTGCTCGTTCTGCACCGAAACCAGTGTCGCGCCGAGGATTTCCCGCGCTTCGAGGATTTGCGCGCGGGAGACGTTGGAGATCCCGGCGAGCCGGATCTTGCCTTCGTCGGCCAGTTCCTTGATCGCGCCGACGGATTCCGCCCACGGCACGTTCTCGTCGGGCTTGTGCAGCTGATACAACCCGATGGTGTCGACGCCGAGCCGTTTCAGCGAGCCCTCGCAGGCGTTCCTGAGGTGCGTGGGAGTTCCGGTGACCGTCCACGAACCGTCACCGGGACGGCCACGACCGCCCTTGGTCGCGACGAGGACCCCGTCCGAATCGCCGCGGACGGCCAGCGCGTCGGCGATCAGCATCTCGTTGTGGCCGGTTTCACCCGCGTGCCAGTGGTAGGAGTCGGCCGTGTCGATCAGCGTGACACCGGCGTCGAGCGCGGCGTGGATCGTGGCGATCGCGCGGTCCCGATCCGGGCGGCCCTCGATCGACAGCGGCATCGCGCCCAGCCCGATCGCGCTCACTTCGACGTCTCCGATGCTGCGGTAACGCATGGGGCTCAAGCCTTTCTGGTGTCTTCGATGGCTTCGCCGAGCCAATCGGTGGTGGAGGAGAAGGAGAAGCCGAGGCCCGTCGCGCGCGAGGTGTCCAGGACGGCGTACCGGTCGAAGGAGAACGGCGAGGCGTCCCGTTCGACGACCCGGAACCGGGGCTCGATCGAGATCGCGCGGGCGATGTCCACGGCGGAAAGTTCGCCGTGGGAGCCGGCGTTGACCGGACCCGTGAAATCCGCGAGCGTGGCCCAGGTCAGGAAGTCCGCGATCTCACTCGCGTGGATGAACGTCGACGGCCGCGGTTTCGCGTGGACGTCCACGGCGTGCCCCGCGTCCAGCCGTTCGACGTAATGGCGCAGCCGCCCGGTGAAATCCTCGCCGCCGAGGACGTGCGCGACGCGCACCGAAGCGAACGGTGCGTCTCCCGCCGCGAAGACCGTCTCGGCCTGTCGCTTGCCTTCGCCGTAGTCGTACGAAGGGGCCCCGAGGTCGATCGGAACGGGGGAGACCAGTGATTCGGTCATCGGCGTCTCGGCCCGCACCTGGTCGTAGACCTCGATCGTGGACGTCATCACGTAGCGGTCCGTGCGGAACACACGGCGTGCGATCTCCGCCTGGACCGGTGTGTAGCAGACCTGGTCGAGAACGACGTCGAAGGAACGGGAACCCAGTGCGGCCTTCAACCCGGCTTCGTCGTCACGGTCGGCGAGCAGGTGAGCGACGCCGGACGGGGCAGGCGCGGAGCCGCGGTTGAGGACGGTGACGTCCGAGCCGGCGTCACGCAGCCGCTCGACCACCCCGCGGCCGAAGTACCGGCTTCCGCCGAGAACGAGCACTTTCTTCATGGATACCAGTGTTACGGTGGCGATCCGGGTGCTTGAAGGGGAGAACATGGGTGAATCGGCGGAATCACTGAAAGAATCTCGGCTTGATCGTGGTTTCACCGAAAGCTCACTGGACGTGATCGATCGGCGACTCCTCGAACTCCTCCAGGAGGAAGGCCGCATCACCCTGAGCGAGCTCGGGCGCCGTGTTTCGCTGAGTCCCGCCGCCGTCGGCGAGCGCGTCAAACGGCTCGAAGCCGGCGGCACGATCACCGGCTACGCGGCGCTCGTTTCGCCCGCCGGGGTCGGCTTGGGGCTGCGGGCGTTCGTGCGGATGGCGCCGCACAGCGGGTTCACCGTCCGGCATCCGCGGACGCGGAAGATCATGGACCGGCCGGAGATCCTCGAACTGCACCATGTGGTGGGGGAGGACTGCTGGATCCTCAAGATCGCCGTGCGCGACACCACGCACCTGGAAGAGTTGCTGGAGGATCTCTCCGTGCTGGGTGCCACGACGACATCGATCGTCATGTCCAGCCCGATCGAACGGCGAGTGCTGCTGCCCTTGTAATCCGTCACAAGAAGCGGCCGGTAAGTCTGGTTTTTCTCCTGGTCCTGGTCGTCGGTTTGTGACGCATGATGACTCGCATCATATACTGACGAGTAACCGGAGGCAGGGATGCGGGCTCGGATCCTCACCACGCTGATCGCGGCCTTGACGTTCACGATCGCCGTCCCGGCGGCGGCGAGCGCGGCACCGTCGAGCGGCTGGAACGACTGGTCGTGCCGGCCGAGCGCGAGTCACGCCGAGCCCGTGGTGCTGGTGCACGGCCTCGGCGGCAACGCGACGACCAACTGGTTCCACCACGCGCCGAAGCTCAAGAACGCCGGCTACTGCGTCTATTCGCTGACCTACGGCGCCACCGTCCTGGGTGGGCAGTTGTTCGGCGGGCTCGCCTCCATGCGGAAGAGCGCCGTCGAACTCGGCGCGTTCGTCGACCGCGTGCGAGCGAGCACCGGCGCGGACAAGGTCGACATCGTCGGGCATTCCGAGGGCACGACGATGCCCGCGTACTACCTCAAATTCGAGGGAGGCGCGGAGAAGGTGAAGCATTTCGTCGGGTTCGGTTCGAACTTCAAGGGCACGTCGCTCAACGGTCTCTCGGGCCTCGCCAAGGCCGTGCTGACGTTGCCCGGCATCGATCTCCTCGCCGACGGCGTCTGCGGGGCGTGTCGCGAATACCTCGCGCCGTCGGAGTTCCTCGACGACCTCGCCCGCGGCGGCGTGACCGTGCCGGGGCCGACCTACACGAGCATCGTGAGCCGCCATGATCGAGTGGTCACGCCGTACACCAGCGGTGTCCTGGACGAGCCGGGCGCGACCGACATCGTGTTGCAGGACAGGTGCGGTTCCGACGTTTCCGGGCACCTGAGCCAGGCGATCGATCCGAACGTGACGAGCCTGATCCTCAAGGCGCTCGACCCGGAGAACGCGTCCGCGCCGAAATGCGTGCCGTTCTTCGCGCCGCTGTAGGGGTCAGGGCCTGGTCGCGTGCACCACGAACACCGACCGGACCCGATCCTCGGTCTCGACGTCGAGGCGTTTCACGGTCACCTCGGTGAACCCGGCCCCGGAGGCCAGTTCCGCCGCGTCGTCCTCGGTTTCCGGCAGCTTCAGGTCGGTGGGGACGAGGGCGGCGAACGCCTCCGAAGGCCGGAACGCCGACGCGAGCGGCAGGCTGAAACCGACCCTGCCGCCCGGGCGCAGCGCCCGCAGCCAGTCGCGGAGCGCGGCCGCGCCGAGGAAATGCAGCGAAGACGCGCACAGCACGGCGTCCGCGCCCTCGTCCTCCACCGGCGACGGAACCGCGGAAGCGACCTGCCAGGTGATGCGTTTGCCGGGATCGTGCGCCGCCGCCTTCGCCTCGGCCTGGGCGATCATGCCCGGCGAGAGGTCGATCGCGAGCACTTCGCCCGGGTCCAGGCGCAGCGCGGCGAACGCGGCCACCCCAGTCCCGGTCGCGACGTCGAGAACGCGCTCGGGTGCCGTGCAGCCGAGGCCGTCGACGAGCGCGTCGGCGACCAAGCCGTGAAAGGTGTCTTCGTCGTAGTGCGCGGCGATGCCGTCGAACAGCCCGGCCGCGATCTCCTCGGTCACGACCGCGACCTTATCCGGGAGACGGCGGCGTCCGGCGAAACCCAGGTCGGCGCGGTGATACCAGGACAGCTCCGCATCACCTTCGAGCCAGCAGAGCAGGACGTCGGCGCCGTCGAGTTCGGCGGGGAAATCGATCAGGAGCGGGGCGAATCCCTTCAGCTCCGCACCCGTCCGCTGGACGGTGGTCATCAGGTCGTCCAGCCGGGCCTGCGCGGCCTTCCATTCCGGCATCCCGCCGAGCGCGGTCTCGCGGCCGCCAGGGCGCAGGGACGCGGCGAGTTCGGCCGCGTCGGCGCGCAGGCGGACCAGCTCGTCGAGCACGGGGCGTAGCCGGGCGAGCTCGGCGCGGGCTTCGGGAACGGTGAACAAACCCATGCGCCGATGGTCCCAGCCCGCTCAGCGGCGCCGCCGGGCGAGTCTCGACGCGAGGCCCGCACCGATCAGGAGGAAACCCGTCGCGAGCAGTCCGCCGATGAACAGCCAGCTCGTGACGCCGTGGGTGACGTCGTTCTGCGGCAGGTACTTCACCAGGCGGAAGCCCCATTCCGGGACCGCGATCGTGGCCACGCCGGGGGCGACACCCCAGACGAGGCCGCCGAGGATCGGGCCGGTCGCCGAGAGCGCGCCGAGCAGCCCGACCGACAGCAACAGGATCCCGCCGCCCACGAGGAGGCCGATGCTGAGGACGTCACGCTGGATGCTGAGCGTGGCCTGGACGAGCATTTGCTGCCGCAGGCCGCCCCACGCCAGCAGGCCGAGGGCGACCGGCGTCAGGATCAGGCCACCCGCGCCGCTGAGGACGCGCCGCACACCTCGGCCGGCGCGCGGGTCTTCGGGGCTCAGGTCCTCGTCGAAAGGCTCGTACGGTTCATACGACTCGACGTCCTCGTACGGCCTTCGCGGGTCTCGCGGGTTTTCGGGTTGCTCGTACTCGCCGTACTCCTGGTAGTCCTCGTCGTCGTACTCCGCGACGTACCGGTGCGATGACATGGGCGGGTCACCTCCCTGCACCGGACTACGGACGCGGGCCCCCTTCGGTTCACTTCGATCTCCGCCGGAGCGCGTTTAGCCCGCTAAACGCGATCCGCGCGGCGCCGCGCGAGGGTGCCGACCAGACCTGCCCCGATGAGCAGGAATCCGCTCGCGAACAGGGCGCCCATCACCAGCCACGTCACCATGCCGACGCCGAGATCACTGCCGCCGACGTCGTAGACGAGGCTCATGACGTCGCGCGGGCTCAGGAGGAACGTCAGGCCCGGCAGCACTCCCCACAGCAGCCCGCCCGCCACCGGCCCGAGCCCGGACAGTGCGCCGAGGAACGCGACGCCGAGCAGGAGCAGGCCACCGACGATCAACAGGATCAGGCCGAGCGGGTCTTCGGTGACGGACATGTACTGCGAGAAACTCCGCTGGAGCCGCGAGCCGCCGTAGATCGTCACGCTCAGCGCGACCGGCGTGAGCAGGACACCGCCGAGCCCGCTGATCACCCGGGGCACCGCGCGGCCGCTTTGCCTAGGCTGGGCGCCGTAAGGCTCCGGAGCCTGAGCCTGCTCGTACGGAGGCACGGCGTAGGGGTTGTTCGTCATGGGGACCGCCCTTTCCGGTGGGCCGGCAGAGGAGTGCTGTTCGATGATGTCGCGGCCCGCGCGGTCCCGTGACGGCCGGATGACCGTCGTCCGACCGGGTGACGTCGGTCACAACCGCCTCGTGGAGACTTGATACCGACCACTACTGGAACCATCCAGGACCGTTAAGCAGTACGCTTGTACCGCTACCGGAGAGACTGAAGAAGAACGCGAAGATCCGCGGAAGGAGCACCGCTGCTCATGGCCAAGATCAAGGTCCAGGGCACCGTCGTCGAGCTCGACGGCGATGAGATGACCCGCATCATTTGGCAGTTCATCAAGGACAGGCTGATCCACCCGTACCTGGACGTGAACCTGGAGTACTACGACCTGGGTATCGAGGAGCGGGACCGCACCGACGACCAGGTCACCGTCGACTCGGCCAACGCGATCAAGAAGCACGGCGTCGGCGTCAAGTGCGCCACGATCACGCCGGACGAGGCGCGCGTCGAAGAGTTCGGCCTGAAGAAGATGTGGCTCTCGCCCAACGGCACGATCCGCAACATCCTCGGCGGCGTGATCTTCCGCGAGCCGATCGTCATCCAGAACATCCCGCGTCTGGTGCCCGGCTGGACCAAGCCGATCATCATCGGCCGTCACGCGCACGGTGATCAGTACAAGGCGACCAACTTCAAGGTCCCCGGTCCCGGCACGCTGACCATCAGCTACACCCCGGACGACGGCTCGGAGCCGATGGAGTTCGAGGTCGCGAAGTTCCCCGAGGGCGGCGGCGTCGCCATGGGGATGTACAACTACCGCAAGTCCATCGAGGACTTCGCGCGCGCCTCGCTGCAGTACGGCCTCGACCGCGAGTACCCGGTCTACATGTCGACCAAGAACACCATCCTCAAGGCCTACGACGGCATGTTCAAGGACGTGTTCGAGGAGATCTACCAGGCCGAGTTCAAGGCCGACTTCGACGCCAAGGGCATCTCCTACGAGCACCGCCTGATCGACGACATGGTCGCCGCGGCGATGAAGTGGGAGGGCGGCTACGTCTGGGCCTGCAAGAACTACGACGGTGACGTCCAGTCCGACACGGTCGCGCAGGGCTTCGGCTCGCTGGGCCTGATGACGTCGGTGCTGCGCACCCCGGACGGCAAGACCGTCGAGGCCGAGGCCGCGCACGGCACGGTCACCCGGCACTACCGCCAGCATCAACAGGGCAAGCCGACCTCGACCAACCCGATCGCGTCCATCTACGCGTGGACCCGTGGCCTCGAGCACCGCGGCAAGCTGGACTCGAACCCCGAGCTGATCGGGTTCGCGAACAAGCTGGAGCAGGTCGTCGTCGAGACCGTCGAGAGCGGCAAGATGACCAAGGACCTCGCGCTGCTGATCAGCAAGGACCAGGCCTTCCAGACCACCGAGGAGTTCCTCGCGACGCTGGACGCCAACCTGGCCAAGAAGATCGCCCAGGGCTGAGTCGCTCGAAGGCCCCCTTCCCTCGCGGAAGGGGGCCTTTTCGCGTTGTGACGGTGGGTAGCCCGTGAGCGGCCGGGTTGGCGCCTCCGGGTGGTTGGCGATCCGGGATCTGGGCGGCCGCCCCGGCTTCTGCCACTCTGGACCGGACGGAAAACGATTCCCTTGTTCGAGGAGTGACCACCATGGCCATCTCGAAACCGATGTTGTTCGTCGGCGGCGGACTGGCGCTGATCGTCGTCGTCGCCATCTCGGGACAGGACAGGGAGTCGAGCGCGTCGAGCCCGGCCGGTTGCCAGGTCGTGGTGACGGCCGACGTGCTCAACGCGCGCGACGCCCCCGGCGGGCAGAAGATCGTCGGCAAGTACGTCAAGGACGCGAAGATCGACGCGCAGCCGGTCGTCGAGAACGGCTTCCGCAAGATCACCGAGGGCAAGTGGGTCGCCGCCGAGTTCGCGCCCCCGGTCGAAGGCGCGAAATGCGGCCCGTGACCTGCGACTTCGCGATTAGGGGGCTAAACGCAAGTGGGCTCTGACCTGGCGGATCGCGTTTAGCCCGCGAAACGCAGGTGGGGTGCGGTGACCTGCGGGATCGCGTTTAGCCCGCGAAACGCAGGTGGGGTGCGGTGACCTGCGGGATCGCGTTTAGCCCGCGAAACGCAGGTGGGGTGCGCTGGCCTGCGGGATCGCGTTTAGCCCGCGAAACGCAGGTGGGGTGCGGCGACCTGCGGGATCGCGTTTAGCCCGCGAAACGCAGGTGGGGTGCGCTGGCCTGCGGGATCGCGTTTAGCCCGCGAAACGCAGGTGGGGTGCGCTGGCCTGCGGGATCGCGTTTAGCCCGCGAAACGCAGGTGGGCGCCTTCCTCCGCCGCCAGCGCCTCGCCGCTGAACGCCTCCCGCGCCTCGGCCACCGAAACCGCGCGGTCGGAACCGGGCCAGAAGTGGGTAAGCAGCAGCCGCCGGGCACCGCCTCGCTCGGCCCAATACCCGGCCTCACCCGCCGTCGACACCAGACGCGGAGTCTCGTCGGGCGACGGGCCCTGAAGCGTGGCGTCGGCGATGAGGAGGTCGGCGTCGCGCGCCAGTTCCGCGAGGATCGGACTGGGCCCGCTGTCGCCGGTGTATGCGACGGTGAGCCCGGGCGCGGTCAGCCGGACGCCGTAGTTCGGCACATGGTGCGGAAGCAGGAACGTGGTCATCCGGAACGGCCCGACCTCGCGCGGCGGCCCGAGTTCGCGCACGTCGAAGATCGTCGTCGGATGCGGTCGCGGCTCCAGCGCTTCGAGCCGGCGCACCGTGCCCGGAGTGCAGTGCAGCGGGATCCTCGGCTCGTCCGGCAGCCCGTACGCGCGCGCCCGGCCGAGCGCGCTCACATCGGCGCAGTGATCGGGATGCTCGTGCGTCACCACCACCGCGTCGACCCGGCCGCCAGGGCAGTGTTCGAACAGCCGTGACGCCGCACCGTAACCGAGGTCGAGCACGATCTTGAAACCCTCGTGGACCAGGAGGAAGCCGGCGCAGGCCCGGCCAGGTTCAGGCCAGGCGCCGCAACTGCCCAGCACGGTCAGCTCGCTCATGCGCGCAGTCTCGCAGAGCGAACGCCCTGCCGGTTCTGTCGGACCCTCCGGGTAGCGTGCGAAGAGTGCTGACCGTCTCCACAGTGAATGTCAACGGCCTCCGTGCCGCCGCGAAAAAGGGCTTCGTCGAGTGGCTGGGCTCGACGAAGGCCGACGTCGTCGCCTGCCAGGAGGTCCGGGCCGAGCTCAAGGAGCTCCCGGCCGGTGCCGCCGCGCCCGAAGGCTGGCACGTGGTGCCCGCGCCGTCGGCGCAGAAGGGGCGCAACGGCGTCATGCTCTTCAGCCGGGCGGAGCCGGAAGAGGTCCGCATCGGCTTCGGTGAGCCCGAATTCGAGGACAGCGGCCGCTACGCCGAGATCCACCTGCCGAACGTCGTGGTCGCGAGCCTGTACCTGCCCAGTGGCGACGTCGGAACCCCGCGCCAGGACGAAAAGGAACGCTTCATGACGGCGTTCCTGCCGTATCTCGTCGACCTGCGCGCCAAGGCCGAGGCCGGTGGCCGTGAGGTCGTCGTCGTGGGCGACTGGAACATCGCCTACGACAAGATCGACCTGAAGAACTGGCGCGGGAACCAGAAGAGCTCCGGCTTCCTGCCGGAGGAGCGGGAATGGCTCGGCCGCGTGTTCAGCGAGGCCGGCTACGTCGACGTACAGCGCAAGCTCGATCCGGAAGGCCCCGGCCCGTACACCTGGTGGTCGTACCGCGGGAAGGCGTTCGACAACGACACCGGCTGGCGCATCGACTGCCAGATCGCCACCCCCGGCCTGGCCGAGCGGTGCACCTCCGTCGTGGTCGAGCGCGCCGAGTCCTACGACCGGCGCTGGTCCGACCACGCGCCGGTGACGGCGACATACTCCGCATAGCCTAGTCCGGTCATGGAGACGAACGAAGCGAGACGCGTCGAGGCGACGAACGCCGAGCGCTACGCGATGTCCGGTCAGTACGGGTGGGAGTTCAGCCCGGACGCGCCGAACATGTTGGAACGGTGGACGGTGCTGCCGTTCAACCAGCGCGGCGACAAGCGGATGGCGTTCGGCGCGCTGAGCGGCGCGTATCAAGGGCTGCGGTTCAACGTCTTCGACTACCACCGCCGCCCGACGGTCACGAGCGTGCACACGCGGTGGACCAACAAGAAGGTCAACGAGCTCGACACGATCTCGATCGACACGGTCTGGGCCGTCGGCCTGCCCGCGCCGATGCCGAACTTCCAGATCGTGTCGAGCATCGAGTCCGCGTGGGACGTCGAGCAGTATCCGGAGCCCGCCACCGCGGACCGGAAGTTCAACCGCTGGTACAAGCTGATCGACACCGACCCGAACGTCGCGGTCGGCGTCCTGACCCCACAGGTCGCCGCCACCATGCGGTCCTTGAAGCTGCACACCTGGTCGCTGGTGGGCGCGGAACTGGTCTACGTCGAGAATCCGACCTTCGGCCGGACCAAGCCGGAGGAGGTGCTTTCGACGCTGGGGCGGCTCGCGCAGCTGGTGTCACTGCTGCCGTTCCACCTCGGCGGCGGTCAGCCGGCCGTGCCGCCACCACCTCAGCAGCAACCCCAGTACCCGCACCAGCCGTATCCGCCGCAGAATCCCGGCTACCCGCAGCAGTATCCCCCTCCGCCGCAGTACGGCCGGCAGCCGTATCCGCCACAGCATCAGGGGTATCCGCCGCCGCACTACCCACCACCTCAGTACCCACCACCGCAATACCCGCCACCGCAGTACCCACAGCCCGGATATCCGCCACCGCAGTACCCGCCGCGCGGCTACTGACGGGACTTCGCGCTCTCCGTCCACACTGGACTGTCGACGAAGTGGTTGTCGAACTTTTCCTGACTGTCCAAGAGATCCTGGACGGTCGCCTCGCCGTGCCCGACCTTCTCTAGCAGGCGGAAGTAGTCGAACCGTTCCACGCCGGGGACGAACACGATCAGGACGTCCGCCGACGAGTCCACGGTCGCGCGGAAAGCGTGTGTGGTCAGTGGCGGGACGACCAGCATGTCGCCTTCGGAAATGGTGACGATCTCTTCTCCCACAAGGACTTCCAGTTTTCCGCCGAGCATGAAGAACATCTCGGAGGAGCCGGTGTGATAGTGCGGGGTCGCTCCATCGGCGCCGATACCCAATCGTGTTCGCGCGCTGCTCATGACTCCGCCCGTGGTCGAGACGTCGGCGAGCAGCGTGACGAAGGTGGGGGCGGCGCCGACGGTCTCGGCTTCGGTGGCGCGGACGAGGACGGATTCGCGGGTTTCTATGTGCTGGGTCATGACGAAGATAGTTTCATCGCTGATAGTTCGCTGTCAAACTATCTTCCGTCGAATAGACTGTGCCCGTGAGCGAAGAACGAAACACGGACGCGATCGACGCGGTCGTCGGCGCGTGGCACCGCGAGCGGCCGGAGCTGGACTTGACCGGGATCGGGGTCGCGGGCCGCCTCGGCCGCGTGGCGATGCTGACCACGCCCATGGTGGAAGCCGTGTTCGCGAAGCACGGCTTGAAGCAGGGGGAGTTCGACGTACTCGCGGCGCTCAGGCGATCCGGGAAGCCGTACACGCTGATCCCGTCCGAGCTTTCCGCGACGCTGATGATGTCCAGGGCCGGGATGACCAGCCGGATCGACAGGCTCGAGTCGGCGGGGCTGGTCGAACGGGCACTGGATCCCGAAGACCGGCGCAGCTTCCGGATCACGCTCACCGAGCGTGGGTTCGAAGTCGTCGACGCCGCGATGACCGAACACACGGCGAACGTCGCGAAGCTGCTTTCGCCGCTTGGTGAAGACCTCGGCGTCCTGGACGCTTCGCTGCGACGGCTGCTGACATCCCTCGAAAGCTGAAGGGGCCTTCGCCGCGTCACATGCGGCGAAGGCCCCTTCAGCACCTTGGATGGATCAGCAGTACAGGTTGCCGCCCGGGGCGACGCCGAGGATGCCGGTGAACTGCTGGTACTTGTTCACTCGGCTCTGCACCTGGGCGGGGTTGCCGCCGTTGCACTCGATGCTCCCGTTGATGCTGCGAATGGTCTCGCCGAAGCCGCGGCTGTTGACCATCGCGTTGTGCGGGGTCATCGTGCCGGGACCGTTCTGGGTCATCCAGTACCAGATACCCGTCTTCCAGGCGACGGCCGCGTCGTTCTGCACCAGCCACGGGTTGGTCAGCAGGGGCAGGCCCAGCGCGTCGCCGGCGGCCTTGTAGTTGAAGTTCCAGCTCAGCTGAATCGGGCCGCGGCCGTAGTACGCGGCGTTGCCCGCCGGGCAGCCGTAGGACTGGCTCGTGTCGCAGTAGTGCGGGTAGTTGGCCTGGTTCTGTTCGACGATGTGGACGAGGCCGCCGGTCTCGTGGCTGACGTTCGCGAGGAAGGCCGCGGCTTCCTGCTTCTTCACGGTGTCGCTGCCCGTGCCGGCGAAGGCCGGGTATGCGCTCAGGGCGGTGACCAGGCCGTTGTAGGTGTAGAAGGGGTTCCGGCTCGGGAACATCTGGTTGAACTGGGCCTCGCTGACCACGAAGCCGGACGGGTTCGGCGGGTTGGTCGTGCCCCCGCAGGCGCCCTGATCGGCCCAGACCTGTGCGCTACCAGGGGTTTCGTTCTGGGTCCACCACTTCGCGGACCAGTTGTGCCCGTTGTGGGAGGCGGTGTTGCCGCCCCAGTAGACCGAGCTCGCGTTCCACGGTGCCACGCAGTCCGCGGCGGAGGCGGACTGGGCCGGGACGACCACGGCGACCGTGGTGGCGGCGAAGGTGGCGGCGACCGCCGCGAGAATACGTCGAAGAGACATCGGTGGCTCCTTCGTACGAGGGGACCATGCAGGGAGATTGGTCTATACCTTTTAAGGGGTATGGCCAACAGGTATAGACCATTGCGGACAAGAAACCAACCGGCGAAAGCCGGATACCGCCTGTTCGGCCGCGCTTGACAGCCGAATGGCGCAGCCATGTCCGGTTTTGTCAGAAAGCGATTCCGTGCACGGCAACTCTGAGAAGAGGGGTGCTCGAAACATCCCCCCTGTGAGGGGCTAGTCTCGTGCCCCGAGTTGATCAGAACCCACAGGTCTTGACACGCTCGGTAGTTTTTTGACCAGCAGCCTGGAAATGCTCACTCGTTCGGGTTAGCGTTCCGGTTCGGCAATGTCACGTCACGGGAGGCACTCCGGTGCGGCACCCAGTTCATCTCCTGATGCGATCGGCCCTGCCCGCAGCCAGGGCGGCGGCGGTCATCGCGATCCCGGTCGCGCTGCTCGTCGCGGGCGCCGTCCCGGCGTCGGCCGCGGACACGACGTCGCGTTCGGAGATGGCGTTCGGTCTTCTGGGCCCGGTCGGTTTGATCGCCGTCGCGCTCGGCGTCGTCGGGATGGCCTTCGGCGTGTTCCGGCAGCGCCGGAAGGCCCGTGCGGCCGCCGTCGCCCCCATCCCGGCGCCGCCCGCCACCCCGCATGTCGCCGCGATGGCCGAGGCCGTGCTCGCGGACGACGCCCTCAGTCGCCAGCCGCGTCCCTGACCTGCGTCTCCCGGCCCCGGATCACGATTAGGGGGCTAAACGCAGGTCAGTGCCCTGGCCTGGCGGATCGCGATTAGCCCGCGAAACGCAGGTCGGTGTCTTGGGCCTGGCGGATCGCGATTAGCCCGCGAAACGCAGGTCGGTGTCTTGGGCCTGGCGGATCGCGATTAGCCCGCGAAACGCAGGTCGGTGTCTTGGGCCTGGCGGATCGCGATTAGCCCGCGAAACGC